>NZ_JBIBGK010000010.1:195836-266726 GCF_042956445.1 Streptomyces sp. NPDC008238 | reverse complement strand
CAGTCGGCGGGGGACGTCCGGGCGATCAGGCAGATGCGCTCACGCACCCGCTCACTGATCGCCCGCGGGCGTCCCCCGCTCCATTTTGGGTCCAGCGCGTCGAACCCCCGCTCGTTGAAGGCGTGGATGACATCGCGCACGTAATCCTCGCTGACCTGCATCAACGAGGTGATGTCCTTCACCGACTGGCCCTGGGCGGACATCATCACCACGATGGCCCGCCGCAGCCTGACCGGGTCCTTCGCGGTCCGACTGATCCGCTGCAGTCGCCGGCCCTCCTCCATGCTCACCGGCCGGACAAACACTCCCGTCGACGCCCCACAGCCACCTCCACGATCAGATCCTGGAGACACCCTGCCGGGAGACCGATGGCCGATCAATTACCTGGTCGACCATCCGAGCCGAGCCACTAGCTTGTCCATCACACGTTTCGAGCGGTGGTTCTCGACGTGGCGGTTGCTGACGATGCGGTCGAGGGCACAGTCAGTGAGTCCGAACCGCAGCATCCACTGAGCCGCCTCGGTGGCGTAGCCGTGCCCTCAGTGCTCACGTGGCAGCCGCCATCCGATCTCCACTGCAGGCAGGAGCTGTGGCAAGAAGGTGGGCACCGTCAAGGTGACCCATCCGGCGTAGCGCCCGGTCTCCCGCACGATCAGTGAGAGCATGCCGACTCCCCGTTCGTCCCACTCCCTGTGTGCAAGCGCGATGCCACTTGCGGCCTGTTCACGGTTCGGCCTCCGCACAGAGCCATCGCCGATGTACCTCATCACCTCCGGGTCGGCGTTCATCGAGAGGAGCGGGTCAACGTCATCCTCGGTTGGCCGACGTAGGAGAAGTCGATCGGTCGTCACTGATGTCACTCGGGGACCCTCTCAGACGAGAGTCGAGCCGATCGACCCTGTTCGCCACTCGGCCTCGACGCTTGCGGGTGCGGGCTGTACGTGCCGTGAGGCGTTGGCGCGATCTTTGACCGGTGGCCTGCCCGGGCTGGGGTCGAGCATGGCCAGGGTGCCTTGCGCTGGCTGCGGATCGGGCTGGCTCCTGCCTGATCAGCAACCGTTGAAGCGCACCGACAAGTAAGTCGATCACCAGACGAGCTTCGCCGATGGCGTCCACGTACTCGCCCAATGTCATCGGCGTCGAAGCACTGATGATCTCGACTTCGGGCCACAGCTTGCTGCCGTGGCGCACGCACGCCTCTCCTCGTACGGCTTCACAGCAGGCGTGCACTTCCACGCTCTCCGGCACATGGGGACGAACATCCTCGCCGCATCCGGCGCGAGCCTGCGGGAGCTGATGACCAGGATGGGTCACAGCACTCCGCATCCCGCGCTGAATTATCAACACATGGTGAACGGACGTGATCGTGAGATCGCCGGATCGGCTCGGCTCGGTGATCCGCAAGGCGCGGGGTGACGGCGACTCGCCTGCGAGCTGCGCGGGCCATCCGTGAGCGTCCGTGGTTGTGCGCCCCAGTACGGGGCCGTTGTAGCGCAGTTGGACACTCACTGGGACGACTTCGGATCCTGCGCGGTTTTGCCGTCATGGATACCCCTGGGCCACAGGACCGGCAGCGACTTGCGCAGTTGCGCCTCTGGATCCCAGTCGGCCGGCTTGTCCTTGGCGTCGCCCTTCCACGGGTAGCCCCGGGCAATCCAGTCGTTGCGGGCCATGATCACGCCCGTGTCTGTTGAGTCCTGGTACCCGAACTCGATTCCGCAGCACCCACAGATGTCGAAGGTCGCGACGTCCCCGCTCTCGCCCCAGGGCGCGTACCCAAGGCCGAACCCACAAACCGGGCAATGATTCCCTGGCCGATTGCTTCGCACCCTGTCCACCCTACCGAATGGGCGTTTTGGGAGTGTTTGGCAGGCGGCAGTGAGGGCTTGATCGTGGCGGACACTTGTCGGCTGTCGGCGACCGCTCCCACGACGCTGTACGGGGCAGTGCTGCGCGATAGTAGTCCTGTGGAATGGTTCGAACAGGTCCAGGCTGCGGAACAGCGCCGAGATTGGGACGCGGCCATCGCGTTGGTGAGCGCCCACGCCGAGTGCTACTCGACCGATTGGTCTAGGCACGACAATCATCTGTGGCACATGGATTTGCTTGCCCGTGCGGCACGGCTCTCTGAACTCGCAGAGCGCGCTCTCACGGATGTTCACGCACGTCGGAGACTCAACAGAGCGCTTCGCGAGCGGGGAATGGAGGCTGCCCTGCGCGACCGAGCCGAGGCCGGTGATCGTGGCGCCCTGTACGCCCTTGTTCGACTGATGTGTGAGACGGGCCGGATCCAAGACGCCCATCGAGCGGTCCACGATCTCGGCCCGGACAATCAGTACGCACGCCAGATCGTGGCTCACTTTCGATCACCATCGAACGGTGCGCAGTAGCGGCTTCTGATTCTCGGTCGGCTACTGCTTCCTGGCGAAGCTGCCAGTGTCGATCTCGGTGAGGATGTCGAGCTTGACGAGGCGTTTCAGCTTGGCGCGGGTGCCTTCGATGTTTCTCGGCAGGCGCTCGTGGTCGAGGGCTTGGCAGACGTCGTGGCTCAGCGACGGCCCAGTCCTGCAACTTAGGCAGGCTGCCACCAGTTGAGTGGCTCTCCGTCGGCACCGAATACGTTGCTGAATCCCCATTCGAGCTGCCCACTCACTGCGCTGACCCAAGCATCCATCACTGCTTCGACGGCAGGGAATCCGGCAGAAGCGGGCACCGTCACCACGATGAATTGGCGGTCGGCCGGAGCCTCGACCAGGCCATTCAGCGCCGCAAATCCCACAGTCAGGGCTTCCAAGGAGTCGGCGTCGAAGGCAGGATCACCAAACGCTTGGATGCAAAGGTTCGGGCCTCGCCGCTCAACCTGGAACAGCCCCTCGGCATCGATCTTCAGCATGTCACCAGCAGCGCAACCCTCGACCAGACCCGGACTACCCATCAGTTCGAACAGGCCCGGACCGACAGCCCTGGCCGGAAGGGTCTCGAACCCCGGTTTAGCGACGCTTGGTTGGCCCACTTGGAGCGATACGTGGCAGTGGCCGGCCGAGTCTGGGTTTTCGACACTCATGCGAGCATGCTGGCATACCCGTGATGAGGTCGGCGTAGCGGCTTTGGGCTGGAGCCGCCATGGGGCGAGAGATCGGGGCCCGTAGGCTGGCCGCGAATCGGGCTGGTTCCTTGCCCGCACCGACTCCGGCAGCGCGAGGCGTTCACGCGCACGGGCGTCGCCTGGTCCGAGGCCGGACACATCTTCGCGACCAGGAACGGCCGCCCGGTGGAGCCGCGGAACGTGTACCGGTCCTTCGCCGGGTCGCCGCGCAAGCGGGGCTCCGGGTGGTCCGGCTGCACCATGCCCGGCAGGGTTGCGCCACGCTGCGGACGGCGGCCGGCGTCGCGCCCCGGGTCATCATGCCCGTGAGGCCCCGCCCGTTCTGGCACAGAAGTGGCACATCGATCTACTCGCAGATCGCGGTAGGTGGGAGGGAAGGGAACTCTCAGTCTGACCTCGTACCGCCGGCCAAGTGGGACTGGCCCATCTGACCGACGCGGCGAACTTCTGTTTCAAGACCAGACGAGTCGCCCTTCGGCAACCTCACAGGCCGGATGGTTTCCATCGGCGATCTTCGTCAGCTTCTCCGCGACGGAGTCGAAATAGTGAGCCAGCGATTCGTACTCGCCCGTGATCGTGATATCACCCACGAACCACCTGCCGACGCGGCCGTCCCGCACATCGATGAACTTTCCCGTCCAGGCGTCCTGATCCGACAGGAAGGGGATCCATTCATTACGCCAAAAAGGATTGTCCGGCTGGTCCGGAGGGTCGAATCCACCGAGCGTGGAGCGGTTCGCGTAGAGCTTCTCCATCGCCCGGATGCCGAGAAAGAAGCTTCCTTCATCCGGGAACCCGGCGAAGCCGCAACATGCCACATCGTCGTCCACATCTTCCTCAGGAAGATCCAGATTGTTCTGCAGCAGCCACGCCCGTAGATCCTGAGGGAAGGGGATGCCCATCCGTTCCTCGGCGGCCGCGAGCATCTGTTCCGTGGCGGGCCCAGGGAGATCCGCGTGATCTGCCGGGGCGTGCTGCCGAAGAAGATTCATCACGCGGGACCAGCTCTCCGCCACACTCATTCCACTCTGCCGTCTCTACACGGATGCCCCATACGACTGTGCCACTGCGGGGGTTGCGGAGCGCCGACGTGGGGACCTCGCAGGGATGGTACTCCGAGCAAGCTTCCCGCCCCCTCCCCTCGACCATTTTCCGGCCTGAAGTGCAGGACCACCGGCCTCTCAGTGAGGTGACAAGCCGCCAACTCCTTACAAACAAGCCGGCTGTGCCCAGTGGGCCCAACCGAGGTCGCCAAGACCGTCCTCACCCTGGAGTGGGGAAGCTGAAAACGCTCCGTGTAGGGCGTTGGCGCGATCTTTGGCCGGTGGCCCGCCTGGGCAGGGATCGAGCATGGCCAGGGGGCCTTACGCCGGCAGCGAATCAGGCTGGCTCCTGCCTGCCCGCGTCGGGCTCCGCTGGGCGGACGTCGACCTGGACAAGTGCGTTATCTACGTTCGGCCCGCCCAGCAGCGTGCGGGAGATAGGTGGCCAGGGAACGGCGGCTACGTCTTCACCACCCGGGACCGGTCGATCGATCGAGCCCAGCAAGCTCTACCGCTCGTTCACCCGGGTCGCTGACAGCGCCCAGCTCCGCGCCATCCGGCTGCATGACGCTCGGCACGGCTGCGCCACGCTGCTGACCGCGGCCGGCGTTGCTCCCCGCGGGGTGATGGAGATCCACGCCACAGCCAGATCAGCATCACCATGGACGTTTACACACACGTCGTTCAGGACACTCAGCGCGAGGCCATCAGCCACATGGACCGGCTGTTGAAGAGGCGTGTCGACCGACGGCTGACCGCCGCCGTTGATGTCGAAAGTGGATGTCTAAGGCCCCGGACCATGATCGGTCCAGGGCCTTTTCCCTTGTGCCCCAGGCAGGATTCGAACCTGCGACACCCGCTTTAGGAGAGCGGTGCTCTATCCCCTGAGCTACTGAGGCGGAAGCGTGGGACAGCCTAGCGGATGCGGGTCTGGGGTGTGCCGGCGATTGCTCCGGGCCCCGGGGGTGTGGCGCCGGGGTGCGGGGTGTCAGGCACAGGGCGGGCCGTCGGCGAGGTCGGCCGAGGTGAGGGCCGCGGTGAGGCGGTCGACCCGGGTGCGCAGGTCGTTGATCTCGTCCAGGCCCAGGCCTGTGGCCGCGGAGATGCGGCGCGGGACCTGGAGGGCCTTCTCGTGCAGGGCCGTGCCCGCGTCGGTGAGGTGGACCGTGACGAAGCGCTCGTCGTCGGCGGAGCGCTCGCGGCGTACGAGGCCCGTGCCCTCGAGGCGCTTCAGGAGCGGGGAGAGGGTGCCCGAGTCCAGCCGCAGGTGCTCGCCGATCTTCTTGACCGGCAGGGCGCCGTGCTCCCAGAGCACGAGCATCACCAGGTACTGCGGGTAGGTGAGGCCGAGGTCCTTGAGCACGACGCGGTAGACGCCGCCGAAGGCGCGCGAGGCGGCGTGCAGGGAGAAGCAGATCTGGTTCTCGAGCCGGAGGTTGTCCCCGGCACGGGCGGGCGCGGTGGCGGTCATGGATACAGGGTAGCTCTACTGTCCACGTTTTAGTTGTGCCCAACTCAGTTGTGTGCTCTACTTGTCGTCAACGAGATCGCAACCGATCGAAAGAGGACGTTCCATGGACCCGCTCTACACCGCCGTCGCCACCGCCAACGGCCGCGACGGGCGTGCCGTCAGCTCCGACGGTCAGCTCGACCTCGCGCTCGCCATGCCGCCGGCGCTCGGCGGCAACGGTCAGGGCACCAACCCCGAGCAGCTCTTCGCGGCCGGTTACGCCGCGTGCTTCGCCAGCGCCCTCGCCCTGGTCGGGCGGCAGGCGAAGGTGGACACCAGCGAGATCTCCGTGACCGCCGAGGTGACCATCGGCAAGGACGACACGAGCTTCGGCCTGGCGGTCGTGCTCCGCGCCGAGCTGCCCTCGGAGCTGGAGAACGAGGCCGGCCGCGCGCTGATCGAGCAGGCGCACCAGGTGTGCCCGTACTCCAAGGCGACCCGGGGCAACATCCCGGTCGAGCTCGTCGTGGAGTAACCGGTCACGGAAGTGCGGAAGGGCCCCGGGCGCGCATTGGCGTCCGGGGTTCTTCGCGTGCGCGCGGGGGCCGGTACGGAGGCCCCTCCCAAGTGGCGTCTTACCGGCTCGCGTTGATTGTGACTCAGCTCACAAGCGGCGCCGAAATATCCGGGGACCGGCTCCCCGTTTACACCTACGTCGCACAAGCGGGGACTTGCTCCCCGGAACCGGAACCACCGAAGGACAGAGAGGAGTGCCCGTCATGGCAGTAGCCGCCTCCGTGAAGCTCCGCGCGGACGCCACGCGCAACCGCGAGCGGATCATCGTCGCCGCCCGTGAGGCGCTCCTCGAGCACGGTGTCGACGCGCCGCTCGACGAGATCGCCAAGCGGGCCGGCGTGGGCAACGCCACCGTCTACCGGCACTTCGCCGACCGCCGGGAACTCGCGTTCCAGGTGACCCTGTCGGTGATGGACCGGCTCACCCAGCGGGCCGAGGAGGCGCTGGCCGAAGAGGCCGACGCCTTCGACGCGCTGCGCCGCTTCGTGCACGAGGCGGCCGACGAGCGCGTGGGCGCGCTGTGCCCGATGCTCTCCACAGGATTCGGCGAGGGGGACCCGCGGCTCACGGAGGGCCGCGTACGCTTGCAGCACGCGATCGAGGAGCTGATGGCCGCCGGGCGGCGGTCCGGTCGGCTCCGTACCGACATCGACGTCGGCGACGTGATGGTGGCCGTCAGTCAGCTGACGCGGCCGCTGCCCGGCAAGCACTGCGGCAGCATGGAGCGCTTCATCCGCCGTCATCTGCAGCTGTTCGTGGACGGCCTGGAGGCGCCGGCGCGCTCCGAACTCCCGGGTAGCTCCGCCACATTCGAGGACCTTCGGCAATGTCGCTGAGCTCCGCCTGCCGAACGGGCGCCCCCGCGTAATTCACTCGCCCACAACATTTCCTTTACGTACCGTATGTCCTCTTCGTCTTCAATGTCGTCATCTCTTCGTACCGTTAGTGAGTCCACCCATGCCTGACACGGCACACGCCCAGCGCTGGAAGGCGCTGGCCTTCATCGCGATAGCCCAGCTGATGGTCGTCCTCGACGGCACCATCGTGAACATCGCCCTGCCCTCCGCCCAGACCGACCTGGGCATCTCCGATGCCAACAAGCAGTGGGTCATCACGGCCTACGCGCTGGTCTTCGGTGGCCTGCTGCTCTTCGGCGGACGCATCGCCGACCTGTGGGGCCGCCGCCGCACCTTCGTCACCGGCCTGATCGGCTTCGCCGCCGCGTCCGCGATCGGCGGCGCCGCGGCCAACGAGGGGGTCCTCTTCGGTGCCCGCGCGCTGCAGGGTGCCTTCGGCGCGCTGCTCGCGCCGGCCGCGCTGTCGCTCCTCGCGGTGATGTTCACCGAGGCCAAGGAGCGCGCCAAGGCGTTCGGCATCTACGGCGCCATCGCCGGTGGTGGCGGTGCCGTCGGTCTGATCCTCGGCGGTGTGCTCACCGAGTACCTGGACTGGCGCTGGACCTTCTTCGTCAACATCCCCTTCGCCGCCGTCGCGGCCTTCGGCGCCATGCGCTTCGTCCAGGAGCCCGCCGGCAGCCGCAACAGCAGCGGCCTGGACATCCCCGGCGTCGTGCTGGCCACCACCGGCCTGGTCTCCCTGGTCTACGGCTTCACCCGGGCCGAGACCCACGGCTGGAGCGAGGGAACCACGATCGGCCTGTTCGTCGCCTCGGTCGTGCTGCTCGTCGCGTTCGTGGCGGTGGAGGCCCGCGTGAAGGCCCCGCTGCTGCCGCTGCGCGTGGTGACCGACCGCAACCGCGGTGGCGTCTACCTCTCGCTGGGTCTGGCCATCATCGCGATGTTCGGCCTCTTCCTCTTCCTCACCTACTACCTGCAGGTCGTCCAGGGCTACTCCGCGCTGAAGACCGGCTTCGCCTTCCTCCCGATGATCGCGGGCATGATCACCGGCTCGACGCAGATCGGCGCGCGCCTGATGACCCGCGTCGCCCCGCGCCTGCTGATGACCCCGGGCTTCCTGGTGGCGGGCCTCGGCATGCTGCTGCTGACCCAGCTGTCGGTCGACACCTCCTACGCGGGCCTGGTCCTGCCGGCGGAGATCCTGCTCGGCCTCGGCATGGGTACGGCCTTCATGCCGGCCATGAGCCTGGCCACGCACGGGGTCGAGCCGCGTGACGCGGGTGTCGCCTCCGCCATGGTCAACACCTCTCAGCAGGTCGGCGGTGCCATCGGCACGGCGCTGCTGAACACCATCGCGGCCAGCGCGACCACCGCGTGGGTCGCCGCGCACGGTGCCGAGGCCCGTACGCTCGGCAAGCAGGGCTTCGTCAACGCCGCGGCCGTGCACGGCTACTCCACCGCGATCTGGTGGGCGGTCGGCATCCTGGCCCTCTCCGCGATCATCGCCTTCACCTTCGTCACCACCCGTGGTGGCGGCGGTGTGGTGGCGACCTCCGGCACCAAGGACGCCGAGGGCGCGGAGGACGTCGCCGTCCCGGTGATCGCCCACTGACGGACACGTCGACGACGACGGCACGCCGGACGGCGAGCACGGCGAAGGGCCCCGCCTCATGCGAGGAGGCGGGGCCCTTCGCCGTCGCGTTGCGGAGACTACCGGCAACCGGCCGGTTACCGCTGCCGGCTGCGGGGCGGTTACCGGCCGAACTGCACGGACCGCTTGGCCAGGCCCATCCAGAAGCCGTCGATGACGCTGCGCTGGTCCCCGAGGTCGTCCTCGGCCGCGCCCATCGTGACGAAGAGCGGCGCGAAGTGCTCGGTCCGCGGGTGGGCGAGCCGCCCGGCGGGGGACTTGTGCTCGAAGTCCAGCAGGGCGTCCACGTCGTGCGCGTCCAGGGCGCGGTGCCCCCAGTCGTCGAACTCCGCCGACCAGCCCGGCACCCCGCCGGAGTGGCGCAGCGCGGCGAGGTTGTGGGTGAAGAAGCCGCTGCCGACGATCAGCACGCCCTCGTCGCGCAGCGGGGCGAGCCTGCGCCCGATGTCCATGAGCCGCTGCGGGTCGAGGGTGGGCATCGAGACCTGCAGCACGGGGATGCCGGCGTCCGGGTACATCTCCACGAGCGGGACGTAGGCCCCGTGGTCCAGGCCCCGGTCGGGGATGTCCTGGACCGGCGTCCCCGCGGTGCGGAGCAGCTTGCGGACGGACTCGGCCAGCGCGGGCGCGCCCGGGGCGGCGTACTGCACCTCGTAGTAATGGCGGGGGAAGCCCCAGAAGTCGTACACGAGCGGGACCGTGGTGGTGGCGCCGAGCGCGAGCGGGGCCTCCTCCCAGTGCGCGGAGACCATCAGGATCGCCGTGGGGCGCGGGAGCCCGGCGGACCAGGCGGCCAGTTCGCCGGGCCACACCGGGTCGTCGGCGAGCGGCGGGGCGCCGTGCGAGAGGTAGAGGGCGGGCATGCGCATGGGGGGCCTCCTCAGGCCGGGAGGTCGAGGGTGTGGTGGGTGTGCTCGGCCTTGGCGCGCAGGTAGCGCACGTTGTCCTCGGACAGGTGGACCCCGGTGGGCACCCGCTCGGTGATGGTGACGCCGAGCGCGGTCAGCTGGGCGGCCTTGTCGGGGTTGTTGCTGAGCAGGCGGACGGCGTCGACGCCGAGGGCGCCGAGCATCTGGGCGGCGGCGGTGTAGTCGCGTTCGTCGTCGCGCCGGCCGAGGGCGCGGTTGGCGGCGTAGGTGTCCAGTCCCTCGTCCTGCAGGGCGTAGGCGTCGAGCTTGGCGTACAGGCCGATGCCGCGACCCTCCTGGCGCAGGTAGAGCAGGTAGCCGCCGGTCTCGGCGATGCGCTGCACGGCCTCGCGCAACTGGGGGCCGCAGTCGCAGCGGGCGGAGCCGAAGACGTCGCCCGTCAGGCACTCGGAGTGCGGTCGGACCAGCGGGGACGCCGTGCCCTCGTGGGCGCCGAGGCCGAGTGCGAGGTGCTCCTCGCCGTCGACGAGGCCGGTGAAGGTGAAGACGTCGGCGGGGGTCGTCCAGCCGTCGGGGAAGCGCAACGGGATCCGGACCCGTGTGCGGACGGACGCGCGCGGCGGGGCGGGGACCGTGCCCGGGGAATCGGGGGCGGTCGGGGCGGTTGGGGCGTCCGGGGTGGTCGTCATACGGGTCCCTCGCCTGCGTTCCTTGAAGTTTCAAGCTGGCAGGGGGGAAGGTACCCCTGATTGCTTGAAAGTTCAAGGTCGAATTCGTAGAGTGGGGGGATGACCACGAGTGCCCCCGAACCCCGCTGGCTGAGCGAGGAGGAGCAGCGCGCCTGGCGCGCGTACATGGCGTCCACCCAGTTGGTCTCGGACGCGCTCGACCGGCAGCTCCAGCGCGACGCGCGGATGCCGCACGCGTACTACTCGCTGCTGGTGTGGCTCTCCGAGACCCCGGACCGCCGGATGCGCATGACGGAGCTGGCGGAACGCTCGAAGATTACGCGCAGCCGGCTCTCCCACGCCATATCCCGCCTGGAGGAGAACGGCTGGGTCCGCCGCGAGAACTGCCCCTCCGACCGGCGCGGCCAGCTCGCGGTGCTCACCGACGAGGGCTTCGCCGCGCTCGCGGCGGCCGCTCCCGGCCATGTGGAGGCGGTGCGCGGGGCGATCTTCGACCGGCTGTCGGAGGAGCAGGTGCGCCAGCTCGGCGAGATCTGCCGGATCGTCGCCGAGGGGCTCCAGCCGCAGAACGGCGCGGCGGGCGACCTTCCCTGGCTGCGCTGAGCGCGGCGCGTCAGGTCAGGTCCTTCTCGTACCAGGCGACGTCCCAGTAGCGGCCGAACTTCCGGCCGACCTCGCGGTAGACGCCCAGCGGGCGGAAGCCGAAGCGGGTGTGCAGGCGGACGGACGCCTCGTTGGGCTGCGCGATGCCGGCGTACGCGCGGTGCAGGTCCTCACCCCGCAGTGCCTCGAAGAGCGCCGCGTAGAGCAGGGTGCCGACGCCGCGGCCGGCGGCCTCCGGGGCGCAGTACACGGAGGTCTCCACGGAGGTGGAGTACGCGGCCTTCTGGCGGAACGGGCTGCTCGTGGCGTATCCGAGCAGGCCGTTCGAGCCGTCCGGTCCGGGCCCGTGGGCAACCAAAAGGCGGTGCGGTCCGTCTTCCGGGTGGGAGAGCAGCCAAGGGCGGCGCTGTTCCGGTGACAACGGCACCAGGTCGAAGGTGATCGGAGTCTCGCGGACGTAGTGGTTGTAGAGGTCGGTGAGGGCTTGCAGGTCCTCCTCCCCACCCGGCCTGACCTGCACTTCGACGGACTCGGACAATGATCCACCTCCGGCTGTGGCCCGACAGGGTACTGCAAGATCGTAAAAAACGGGGCTGCGCTTGGGAATTGTGTCCGGATTCCAGTCGTTATCTCTTTTCGAGTGGGCAGCCGAAAGGCACGCGTGAAGCTGCTGGAGGGGCAGTTCACTCGATCCGACACCCGACCGAACCTTCGCAAGGGAGCACGCATGGCAACCCGTGCCGTCGCCCGCAGCACCGCAGGCGGGAACAGCAGCGCTCGCGCAGGCCACGGCGAGATGGCCGACCGTGACCTCGTCGGCATGTACCTCGACGAGATCGCGCGCACGCCGCTGCTCGACGCCGCGCAGGAAGTCGAGCTTTCCAGGGCGATCGAGGCCGGCGTCTACGCCGAGCAGCTCCTCGCGGACGAGGAGCTGGGTCAGGGAGCGGACGCAGGCCGAGAGGAACTGGAGGCGATAGCCGCCGCGGGTGCGCGGGCCAAGGACGTCTTCATCCGGTCCAACCTGCGCCTGGTCGTCGCCGTCGCGCGACGCTATCCGCGCAGCGGCCTGCCCCTGCTCGACCTGATCCAGGAGGGCAACGCAGGCCTGGTACGCGCCGTCGAGAAGTTCGACTACACCAAGGGCTTCAAGTTCTCCACGTACGCGACGTGGTGGATCCGTCAGGCGATCACCCGGTCCATCGCGGACCAGTCGCGCACCATCCGGCTCCCCGTCCACCTGGTGGAGGAGCTGGGGCGGGTGCGCCGGGTGCAGCGCGAGTTCAACCGTGAGCACGGGCGCGACCCGGAGCCCGCGGAGATCGCGGCAGAGCTCGGCTCCACCCCGGAGCGGATCTCCGACGTGCTGGACTGGGCGCGCGACCCCGTGAGCCTGAACATGTCGGTGGACGACGAGGGCGAGACCCAGTTCGGCGATCTCGTGGAGGACACCTCGGCGGCCTCGCCGGAGGACTCCGTACTCGTCATGCTGCGGCGTGAGGAACTGGAGGACCTGATCGACCGGCTCGACGACCGGACGGCGTCCATCATCCGGGCGCGGTACGGGATCGTGGACGGCCGCGAGCGCACGCTGACCGAGGTCGGCAAGCAGCACGGGCTGACGCGTGAGCGGATCCGGCAGATCGAGAAGCACGCGCTGGCGGACCTCAAGCGCATGGCGCGCGCGACGGGGCTGTCCATCGAGGCGGCCTGACCCAGGCGGGCGCCGCTGCCGGCGCCCGTGCCACCACCCACAGACTCGAGCCCCGGCGCCACCCCCCTGTGCCGGGGCTCGACCCCTTCCCGGGACGGCCCGGTCGCGCGTCGCCCGCGTGCGTGCGGCCGGGTCCCTGCGCCGCCGGGCGCCGAGCACAGCCCCCGTACCCTGGACGGCATGAGGAGCACCCCCGACCCCGCCACCGGGCCCGCCGAGGCCCCCGCCCCGCGAGTGCCCCGTGACCCCGCGGCGGCGCTGGTCTTCGACGATCCGCTGGACCGGCAGTCGTCCGACGACACCGACACCGGCTGGAGCGAACGCCCCGGCCAGGGCGGTGCGGGAGATCTCGCGCGCTTCCTCGACGAGAAGCCCCCGCACCACATCTGAGGCGGACGGCCGTTACTGGTGCGTCCGGTTGGTGCCACCGTGGCCGTAGGGCGAGGGGATACCGGGAGCGGCGCCGTAACCCTGCTGCTGGCGGGCGAGCAGGTCGCGTATCTCGGTCAGCAGCTCCAGCTCCGTCGGGGCGGCTACGGCCTCCTCCTTGCCCGTCTTGCGCCGCTCGTTGAGCTTGTTCATCGGAAGGATCAGCAGGAAGTACACGACCGCGGCCGTGATGAGGAACGTCAGCGCCGCGCCGGCGACGGCGCCCCACAGGAGACCGACACCCTGCTTGAGTTCGCCGTTCACGGCGACGCAGGGGTCCTCAATGCAGAAGATGTAGCCGTCGAGGTTCTTGGTGCCGATGGCACCGATCACCGGATTGATCAGGCCCTTCACGAACGCGTCGACGATCTTGCTGAACGCGGCGCCGACGACGACCGCCACAGCGAGCTCGACGACGTTGCCACGCAGCAGGAAGGCTTTGAAGCCCTTCAAGGGACGATTTCCTTTCGAAGAACGACCGTGCAGTTCGGCCCGGGGACCCGTGGGGCCGGTGGTGTCCGCGGGCGCCCGCCGACGCGGGGGCCGGCGGTGACGGAGGTGGGTGAGCGGTTCGGCCTCCGAGGGTAAGGGGTGTGCGTTACGGCCCTGCCGCCGGTTGCCTTTCTCGTGCCGCACGGCTAGCGGCTAGCGAAGTGCCACCGCCAGGGGTGAGGAGGCGGCGGCGCCGGACAGAGCGGCCGCCGTCGCGCGCGGCACCGACAGCACGATCAGCGCCCCGTCCCCGCTCCCGCCCCCCTCCGCGCCGGTCGCCGGCAGACCCTGGGAACCGGTGGCGGGGGAGGGGACCGCCACCACGGGCGCACCGCGCGCCACCACGCGCGCCGCGGCGAGGACGTCCACCCGGTCACCGGGCCGCACCAGCCCGGCCGCCGCCGCGTCCGCGATGCGCACCGGCGCCCGCACCATGTCCCGCGTGGCGCCGGCAGGGGGAGCCGCGTCCTCCCGCCCCGGCGGGCGTGGCTGCGGCTCCGTCCGGGGTGCCGCGGCGGCGAGCGCGGCGGCGGCCATCGCCAGCCCGGCGGCCGTCATCCTCCGTCGCCGGCGGAGCGCACGGCGCACCCGGTGCCGCCCGCCGCCCGCCCTGATCGGTGCGAACAGCGGGACCGCGCACGGCGCGGGCGCCCCCGTCCCCGCACCTGCCGGCGGCACCGGAGTGCCGCCGTCCGTCCACAGCGTGGCTCCACAGTTTTCCACCATCTCGACCGACCCCCGTCGTCAATTCCTCGTCCACCGGCGCATCCGGCCTGGTAGGACCACCATGCCGCATCCCGCCGCGGTGCCTCGGCGGCCTGTGGATAACCGAGGGGTTGTGGATAACTCGGTCGCCCGTTCGAGCGGATGGGCCGGACGGGTCTGGCGGTGCGGCGCCCGCGGTGGTGTGCTTGCTCATAACGAAACGAAGCGTCCGAGCCCGAGAGTGGGAGGTGGTCGACGTGCCCGATCAGTCATTGCGCGACGGCCCGTCCGAGAGGTCGAGAGCCCATCCGGGGGATGTCAGCCGCCGCGTCGCGCAGCGGCGGGAACAGCTGGGGCTCAGCCGTGAGGAAGTGGCCGCCAAGGCCGGAATGACGCCCAGCTACGTGCGCTACGTGGAGGAGCAGTGCCACCACACCATCGGCACCAACGCCCTGCTCCGGCTCGCAGGCGCGTTGAGGACCACCGCGAGTCATCTGCTGGGGGGTGACGCCGAGCACGTGCCCGGCGAGGCGGAGCCCGCCGGTCCGCCGGTGATGGGGGAGATGCCCTCGGAGGAGTGCTGGACCCGGCTGTCCGGCCAGGACGTCGGCCGGATCGCGCTCACCACCGGGGGTGGCCACCCCGCGGTCGTCCCGGTGAACTACGCGGTCGTCGGCGGTGCCATCGTCTACCGCACGGCCGCGGACGCGCCTCCGTCCCTGGCCGAAGGAATCGAGGTCGCCTTCGAGGTCGACCAGCTCGACGCCTGTCTCAGCGCGGGATGGAGCGTGCTGGTCCTCGGGGTCGCCGAGCGCGTCGTCGATCCCGAGGACGCCCGCGCACTGGAGACCCACCCCGGCCCGTGGTCCGCGGGTGAGGACGATCTGTGGATACGCATCGTGCCGACGCACGTCACCGGCAGCCTCATACGCACCGTCTAGCACAGGAGCTGCTGGAGCCGTCGCGGGTTCAGCCTGCGGTCGCTCGGGGGCGTTTGATCGGGCGCGGTCGGCGCGGTCGGCGCGGTCGGCGTGGCAGTCGCGGGCGTCAGCCGTGGAAGACCGCCACGGGGCAGTGCGCGTGGTGGAGCACGGCGTGGGTGACATGGGCCAGCCGACCGCCGGCGTGTTGCTTTCGCCGGGCACTCGCGACGAGCAGATCGGCGTGGGCGGAGGCGTCCACCAGGGCGCCGCTCGCGGAGGAGGCCTTGACCAGGTCCACGGTCACGGTGAGGTCCGGGTACTCCTCGCGGATCGTGGCGGCGACGTGCTGTTCGGCCGCTGCCTCCCGGTCGCCGACCGACGTGGCGTCGTCCAGCCCCGGCACCATCTCGCCCACCGCGCCGAGCAGGCTCCATGCGGTCAGCAGGCGCAGGGTGGCCTTCCGCAGCCGTGCCTCGTCGGCGGCGAAGCGCACGGTGGCCAGGTCGGTCTCGCCCCGGAGCCCGACCAGGACGACACCCGTCGACGGCTGCTCGCTGCCCCGCACGACGACCACGGGCCCATGTGCATGGGCCGCCACCCGCAGCCCGACCGAACCCAGCAACAGCGCGTGGAAGCCACCGCCTCCACGGCAGCCGACGACGGTCAGGCCCCCGGACCCGGACTGGTCCAGCAAGGTGTCCGTGGGCTTGCCCCTGTCGAGTGCGGTGGAGACCGCCAGGTCCGGGTAGCGGGCGGTGGCGGAGGCCGCCGCCTCGTCCAGCAGCGCGCGGCCGCCGTCGAACGGGACTCGAGACCGGCCGCGTGCAGGATGTGCAGCGGCCGATCGCGCAGCACGGCCTCACCGGCGGCCCACATCACCGCGGCGGTGGCGCGGGGTGAGCCGTCCGTGCCGACCACGACCGGTCCGTGGCTGGTGTCCATGGCGGGTGACTCCTTGTCGGTGTCGCTGTCGGTGTCGCTGTCGAACGGCCGGCGCTGCGCCCCGGCGCCGGCTCCACCCGGTCGGCCCCTGCCCCGCCCCGCCCCCACCTCTCAGTCCGGGACCAGCACCGCCGCACCGTTGACGCGGTCGGCGGCCAGGTCGGAGAGCGCTCGGTCCGCGTGGTCCAGGGGGTAGGGGGTGGCGGTCACCCGGATCCCGATCCTGGCGGCCAGGTCCAGGAACTCCTGTCCGTCCTGTCGTGTGTTGGAGGTGACGCTGCGCAGAGTGCGCTCCTGGAACAGATGGCGCTGGTAGTTCAGTGCCGGGACGTCGGTGAGGTGGATGCCGGCGATCGCGAGGGTCCCGCCCCGGTCAAGGGCCTCCAGGGCCGGCGGCACCAGGTCGCCGACCGGCGCGAAGAGGATGGCCGAGTCCAAGGGCTCCGGTGGCCGTTCCGCCGCCGCTCCCGCGGAGGCGGCACCGAGTTCCAGCGCGAGTTCCCGCGCCTGTCCGGAGCGGGTCAGCACGTGCACGGTGGCCCCCTCGGCCAGCGCGACCTGGGCGGCGATGTGCGCGGAGGCCCCGAAGCCGTAGATGCCCAGCCGACCGCCGGCCGGCAGGTCGCTGCGGCGCAGGGCGCGGTAGCCGATGATGCCCGCGCACAGCAGGGGCGCCAGGTGCACGGCGTCGCGGCCGTCGGTGTCCTCGGGCAGGGCGTAGGCGTAGTCCTCGGGCACGGAGGTGAAGTCCGCGAAGCCGCCGTCGGCGTCCCAGCCGGTGTAGAGCGAGTACGGGCAGAGGTTCTCGCGGCCGGTCAGGCAGTAGGCGCAGGTGCCGCACGTGCCGCGGAGCCAGGCGACGCCCACCCGGTCGCCCTCGGCGAAGCGGCTGACGAGTTCACCGGTGCCGATCACCCGCCCGACCACCTCGTGCCCGGGAACGGTCTCGCGGCGGCGCGGCGGCAGGTCCCCCTCCGCCAGGTGCAGGTCGGTACGGCACACGCCGCACGCCTCCACGCGCAGCAGCAGTTCGCCCGGTCCCGGCACCGGCTTGGGGCGCCCGACGCGTACCAGTGGCTCCGTGATCATGGGCCCGGGCCGGTCGACGACCCAACCACTCAGCATGTCTCCAGTCTGCGACCGGAGCCCTCGGCGCTGCAGCACGAAACCGGCCGTGGGCACGAAGCCGGCAGCGCGCACGGAGCAGCCCGGCGCGCACGGAGCAGCCCATGCGGGCACGGAGCAGCCCGTGCGGGCACGCCGAAGGCCCCCGTCGCCCGCGACGGGGGCCTTCACCAGGCGAGGGTGCCGGTGGCTCCGCTCAGGCGGCCGAGGTGCTCGCCGAGCTGGAGGAACCGCTGGAGGAGCCGCTGCCGGCGCCGGCGGAACCGCTGCTCTTGGAGTCCGAAGAGGACTTCGACTCCGAGGACTTCGACTCCGAGCCGCCGCTCTTGGCGGCCGGCGTGCTGCTGGACGATGAGCCGCGGCTGTCCGTCCGGTAGAAGCCGGATCCCTTGAAGACGACGCCCACCGCGGAGAAGACCTTGCGGAGTCGGCCGTTGCACGCCGGGCACTCGGTCAGCGCGTCATCGGTGAACTTCTGCACCGCCTCGAGGCCCTCGCCGCAGGCGGTGCACTGGTACTGGTACGTCGGCACTTGCTCCTCCTGGCACTCTGACTCAGTGAGTGCTAACGACGGTCAATAGTGCAGTATTCCGCGGCGTCAGTCCACCGTGACCGGCTCTCGGTGACCGATGCCACTGCCGTGGCCGGTCCCGTCGCCGCGTGCCGCCACCACTTCGGAGGGCCTCGGGACGAGCCGTTCGCGCAGTGCCAGCAACGTGACGAGCGCCAGCCCGGTGCCCACGAGCGGCACGGTGAACCCGGCGCTCGCCCCCAGCCCGTCGGCCAGCCGCCCGGCGGCCGTGGCGGCCGCCGCCTGGCCCAGCGCGACCGCGCCGGTCAGCCAGGTGAACGCCTCCGTGCGGATCCCCGCGGGCACCAGCGACTCGACCAGGGTGTAACCGGTGATCAGCGCCGGGGCGATGGTGAGCCCGACCAGGAGCCCGAGCCCGCCCAGCAGCGGCACGGCGTGCGCCGCCCACAGCATCGAGGTGGCCAGGGTCAGTGCCGTGTAGCCGGCGACCATGCGCTTCTTGGGCCCGGACTTCCAGGCGACGGCGCCGCAGGCGATGCCCGCGAGCATGTTGCCGGCCGCGAAGGTCCCGTAGAGCAGGCCGTTGATGCCGGGCCGGCCGATCTCCTCCGTGAAGGCCGTCATGGAGACCTGCATGCCGCCGAAGACGGCGCCGATCCCGAGGAAGGCCACGGCCAGCACGCGCACGCCCGGCACGCTCAGCGCCGAGGCCTCGCGCTTCCGGGCCCCCGCGACGGCCCGGGACGGAGCGGGCGCGCTCCGCCGCTGCACGGCGAAGAGCAGGCCGCCGGCCAGCGTCAGCACGGCCTCGGACAGCAGCCCGGCCGCCGGGTGCACCCCGGTGGCCAGCGCCGTGGCCAGGACGGGCCCGATGACGAAGGTGAACTCGTCGGTGACCGACTCGAAGGCCGCCGCCGTCTGCAGCAGCGGCGATCCGGCCGGCAGCGCGGCCGCCCAGCGGGCCCGCACCATGGGCCCGACCTGCGGCACCGAGGCGCCGGTCGGCACCGCCACCGCCAGCAGCGCCCACAGCGGGGCGTGCGCCAGCGCGAGCACGGCGAGCAGGGTCCCGGCCGCCGAGTGGACGAGCACCCCCGGCAGCAGCACGGCGCCCTGCCCGAAACGGTCGGACAGCTTGCCGCTCTGCGGGGCGAACAGCGCCATGGAGACGCCGGTGACGGCCGAGACGGCGCCGGCGGTGCCGTAGGAGCCGGTGGTGTGCTGCACCAGCAGCACGATGCCGATGGTCAGCATCGCGAAGGGCTGGCGCGCGGCGAAGCCGGGCAGCAGGAACGCCCACGCGCCCGGTGTGCGCAGCAACTGCCCGTACCCGGGGCGCGCCGCGGTGCGGGAATGACCGGAGGAGCCCGAAGGACGGGACGAGTGGGACGAGTGGGACGTACGAGTGACCGTGGATCCCACGGCCGGGCCTTTCCGCCGCCTGGTAGCGCACCCTGGACGCCTGGTCGCGTTCCTGTGCGCCGAGAGCTGTCCTCTCGCGCATGACCGAGGTAGATACCGGGTCTGTCCGGCCGCCGGGCGGTCGCGCCAGCTCTGCATCAGACAGAGTTGGTGGTGACTGTCGACAGCCATGTTAACGGCCGGCCCCACCGCCCGATTCCAGCCATCCGGCCAGCTTGCCGCCGCGTCCCACCGCCCGCAGCCGTGCCTCCGCCTTGTCCCGTACCGGGTCGGTGGCGACGACGAGGAGTTCGTCACCGTGCCGCAGCACGGTCGTCGGCAACGGGACGAAGCTCCTGTCCTCGCGGACGACCAGGGTGACCGCGGCGCCCGGCGGCAGCCGCAGTTCGCTGACCTCCACGCCGTGCATGCGCGAGCGCGGCGGGATCCGCACCGACAGCAGGTGCCCGCGCAGCCGCTCCAGGGGCGCCGACTCGATCCCCAGGTCCTCCGCGGCCCCCGGGTCCCCGAGGCGCAGCCTGCGGGCGATCCAGGGCAGCGTCGGCCCCTGCACGAGGGTGTAGACGATCACCAGGACGAAGACGATGTTGAAGATGCGCTCGCTCTGCCGGACGCCCGCCACCATCGGGATCGTGGCCAGGACGATGGGCACCGCCCCGCGCAGCCCGGCCCAGGACAGCAGCACCTGGTCGCGGAAGGGCGTGCGGAACGGCAGCAGGCTCGCCGTCACCGACAGCGGTCGCGCCACCATCGTCAGGACCAGGCCGACCACGAGCGCCGGCACGATGTCGTCGCCGAGTTCGTGCGGGGTGACCAGCAGGCCCAGCAGCACGAACAGGCCGATCTGCGCCAGCCAGGCCAGCCCCTCCGCGAAGCCCCGGGTGGCGGGGCGGTGCGGGAGTTTGGCGTTGCCGAGCAGGACGGAGGCGACGTACACGGCGAGGAAGCCCGAGCCGTGCGCGAGCGCGCCGCCCGCGTAGGCGAGGACGGCGATGGCCAGTACCGCGATCGGGTAGAGGCCCGAGGCGGGCAGCGCGACGCGGCGCATGGCGAAAGCGCCGAGCATGCCGACGGCCAGGCCGACCGCGGCGCCGATGGCCAGCTCCAGGGCGATCTCGCCCAGCAGCACGCCCCAGTTGTGCACCGGCCAGTGCTCGGAGAAGGCGACGACCAGGATGACGACCGGGGCGTCGTTGAACCCGGACTCCGCCTCGAGCACGCCGGTCACCCGGCTCGGCAGCGGCACCCTGCGCAGCACCGAGAACACGGCCGCCGCGTCGGTGGACGAGACGACCGCGCCGATGAGGAGCGCCTGCCGCCAGTCCAACCCGACGAGGTAGTGCCCCGCCGCGGCCGTGATGCCGACGCTGACCGCGATGCCGAGGGTCGCGAGGACCGCCGCCGCCGGGACGGCCGGTTTGATCTCCCGCCACTGGGTGCCGAGACCGCCTTCGGCGAGAATCACCACAAGTGCGGCATATCCCAACACTTGGGTCAATTCGGCATTGTCGAAGGCGACTCCGAGCCCGTCCTGTCCTATGGCGACCCCAATGCCCAGGTAGAGGAGCAGGCTGGGGAGGCCGCTGCGCGAGGAGAGGCGCACGGCGACCACCGCTATGAGCAGCACGAGGGCGCACACCAGCAGGAGTTCATTGAGGCGGTCGACAGTCAGGAGCGGTCCTTCCAACGAAGTTCATTGCCTTACCTAACATTTTACCTGTGCTTGGGGTTGTGGCGATCTCCATCCACAGGTCAGGACACCGCGTGGGGAGCTACGGGCCGGTACGCCTAAGGTGGCCCCTAGCAATCGGTCCACCCTGCCTTTCGAAGGACATCGATGCCCGCCAAGAAGAAGTCCCGCCGCACGCGCCTCATCGTGATCGGGGTCGTGCTCGTGCTCGTGGCGGGCATCGTCTACGGGTCGTACTGGAGCGTCGCCACCGTCCGCGCCTCCCTCCCGCAGACCACCGGAACCCTGCAGCTCAAGGGCCTGACCGGAGCCGTCCAAGTGAAGCGCGACGGCAACGGCATCCCGCAGATCTACGCCGACACCGCCGAGGACCTGTTCCGCGCCCAGGGCTACGTCCAGGCCCAGGACCGCTTCTACGAGATGGACGTGCGCCGGCACCTGACCGCCGGCCGGCTGTCGGAGATGTTCGGCAGCGGCCAGGTCGAGACGGACGCGTTCCTGCGCACGCTCGGCTGGCGCCGGGTCGCGCAGCAGGAGTACGACACCAAGCTGTCGGACGCCACGAAGACGTACCTCCAGGCCTACTCGGACGGGGTCAACGCCTACTTGGACGGCCATTCCGGCGCCGACCTGTCCGTCGAGTACGCGGCGCTGAAGTTCAGCAACGACTACGTGCCGGAGAAGTGGACCCCGGTCGACTCCGTCGCCTGGCTCAAGGCGATGGCATGGGACCTGCGCGGCAACATGCAGGACGAGATCGACCGCTCGCTGCTGTCGAGCCGGCTGAGCCCCAAGCAGATCGAACAGCTCTACCCCGCCTACCCGTACGACCGGAACACCCCGATCGTCGAGGGCGGCAAGGTCGACGACGTCTCCGGGGAGTACGTTCCGCCGGGATCCGCCACGGAAGCGGGCGGGACCCCCGGATCGGGCACCGGAACCGGCACGGGCACCGGCACGGGCACAGGAACCGGGACGGGCACAGGTACGGGCACGGGAACCGGCACCAACGCCGCCGACACCTCCGACGCGACGCAGAACGTCCAGTCCCAGCTGGCCTCGCTCTCCGACACCCTCGACCAGATCCCCGCGCTGCTCGGCCCGAACGGCAACGGCATCGGATCCAATTCCTGGGTGGTCTCCGGCGCGCACACCACCACCGGCAAGCCGCTGCTGGCCAACGACCCGCACCTGGCCCCGCAGATGCCCTCGCTCTGGTACCAGATGGGCCTGCACTGCACCAGCGTCGGCAAGGCCTGCCCCTTCGACGTGGCCGGCTACACCTTCTCCGGCATGCCCGGCGTGATAATCGGGCACAACCAGTCGATCGCCTGGGGCATGACCAACCTCGGTGCCGACGTCACCGACCTCTACCTGGAGAAGGTCACCGCCGACACGTACCTCTACGACGGCAAGCAGCAGCCGTTCAAGACCCGCAAGGAGACCATCAAGGTCGCCGGCGGCGGCGACCGCACGATCACCGTGCGCAGCACGGAGGACGGCCGCCCGGTCATCTCCGACCGCAGCGCCGAGCTGCGCAGCGTCGGCGACCGCGCCCCGGTGCCGAACTCCGCGCCCGACCGCGGCGAGGGCTACGCGGTCTCCCTGCGCTGGACCGCGCTCGACCCGTCCAACACCATGGACGCGGTCTTCGAGCTGGACGCGGCGACCGGCTGGGAGCAGTTCCGGGCCGCCGCCCGCGACTTCGCCGTCCCGTCCCAGAACCTGATCTACGCCGACGACAAGGGCGACCGGGGCCACATCGGCTACCAGGCCCCCGGCCGGATCCCGGTCCGCGCCAGCGGCTACGACGGCACCTACCCCGCCCCCGGCTGGGACCCGCGCTACCGGTGGAAGGAGTGGATCCCCTTCTCGGCGATGCCGTACGAGGCGGACCCGGAACGCGGCTACATCGTCACCGCCAACCAGGCCGTGGTCGACCAGGGCGAGTACCCCTACCTGCTCACGCAGGACTGGGGCTACGGCACCCGCAGCCAGCGGATCAACGACCTGATCCAGTCCAAGATCAAGGACGGCGGCCTGATCTCCATGGACGACATGCAGAAGATGCAGGGCGACAACAGCAGCGAGATCGCCAAGCTCCTGGTGCCGTACCTGCTGAAGATCGACATAAAGGACGACAAGGACGACTACGTCCGCAACGCCCAGAAGCTGCTGGAGGGCTGGGACTACAACCAGGACTCCGACTCCGCGCCCGCGGCCTACTTCAACGCCGTCTGGCGCAACATCCTCAAGCTGGCCTTCGGCAACAAGCTGCCCAAGGAACTGCGCCCCGAGGGCCAGTGCCTGACCGTCCCGGCCGCGGACCGCTCCGGCCCGGTCGACGACCTCGACGGCAAGTCCAAGCTGGTGCGCGAGTGCGGCCGGCGCGCCGCGGACCAGGCGCAGCCGGACGGCGGCGACCGCTGGTTCGAGGTCGTGCGCACGATCCTGAAGGACGAGGACAACCCGTGGTGGACGGACTCCCCCTCGGCCTTCTACGACAAGGACAGCGGCAAGACCCGCACCACCCGCGACGAACTGTTCGCCCGGGCCATGAAGGACGCCCGCTACGAGCTGACCGCGAAGCTCGGCAAGAACATCGACACCTGGAGCTGGGGCCGCCTCCACACGCTGGAGCTGCGCAACCAGACCCTGGGCACCGGTGGTCCGGCCTTCGTCCGCTGGCTGCTCAACCGCGGCCCGTGGCAGCTCGGCGGCGGCGAGGCGGCGGTGAACGCGACCGGCTGGAACGCGGCCGGCGGCTACGAGGTGGTCTGGGTGCCGTCGATGCGGATGGTGGTCTCGCTCGACGACTTCGACAAGTCCCGGTGGATCAACCTGACGGGGGCCTCGGGCCACGCCTACAGCTCCCACTACACGGACCAGACGACCAAGTGGGCCAAGGGCGAGATGCTGCCGTGGGTCTTCACCGAGCAGCGCGTCGCCGGGGCCACGGAGGACAGCCTCACGCTGACGCCGTAGCCGGCGCGGCCGGAGCATGACGGCAGGGGGGCGGGCCGCCGGGCCCGCCCCCCTGCCGTCTCTGGCCCGCCGCCTGCCGGTCCGCACGCCGCCGCTCTCAGCCGTCGCCGAAACGCCGTACGCCCCCGGGGGTGACCGCCGCGTCGACCGGCCGGTCGTGCGGCTCGTCGGGCACCCGGTCCAGCACCTCGTGCGGGTACAGCAGCACCACCAGCGCCGGCGTCGCCCCCGCCGCGTCCAGCCGGGCCAGGACCCGGTCGTACGAGCCCCCGCCGCGGCCCAGCCGCAGGCCCCGGCCGTCGACGGCCAGCCCGGGGAGCAGGACCGCGTCCGCCGCGGTGACCGCGTCCGGGCCGAGGCGGGGGCCGGTGGGCTCGTACAGGCCGCGGGAGGCGGGCTGCAGGGCGCCGGGACCCTCGTAGGCGGCCCAGTCCAGGTCGTTGTCGGGGAGCAGGACGGGCAGCAGCACCCGCACCCCGCGCTCGCGCAGCACGTCCAGCAGCGCGCGGGTGCCCGGCTCGGCGCCCATCGACACGTACGCGGCCACCGTCCGGGCCCGTGACAACTCGGACAGGCCCACGGCGTGTTGCGCGATCGCCCGTTCGGCCGCCGCCCGGTCACCCGGCGTCAACCCGCGCCTCACCTGGAGGAGGCGTTCTCGCAATTCCCTCTTGCTAACGTCGTCGTCACTCATTTGACGTGCAACCGCCGCCTATCGTCATCAAGCAACCGGAACTTCATCTTCACCTCATATACAGCGGTTATCGTTGCCCCATGACTCACGCGCGTACCCGGATCAGCAAGGCTGTCATCCCTGCCGCCGGCCTTGGCACCCGTTTCCTGCCCGCCACGAAGGCGACGCCCAAGGAAATGCTGCCGGTGGTCGACAAGCCCGCCATCCAGTACGTCGTCGAGGAGGCCGTCGCAGCGAACCTCTCCGACGTCCTCATGATCACCGGCCGGAACAAGCGGCCGCTCGAGGACCACTTCGACCGCAACTACGAGCTCGAGTCGGCGCTGACGGCCAAGGGCGACGAGGCCCGCCTGGCGCGGGTCCAGGAGTCGAGCGACCTCGCCACCATGCACTACGTCCGCCAGGGCGACCCGCGCGGCCTCGGCCACGCCGTGCTCTGCGCCGAGCCGCACGTCGGCGACCAGCCCTTCGCGGTGCTGCTGGGCGACGACCTGATCGACCCCCGCGACCCGCTGCTCGGCCGCATGATCGAGGTGCAGGAGCAGTACGGCGGCAGCGTCGTCGCGCTCATGGAGGTCGACCCGAGCCAGATCCACCTCTACGGCTGCGCCGCCATAGCGCCCACCGGTGACGACGACGTCGTGCGCGTGACCGACCTCGTCGAGAAGCCCGCGCCGGGCGAGGCCCCCTCCGCGTACGCGGTCATCGGGCGCTACGTGCTGGACCCCTCGGTCTTCGCCGTGCTCAGCAAGACCCGGCCCGGCCGCGGCGGCGAGATCCAGCTGACCGACGCTCTGCGCGAACTGGCCCAGGAGGACGGCCCGGACGGGCCCGTGCACGGTGTCATCTTCACCGGCCGGCGCTACGACACCGGAGACCGCGGCGACTACCTGCGTGCGATTGTCCGACTGGCATGCGAACGTGATGACCTGGGGCCGGACTTCCGGTCCTGGCTGCGCACGTATGTCAACGAGGAGATGCAAGATTGAGCAGCGGCACGGCCGACCGCGTCTGGTCCGTCTCGGAGCACCTCGACAACATCCTCCGGCAACTGAAGCCGCTGGAACCCATCGAGCTGCAACTCCTCGACGCCCAGGGGTGCGTCCTCGTCGAGGACGTCATGGTGCCGGTCGCGCTGCCGCCCTTCGAGAACAGCTCGATGGACGGCTACGCGGTCCGCACCACCGACACCCAGGGCGCCGACGCGTCACATCCGGCCGTGCTCACCGTCATCGGTGACGTCGCGGCCGGCAGTGGCGAATTGCCCACCGTGGGCCCCGGGCAGACCGCCCGGATCATGACCGGTGCCCCGCTGCCGCCCGGCGCCGAGGCCGTCGTGCCGGTCGAGTGGACCGACGGCGGCACCGGCGGCGCCCCCGTCGTGGGCATGCCGGCGGCGAGCCGGAGCCCCGACGCCGTGGGCGGCGAGGTCCGCGTCTACCGGCCCGTGGGGCGTGGCGACCACGTCCGCGCCCGGGGCAGCGACGTCGCGGCGGGCGAGCTGGCGCTGAGCGCCGGCACGGTGCTGGGCCCGCCGCAGATCGCCCTGCTCGCGGCCGTGGGCCGGGCGACGGTACGGGTGCGGCCCCGGCCGCGGGTGGTCGTGGTCTCCACCGGCAGCGAGCTGGTCCCGCCCGGCGAGGTGCTGGGCCCGGGCCGCATCCACGACTCCAACAGCTTCATGCTCACCGCCGCCGCCCGCGAGGCCGGCGCCCAGGCGTACCGGGTGGGCGCCGTCGCGGACGACGCCGAGACCTTCCGGGCCACCGTCGAGGACCAGCTGATCCGGGCGGACCTCGTCGTCACCAGCGGCGGCGTCAGCGTCGGCGCGTACGACGTGGTGAAGGAGGCGCTCGGCGAGGAGATCGAGTTCCGCAAGCTGGCGATGCAGCCCGGCAAGCCGCAGGGCTTCGGCTTCATCGACGTCGGGGCCCGCGCCGAGGACGAGGCCGACGGCGAGGCCGCGGGCGCGGAGGCCGCGCCGCCGGAGCCCGAGCGCACCCCGCTGCTCGCCCTGCCCGGCAACCCGGTCAGCGCCTACGTCTCCTTCGAGATGTTTGTGTGGCCCGCCATCCGCACCCTCATGGGGGTGGAACCGGTGTTCCGGCCGACCGTGCGCGCCGTGTGCGACGGCGAGCTGACCTCCTCGCCCAAGGGCAGGCGGCAGTTCCTGCGCGGCCGCCACGACCCCTCCTCCGGTCGGGTCACCCCCGTGGGCGGCGCCGGATCGCACCTGGTCAAGGCGCTCGCCCACGCGAACGCGCTGATCGTGGTGCCGGAGGACACGACGGAGGTCGCGACGGGCTCGGAGGTCGACGTCGTGCTGCTCGACTGAGCGGGTACCGTTACTGCCCACGCGAGCACGCGGCGAGCAGTGGGAGTGCCGGACCGATGACAGAACAGCAGCATCTGACGCACATCGACGACGCGGGGGCGGCCCGCATGGTCGACGTCTCGGAGAAGGACGTCACCGCCCGCACCGCCCGTGCCACCGGCCGGGTCCTGGTGTCGCCGCGCGTCATCGAGCTGCTGCGGGGCGAGGGCGTGCCCAAGGGCGACGCCCTCGCCACCGCGCGCATCGCCGGGATCATGGGCGCCAAGCGCACCCCCGACCTCATCCCGCTCTGCCACCCGCTGGCGGTCTCCGGGGTGAAGGTCGACCTCGCCGTCGGCGACTCCTCCGTGGACATCACGGCCACCGTGAGGACCACCGACCGCACGGGCGTCGAGATGGAGGCCCTCACGGCGGTGAGCGTCGCCGCGCTCACGGTCGTCGACATGGTCAAGGCCGTCGACAAGGCCGCGGTCATCACGGACGTACGGGTCGAGGAGAAGACCGGCGGCAAGTCCGGGGACTGGAGCCGCACCCGATGAGGGCGCTCGCGATCACCGCCTCCAACCGCGCGGCCGCCGGGGTCTACGAGGACCGGGGCGGCCCGCTGGTCGTCGCCGGGCTGCGCGAGATGGGCTTCACCGTCGACGGCCCGCGCGTTGTCCCGGACGGCGAGCCCGTCGGCAGCGCGCTGCGGGAGGCCGTGGCGGAGGGCTACGACGTGGTGGTCACCACCGGCGGCACCGGCATCTCGCCCACCGACCGCACCCCTGAGGTCACCCGGGCCGTCCTCGACTACGAGGTCCCCGGGGTCGCCGAGGCGGTGCGCGCCGCGGGCCGCGAGAAGGTGCCCACGGCCGCGCTGTCACGTGGCGTCTGCGGTGTCGCCGGGCGCACCCTGGTGGTGAACCTCCCCGGGTCGACCGGCGGCGTCAAGGACGGCCTTGCCGTGCTGGCCCTGATCCTCGTCCATGCCGTCGAGCAGATCCATGGCGGCGACCACCCTACGTCTGGGAGACCGAGCTGAACGGGTCCTGGCCGGCCGAGCTGGCGGACGGGGACGTCCTCCTCCGCCCGATAAGGATGCGCGACCAGCGGGCCTGGCGCGAGGTGAACCGGCGCAACCGCGAGTGGCTGCGTCCGTGGGAGGCCACCGTGCCCCCGGCGCCGCCCGGTCACCTCACCCAGCGGCCCACCTACCGGCAGATGGTCCGGCACCTGCGCCACGAGGCCGCGGCGGGCCGCATGATGCCGTTCGTCATCGAGTACCAGGGCCGGCTCGCCGGCCAGCTCACCGTCGCCGGGATCACCTGGGGCTCCATGTGCAGCGCCCACGTCGGCTACTGGGTCGACGAGGCCGTCGCCGGGCGCGGGGTCATGCCCACCGCGGTCGCGCTCTCCGTGGACCACTGCTTCCGCGCGGTGGGACTGCACCGCGTCGAGGTCTGCATCCGGCCCGAGAACATGCCGAGCCGGCGGGTGGTGGAGAAACTCGGCTTCCGCGAGGAAGGGCTGCGGCCCCGCTATCTCCATATCGACGGAGCCTGGCGTGACCACCTGGTCTTCGCGTTGACGGCGGAGGAGGTGCCGGAGGGAATGCTCCACCGCTGGCACCAGGCCCGACCTGGCACGGCTCACAAATAAAAAGTCTGTTCGAAAATGACCGCCGATCCGACTCCGACTTGAACGCAATCAGAAAAAAATTTCGGAGTATCAGCCAGATCGTGCGACACACCGCGCCAAATTGCGTATGCCCCCGTGTGAACCCCCCTACCGTGTGATGCGTGAGCAGCAGCGGCCTCATCTACGCAGTCATCGTCGGGGCCTGGGCTGCCTACTTGGTGCCGATGTGGCTCCGTAGGCAGGACGAGCTCAACGAAGCGCGCCCGACGGAACGCTTCAGCACCGCCATCCGGCTCCTGTCCGGACGTGCGGCCCTGGAGCGCAGGTACGCCAAGACGGCGGACCCGGAATCGGAGGCCGAGGCGGAGCCCGCGGTCGACGTCCGGGCCCTCGCCGTACCCGCGACGGAAGTGAAGCCGAAGGCCCGGCAGAGCGCGAACGTGGGGAAGCAGGGGAAGCCGGGGAAGCAGGGTGGCCCGGTGAACCCCGGGAAGGCGAAGAAGCCCAATCCGCGGGCCCAGGTCCTCGCCGCCCGCCGGCGCACCATCACGATGCTCTTCCTGGCCTTCACCGCGGGCATGATCGTCGCCGCCGTCGGCGGCGTGGCGTTCCTCTGGGCCCCGGCCGCCCCCGCCGTGCTGCTCACGTTCTACATCGCGTACCTGCGCGCCCAGGAACGGCGCCGCTTCGAGGTCAAGCTGGACCAGCGCCGCGCGGCCGACGCCGCCAAGCGCCTGCGCGAGGCCCGTACGACCCGTGAGCCCGCCCCGGACGTGCCCGAGCCCACACCGCCCGCCGAGGAGCCCGCCACGGCCGACCGGCGCGCCCTCGTGGAGCAGACCGACCACGCCGAGTGGGTCGACCAGCAGCGCGTCCCCACCGAGGACACCTGGGAAGTCCCGGCCCCCCGGCCCACCTTCTCCACCGCCCCGGTCACCCCGCGCCGCTCCCGCGACCGCTCCCGCACCCCGCTGTTCGACCAGCACGCCGACCGCGACCGCCCCCGCGCCGCCAACGAGTGACCTCCCGGCGCCGGGGGCGCGGAGCACCCCCGCCGGGATGCTAGAGTTTTCCTCGTTGCAAGGGCCTGTGGCGCAGTCCGGTAGCGCACCTCGTTCGCATCGAGGGGGTCAGGGGTTCGAATCCCCTCAGGTCCACAACAGCTCGAAGCCCCTGTCGGAGAGATCCGGCGGGGGTTTTGTCGTGCATGCAGCAGCGAAGCCTTCCCGCGTTGGGCCCAACGCTTCGTCGCGTCGGAAGCTCAGAACTAGGCAGTACACAGGTCGGGTGGGGCCCGACCGCGGGCGGAGCGGGCCGCTTCGAGGATTTCCTCTGGCGTGGTTCACAGCGGTCCGCGTGCACCGCTGTAGCAGACGCGTCCTCGATGCCTGTGGTTCGTCAGAGATCCGTTGCGCCGTCCGTGAAGCCGACCGCTTGAGGCGGGTTCGCGGCGCAGTCAACCTCCGGTAGGGGCGACCCTCCACCTCCGCGGTAATTCTCCAGGGGGCATGCGAGGGTCTGCGGCGAGCAATGCTCGTGGCCGGCTGCGATCTGCCGCTCCCAGAGCCCCGTGCACGTCTCCGCCGGTGACGGTGAGGACTCAGGGGAGCGAGGGGGGCGTCCATGGTGCCGCAGCCGGCCTGCAGACCCTCCCCGGTGGTGCGTTCCCGTGAGCAGGCGGAAGAGCTGCTGGACCGGGCCGGGTTGTAGGGGGCGTGCAACGCACCGCCGGGGGTGTGGAAGCCCAAGTCGGGTGCCGGGGTGGTTGATTGGGTCGGTCGGCATACTTGGTATATATACTCGGTATGTCGATCCGCCACGGGCTGCTCGCCCTGCTTGAACACGGCCCCCGCTACGGGTCCCGGCTGCGCTCCGAGTTCGAGAGCCGTACCGGTGCGACCTGGTCCCTCAACGTCGGGCAGGTCTACACGACCCTGAACCGGCTGGAGCGCGACGGGCTGGTCGTGCAGGACGGGGAGGACGACTCAGGGCACGCGCTCTACCGCATCACCGAGGAAGGGCGGTCGGAGCTCGGCTCCTGGTTCCGCAGCCCCGTCGACCGCAGCAACCCGCCGCGCGACGAACTGGCGATCAAGCTCGCCATGGCGGTGAGCGCGCCGGGGGTCGACGTGCGGGACGTCATTCAGCTGCAGCGGCTCCACACCCTGCGGGCGATGCAGGACTACACCCGGCTCAAGGCCGCGGCCCCGGAGCCGGCGTCGGACCGGCCGGAGGACGTGGCCTGGGTGCTCGTCCTGGAGCAGCTCATCTTCCAGACCGAGGCCGAGGTGCGCTGGCTCGACCACTGCGAGGCGCGGCTGGTCAGGGTGGCGGCCGCCGCCGCGGCCCGGCGGGCGGAGGTGGACACCCGGCCGGAGCCCGCGGACGGCGGCGCGCCCCGGGGCGGCCGCCGCCGCGCGTCGCGTTCCTAGCGCCGCCCCCGAAGCCCCCACCCCGTACGCCTGCGTGCGCCTTCCGAAGAGGACCGCCTTGTCCCCACTCACCACCGAACCCGTCCTGCGCATACGCGAGCTGACGCGGACGCACGGCAGCGGCGCCACCGAGGTGCACGCGCTGCGGGGCGTCGACCTGGACGTCCACGCGGGCGAACTCGTCGCCGTCATGGGGCCGTCCGGCTCCGGCAAGTCCACGCTGCTGGCGATCGCGGGGGGCCTGGACACCCCGACGTCGGGCAGTGTGACCGTCGAGGGCACCGAACTGGCCACCGCCGGACGCAAGGAGCTCGCGGCGCTGCGCCGGCGCCGGGTCGGTTACGTCTTCCAGGACTACAACCTCATCCCCGCGCTGACGGCCGCCGAGAACATCGCCCTCCCCCGTGAACTGGACGGCGTCCCGGTGCGCCGGGCACGCAAGGAGGCCGTCGAGGCGCTGGGCGACGTCGGGCTGGAGCACCTGGCGGACCGCTTCCCCGACGAGATGTCCGGGGGCCAGCAGCAGCGCGTCGCCATCGCCAGGGCCCTCGTCGGGGAGCGCCGGCTGCTGCTCGCCGACGAGCCGACGGGCGCGCTCGACTCGGAGACCGGCGAGTCCGTGCTCGCCCTGCTGCGCAGGAGGTGCGAGGCCGGAGCGGCGGGTGTGCTGGTGACACACGAACCGCGGCTCGCCGCCTGGGCGGACCGGATGGTCTTCCTGCGGGACGGCGCCGTCGTCGACGAGACCAGCCGGACGCCCGCGGAGTCGCTGCTCAGCGGGACGGCAGGCCGGTGACCGCCCGCTTCCACGCCTGGCGGGCCGCCCTGCGGATCGCCGGCCGGGACGCCCGGCGGGCCCCGGGCCGCACCCTGCTCGTCGTCGGCATGCTCGCCCTGCCCGTGCTGGGGGCGTCGGCGGCCGACGTCACGCTGCGCAGCGCACAACTCTCCCCGGAGCAGCAGCTGGAGCGCACCCTCGGACGGGCGGACGCCGAGGTCCGCTACCCCGGTTTCGGCCCCATCCTCCAGGACCCCGACGCCTCCGCGCTCTACGTGGACCACACCCCCGTCGAGGGGCAGCCGGACGACGCGGCAGACGGTCCGCCGACCCCGGCGACCGCCAGGGCCGTCCTCGCGCAGGCGATGCCGCCGCACGCCCGGACGCTCGAACGCCTCGCCGGCACCGCCGAGGTCCGTACCCGCCACGGCGCTCTCGACGTCGACGTGCTCGAACTCGAGACCGCCGACCCGATGACCCGCGGCATCACCACGCTGAAGCAGGGCCGCCACCCGGTCCGCCGCGACGAAGTGGCGGTGACGACGCACTTCCTGGCGGTGAGCGGCCTGCGGGTGGGGTCACGGCTCACCGTGCGGGACCTCAGCCCTTCCTACCGCATCGTCGGCGCCTACGAGCGCCCCGGGGACCTGACCGCGGACGAGGTCAACGCGCTGCCCGGCGCACTGCTGGCGCCCTACGGACGGATGCTCGCCGGCGCCCACAGGACGCCGTCCGAGCCGGCCGCCGAGACGTTCCTGGTGTCGCTGCCGGGCGGGTTCGGCTGGCCCAGGGTGGTGGAGGCGAACACCCACGGCGTGGCGGTGGTCTCGCGCGAGGTGACGCTGCACCCGCCGGCCCGATCCGACGTGCCGCAGTACCGGGAGCACCCGGAGCGGCTCCTGGCCGCGCCGGTCTCCGCACGGGCCACGGCGGCGGTGACCGTCGTCGTCCTGGCGCTCGCGGAGGTCTGCCTGCTCGCGGGGCCCGCGTTCGCCGTCGGGGCCCAGCGCTCGCGCCGGCAGTTCGGCCTCATCGGCGCGGGCGGCGGCGAGGGCCGGGACATCAGGGCGGTGGTCCTCGCCGGAGGCCTGATCGCCGGCGTGGTCGCGGCCGCGGTGGGAACCGCCCTCGGCATCGGCCTGGCCGCGGCCCTGCGTCCGCTGTTCGAGGCGCGCGGCGGGGCGCGGTACGGAGGCTTCGACCCGCACCCGGCCGACCTCCTCGGCATCGCGCTGCTCGCCGTGCTCGCCGGACTCGCGGCCGCGGCCCTGCCCGCCGTCACGGCGGCCCGGCAGCCGGTCCTGGCCGCGCTCACCGGGCGCAAGGGGGTGCGGCGCTCGGGGCGGCGACTGAGCCTCGTGGGCCTCGCCGCGTTCCTGCTGGGGACCGCGATCGCGCTGTACGGGGCGATGCGGACCGACTGGAAGGTCGTCGTCGCGGCCGGCAGCGTCATCGCGGAGGCCGGTGTCGTCGCGATGACGCCGGCGTTCATGGGGATCGCCGGCCGCCTCGGGCGCCGGTGGGGCCTCTCGCCCCGCCTGGCGCTGCGGGACGCCGCGCGTAACCGCGCCCGTACCGCCCCCGCCGTGGCGGCCGTGCTCGCCGCCGTCGCCGGCACCGTGACCGTCGCGGCGTACACCGCCAGCACGGCCGCCCAGGAACGCGCCGGGTACGAGGCCCTGCTGCCCGACGGGGCGGTGACGGTGATGGTGGACGAGGACCGCGGACGCGACGTCCCGGCCGCCAGGAGAGCCGTCGCCCGGAACCTGCCCGTGGGCGTCGAGGCGGACGTGGACCAACTGTTCACCGGCCGCGCCGGCTGCGACCAGGACGGCATGTGCGGTTACGTGGAGGTCGTGCGGCCACCGGCCAAGCGGTGCCCGCTGTACGACACGGGACCGGCGAACCCGCTGTCCGCGATGCCGCGCGCGGAGCTCAGGGCGCTGGCCCACGACTCGCGCTGCACGAACGGCAGCACCGGCGACACGACTCCCAGCGGTGTCCTGGTCGGCGACGCGAGACTGCTGGCGGTGCTCGGCGTCGACGACCCCGGGGCGGTGGCGGCCCTGGCCGACGGGCGGGCCGTCTCCCTCGACCGCCGCAACGTGGACGCCCGGGGCCGGGTCGCCGTGCGGCTGGTCACCGACGACCTGCGGGCGAGCGCCGCCGAGGCACAGGGGAAGGAGCCGCCGGGCAGGGTCGCCCGGTTCCCCGTCCACCAGGTTCCCGGCAGCCCGCCCAACCACGGTGTGGAACTGGTCGTGCCCCCGGCGGCGGTCAGGGCGGCGCACATCGGGACGGTGCCGTTCGGCGCCTACTTCACCACCACGCACCCGCCGACCGACGCGCAGCGGCAGAAGACGCAGCAGGCCCTCGGCGACACCGGGGCCGACGTCCGCTTCCACCTGGAGGAGGGGCCCGAGGACCCGGCCGGTGTCGTGCCGCTGGCGCTGGCCGTCTTCGCGGCGGTGGTCACGCTCGGCGCCGCCGGGACCGCGACGGGCCTGGCACGCTCCGACGCCGAGGCCGACCTTGCCACGCTCGCCGCGATCGGGGCGCCGCCCAGGACCCGCCGGCTGCTCACCGCGTTCCAGTGCGCCGTGGTGGCCGCGGCGGGCGTGGTGCTGGGTGCGGTCACCGGGATCATCCCCGCCATCGGGCTGCGGCTGGTCGACCGGCGCATCGTCGAGGCCTTCAACGAGCGGCAGCTCGACGAGGGCAGCGCGAGCCGGATCATCGAGCACGTGCCGATCGTGGTGCCCTGGGGGCTGCTGGCCGTCCTGCTGATCGCGGTGCCGCTGGGCGCCGCCTGCCTGGCGGCGCTGGCCACCTCGTCGAGGCCCACGACCACGCGCCGGGCGGTGTAGCCCCGGCAGCGCGAAATGGGCTGGGTTTCCCACCGGGGCGCGGGGGAGCATGCGGCGGTGGAGATCTCGGGGCCGCCGGAGGGCGAGGTGGAGGTGCCCGCGCGGATCGGGGCGCTGGCGGGGGAGCGGACGCCGCTGCCCGTGTGGCGCAACGAGAGGGGCGGGCTGACGTTCCGGCTGGGGGCGGGGGAGGACCGGCTGTTCGCCAAGTGGGCGCCCGCGGGCTCGGGGCTCGACCTCGGCGCCGAGGCCGAGCGCCTGGAATGGGCGGGCCGGTTCACGTCCGTGCCGCCCGTCGTGGAGCACGGCGCGGACGGCGACGGGGCCTGGCTGGTCACGCGCGGGCTGCCCGGGGAGAGCGCCGTCAGCCCGCGCTGGACGGCCGAACCCGCCACCGCGGTACGTGCGCTGGGCGCCGGGCTGCGCGCGCTGCACGAACGACTGCCCGTCGACGGCTGCCCGTACGACTGGTCCGTCGGCACCCGCCTGGAACGCGCCCGGCGGGCCGGCCGGCCGGTGCCGGGGGACCTGCCGCCGGCGCCGCCCGTCGAGCGGCTCGTGGTGTGCCACGGCGACCCCTGCGCGCCCAACACCCTGCTGGCCGAGGACGGCTCCTGGTCGGGTCACGTCGACATGGGCGCCCTCGGCGTCGCCGACCGCTGGGCCGACCTGGCCGTCGCCACCTGGAGCACCGAGTGGAACTACGGCCCCGGCTGGGACGACGCGCTCCTGGACGCGTACGGCATCGCCCCCGACCCGGAACGCACCGCCTACTACCGGCGCTTGTGGAGCGTCACCTGACGGGTGCCCCGGGCGGGCCGGAGGTGGCACGATCGGGGCGGGAGACCGCGAGAGCGAGGGGGCAGGACGAGATGGCCATCAGTCTGGAGAAGGTGCAGGCGACGGCGCCGGGGCTGGTGAGCCTGTACAAGGGCGCCCGGGTGTCGCTGGAGAAGGCCGGGGTCGCGGGCGAGCGCGCCGCGGTCTACCTGGTGCTCGACCGGTCGGGCAGCATGCGGCGGCACTACCGGGACGGCACGGTGCAGCGCTTGGCCGAGCAGGCCCTCGGGCTCGCGGCGAACCTCGACGACGACGGGGTCGTGCCGGTGGTCTTCTTCTCCACCGAGGTGGACGGCGTCGCCGAGATCGGCCTCGACGGGTACGAGGGGCGGATCAACGCCCTCCACGAGGGCTACGGCCACATGGGCCGCACCAACTACCACCTGGCGATGCAGGCGGTGATCGACCACTACCGGGCGTCCGGCGCGACGCAGCCCGCGTTCGTCATCTTCCAGACGGACGGCGGCCCCTCCTCGCGCACCGCCGCCGAGCGGCTGCTCTGCTCGGCGGCCGGGCTGCCGATCTTCTGGCAGTTCGTCGGCTTCGGCGACCCGGCGGGCAAGGACTTCGACTTCCTGCGCAAGCTCGACGAACTCCCCGTTCCCGCCAAGCGGCTGGTGGACAACGCCGGTTTCCACGCCGCCGGGGAGGAGCCCGCGGCGGCGCCGGACGCGGAGTTGTACGCGGCGCTGATGGAGGAGTTCCCGCAGTGGCTGACGGCGGCGCGGGCGGCGGGCGTCATCCGGGACTGACGGGCGGGGCGGCGCCTGCGGCCGCCGCTGCGGCCGCGTCCACGAGGCGGTCGAGTCCGGCGGCCGACTCGGGCGCGAGCCGGTAGACGCCCTGAAGTCCGATCGACCGCATCAGCCGGCCGTCCTCGACGAACCGCAGCTTGCGTTCGGCGCGGCGCGAGCGGTACGTGAGCCGTTCCAGCAGCTCGCCGGGGACGGTGGTGCCGAAGTCGAGCGGGGTGCCGGGCGGGCCCACGAGCACCTCGGACGCGCAACCGCCCTCCAGCGGCGACCAGTCGGGCAGCGTCGCCAGCTCGTCCGCGGCCCCCTCGTACGGGATGATCCGCGCCACCTCCAGGCGGCCCAGCACGTGGAGCCGGGTGCGGTGGACGCGGACGGGGAAGACGCGGTCGCCGGGCTTGACCCCCGCGAGCCGGAAGCTGGGCAGCGACTGGTGCGGCCCGCCGAACAGGACGCGGAGCGGGCGCCCGGCGTAGCCGCTCCGCGCCAGGTGACGGCAGAGGTCGTTGGTCCACAACGTCGTGTAGGACTGCGGGGCGTCGGCCGGTTCGGACATGCCCGCCACCGTAGGGGACCCCACCGACAGCGGCCGCGGGCCGGCTGGGCCGCGCGGTCGGTGCGGTGTGGGCCGTCGTTGGGTGGAGGGGGCAGGGCCCCGAACGTCCCCGGTCAGTGCGCGGGGTTGGGGAGGCTCGTCCAGTGGCCGCCGGTCGTGGGGGTTCCGGGCGCATCAGCGTGTGGGCTTTGACGGGGGTCGGGGGCGCGCAGTTGGTGCGGGTGTCCGCCGTCGTGGGGTGGAGGGGGCAGGGCTGCGGCCGCCGGTGCGGGTGGGAGTCGGGGTGTCGTCGGTGGATCCGCGGTCAGTGTGTGGGGTTGGGGGCTCGTCCACTGGTCGCTGGTCGTGCGGGTTTTCGGGCGCATCAGCGTGTGGGCCTTGGCGGGGGGTTCGGGGGCGCGCCGTCGGTGCGGTGTGCGCCGGCAGCGGCAGCGGAGGGGGCAGGGCCCCGGACGTCCGCACCGGTCAGAGCAGGGGGTTGGGGAGGCCCGTCCATTGGTCGCCGGTCATGGGGGTCTCCAGGCGCATCAGGGTGAGGGCCTTGATGGGGAGTTCGGGGGCGGACAGGAGGGCCGCGCGGTCGGTGCGGGTGTCCGCCGTCGTGGGGAGGGCGTCGAAGGCGCGAGCGGTCTCCGTGCGCACCGCGGTCCACAGCCGTGCCTCGGTGGGGCGGTGGCCCGCGCCGAGGGCGGAGACGAGGCTGCCGAACGTCGTGGCGACCAGGGAGCCGTAGAGCTTGGCGTGCAGGACCGCGGGGTCGTCGCTGAGGCCCCGGCCGAGCGGGGGCAGGGCGATGCCGTGCCGGGCGAGGCGGGCCGGGCTGATCCGGACGTCCGCGAGGTCGCGGTAGACCAGCCGCAGCGGCCGGGCGTGCCGGTCGAGGACGAGCAGGAGGTTCTGCCCGTGCGCCTCCAGGGCGACGCCCCAGGACAGCAGCCTCAGCACGGCCGGGAGCGTGAGCCGGGCGAAGGCGGTGAGCCAGGCGGCGCCGTCCGGGGGCGCGGCAGGTTCCGCGGCCGAGAGCAGGGAGCGGAGCAGCGGCGGCCCGCCGTCCGCGGGGCGCTCGGCGAGGGCGGCGACGGGCAGGACGTACTCCCCGGCCGCCGGGTCGGCGAAGCCGGACGGGGACTCCCGCAGCAGCGCCGCGAGGTCGGGGCTGGGCTCACCGCCGACGACGGCGGCCGCGGCCCCGACGTTGCGGACGACGCGCAGCGCGTCTCCGCCGAGCCGCCGGGTCAGCTCGTCCAGCAGGGCGGACAGGGGGGCGCTGTCGGTCACCGAGAGGGCCGAGATGTCGCGGACGGACGAGGTCATCCGCATGCTCAGCGCCGTCTTCAGGTGCGGCCCGCCGTCGAGCGGGGCGAAGGTGCGCACCGACATCAGCGGGCGGGTCGGCACCGCGGCCTCGGCGTACGGGCGCAGCCCCAGGGCGGGCAGGATGTGCCGGGTCTGCCAGGGGTGGACGGGAAGCAGCAGCCGGTCGCCGTCCCGGAACCGGTCCGGCCAGGCGCCCGCGACCAGGGACTCGGCGGCGGGGACGGCGACGAGGTCGAGGGCGACGACGGGCCGGTGTTCGGGCCCGTACGCCAGTTGCTCGGCGACCGAGAAACCGGGACGGCTGCGGCAGCACGGGTGGTAGGGGTGGCCGTCGACGACGCCCTGCTCGAAGGAGGCGAGCGTCGGCGGCCGTACGCCGTGGCCGTCCGCGGCACCCGCCCGGGACAGGGCCAGGGAGGCGACGCTGTGGTCGAGTTCGTCGCGCAGCAGGCCCGAGCCGGGCAGGCCCAGGGCCGCCACCAGGGCGGCCGGGTGGTCGTGGGGCAGGCCGTCCAGCAGCAGGGCGGGCTCGTCATCCGGCGACGCCAGGTCGTGCGGCAGCCGCCGCGGCCCGGTGAGCAGCCGGCCGTCGTGGAAGAGCACGCGGCCGGGGCCGCGCCAGGCGATGCCCGGCAGCGGTTCCAGCAGCAGGGCGCGCCACAGGCGGCCGAGGACGGCGGCCCGGGCACCGGGGAGCGCGGCGGTGTACGCGTCGTGCAGATCAGGTCGGAGCGTCGCCAGCTCGGTGGCGAACGCCGTCTCCAGGGGGCGCCGCGTCGCAGCCGCCGAGTGCGGGTACATGATGAGTCCCTACCCTACGAGGAGGCAGCCGGCCGTGCACCGACAAGCCCTGCGACCAGCGGGAACGAGCCGTCGTGGGTGAGGCCTGGGACCGCGCCGAGGCACTCTCGGCGACGGCCCTGCTGAACTGCCTGCTGCGTGAGGTCGCCGTGCCCGCCGGCGAGGACGGGGGCCGTCCCGTCCACCGGCTGCCCGCGACCGGGCGGCTGCTGCGTGTGCGGGCCGGGCGCCATCCCGCCGGGCCCGAGGTGCACACCCCGGACGGCTGGCGGCCGCTCCCGCTGGAGGCGCTGGTCGACGTCACGGCCGCGGAGCTGACCGCCCGCACGGGTGTGGCCAACACCGGGCTGCCCGCCGAGATCGCGGACAGCCGCGACGTGCTCGCCGCGCTGCTGGAGGCCCGCGAGCACGCCCCGCCGCCGGCCGACCCGTACCTGCGTTCCGAGCAGGCCCTGGTGGCCGGGCACCGCCACCACCCCGCGCCCAAGACCCGTGGCGGCGGCCCGCCGGAGCGCTGGCTGCCCTACGCGCCGGAGGCGCACACGAGCTTCCCGCTCGCCCTGCTGGCGGTCCGGGCGGACCTGCTGGCCGGGGAGGGCGACACCGCGGTGCTCGACCGGCTCCACCCGGACGTCCCCGAGGGCTACCGGGTGCTGCCCGCGCACCCCTGGCAGCTGGCCCTGCTGGGGGACCTCCCGGCCTTCCACGACGGCCGGCTGCTGCGCCTGGGGGAGACCGCCGTGCCGGCGGTGCCGACGGCGTCCGTGCGGACGGTGTACCTGCCGGAGGCCGACCTCTTCCTGAAGTTCAGCCTCGACGTGCGGATCACCAACGACGTCCGCCGGCTGTGGCTGCACGACCTGCGGTGGCTCGGGCCCGTCGACGCGGTGCTGCGGGCCGTCCCGGAGGCGGACGTCCTGTCCGACCGCGGCTACCGGACGGCCGGCCTGGACGGCCCCGACGGCCCGGACGCGTACGAGGCGCTGGCCGTGCTCGTCCGCGACGGCTTCGGCGCGCACCTGCGCCCGGGGCTCACCCCGTTGCTGGCGGCGGCCGTCGCCGAGGGGTACGGGGGCAGCCCGCTCGCCGCGCCCGGGCTGACCGCGCGGGGTGCGCTGGCCTGGTGGGAGGCGTACCTGCGGCAGGTCGTGCCGCCGGTGCTGCACGCGTTCCTGCGGCACGGGGCGGTGCTGGAGTGCCACCTGCAGAACGTGCTCGTCGCCGTGGACGACGAAGGGCTGCCGGGCCAGGCGCTCTTCCGCGACCACGAGGGCGTCAAGCTGGTCGAGGAGCGGCACGGTGAACTGCTCCGGCGCCACGCGCGCCCTGATGCCCCCGGGCCCGGCGTGGACGCGGCGCACGGCTGGGAACGGCTGGTTTACTGCCTCGTCACCAACAACCTGATGGAGATCGCGGGCGCGGTCGCCGCACGCCACCCGGAACTCACCCCGGTGCTGTGGGCGCGCGCCCGGGTGTTCCTCGCGGGGTGGTCGGCCGCGAACGGCGAGCCGGCGCCGCTGCGGGAACTGCTGACCGCGGCGCACATCCCGGGGAAGACCAATCTCCTGCTGCGCTGGACCGGCGCGGACGGGGCCGCCGCCCGTTACCTGCCGCTGCCGAACCCGCTGCGGCCTCAGGGCGCGGCGGTGACCGACTCCAGCGAACGGCGCGTGGCGGGGCCGTAGAAGCCGGCGGCGTCGCCCGTGACGCCGTGGTCCTTCTGGTAGCGCTGGACGGCGGATTTGACGCCGCCGTCGTACTTGCCGTCGGCGGGGCCGTCGTAGAGCCGTACCTGGGCGAGCCGCTGCTGCAGCGCGGTGACCTCGGGGCCGCGCGAGCCGGGCTTGAGAACCGTCGCGGGGACGGCGGGCGCGGTCCCGGCGCTGCCGTCGGGGGCGCCCGCGGTCGCGGTGGCCGTGGCGGACGCAGACGCGGAGGCGGACACAGAGGCGGGGTCCGGGCCGGCCGGGGAGGCGTCGCCCGTGCCCGCCGGCGTCGAGGAGGCCCCTGCACCGGACGAGGGCTCCGCCGTGCCGCCGGAGCGGAGCAGGCCGGGCGGGGCCGGCTGCGGCTGGGAGGCGCTCGGGGCGGGCAGCGCCCGGTCGGCCTCGCCGGGACCGGTGACCAGGTGCCCGAGCAGGGCCAGGACGCCGACGCCGGTCACCGCGGCGGCCACCACGACGAGGGTGCGGGTGCGCCGTCCGGAGCGTGCGGCCGCCCGGCGCGAACCGCGCGGACCGCCCGCCGGGTACGGCTGCGGCGGCATTTGCGGCGTCGGGTCCTCGGGGAACAGGTCGGCGTAGTCGGGCGCGGGCCCCTCGGCGCCGACGCCTATCAGCGGTCTGACGGTCGTGCCGCCCGGCTCCCCGCCGGTCATCTCTCGTCGCCGGCCTGGTCGGGCACGAGGCGTTCGAGGACGTCCTGGAACTCCTCGCCGACGGTGATCATCAGCCCGTCGCCGTCCTTGCGGCTGAGCTGGGTCAGCACCCCGTCCCGCCACCAGTAGACGTACGGGCTGATCGGGCCCACCGCGTCCTCGTGGCCCGCCGCGGCGAAACCGGCCATCCCGTTGAGCGCCGGGATGACGCCGCTGTCGCGGATGGCGTGGAAGGCCAGCTGGTGCCGGAAGGGCATGGCGACCAGCGCCCCGTCGGCGGTCAGCGGCTCCCCGGTGACCCGCTCCACCAGCTCGTCCAGGACCAACACCCGGGCGGCGGTGAAGAAGGAGTCGCCGACCAGGACGTCGAAGCGCACGTCGGCGTGCCGGACGACCTCGTGCCGTTCCACCGGCAGGTCGCGCAGGTTGAGCAGGGCGCGGCCACGCAGCTCGCGGGTGTCGCCGAGCGGGCCCAGGGCGTGGTCGGCGAGCGTCATCACGCTCTCCGGCAGGTCCAGGGCGAGCACCTCCAGCAGCCCCGGCGCGGCGACCCGGGCGTAGCGGAAGGTCTCCGGGTCGACCGCGTCGGGCGGGACCAGGCGCGGGTAGAGCCGTTCGCGGATCTCCTCGACGGGCATGGTCTCCAGCGGCGAGGGGCCGTCGAGGGTGCGCAGCACCGCCCCGACGTGCTCCCGGGCCAGCTGCGGCCACACGCGCGGGCCGCGGCGGTCGTTGTGGCAGAGCGCGGCGAGGTTGCCGAGCCCGAAGCGACGGCCGGAGTCGTCGGTCACCATGTCGGCGAAGACGGTGACCTCCAGCCCGAGTTCGGCGAACGACTCGCGCACGGTCGCGCGGAAGCGCGCGCCCTCGTCCACCGAGAAGAAGGCGTACTCGGGATCGCGGGGTGCGTCCCGCTGGTCACGCTTCGGCCCGCGCCGGAAAATCCCCACCTCAGCTGTCCCCTCGACCTGGTCTCGACGAGCAGGGCGCGATCCTATCGGCAGGCGCCCGGGGCCGCCGTCTCCGTCAGCCTTCGCCGTCCGGCGCGTCCCGGTAGGTCTCCAGCAGCCGCAGCCAGATCTCGCTCATCGTGGGGAAGGCCGGTACGGCGTGCCACAGCCGCTCCAGCGGGACCTCCCCGGCGACGGCGATGGTGGCCGAGTGCAGCATCTCGCCGACCGACGGGCCGACGAAGGTGACGCCGACGAGGTGACCCCGGTCCAGGTCGACGACGGCGCGGGCCTTGCCCTTGTAGTCGTCGGCGTAGAGGCCGGCGCCCGAGACGTTGCCGATCTCGTAGTCCACGACCTTGACGCGGCGGCCCTCCTGGCGTGCCTGCGCCGCGGTGATGCCGACGGACGCGGCCTCGGGCTCGGTGAAGACGACCTGCGGGACGGCGCCGTGGTCGGCGGTGGCCGCGTGCCGGCCCCAGGGAGCGGTGTCCACAGGCTCGCCCTTGGCGCGGGCGGCGATGGCGGCGCCGGCGATGCGGCCCTGGTACTTGCCCTGGTGGGTGAGGAGGGCGCGGTGGTTGGTGTCGCCCGCGCAGTACAGCCAGCCGCCCTCGACGTCCTTGACCAGGCAGGTGTCGTCGACGTCCAGCCACGAGCCGGGGCTCAGGCCGATCGTCTCCAGGCCCAGGTCGTCGGTGTGCGGGACCCGGCCGGTGGCGAACAGGACGTCGTCGGTGAGGAGTTCGGAACCGTCGGAGAGCACCAGGGTGACCGGGCCGGACTCCGCGTCGCGCCGCAGCGCCGTGACCGAGACGCCGGTGCGGATGTCCATCCCGGCGGCGCGCATCCCGTCCGCGAGGAGTTCGCCCACGAACGGTTCCCAGCGCGGCAGCAGCCCGGAGCCGCGGACCAGCACGGTCACCTCGGAGCCGAGGGACCGCCAGGCGGTCGCCATCTCGACGCAGACCACTCCGCCGCCGACCACCACGAGCCGTCCGGGCACCTCGGGGGAACTGGTGGCGTCCCGGCTGGTCCACACGTGGTCGTCGGCGATGCCGGGCAGATCGGGCAGTTGCGCGCGGGTGCCCGTGCAGACCGCCACCGCGTGCCGGGCGACCAGGACGCGCTCGCCGCCGTCCGGGGTCTCGACGACGACGCGGCGCGGCCCGTCGAGGCGTCCGCGTCCCCGGACAAGGTCGATGCCGGCCGAGTCCAGCCAGGTCACCGCCCCGTCGTCCTTCCAGCTGGAGGTCCAGTAGTCGCGCCGGGCCAGCACCGCCGCGGCGTCCAGGCGGCCGCCGGCCGCCTCCCGCGCCCCCGCGACCGCCCGCGCGGCGTCCAGGGCCGCCTGCGGACGCAGCAGCGCCTTGCTGGGGATGCACGCCCAGTACGAGCACTCACCGCCGACCAGCTCGGCCTCGACCACCACCGTGGTCAGTCCGGCCTGCCTGGTCCGGTCGGCGAGGTTCTCCCCGGTGGGGCCCGCGCCGATGACGATGACGTCGTAGGTGTCCGTGCTCGTGTGCGTACCGCTGTCTGCCGCCGTGGTCATGGTTCCACCGTAGGCAACAGCTCGTCCGCGCACAGCCGGAACCCCCCTGTTCCGCGGCCTCACCCGTACGGCTGGTAGGCCATCAGGGCGAGGCGGGAGGCGGGGCCGCCGGTCGCGGCCCTCACGCGGGGAGTTGCTGCTCCGTCCAGATGACCTTGCCGCGGTCGGTGTAGCGGGTGCCCCAGCGGCGGCAGAGCTGGGCGACGAGGAAGATGCCGCGGCCGCCCTCGTCGGTGGTGGCCGCGCGGCGCAGCCGGGGGGAGGTGCCGCTGGCGTCGGCGACCTCGAAGACCAGGGCCCGGTCGCGCAGCAGCGTGGCACGTACCGGGCCGGCGCCGTGGCGGATGGCGTTGGTGATCAGCTCGCTGGCGATCAGCTCGGTGGTGAAGGCGAGCTCGTCCAGGCCCCAGGCCCGCAGACGGCCGGTGATGGCGGACCGGAGGGCGGAGACGGCCGCCGGGTCGCCGGGCACGTCCCAGCAGGCCACCTGGCGCTCGTCCAGGGAGCGCGTGCGGGCGACGAGCAGGACGACGTCGTCGGCGGAGGGCACGGGGCGCAGCGCGGCCTCGACCGCCGCGCACACCTCCTCCGGCGGGCAGCCGCGCGGGACGGCGGCGAGGGCCCGGCCGAGGCGGCGCATCCCGGTGTCCGGGTCGAGGTGGCGGCCCTCGATGAGGCCGTCGGTGTAGAGGACGAGGCCGCTGCCCTCGGGGACCGCGAACTCGGCCGTCTCGAAGGGGAGTCCGCCCAGGCCCAGGGGCGGCCCGGCGGGCAGGTCGGGGAAGCGCACCCCGCCGTCGGGGGCGAGCAGCGCCGGTGGCGGATGGCCGGCGCGGGCCAGCTGGCAGCGCCGGGCGACCGGGTCGTAGACCGCGTAGAGACAGGTCGCGCCCGCGAGGCCGGGGCCGGTGCCGCTCTCGTCGTCGAGGCGGACGACGAGGTCGTCCAGGCGGCCCAGCAACTCGTCCGGGGGCAGGTCGAGGGTGGAGAAGTTGTGCACGGCCGTACGCAGCCGGCCCATGGCGGCGGCGGCGTGGATGCCGTGGCCGACGACGTCGCCGACGACCAGCGCCACGCGCGCCCCGGAGAGCGGGATGACGTCGAACCAGTCGCCGCCGACCCTCCCCCGGGCCGCGGGGCGGTAGCGGTGGGCCACGTCCACGGCGTGCTGCTCCGCCACGCCGCGCGGCAGCAGGCTGCGCTGGAGTTCGAGGGCGAGGTGGTGCTCGCGGGTGAAGAGCATCGCGTTGTCGATGCAGACGGCGGCGCGGGCGGCCAGGTCGCGGGCGAGGGTGAGGTCGTCGTCGGCGAACGGTTCCGTCCGCGCGGCGCGTTGGAAGGTGGCGACGCCCAGCAGGGTGTCGCGGGCGCGCAGCGGGACGGCGATGACGGCGCGGGGTTCGCCGTCCGGGCCGGGGGAGGTGTCGCGGACCGCCGAGCCGGCGCACAGGGCTCTGGCCTGGGGGCTGCCGGGCACGAGGCGAATCGGTTCACCCCGGGCGTACGGGCCGTACGCGCCGGCGGGCGCCGCGCCGCCGTCCGCCACCCGGCGCAGCTCCGCCCCGGTGTCACCGGGGGCCGTGCCGTGCAGGACGGGGCGGAAGAGGTCGACGGTCGCGTGGTCGGCGAAGCGGGGCACGGTGGCCTCGACGATCTCGCGGGCGGTGCGGGCGACGTCGAGGGTGGTGCCGATCCGCAGGGCGGCGTCGCTGAGCAGTTCCAGGCGGCGGCGCGCGGCGACGGCGAGGCGGCCCACCCCCGGCTCGCCGACCAGCAGCGGGCGGCTCCCAGCCGGGGCGGCGCCCGGTGCCGCCCCGGCGTCCCCGGGCACGCTGACCTCCACGACGGCGCCACCCGCGACGGGCCGGCACAGCAAGTGGGCCGTACGGCCGCGGGAGAGGGGGAGTTCGAGCGCCTCGCGCCGTCCGGCGGCGATCAGTCCGGCCGCGGTCTCGGCGAGGGCCGACTCGTCGCCGTCGGTGAGTCCGGCGGGAGGCCCGACTCCCTGGACGCGTCCGGCGCCGTCGAGCCGCAGCGCGGTGGACCCGGCACCGCGGTGCTCGGCGTTCAAGTAGTCGCGCAGCAGGGCGCGTTCGCGTTCGCCGCACTCCTCGAGGAGCCGCTGCTCGATGGCGAGGGCGCAGCCGCGGGCGAGTTCGGCCATGAGGGGATGGGCGTCGCCGGACAGGCTGGTCAGGTCGAGCACGCCCTCCACCCGGCCGCTGACCGGGTGGCGGACGGGCACCCCGAAGCAGCTGAAGCCGCGCAGGGCGGCGGCGAAGTGCTCCTCGCCGCAGACGCGGACGGGCTGCCGGGCGGCCAGCGCGGTGCCGATGCCGTTGGTCCCGGCGTCGAGCTCGTGGTAGCTGAACCCGGGGGCGAGCCGGACCCGGTCCAGGGCGGGCAGCAGCGGGGGTTCGGCGGCCCGGCGGTCGATCACCAGGCCCCGGTCGTCCGTGAGCAGGACGGCGGTGCGGGTGCCGGAGAGCGTGCCGGCGAGCCGGTCGAGTACGGGGGCCGCGGCCCGGACCAGGGCTCCGGTGGGGTCGAGGTCGTCGCTGTACGGGACGTCGAACCTCTCGGGGTCGAGGCCGGCGCTCCGGCAGCGTTCCCACGAAGCGAGGATCGGTACCCGCACGGATTCGACCACCAGGCTCACTCCTTGACGTCCGCGTCCCAGGTCCCGAACGTAGGGCGGCGACGCGCCGGCGGGGGGCGGGTCGGTGAAATCCCTGCATACAGCCACCCTTGTGGGTGACGGCTCGTTTGACAGAGGGCAACACGACCGTCACGGCGCGGGTGATCACTTCGCGAAGCGGCCTGCCGTGGTGAAGACTTGGACCCGCCGCAGCCGTACTCCGCACTCGGGAGGAACCACCATGTCCACCACGCGCGTCGCGCACACCGTCTGGGACGGCAGTCTGACGGAGGGCAGCGGGGTCGTGACCCTCGACTCCTCCGGCATCGGGGAGTACCCGGTGACCTGGGTCGCCCGCTCGCAGGAGCCGGGCGGGAAGACCAGCCCCGAGGAGCTCATCGCCGCCGCCCACTCCAGCTGCTTCTCGATGGCCCTGTCGGCCGGTCTCGGCAAGGCGGGCACCCCGCCGACCCGGCTGCGCACCCAGGCCGACGTCACCTTCAAGCCGGGCACCGGCATCACCGGCATCCACCTGACCGTCGAGGGCGAGGTGCCCGGGATGGACGAGGCGGAGTTCGTCAAGGCGGCCGAGGACGCCAAGGCGAACTGCCCGGTGAGCAAGGCGCTGGCGGGCACGGAGATCACCCTCACGGCCTCGCTGGCCTGACACCGCACGGCCCGTACCGTGTGCACCGCCCATCGAAACGTTTCGGTTTCGGTGGGCGGTGCCATATTGTCGTTCGGATACGGAACCGTTTCGCAGGGGACGAGAGACGGAGCAGGGACATGACGACCGACGCGAGCGCACCGGCGCGCCGCACCCGGCTGACGCCCGAGCGGGAGCAGGAGCTGTACGGCGCGGTGATCGAGCTGCTGCGCGAGGTCGGGTACGACGCGCTGACCATGGACGCGGTCGCCACCCGGACCCGGTCCAGCAAGGCCACCCTCTACCGGCAGTGGAAGAGCAAGCCCGAGCTGGTCGTGACCGCGCTCCGGTGTACCAAGCCGGTGCACGTGGAGAACGTCGACACCGGTTCGCTCCCTGGCGACCTGCACGAACTCGCCGACCGCATAGGCGACGGCTCCGACGTGGACACCCCGCTGATCCGGGGCCTGGCCCACGCCTCCGCCACCAACCCCGACCTCGCCGAGGCGATGCGCCAGCACCTGATCGAGCCCGAGCTCACCGGGGTGCGGCAGCTGCTGGGCAGGGCCGCCGGGCGCGGTGAGATCGACGCGGCCGTGCCCGCAGCCGAGTTCATGCCGCACATGATGCTCGGCGCGGTGATCACGCGGCGTCTGCTGGAGGACGTGGAGGTCGACGCGGCGTTCATGCACCGGTACATCGACGCGGTCGTGCTGCCCGCGCTCGGGATTGCGCCGGGTCGCTGACTGTGCGCGGCGGGCTGCCCGGTCTTTCTGCGCGGGTGCGTCGTGCTTTCTGTCGGGGGTTCCCCCACCCGCCCGCCCTCCCCCAGCCTTCGGCCGGGGGGACCCCCATCTCCCCCGCCTCCCCCACCCCCTTCGTCTCGACAGCGACCGCCGTCTCGCGCCCTTCGGGCGCAAAGCGGCTGGCTGCGGGTGGGAGGGTGGCGGTCCGAGGCCGGTCGGCAGTGTGCGGCCCGGTGGGCGGCTGGGGTTCAGGCGCCGGAGCGGGGCCGGTTGTTCGTCTGGCTCGGGTCTCGTTGCCGTCCGCGGGTGCAGATGGCCGGTGACCACGCCCACTGTTGGTGGGTGGCGCGCCCGCCGTAACCGGCGTCTGCGGGTGCTTCCCCGATCCGACATCGGGCCCTGTTCCGACGGCTATGACGCTGAAAGCGGGCCCGATCTCCCGCCGACCGCCCGACCGCACCCCGAAGCACCTGCAGTCGCGGCGGCCGGTGGGTGGTCAGAAGGCAGTCCGGGGGCACCGCACCTGTTGGACGCACCCCTCACCGGCTGTCATCGCCCACGCGAGAACGGCGCCCGCCCAACGGGAGGGACGGCGCCCGACGCAGACGCGGGGGGCAACTCCGGACTGCCTCCGTTCCCCCACCAGCAATGCGGCCACATCGGCCGGAGGGCATGTGGCGGGGTGTTCCCTCTGGTCGAAGGCTGGGGGAGACGAGCGGTGGAATTCGGTGGCGAATGATGTGGGCTTGACCCGTAGGGCTGTGGGGGTCAGAGGGCGGTTCCGGGTACCCCCACATGCCTATCTGACCCCCCACCGGCCGTTGTGCGCCCATACGAGAGGAGGGGGTGTGTCGGGGTGCGCCCGGAAACGACGAGCGGTTAAGTCCGGTGCCCAAGGATGTAGACGTAAACCGCGAGCGTTGAGGACGTGCGCCGGCGCGGCGCCGACCCCAACACAACGTGCGAGGCCTGCACCAATCGTGCCGGGCAATCGGGCGGGAGGGTGGGAAAAAGCCCCCAACATCAACCACAACGCACCCGCACACGACACCCGGGCCGCCGCCGGAGGCTCAGTCGCTGACCGCGCTGCGCGGGCGGTACTCCAGGTCCTCGTACTCCGGGTGGTGCGCGATCCACCCCGCGATGAACGGGCAGGCCGGGAGCACGCTCTGCCCGCGCTCGCGTGCCTCGTCCAGCGCGTGGCGGGCCAGCGCCGAGCCCACGCCCCGGCCCTCGAACTCCGGGTCCACCTCGGTGTGCAGGAACGCGACCATCTCGGGCGTGCGGATGTACGTGGCGAAGCCGGCGAGCCTGCCGTCGACGTGCGCCTCGTAGCGCCGTGCGCCGGTGGCGTCCGAGACCTTCGCGTCGCTCTTCACGACTGGTAGCCCTCCACGGTGCGCGAGGAGCGCACCTGCGCCTCGCCGGGGTCCCCGCCGGCCTCGGTCTTGGCGCGGCGCTGGCGGAGCAGGTCCCAGCACTGGTCGAGCTCGCGCTCCAGGGCGTCGAGCCGCGCCCGCTCGGTCCCGCTGTCCATCTGCCCCTCGCTGAGGAGCTCGCGCAGGGTCCTCTCGTCGGAGACCATCGCGCTGATCCGTTCCAGGATCGCCTTCTCGGGGCGATCTCCCGCGTGCTGCTCGGCCACGGCCCGCACCTCCTCGTCGTCGGCACCCACTCTAGGCAGCCGCTTGCGTCCATGCGATCGAAACATTTGCGTTTCGATAAGGGGCTCCCTAGTCTCTGTGTGTACGAAACGGTTTCGTATCGCGTCGGGTCCCCGGTGCCCGGGCGCACCCTGCCCTCCTCGCGACCGACTGGAGCACGTTCCGCATGTCCCAGACCACCGCCGCACCTGCCGTGCCGGCCGAGACGAACGCGAGCGACGCCCCGGCGGCGCGGCGCTGGTGGGTCCTCGCCGTCATCGGCATCGCACAGCTGATGGTCGTGCTCGACGCGACCGTCGTGAACATCGCCCTCCCCTCCGCCCAGGCCGACCTCGGCTTCACCGACGGCAACCGGCAGTGGATCGTCACCGCCTACGCCCTGGCCTTCGGCAGCCTGCTGCTGCTCGGCGGCCGGATCGCGGACCTCTTCGGCCGCAGGAACGCCTTCCTCGTCGGCGTCGTGGGCTTCGCCGCGGCCTCCGCGCTGGGCGGCGCCGCCGGCAGCTTCGAGATGCTGGTGACCGCCCGGGCCCTGCAGGGCGCCTTCGGCGCGCTCCTCGCGCCCGCCGCGCTGTCGCTGCTCACCACGACCTTCACCGACGCCAAGGAGCGCGACCGCGCCTTCGGCATCTACGGCGCCATCGCGGGCTCCGGCGCGGCCGTCGGCCTGCTGCTCGGCGGTCTGCTGACCGAGTACCTGGACTGGCGCTGGACCCTCTACGTCAACCTGGCCTTCGCCCTGGCCGCCTTCCTCGGCGGCGTGGCCCTGCTGCGGCGCGCGGGCCGCCGTCCCGGCGCGACGATCGACCTGCCGGGCACCGCGCTGGTCTCCGCCGGGCTGTTCGCCGTCGTCTTCGGCTTCTCCAACGCCGAGAGCCACCACTGGAGCTCGCCGCAGGTGTGGGGCTACCTGGCCGCGGGGGCGGCGCTGCTGGCCGCCTTCGCCTGGTGGCAGACCCGGGCGCGGCACCCGCTGCTGCCGCTGCGCGTGCTGTTCGACCGCAACCGGGGTGCCTCCTTCGCGGCCTCGCTGGTCTCCAGCGCCGGCATGTTCGCGGTCTTCCTCTTCCTGACCTACTACCTGCGGCTCACCCTCGGCTTCTCCGCGGTCGAGACGGGCCTGGCCTTCCTGCCGATGGTCGGCGCCCTGATGGTCGGCGCCCAGGTCGCCACCACGGTGCTGGTGCCCCGGGTGGGCCCGAGGCCCGTGGTGCCGACCGGCTTCGGCCTGTCGGCGGCGGGCCTGGTCTGGCTGACCGGGCTCGGCCTGGACAGCGGTTACGCGGCCGACGTGCTGCCGCCGCTGCTGGTGGTCGGCCTCGGCATGGGCCTGATCTTCCCACCCGCGATGAACCTGGCCACCGCCGGCGTCGGGGCCGAGGACGCGGGTGTGGCCTCCGCCACCGTCAACGCCATGCAGCAGGTCGGCGGCTCGATCGGCACCGCGCTGCTGAACACCCTGGCCACCGGTGCCGCCACCGACTACGCCCTGGCCCACCGCACCGATCCGCTGGTGAAGGCGCGGGCCGCCCTGGAGGGCTACGCGACGGCCTACTGGTGGGCCGCGGCCTTCTTCGCGGCCGGTCTGGTGATCAGCTTCCTGATGTACCGGCGCGGAATTCCCGCCCGGGACGGGAATGCTGACGCCGCCCCGGTCGTCCACATGTAGGGGGAATGAGCTGCGGGGCCGCCCCTGAGCGGTGGGAAGGCCCCGCACGCGCCGACCCGTGGGGACGGGGTGCGGTGCGACGGAGGGCCCGGTGCCGGAGTCCGTGGTTGCACACGGAAGCCGCGCCGGGCCTTTCCCATGCGATTCCACGGCGATCCGGGGTAGGCGGGGCGGATGTGACGGAATCTGCGTGCGGTGCGCCGCAAAAGGGAACCTATGGTCAGTTAATGTGCGTTTTCACTGGTCCACAGGGTTTCGTCGAAAGGCCCCTCGGTTGAACCTGCTCGACCTCCTGCTGCTGGTGCTGACCGTCGCCTACGCCGTCGCCGGCTTCCGGCGGGGACTGGTCGCGGGCTGCGTCTCGCTCGCGGGCTTCCTCGGCGGTGCGGTGGTCGGCGTGTGGCTGCTGCCGTACGTACTGCAGTACGTCGAGCCGGGCACACCGCGGGCCACGCTGGTCGCGCTGCTCACCGTCCTGGTGCCCGCGGCCGGCGGGCACGCCCTGGCCTCCGGCATCGCCCTGAAGGCGCGGACCGGTCTGGACTGGGGCCCGCTGCGCTGGGTCGACGGGGCGGGCGGCGCGGTGGCGAACGCGGTGGCCGTGCTGCTGGTCTCCTGGGTGGCCGCGAGCGTGCTGGTGACGTCCTCCTCCAGCGTGCTGTCCCAGTCGATCCGCGGGTCCGAGGTGCTGGGCGCGGTCCAGGACACCATGCCCCGGCAGGCACCGACCTGGTTCAGCAAGGCGACCAGCGCGCTGGCCGAGGCCGGGTTCCCACAGGTGTTCAACCCCTTCGAGTCCGAGCCCGTCAACGGGGTGCCCGCGCCCTCCGGGGACAGCGTCACCGCGGCCGCGGCCGGCGCCGCGGCCCGCAGCACGGTCAAGATCGAGGGCGTCGCCTTCGTGGACGGCCGCCGCCAGGGCCAGGAGGGCACCGGCTTCGTCTACGCCGACGAGCACGTGATGACCAACGCGCACGTGGTGGCGGGGGTGGACGACCCCGCGGTGCAGGTCGGCGGCACCGGCCGGGCCTACCGGGCCACCGTCGTGCTCTTCGACCCCGGCAAGGACATCGCCGTCCTGGACGTCCCGGGGCTGAACGCGCCCGCGCTGGACTTCACCGACGACGCGGTGCGTGGCGACGGCGCCGTCGTGGCGGGCTACCCGCAGGACGGCGGCCTCGACCTGCGCGCGGCGACGGTGGCCGGGCGCATCCGCGCCACCGGTCAGGACATCTACGGCGACGGCACGGTCACCCGCGACATCTACCAGGTCCGGTCCGTGGTGCGCCCCGGCAACTCCGGCGGCCCGCTGCTGGACACCTCCGGACGCGTCTACGGGGTGGTCTTCGCACGTTCCACCACCGACTCCACGACGGGCTACGTGCTGACCGCGGACGAGGTGCGCTCCGACGCCCTGCGCGGGGCGAGCGCCACGGAGCCGGTGGACACCGGCGACCGCGCGGCGCTGTGACCGCGGCCCCCGCGCCCACGGAGCGCGGCGGGACTCCGCATACGTTCGACGTTAGACTTTCCATTCACGCTGAAAACCGGACGAAACCATAGGAACGTCGAGCGTCGTCCGGCGCCGAGCCGGACGAGGACGACCGCGGCCGAGCACGCGGGAGTGGTGCCTGCGTCATGATCTCCATCCTCTTCGCCGTCCTCGCGGCCTGCAGCAACGCCTACGGCACGGTCCTGCAGCGACGCGCGGTGCTCACCGTCCCCGCCTCGAAGTCCCTGCGCCTGGGTCTGATGAAGGACCTGCTGCGCACCCCCGTCTGGCTCGCGGGCATCCTCGGCGTCATCCTCGCCGCGGTCTTCCAGGCGCTGGCGCTGGGCACGGGCTCGCTCGCCGCGGTCCAGCCGGTGTTCATCCTGGAACTGCCGCTGGCCCTGGTGATCGGCGGCATGGTCTTCCACGTCGAGCTGTCCCGCAAGGCGTGGGTCAGCGTGGCGTGCATCGCCGGGGGCCTCGCGCTGTTCCTCTTCTCGATGGCGCCCCGCGGGGGGCGGGAGCAGGTGCCGGGCATCTGGTGGGTGCCGACGCTGCTGATCGTCGGCGGGCTCGGCGCGGCGCTGGTGCTCGCCGGGCTGCGGCGGCCCAACGGCCTGACGCGCGCCGCGTGCCTGGGCGCGGGGGCCGCGGTCGGCAACGCCCTCACGGCCGCGCTGATCAAGTCGTCCATGTACGTCCTGGAGCACGAGGGGGTCGTGGCCTGGCTGATGTCCTGGCAGACCTACGCGTTCGCCGCGGCCGGCGGGTTCTCGCTGTTCCTGCTGGGGACCGCGATGCAGGGGGGACCGCTGATCGCCTCCCAGCCCGCCCTGACGCTCGGCGACGCCGTCGTCGGGTTCTGCCTGGGGGTCACGCTCTACGGTGAGCAGCCGCGCACCGGCTTCTGGATGCTGCCCGCGCTGGCCGGGTTCGCGGTGCTCAGCTACGGCGTCTTCGCGATGTCCCGCACCCAGTGCCTGTACAAGTGCGTCCACCCCGAGGAGCACCTGGCGAGCCCCGCCGGGGAACCCGCCACCTCGGCCGGCTGACGGTGCGCGGACGCCCCCCGGACCGGTGGGTCCCGGGGGGCGTCACGCGTACGGCGCGCCGGTCGTCAGTGGCGCGGGGCGGAGTACGCCTTGGGCAGGCGCATGCCGCGGTCGGCCATGATCTGCCGGACGTGGTTCGGGTAGTCGGTGATGATGCCGTCGATGCCCATGTCCATCAGGGCCTCGATGGTCGGGTTGTCGTCACAGGTCCACGGGATGACCTTCAGGCCGCGCGCGTGGGCGTCGTCCACCATCTTCTCGGTGACGTAGAATGTGAAGTTCGGGTCGGCGACGGTGCCGTTCTGCGGCATGCCGTAGACCGGGGAGAGCGCCTTGACGCCGGGTACGGCGGAGGCGGCCTTCACGAAGTCGCCGTCGTAGTCGTCGGCGTCGATGCCGCCGAGCCACGGGGAGGCGCCGGGCTTGCCGACCTGGAGGAAGTCGTAGTTGGTGAGCGCCACCAGCGGGTACTTCGGCGCGAGCTTGTGCATCTCGTTCAGGGCGCCCCAGTCGAAGGACTGGATGGTGACCTGCTTCTCGATGCCCGAGCGGTGGATCTCCTCGAAGACCCGGCGCACGAACAGCTCGCGCGGCGCGGTCTGCTCGGGGGCGCCGGCCTCCACCTTGGTCTCGATGTTGAGCTTGACCTTCTTGGCCTTGTAGCTCTTGACCAGGCCCAGCACGTCCTTGAGCTCCACCATGCGGTGGCCCTTGACCTGCTCCTGCTCGGGGAAGCCGGGCAGCTGCTGGTAGCCGCAGTCCATCGTCTTGATCTGGGCCAGCGTCAGGTCCTTGATGTACTTGCCGACGTAGGGGTACATCGGGTCGCCCGCCGTCACGGGGCCGGTGTCCTTGCACTTCTGGGCGCTGATCTGGCGGTCGTGGTTGACGACGACCTTCTGGTCCTTGGTGACGTGGGTGTCCAGCTCCAGGGTGCTCACCCCGAGGCGCAGGGCCTTGCCGAAGCCCTCCAGGGACTCCTCGGTGGTCATGCCGATGCCGCCGCGGTGGGCCTGCAGGTCGAAGTCGGCCCGGTGGGAGTGGCCGTGGCCGTGTTGGGCGGTGGCGGCCTGGGCGGCGGTGGGGACCGCGAGCGCGGGGACGACGGCCAGGGCTGCGATTGCGTGCCGGAGGGACATTTACACCTCGTCTACATCGGGCGAACGGGACCTCGTGAAGCTAAGCCGCAGGTCGAGCCCGTACGAAGCCCGCGCATGAGGGCATGGTGAACGCCCGGGGAACGATCCTTCCCCGGGCGCCGGCGGGTCCGGGGCGGTGTCAGTCGAGCAGGCCGTCGTAGTCCGGGAGTTTGAAGGTGCGCTCGGCGTGACCGCCCACCAGGTCGCCGGTGTTGTTGCCGATGTTCGCGACGATCGTGTAGCCGCGCCTCTCGATGGCGGCGCGCTGCGCGGTCTTGTACGCGCTGACCTCCTCGAACAGGTCGGGGATCGAGCGGCCGTAGAGCCCGGTGACCGGGTACCCCGCGCGGTCGAGGTTGTAGCGGGTGGCCGGGTGGATGAAGTCCGGCCGCGCGGTGACGAAGAAGACGGCCACGCCGCGGGAGTCCGCGTACCGGGCGAGGTCGAGGGTCGGCGCCACGGCCGGCGGGAACCACCAGTCGAAGTGGGTCTCCAGCGCGGTGTTGTCGATGTCCAGCACGATCGCCTGCTTCTCGCCGGGGCGCACGGCGGACGTGCGCTCCTGGAGGTAGGCGTGCGCCTGGTCGATCACCGGACGGACGTCGCTCAGCCAGGTCTCGTGGTCGATCGGGGCGGTGGCGGAGGCCGTCGCGGGGGCCGTGGCGGCCGCCGCCACCGTGCCGGGGGTGTGCCCGGCGGCGTGCGCGTCGGCGGGGAGGGCGATGCCGGACACGCCGGCGACGATGATCGCCGTCACGACGGCGCCGCGTCTCCAGTCGAGGGTTTTGAGGGTTGTCATGCACCGTACGTTCGCGGGTGCGGGTGAGCGGAAACCGGCGTTCGGATTACCGGTTGGTAACTATCCTTGAGGGTCGGGCAATTGGCCGGCGAAGGCCAAGAACGCGGTCCACGCCTCCGGATCGAAGGCCAGAACGGGACCGGACCTGTCCTTGGAGTCCCGTACGTGGACGGCGGCCGGGCCGACCGCAACTTCCACGCATTCGCCGCCGTCGCTGCCGCTGTGAAGGGACTTGAACCACACGAGAGCGCTCACAGTTCACCCGCAATCTGCTCGATCACCTTGGCCGAGTCCTCCGGCGTGAGGGCCTGCGCCCGGATCATGCCATAGCGCTGGTGGAGCAGGCTGACCCTTTTCCGGTCATCGGTGAGCAGGCCCCCGACCTGACCTTCAGCGTAGGCGAGCAGGTGGCGTTCGGGATTCTCCAGGAAGGTGAAGGGACCGTCGAGGCCGGCGTGCGCCTCGTACCGCGCCGGCATCACCTGGATCTGGACGTTGCGCCGCCGCCCCACCTCGACGAGGTGCCGCAACTGCTCCCTCATCACGGCCGGTCCGCCTGTCGGGCGGCGCAGGACCCACTCCTCCAGGACGAAGGAGAGCATGCAGACGGGCCGGCGGGTGATCAGGGCCTGGCGGGCCAGCCGGTCCTCGGTCCAGCGCTCGACTTCGTCCTCCTCCAGGGCCGGACAGCGGGCTCCGAACACGGCACGGATGTACGCCTCGGTCTGCAACAGGCCGTGAATGACGTGGGTGTTGTACGTTCCCAGGCTCAGTGCCCGGGCCTCCTCGTCCGCGTACTCCCCGTACCCCACGGGCAGCTTCTCCCGGGACAGATGGGGTGCCACGGCCTTCAGCACCCCGGGAGAGCCCAGCAGTTGCTCGGCGCGGTCGATGAACGCCGTGCTGGCGATGCGCTCCCCGCACTCGATCTTGACGGTCTGCGACCTCGAGTAGCCCGTGTGCGCCGCCACCGCGTCGAGGGTGAGCCCGCGGCCCTCGCGCAGTGCCCTGAGCAGGTCCCCGAAGATCCTCATGCTCACTGAGCGCTTGTCCTCGACCGCCATGCGGTCACCCCCGTCCGGCCCACCTGGTGTCGTCCCGGCCGCCACGCTAGGCACGCGGCGCCCGGCGGCACGCCGCGAACCGGCCGGATTCACCTGACCCGGCGAACGCCCGCCGGGCCCGGCCGCGGTACGGCCGCCGGTGGGCGGGCGTGTGACGCGGGTCACGGCCCCCGTCCGATGAGTTCGCGACGCCCGCGCGGTCAACCAGGCATGACGGAGAACGTGAAGGGCCCCGCGAGTTACTTCCCCGCGATCGAGAAGAAGTACGGGCGGCCGGTCGGGGAATGGAAGGAGCTCATCCGCTCCTCCCCGCTGACCCGGCACATGGACCTGGTCGGCTGGCTGAAGACCGAGCACGGCCTCGGGCACGGCCACGCCAACGCGCTGGTGGCGCACACCCTGGCCGAGGGCAAGGACGTGTCGTAGTCCCGGCCCCCGGCCCGCCGCACCAATCACTGCGGCAGGCGCGTCCCCTCGGGGAGCCGTACGCCGAAGTCGTCCGCGAGGACCCGCAGCACCTCGTCCGCGCCCGCGAGTTCGCGCTCCTTGCGGGTGCCGTCGGCGGCCGTCTCCGTGAGGTGCCGCCCGGTGAGGGAGAGGTGGGCGTCGCCGGTGGTGCGCTGGACGTAGACACCGTGGGAGAAGGGGGAGCGCGGGTTGGTCGCCACGTGCCAGTTGATGACCTCGTAGTCGGGGGCCTGGAAGGGCTCGACGGTGAAGGCGTACTGGTCCTCCCACCCGTCGTCCGTGGTGCCGGGCAGGTGCGCCTGGAGCTTCCACAGCTCCAGCGGGCCGTCGTGCGGCGCGTGGACCAGCCGGTGGCGGCGCGGCGCGTCGTGCAGCTCCACGTCCGCGACCAGCGGCAAGGGCTCCAGCAGGGAGCCGATGCTGCCGAAGCCGACGTCGCTCACCCACGGCACCGGCTCGCCGGGCACGTCGGTGAGCATCAGCATGTGCGTCCGGGGGCGGACGTCCCCCGGCTTCGCCCCGACCAGGACGCGCGCGGTGAGCAGCGTGACCCGGAACCCGAGGGCGGTGAGCGCCGCGGCGAACAGGGTGTTGTGCTCGTAGCAGTAGCCGCCGCGCGTACCGCGGACGAGCTTGGCCTCCAGGTCGGGCAGCGCGAGCGAGGGGGCGTGGCCCAGGACCGGGTCGAGGTTCTCGAACGGGATGCCCAGCAGGTGGGCGCGGTGCACGGAGCGCAGCACCTCCGCCGTGGGACGGCGATCCCCGGTCCAGCCGATGCGGGCGAGATAGGCGTCGAGATCGAGCGTCATACGTCCACAGTACGGATGCGCGCCGCCGTTCCGGGAACGCGGGCCGGCCGGCCGCGGTGCGGGCGGAGGTGCCGCCCGGGGGCGGCGTACGGGGGTCAGCGCTTGAGTTCCTCGCGGAGCCTGCGGTCGATCGCCAGGGCGAGCTCCGCCTCCACGACGGCCTGGACGAGGGGGCGCAGCCGGGCGATGGCCTCGGTGAGCCGGGTGGTGTCGCCGGACTGGAGGTCGGCCTCCGCGTCCGGCAGGACGTAGGTGCGGGCCAGTTCGACGAAGAGCTCGGCGAGCAGGTCCATGCGGCCCCGCATGTCGCGGCCGGCGGCCAGCACCTCGGCGAGCGGGACGCCCTCCCGGACCAGCGCGGCCGACGCCTCCAGCAGGCGGCGGCTGACGTGGACGACGTCGTCGCCGTCGACGGCGATGTAGCCGACGTCCAGGGCGGTGGCCAGGTTCTCCGCGGTGGCCTGGTCCCCGTAGTGGTCGGCGAGGCCCTCGGGGGTGAGCCGCAGCGGCTCCTCCTCCGACCAGCGGGTGGGCAGCCCCGGGTCCAGGCCGAGCAACTCGCCGACGTCGCGGCGGCCGCTCTCCCAGGCGTCCATCAACTCGGCGATGCCGCCGAGGGTGTGACCCCGTTCCAGCAGGGCCGTGACGGTCCGCAGCCGGGCCAGGTGGTGGTCGTTGTACCAGGCGATCCGGCCCTCGCGGCGCGGCGGCGGAAGCAGCTTGCGCTCCCGGTAGAAGCGGACGGTGCGGACCGGGACTCCGGCCGCCTCCGCCAGCTCGTCCATCCGGTACTCGCGCTCGTGCGTTGCCACGCCGTTCAGCCTATGCCGTGTCCGCGCCACATCGCGCGGCCCGACCTCTACCGCTGGTAACGCCTTCTGGTCTACGCTCCGACCGTGCCAGTGAACGCTGGCACGATTCGGCACAGGGGCGGCACCGAGAGGCGGCGGTATGGCCGGACACAGCGAACACGTGCGGGTTGCGGTGATCGGATCGGGGTTCGGCGGACTGGGCGCCGCCGTGCGGCTGCGACGCGAGGGGATCACCGACTTCGTCGTCCTGGAACGCCGGGACTCCGTCGGCGGCACGTGGCGGGACAACAGCTACCCGGGGTGTGCCTGCGACGTTCCCTCGCACCTGTACTCGTTCTCCTTCGCGCCCAACCCCCGGTGGCCGCGCACCTTCTCCGGCCAGCCGCACATCCGGGCCTACCTGGAACAGGTCGCGGACACCTTCGGCCTCCGCCCGCACCTGCGGCTCGAGACGGAGGTGACCGAGGCCCGCTGGGACGCCGGCGCCCGGCACTGGCGCATCACCACCTCGCGGGGCGAACTCACCGCGGACGTCGTGGTCTCGGCCACCGGGCCGCTGTCCGACCCCAAGCTGCCGGACGTCCCGGGCCTGGACGCCTTCCCGGGCAGGGTCTTCCACTCCTCGCAGTGGGACCACGACTTCGACCTCACGGGCAAGCGGGTCGCCATGATCGGCACCGGGGCCTCCGCGATCCAGATCGTGCCCGCGATCCAGCCCGAGGTGGCGAGCCTGACCGTGGTACAGCGGACGCCCCCGTGGGTGATGCCGCGCATGGACCGCGGGATCAGCCGGGCCGAGCAGTGGCTGCACGGCACGGTGCCGGCCACCGCCAGGGCGCGGCGCAGACTGCTGTGGCTGATCCGCGAGTTCCAGGTGGGCGCGTTCACCAAGCGCCCGGCGATGATGCGCGGCGCGCAGGCCGTCGCCGCCTCGCACCTGCGCAAGTCCGTCAAGGACCCGGCGCTGCGCGCCAAGCTGACCCCCGACTACCGGATCGGCTGCAAGCGCATCCTGCTGTCGAACGACTACTACCCGGCGCTCGCGCGGCCCAACACCGAGGTCGTCGCCTCCGCGCTGAAGGAGGTGCGGGGTTCGACCCTGGTCATGGCGGACGGCACCGAGCGCGAGGTGGACGCCATCGTCTTCGGCACCGGCTTCCACGTCACCGACATGCCCATCGGGGACCGGGTGTTCGGCGCCGACGGCCGCTCGCTGGCAGAGCACTGGAAGGGCGGCATGGCCGCGCTGCGCGGCTGCGCCGTCGACGGCTTCCCGAACCTGCTGTTCGTCATCGGGCCCAACACCGGCCTCGGGAACAGCTCGATGATCCTGATGATCGAGTCCTCGCTGAACTACGTCGCCGCCTACCTGCGCGCGCTGGACACCACCGGGGCCGCCGCGCTCGACGCCCGCCCGGAGGCCGTCCGGTCCTGGAACGAGGCGGTGCAGCGCCGGATGACCCGCACCGTGTGGAACACCGGCGGCTGCGTCAGCTGGTACCTGGACGACCAGGGCCGCAACACCACCGTCTGGCCCGGGACCACCGCGGAGTTCCGGCGTGCCACGCGCCGGCTGGACCTCCAGGAGTACGAGGTCCTCCCCGCCGGTGCCGGCGAGGGGCGCCCGGAGCGCGTGGAGGTGGCCTCGTGAGCGCGTCCGTCTTCGACCTCCCGGCCGCCCGGCGCACGCACTCCGTGCGCTCCGCGGACGGCACCCGGATCCACGTCGAGGAGTACGGCCCGCAGGCCGGCGCGGCGCCCACCGTGGTGCTGATCCACGGCTGGACGTGCAGCACCCTGTTCTGGGCCCCGCTCATCCACGAACTGGCCGGGGAGTACCGGGTCGTGGCCTACGACCAGCGCGGCCACGGCGGCAGCGGCACCCCGCGGCGCGGCGGCTACGGCACCGGCGCGCTCGCCGACGACCTCACCGCGGTCCTGGAGGCCGCCGTCGAGGGCGATGAGAAGGTGGTGCTGGTCGGCCACTCCATGGGCGGCATGACCGCGATGGCGGCCGGCGACCGGGCCGCCGTGCAGTCCCGTACCGCCGCGGTGCTGCTGGCCAGCACGGGCAGCGGGCGGCTGCTCACCGAGGCCGCGGTGCTGCCGCCGCGGGTGCGCAGCAAGCGGGTGCGCGACGCCTTCCACCGCTTCCTGCTGGTCAGTTCCGCGCCGCTCGGCCCGCAGTCCGCGGTGACCCGGGCCGCACTCAAGTACGGGATCCTGGGCGCGGCGTCGAGCCGGGAGCTGACGGCCGCCACCGCGCGCATCGTGCACGCCTGCGGGCGCCGGCAGCGCGCCGCGTGGGGCCGGGTGCTGGCCGGGCTCAACCTGGACGCGGGCGTGTCCGCGCTGCGCGCGCCCACCGCCGTGCTGGTGGGCGGGGCCGACAAGCTCACCCCGCCGGTGCACGCCCACGGCATGGCCGCCCGGCTCTCCCGGTTCGCCGGGCTCACCGAACTGCCGGGCCTCGGCCACATGACGCCGCTGGAGGCGCCGGCCGCGGCCGCCGGCGTCGTACGCGCCCTCGTCGAGGACCATCTGCGGCCCGGAACGCAGGTCAAGGAGGAGACGGCATGAGCAGGTCGCTGGACGGGCAGGTCGCGGTCGTGACCGGTGCCGCCCGTGGGGTGGGGGCGATGCTCGCCCGTGAACTCGCCTCGCGCGGCGCCCGGTTGGCGCTGGTGGGGCTGGAACCGGACGAACTCAAGGGCGTCGCCGCGGAGATCGGGCCGGACACCGGCCACTGGACGGCCGACGTCACCGACCGGGAGGCGATGGCCCGGGTGGCCGCCGAGGTCCTGGAGCGTTACGGCCGCGTCGACGTGGTGGTCGCCAACGCCGGTGTGGCGACCGGCGGTCCGTTCCTGGACGTCGATCCCGCCGACTTCGAACGGGTCGTCCAGGTCAACCTGCTGGGCAGCGTGGTCACCGCCCGCGCGTTCCTGCCGGCGCTCCTCGCCTCGCGCGGCTACCTGCTGCAGATCGCCTCGCTCGCCGCGATCACCCCGGCGCCGCTGATGACCGCGTACTGCGCCAGCAAGGCGGGGGTGGAGGCGTTCGCGCACTGCCTGCGGGCCGAGGTCGGCTTCAAGGGCGTCAAGGTCGGCGTGGGGTACCTGAGCTGGACCGACACCGACATGGTGCGGGGCGCCGACGAGGACGCCCTGATGCGTGAGGCCCGCGCCCGGCTGCCCTGGCCCGCCAACCGCACCTACCCGCTGGGACCGGCCGTCGGGCGCATCGCGGACGGGATCGCCCGCCGCTCGCCGCACGTCTACGCCCAGTGGTGGCTGCGCGGGATGCAGTCCGTACGCGGGTACGTGCCCGGCCTGATCGGCGGCGTCCTGGGGCGGCGCGAGATGCGCCGCCTGGAGCCGAGGATCGCCGCCGCGGGCGGCGTCCGGCACGGACTCGTCGGCCGGGGCGGCGCCGCCGACGAACGCGCCCGCTCGGAAAGGCCCGTCTGACCAGCGCCGTTCACGGACCGCGTTCGTCCGAAATGCGTACTGTGTCCGGCCGTGTCAGCCTGGTCGAGGCCCATTCCATACATCACGAAGGAGTGATCATGGGCAAGAACGACCCCACGCGAAACAAGGCCGGGCAGCAGCACCGCCCGCAGGCTCAGCCCCAGGGGCAGGAGCGTATCGGCCAGACCCGCGAGCGTGCTCAGGGCATGGCCGGCGACCCGATGCGCCAGCCGGGCAAGCCGCAGCACCGCGAGCCCGGCCAGGGTCAGCCGTCCAAGCAGCCCCCGGAGGGCATGCCCAAGGGCGACCGCGACCGCCGGCGCTCGCCGGAGGAGATCGACGAGCGGCACGAGCGGGCCTGACCCGCGTGGTCAAGGCGTGAAGGAGGGGCGCGTCCGTACCGGGCGCGCCCCTTCCTCGTCCTCGACCGGACCTTCCTCGGCGGAACCGCCCGCCGTCCCTGACGGGGAGGGGAGGTTCAGGGACGCGGGGGGAGTGGCGGCCGCCGCCGGTCCGGGCGGTCGGACAGATCGGGCGGTGTGGAGGCCGGGTGCTTCTCCAGCAGGTCCAGTGCCGTCTGCACGGCGACCTCAAGGTCGGTGCGGCGGCCCTCCGCCCAGTCCAACGGCGTGCGGATGACGGGGATGTCCGGCTCCACGCCGTAGTTCTCCACCGCCCAGCCGTAGGCCTCGAACCAGGCGGCGTTCATCGGCACCGTGATCACCGTGCCGTCGCCCAGCCGGTGCCGGCCGGTCATGCCGACCACGCCGCCCCAGGTGCGGTGGCCCACCACGGGGCCGATGCCCAGCAGCCGCAACGTGGCGGTGATCATGTCGCCGTCGGAGGCCGTCGCCTCGTCCGCCAGTGCCACGATCGGGCCCCGCGGGGCGTTGCCGAGATAACTCACCGGCTGCGCGTGGCGGGTGTGGTCCCAGCCGAGGATCTTGCGGGTCAGACTCTCCACCACCAGGTCGCTGATGTTGCCGCCCGCGTTGCCGCGCACGTCGACGATGAGCGCCGGATGGACGATCTCGATGCGCAGGTCGCGGTTGAACTGCGCCCAGCCCGAGCCCCCCAGGTCCGGGATGTGCAGGTAGCCGCACTTCCCCTCGCTCAACGCCCGTACGACCGCGCGTCGTTTGGCCACCCAGTCCTGGTAGCGCAGCGGCCGCTCGTCCACCAGCGGCACCACCGCGACCCGGCGCGGATGCCCGCCGTCGGGCGGGACGAAGGTCAGCTCCACCGTGGTGCCGCCCGCGGCCGACAGCAACGGGCCGGGACCGGCGTCCGGGTCGACGGCGCGGCCGTCGACGTGGGTGAGCGCCGCGCCCTCCAGGACGCCGGTGCCGGCCAGCGGCGAACGCGCCTTGGAGTCCGAGGACTCGCCCGGCAGGATGCGGGTGACCACCCACCGGCCGTCCTTGGTGTGGAGGAAGTTGACGCCGAGCAGCCCGATCGGCCGCTGGTAGTGCGGCGGCCCCTCGCTGCGGCGGGCGGACGCCACGTACGCGTGCGAGGTGCCCAGTTCGCCGAGGACCTCGCGCTGCAGGTCGGCGAACTCGTCCGGGGTGGCGACCCGTTCGACCAGCGGACGGTACTGGTCGAGGATCTCCGGCCAGTCGATGCCGCACATGTCCGGCGCCCAGAAGTAGTCGCGGATGATCCGCCCGGCCTCGTCGAACGCCTGCCGCCACTCGGTGGGCGGGTTCGCCTCGTGCAGGATGCGGCGCATGTCGATGTAGACGGTGGAGTCCAGGTCGCCCGGCTCGTACGCCGGGACCACCGTCAGGTCGCCCTCGTCGAAGACCACCAGCTGCGTGCCGTCGCCGCTGATCCGGTACCAGTCCATGTGCCGCACCAGCTCGACCCGCTTGGACTTCGCCAGGCCGAAGTACTCCAGCGTGGGGCGGGCGGAGGGGTCGGTCGGATTGACGAAGGTCTCGCCGAGCGCGCCGGAGATCGGCCAGCGCAGCCAGGTCAGCCCGCCCCGCACCGCCTCCAGCGAGCTGTACTTGGAGGCGGGCACCGGGAAGGGCGTCACCCGCATCGGCAGCCCGGCCGCCTCCACCGCCAGCGGCCCCTCGGTGAACCCGGTCGGGTCCAGCCCGCCCCCCGGCGGCCGGCCCTCCACGGGCAGCGCGAAGGGCGAGGGCGTCGCCGAGTGCAGCGGTACGAGGTGCGGGCGGCAGCCCAGCGGGAAGGACAGGTCGCCGGTGTGCACGTCGTACACCGGGTCGAAGCCGCGCCAGGACAGGAAGGCCAGGTAGCGGCCGTCGCGGGTGAAGACCGGCTGCTCGTCCTCGAAACGGCCGTTGGTGACGTCGATGAGGGTGTGCTTGCCGGTCTCCGGGTCCGGGCTGAGCCGGGCGATCCGGATCTTCCGCAACGAACGGCCGATGACCGGGTGGGACCAGGCGATCCAGTCGGAGTCCGGGGAGAAGGACAGGTCGCGGACGGGACCGTTGGACGAGCGGACCAGCTCGGCCACCGCGCCCGACTCCGCGTCGACCATGAGCAGCCGGCCGTCGTGGGAGGCGACGGCGAGGATCTGGCCGTCGGGCGAGGGCACCATTTCGTGGACGCGGCCGAGCAGCCCGCACGCCAGCCGGGTGCCGCCGCTGCTGCACGGGGGCCGAGGCTCCGTCTGCCCCTCGGCGGCCGCGATCTCCTGCGCGGTCTCCTCCTCGTCCTCCTCCCCGCCCCCGTCCCCGGTGCCCTCCTCCGTGGCCCGCAGGGCCTGCGCGACCGCGTCGTCGGCGTCGGCGATGTCGGCGGCGGCCAGCGCCGCGGGGCGGCCCGGCAGCGCGGCGATCTCGATGGCGTCCTCACCCTCGGCGTCGGTGACGAAGGCGATCCGCCCGGTGTCGCCCAGCATGACCGGCAGCCGGACCCGCGACCCCGGCACGTCGGAGATGGTGCGCGCGGGCCCGTCGCGGTGGGTGAGCCAGTACAGGCTGCCGCGCACGCACACCGCGCTGGCGCGTCCGGTGCGGTCCACGGCCAGCCCGTCCAGGTACGCCGAGGCCGGGACCTGGTACGGGCGCCGGCCGGCGCGCGGGCCGCCGAGGTCCACGGTGAGGCGGCGCGGCACCGAGCCCGGGCCGAGGTCGTCGACCAGCCACACCTCGCCCGCGCACTGGTAGACCACGCGCGTGCCGTCGGTCGCCGCGCTGCGGGCGTAGAAGTCGGCGTGGTCGGTGTGCCGCCGCAGGTCCGTGCCGTCCGGCAGGCAGGAGTAGAGGTTGCCGATGCCCTCGTGGTCGGAGAGGAAGGCGATGCGCCCCGCGACGAACATCGGCGACTCCAGGTGGCCGTCGACCTCCGGCACCAGCCGCCGGCACTGCAGCCACAGCCGCCCCGTCGCGCCGCCCCGGTACCGCTTCCACGAGGCCGGCTCGTGGGGCGCGGTCGCCGTCAGCAGTAGCGTCCGGTGCTCGCCCTCCTCGCTGTCGTCCACGGCGATGTCCGACACCGGGCCCCAGGGCAGGCGGCTGCCCGGACCGCCCTCCACGGGGACGCCGTAGGCCCACGTGTAGTGCGAGAAGGGTTCGCCGTGGGAGGACACCGCCAGGATGCGGCCGTCCCGCGTCCAGGAACGCACGCGGGTGTCGGTGCTGCCCCAGTAGGTCAGCCGGCGGGCCGGGCCGCCCTCCACCGGCGCGACGTACACCTCGGGGTCGAGGGAGCGCCAGCTGTTGAAGGCGATCACCGACCCGTCGGGGGAGAAGCGCGGATGCCCGACCCGGGTCCGGTCGGCCGTCACCCGCCACGCGCGCCCCTCGCCCAGGGGCGCGACCCAGATGTCGTCCTCGGCGACGAAACAGAGCCGCTCGCCGTGAACATGCGGAAACCGGAGATATGCGGCGTCGCTCACTCATCCATCGTTCGCGGCTCCCGGAGCCCGGGCAACTTTTCCGGCCCGCCGTCAGCGCAGGCACTCCCGCACCGCCCGGACCAGCGCCTGGGCGCGCGGATCGGCGGTGACGTTCTTCTGCATGCCGTTGGTGACGTAGCCGAAGGCGACGCCCTCACCCGGGTCCGCGAAGCCCAGCGACCCGCCGCGGCCCGGGTGCCCGAAGGAGCCCGGGGACAGCAGCGGGGCGGCCGGGCCGTGCAGCATGAAGCCCAGGCCGAAGCGGGTGTTCACCACCAGGACGCGGTCCGGGCCCTCCGACTCCGGGGTGCGCGCGGAGGTGAGCGTCGCCGGGGCGAAGAGCCGGGCGCCGGGGCCCTCGACCTCCCCTATGAGCGCGGCGTAGAAGCGGGCCAGCGAACGGGCGGTGGCGATGCCGCCGGAGGCCGCCAGCTGCGCCGCGTGGTAGGCGGCGTCGTTCTCGTCCGGCAGCGGGTCGATCGCGCCGAACGCCCGCCGGGTCAGCGACGACGGGTCGTCGTACGCCTCGGTCACGTTCCGCTTGGGCCGCGCGCGCAGCCCCGCCGCGGCCGGGGGCGGCGGGGTGTCCACGGCGGCGATCCGCCCGACGCGGTGCTCCTCGCCCGCCGGCAGGCCGATCCACAGGTCGAGGCCGAGCGGGCGGGCGATCTCCTCCGCCACGTAGCGCCCCAGGGAGCGGCCCCCGCTCGCGCGCCGCACCAGCTCGCCGATCAGCCAGCTGTACGTCTGCGCGTGGTAGCCGTGGTCCTTCCCGGGCGCCCAGAACGGGGCCTGCGCCGCGATCGCGCGCGGCCCGCTGACGCCGTCCTGCGCCTGCTCCGGGGTGAGCGGGGCGTCCAGCGCCGGCACCCCGGCCCGGTGCGCCAGGGCGTCGCGGACCGTGACCCGCTCCTTGCCGGCGGTCTTGAACTCGGGCCAGTACGTGCCGACGGGCGCGTCCAGGTCGAGCTGCCCCCGCTGGTGCAGCAGGAGCAGGCACGCCGCCGCCACGCCCTTCGTCGCCGATCGCACCACCTGCGCCGTGTCCTGCGCCCAGGGCGCGCCGCCGGCCCCGTCCCCGCCGGCGGAACCCGCCCACAGGTCCACGACCTTGCGGCCGTCCCGGTACAGCGCCACGGCCCCGCCGCGCTCGCCCCGCTCCTCGAAGTTCCGGACGAAGGCCTCCCGGACCGGCTCGAAGCCTTCCGTCACTGCCCCGTGGACGTCCACCACAGCCCGTGCTCCCACCATGCGCCGCCGTTGTTGCTCCCCCCATGGTGCCTCCCGCCCGGGACCGGTCAGGACCGGGGTCGGGACGCACCGGCGGCGCGCGGGGGGACCGGTCAGGCGGTCGCCTTCGCGGCGGCGCGCCCCGCCGTACGGCCAGAGAAGATGCAGCCGCCGAGGAAGGTCCCCTCCAGCGAGCGGTAGCCGTGTATCCCGCCGCCGCCGAAGCCGGCCGCCTCGCCCGCCGAGTACAGCCCCGGCAGCGGCTCGCCGTCGGCGCGCAGCACCCGTGCGTCCAGGTCGGTCTCCATGCCGCCGAGCGACTTGCGGGTCAGGATGTTCAGCCGCACCGCGATCAGCGGGCCCGCCTTCGGGTCCAGCAGCCGGTGCGGGGCGGCGGTGCGGATCAGCTTGTCGCCGATGTAGTTGCGGGCCCCGCGGATCGCGGTGACCTGCAGGTCCTTGGTGAAGGTGTTGGTGATCTCGCGGTCGCGGGCCTCGATCTCACGGCGCATCGCCGTCTCGTCGAGCAGGTCGTCCTTGGCGAGCGCGTTCATGCCGCGCACCAGCTCCGGCAGGTCGTCCGCCACGACGAAGTCCACGCCGTTCCGCTTGAACGCCTCGACCGGGCCGGGCGCTCCCGGCAGCACGCGCTTGAGCACGTCGCGCACGCTCTTGCCGGTCAGGTCCGGGTTCTGCTCGGAGCCCGACAGCGCGAACTCCTTCTCGATGATCTTCTGGGTGAGGACGAACCACGTGTACTCGTGCCCGGTCCGCATGATGTGCTCCAGCGTCCCCAGCGTGTCGAAGCCCGGGAACAGCGGGACCGGGAGCCGCCTGCCGGTCGCGTCCAGCCACAGGGACGACGGGCCCGGCAGGATGCGGATGCCGTGCCTGGCCCAGATCGGGTCCCAGTTCTCGATGCCCTCGGTGTAGTGCCACATCCGGTCGCCGTTGATCAGGTGCGCCCCCGCCGCCTCGGCGACCCCCAGCATCAGGCCGTCCACATGGGCCGGAACGCCCGACAGCAGCTTGCGCGGCGGCGTGCCCAGCCGCTGCGGCCAGGCCGCGCGCACCAGTTCGTGGTTGCCGCCGATGCCGCCCGAAGTGACGATCACCGCCTGCGCCTTGAGCTGGAACTCCGCCCGGATCTCCCGCGAACTCGCGTGGCCGCGCTCGGCGTCGCTGTCCACCAGGACCTCGCCCGCCACGCCGTCCACCGCGTCGCCCGTCGTCGTCAGGGCCGTCACGCGGTGCCGGAAGCGCAGCTCCACCAGGCCCCTGTCGACGGCCTCCCGCACCCGGCGCTCGAACGGCGCCACGATGCCCGGGCCCGTGCCCCACGTGATGTGGAAGCGGGGCACCGAATTGCCGTGCCCGGTCGCGAGGTAGCCGCCGCGTTCCGCCCAGCCGACCACCGGGAAGAACCTCATTCCCTGCGCGTGCAGCCACGACCGCTTCTCGCCTGCGGCGAAGTCCACGTACGCCTCGGCCCACTCGCGCGGCCGGCGGTCCTCGGCGCGGTCGAAGCCGGCGGTGCCCATCCAGTCCTGCAGGGCGAGTTCGCGGCTGTCCTTGATCCGCATCCGGCGCTGCTCGGGGGAGTCGACGAGGAACAGCCCGCCGAAGGACCAGAACGCCTGGCCGCCCAGGTTGCTCTCCGGCTCCTGCTCCAGCAGGAGGACCTTGCGCCCCGCGTCGGCCAGCTCGGCGGTCGCGACCAGACCGGCCAGTCCAGCTCCGACGACGATGACGTCCGCGTCCAGCGCCATGGTGTGCCTTTCCGCTCCCCTTGGGTGTGCAGGCACGTTACGCTACGCGCGAGTAAGGAGGCGAGAGGGCAGCGCCTTTCAATCGCTCGCCGGCGGGAGATGACCCGATGCGCAGGTTCGAGGGACACGTCGCCGTCGTCACCGGGGGCGCCCAGGGCATCGGCGCGGCGACCGCCCGGCGCCTGATGGCCGAGGGCGCGGACGTCCTGCTGGCCGACCTGGACGCGGACCGTGCCGCGGCGACGGCGGAGGCCCTCGCCGAGGAGACCGGCGGCCGGGCCGCGGCGGTGCGCTGCGACGTCGTCGACCAGGCCGCGGTGGACGCCGCCATGGCGCACGCCGTCGAACGCTTCGGGCGGCTCGACGTGCTGGTCAACAACGCCTACGCCTGCCACGTGGACCCGCCGCGGTTCGAGGACGTCCCGGACGCCGAGTGGTACGAGGACCTGGAGGTCACCCTCACCGGGGCCATGCGCTGCGCCCGCGCGGCGCTGCCGCTGCTGGCGGAGGCGGGCGGGCGTGGGGCGATCGTCAGCATCGGCTCCGTCAACGGGCACATGAACTTCGGCAACCACGCCTACAGCGCCGCCAAGGCGGGGCTCGCCTCCCTGACCCGCACGCTGGCCGTGCACGCCGCCCGACGTGGCGTCCGGGTCAACCTCGTCGCCCCCGGCACGGTGCGGACGCCCGCCTGGGCGGGGCGCGAGGACGCGCTCGACCGCCTCGCGGGGGTCTATCCCCTCGGGCGGGTCGGCGAGCCCCGGGACATCGCGGCGGCGGTCGCGTTCCTCGCCTCCGGCGACGCGTCCTGGATCACGGGGCTCACGCTCCCCGTGGACGGGGGGATCCTCGTGAACGCGGCATCGTTCCGCTCCGCGCTGGATTGACGCCGGGTGTCTGTGGTTGCGGCCTGTTGTTGTGTGCGGGTTGTTTGCGCCTGCGGCGGGCTGTCTCCCACCCGCCCTCCCGATTGCCCGGCGCGATTGGTGCGGGCCTGCGCAAGTTCGTCTGGGGTCGGCGCCGCGCCGGCGCACTCCCCCAACCTTCGGCCGGGGGGACCCCCAGAACGCTCGCGGTTTGGCCCCACATCCTTGGGCGCCGGGTTCGCCGCTCGTCTCCCCCAGCCTTCGGCCAGGGGGAGCACCCCGACACACCCCCTCCCGCCCTATGGGCGCACAACGGCCGGTGGGTGGGCAGAAGGTGGCTGGCCGCACCGTAGTTCGTGGAGTACGGGCACGAGCGACGGGAGGACCAGGGGTGACCCGCGTTGTCTTACTTCGCCCCACTCCGGACGCGGTGGAGTCGGCAGCGAAGGCGTCCTCGGGTCACTTGATCGCGGAGTCGAGAGAAGCGTCAGCCAGGGCGCGCGTCTGGATCGATGGGCCTTCGGCTCAGTTCAGGTGAGCTCATCGGGGGCGAACCTGGTTGCCGATGTGGTGGTGCGGTCAGGTCGGGCGGAGGGGACTCACGCCATCACCCCACACCGACCGTCGTGCGCCCCTACTGGCCGAAGAGCGTGCGCTGGGGTGTTCCCCCTGGCCAAAGTCCAGTGGGAAACGAGCGGCGGACCCGGTGCCGAATGATGCGGGCCTGAACCACGGGGTCGCGGGGTCAGTGAGCGGTTCGGGGCAACCCCGGACTGCCCTCACACCCCCCATTGGCCGTCACGTGCCCGCACCCGCCGGAGGGGGTGTGTCGGGGTGCTCCCCCTGGCCGAAGGCAAGGACAGACGAGCGGCGGACCCGGTGCCGAATGATGCGGGCCTGAACCACGGGATCGCGGGGTCAGTGAGCGGTTCGGGGCAACCCCGGACTGCCCTCACACCCCCCATTGGCCGTCACGTGCCCGCACCCGCCGGAGGGGGTGTGTCGG
>NZ_JBIBGK010000010.1:12081-195739 GCF_042956445.1 Streptomyces sp. NPDC008238 | reverse complement strand
CGGGGTGCTCCCCCTGGCCGAAGGCAAGGACAGACGAGCGGCGGACCCGGTGCCGAATGATGCGGGCTTGAACCGAGGGGCCGTGGGGGGCAGTGAGCGGTTCGGGACGCCCCGGATTGCCTCCTCACCCCCGACCGGCCGTTGTGCGCCCATACGACGGGAGGGGGTGTGTCGGGGTGCGCCCGGAAACGACGAGCGGCGCACGCGGCGCCGAATGACGTTGACGTAAACCGCGAGCGTTGAGGACGTGCGCCGGCGCGGCGCCGACCCCAGACGAACTTGCGCAGGCCCGCACCAATCGCGCCGGGCAATCGGGCGGGAGGGCGGGGAAAAAACCTCAACCCCAACCACACACAACCCGCACACGACAACCGGCCGCAACCACAAGACCCGGTCACACGTGAAGCATCAGGCCGATCCCCGCAACGACCAGCAACGCCGCCACGACCCGGGACCGCCCCAGCCGCTCCTTGAAGAACACCGCCCCGATGACCGCCCCCGCGATGATGGACGTCTCCCGGAGCGCCGCGATGGGGGCGAGGTCACCGCGTGTCTGGGCCCACAGGACGAGGCCGTAGGCGGACATGGACAGCGCCCCGCCGAGCAGGCCGCGGCCGGCGACCGGGCGCAGTTGCGCGGGGAGCGCCGCGCCGCGCACCGCGAGGGCGCAGGACACGAGCAGGACGCCCTGGACGAGCAGGAGCCAGGCGACGTACCCGAGGGCCGTGCCGGACGCGCGGACGCCGACTCCGTCGACCACGGTGTACGCCGCGATGGTCAGGCCGGTGCCCACGGCCGCGCCGACCGCCGGCCAGTCCCTGCGGCGGCCCCGCATGCCCCACAGGGCGGCCCCGCCGAGCCCGGCGGAGGCGACGAGGACGCCCGCGGTCTGCAGGGCGTCCGGCACCTCGCCCACGAAGACCGCCGCCAGCAGCGTCACGACCATCGGGGCGACGCCCCGCGCGATGGGGTAGACCTGCCCGAAGTCGCCCAGCGTGAAGGACTTCATCAGCAGGTACATGTAGGCCATGTGGATCCCCACCGACGCGGCCAGGTAGGGCCAGGCGCCGGCCGCGGGCAGTGGCGCGAACCCGGCGACGGCCGCGCCGCAGAGCGCTCCGCCGCCCCCGACGAGGGTGAACGCGACCAACTGGTCCTTGATGCCGTGGGCGATGGCGTTCCAGGCCGCGTGGGTGACGGCCGCGAGCAGGACGGCCGCTGCGATCAGCGGTGTCACGCGGTGCGTTCGCGGACGTCGGCGAGGGTCGCCCCGGCGTGCCCGACGAGTTCGGCGGGGGCCATGGGGAAGACGGTGTGCGGGGTGCCGGCGGCCGCCCACACGGTCGCGTGCTCCAGCAGTCCCCGGTCGGCGAGGACGGTGGTCCGCGTGCGGTGCCCGAAGGGGGGTACGCCGCCGATGGCGTACCCCGTCGTCTCGCGCACCAGGTCCGCGTCGGCCCGGCGTACCTGCGTCGCGCCGAGTTCGGCGCGGACCCGTTCCACGTCGACCCGGGAGGCTCCGTCCATCAGGACCAGGACCGGGACCCCGTCCGCCGTGAAGATCAGGGACTTGACGATCTGGCCGAGCTCGCAGCCGACGGCCGCGGCGGCCTGCGCCGCGGTGCGGGTCGCGTCGGGGAAGGCGCGCACGGGTACCCGGAGGCCCAGCGCGGTGAGCGCTTCCGCGAACCGGGGGTGGGCTGCAGCTGAAGTCGACATGTCCGGCACGCTAGTGCCCGGCGGGGCGCGGGGGCCAAGCCATTTGCGGGCGGGTCACGAGGCGGCCTTGAGCACCGAGGCCACGATCGGCCCGGCGGAGTCGCCGCCGTGCCCGCCCTCGAGCACCATCCCGCCGGCCGCGACGTCACCACGGAACGCGACGAACCACCCGTTGGGCTGTTCCTGGCCGCCGACCTCCGCGGAGCCGGTCTTGGCGCCGACGTCGCCGTAGACCCCGCGCATCGCGCCCGCGGCGGTGCCGCTCGACGCGGTCAGCCGCATCATCGACTTGAGGTTGCCGCGGACGCCGGACGGCAGGCCGCTGCGGGCCTTGGCGAGGGGGCCCTCGATCAGGCCGGCGGCCACCAGCCGGGGCTGGCGGAACACGCCGTTCTGCACGGTGGCGGCGATGGAGGCCATGTTGAGCGGGCTCATCTGTATCTGGCCCTGGCCGATCATCTCCTCCGTCATCTCGTCGCCCGGGCCGCCGGGAACGCGGCCGTCCCAGGCGGGGACGCCGACGTTCCAGGTCTCGCCGAAGCCGTAGTAGCGCTGCGCGACCGAGGGGACCGAGGACTCGTCGAGCCGTCCGGCGAGCTTGATGAAGCCGGTGTTGCAGGAGATCGCGAAGTCCCGCTGGAAGGTGGCCGACGGGTCGGAGGAACTCTCCACGTTGTGGAACATCTTGCCGTTGTCGTAGTTCGCGGTCGCCGGGCACGGCGCCGGGGTGCCCGGGGTCACGCCCTTCTCCAGCAGTGCGGTGGCGGTGACGACCTTGAAGGTGGATCCGGGCGCGACCTGCGCGTTGAAGGCGTTGTTGTTGTCGGTCGACGGGTTGTTGGCGAAAGCCAGGATCTCGCCGGTGCTCGCCTTGACCGCCGCGACCGACGACTGGCTCTTGTTCTTGACGGCCTGTTCGGCGGCCTTCTGGGCGCGAGCGTCCAAGGTGGTGGGGAGTTTCGCCGGTGTGCCCTCGGCGATCACGTGCAGTGTCTGGCCGGGGCCGTCGCCGCCGTTCACCCAGGTCTCGATGCCCGGCTTGCCGCCGGAGAGCTTGGCGCCGTAGCGCTCGCGGAGCTGCGGCAGCACCGAGGCCAGCGAGGGGTAGTCGTCGGCGTCCAGGACCTTGCCGTTGCGGTCGACGACGTCCACCGGCGGTGAGCTGGCCTCACCGGTCTCCAGCGACTGACCCTCCGTCAGCTTGGGGTGCAGCACCGCCGGTTGCCAGTCGACGAGGGGGCGGTGGGTGGTCTCGCCGCGGAAGACGGTGAGCTTCGACGAGTACGTCCACGTGGAGGTCTTGCCCTTGTAGGAGAGCGAGGCCACGACCTTGAACGGCACGACGTCCCCCTGGGCGGTGCCCGGTGTCAGCCGTAGGCGGGCGACGTGCGCGTCCTGCCGGTAGGCGGCCAGGTCCGCGGAGGCCGTCGTCGCGTCGTTGGTGAGCGCCCCCGCCGCTGTGGTGTCCCCCTTGGCCCACGCGGCCAGGAAGTCCGCGGCGGTCTTCTTCACCTCGGCCGCGGTGGGCGGCCCGGTCTCGACCGGCGCGGCCTCCGCGGAGAAGCCGCCGCCCCCGGCCAGCCCGTCGTAGATGTTGTACGCCCCGTACGCGGCGGTTCCCACCAGTCCCGCGGTCAGCGTGGCGACGATCCCCAGCTTCACTCCTCGGCGCATGGCACCGACCCTCCCCGTGGTCCCCCTGAACATGTTCAAAAACGTGGCAGTGCAAGCGCACTCTACGGGACGCGGGTGGAGCCGGGGTGCCCGACCGGGTCACAGCTTCAGCACGCGCTTCCCATGGCACGGGAAAGTCCGCCGGTCAAGGCCCCCTACCGGCGGGTCACCTTTCCGGTCCGGGCGGGAGCCGCTCCTCGTCCGTGAGGGCCAGTTCCGCCCAGACGATCTTGCCCTCCCCGGTCCTGCGCACACCCCACCGCGTGCACAGCTCCGCCACGATCACCAGGCCCCAGCCGCCCTCGTCGGTCGGTTCGGGACGGCGTGGCAGCGGCGGGCCGGGACCGGCGTCGAAGACCTCGCAGGACAGCTTCATGTGCCGGACCAGCCGCAGCCGCACGGGTCCCGCCCCGTGCCGTACGGCGTTGGCCAGCAACTCCCCGACGATCTGCTCGGCGGCCCCTCGCACCCGGTCCAGCCCCCACGCGGACAACTGCCGGGCCGCCTCGGACCGCACCGCTCCGACGGCGGCCCGATCGGCGGGCACCTCCACCCTGAACACCCGGTCGGCGCTGAAACTGCAGGTCCTGGCGAGCAGCAGCGCGACGTCGTCGTCCTGGCCGCTCGTGGGCAGCAGGCCGACCACCCCGTCGCACAGGTCCTCCAGCGAGGTCCCCGGCGGCCGGGTGAGCGCCGTCCGCAGGCGCTCCAGCCCCTCGTCGATGTCGCCGTCCCGGGTCTCGACGAGCCCGTCGGTGTACAGGGCGATCACGCTTCCCGCGGGCAGCTCCAGGTCGACCGACGGGAAGGACCGCAGGCCCACGCCCAGCGGCGCCCCGGAGGGCATCTCCGGGAAGGCCGCCGTGCCGTCCGGGGTGACGACCGCGGGCGGCGGATGCCCGGCCCGGGCGATGGTCAGCCGCTCCTCGATGGGGTCGTAGACCGCGTACACGCAGGTGGCGCCGAGGATGCCGGCGGCGGGGGAGCCCTCGTCGAAGTCCTCGAAGCCCAGCCGTACGACGAGGTCGTCCAGCGCGGCCAGCAGCCGGTCGGGCGGCAGCTCCAGGCTCGCGAGGGTGCTCACCGCCGTGCGGATGCGTCCCATGGCCGCGGCGGCGTTGAGGCCGTGGCCCACGACGTCCCCGACGACCAGGGCCACCCGGGCGCCGGACAGCCGGATCACGTCGAACCAGTCGCCGCCCACGCCGTCCTGGGTGTCCGCCGGCAGGTAGCGCCAGATCGTCTCCAGGGCGAACCCGGCACTGGGGTTGCGGGGGAGCAGGCTGCGCTGCAGCGTCAGCGCCATGGTGTGCTCGCGCGTGTAGCGGCGGGCGTTGTCCAGGCTCAGCGCGGCCCGGCTGACCAGCTCCTCCGCGAGCGTCCGGTCGTTCTCGTCGAACGGCGTGGGGTTCTCGCTGCGGACGAGCACGGCGACACCGAGGATCTCGTCCCGCGTGTGGATCGGCAGGATCAGCAGGCTGTGCATCCCGACGTCGAGGACCCGCTGCAGCCGCTGCGCGTCCTCCTCCAGCCACGTGCCGGGCTCGGTGTCCAGCTCCGTCTCCATGTACGTCCGGCCGGAGCGCAGCACCTCGATGAACGGCGAGTGCGGGGGGACGAAGACGGGGCTGCCGCGCGCGTAGAGCGACTCCCGGAAGTCGTCGTGGACGGAGGCGATCCCCGCCCGGTGGAAGACGGGGACGTTGCCGCCCTCCATCACACCGAGCCGGGTGAGCGGGGCGTCGCCGAGCCGCACCGACTCCGCGAGGTCGATCGTCGCGTAGTCGGCGAGCAGCGGCACCAGCAGGTCGGCGAGGTCCTGCGCGGTCTGCAGGACGTCCAGGTTGGTCCCGATGCTGCTCGCCGCGCGGCCGAGCACGGTCATGCGGTCCCTGGCCCGCCGGCTCTCCGTGACGTCCACGTTCACCGAGCAGACGCCGGGAAGGCCGTGGCGGACGTCCTCGATCCGGAAGACGGAGAGCGCGTACGCGCGCAGCCGCAACCGGTCCAGCTGGTCCAGCTCCCGGTCGATCACCGGGACGCCGCTCTCCAGGACCTCGCGCAGCAGCGACTCGACCTGCTCGGTGTTGGCGTAGAGCGGCGACTCGTCCAGGTGCCGTCCCAGGCGTTCCTCCCGGGAGAGGCCGAACTTCTCGGCCAGGGCGTCGTTCAGCCAGGCGGTGCGCAGGTCGCTGTCCCAGATCGCCATCGGGAAGGGGCTCAGCTCGCAGGCCGACTCCAGTACGGACGGGGGCACCCCGGCCGTCGTGACCAGCCAGTCCACCGTGCCCGCCGCCCCCGGCAGCCCGGTCACCCGCAGGTCCACGTCCAGCCGCCCGCCGTCACGGTGCCGCAGCGCGGCCGGCCCGGCCCACTCGCCGGTGAACCCCCGCGGGCCGCGGCCCGGTGTGTCCAGCAGCATCGTGGCGTCCCGGCCCAGCACGTCCTCCGCCGTGTACCCCAGCAGCCTGCGGGCGACCTCGGTCCAGCGGACCAGGGCCCCGCCGGCGTCGACCACGGCCAAAGCTGCGCCGGCGCTGTCGAGCGCCGACGCTTTACCGGGCACGCTGCGATCGGGGGCGGACATACGTGACATTCCCTCGGGGTTCACGCTAGGTCCGCGCCCTCCCCCCTGCAAACGGTCACCGGCCAGGTCAGCGGCCCCGCTGCCACCAGCGGCGCTTCGTCCGGGCCGGCGCCGGGGCGTCGCCGTCCAGCTCCCAGGTCCGCAGTGCGGCGCGAATGCGGTCGAACGTGGCGACCGGATGCCGCCCGCCTGCGCCGGGCAGCGCCAGGCCCACGCAGACCAGCCTGAAGCTGTCGCCCTCCACGGGAACGGCCGTGAACACCGGGGCACCGACGCATCCGTCGGGCAGCTTCCCGGTCCATCGGACGCCCTTCCCTCGACGGTCTAGCGCCACCCCTTGCGCTCGGTGCCTGCGCCGCCGGGGCCGCCCGCGGTGTGGCCCCGCCGCGCGGGGTTGCCGGGTCAGATCCAGGTGTCGAGCCACATGCGGTCGCGCCAGGCGTCCATGGGGATGGTCTGCCCGGTGTAGAGCGGGAAGAAGTAGATGAAGTTCCAGACGATCAGCAGCACCAGGGTGCCCGCGCCGACCGCGCCCCACATGCGGCGGCGTTCACTGGAACCGGGGGGACCGAGGATCGCGCCGAGCATCATCGCGACCGCGAGGCAGAGGAACGGCACGAAGACGACCGCGTAGAAGAGGAAGATCGTCCGCTCCTGGTAGTGGAACCACGGCAGGTAACCGGCGGCGATGCCGCAGGCGATCGCGCCGGCGCGCCAGTCGCGGCGGAAGATCCAGCGGTACAGGACGTACAGCAGGGCGAAGCATCCGGCCCACCACAGCAGCGGGGTGCCGATGGCGAGCACCTCGCGGGCGCAGCCGCCGACCGCGGTGCAGCCGTCCTTGCCGAACTTGGGGGACTCGTAGAAGTACGACACCGGGCGGCCCAGGACCAGCCAGCTCCACGGGTTGGACTGGTAGGTGTGCGGGGAGTGCAGGTTGACGTGGAAGTCGTAGACCTGCGACTCGTAGTGCCACAGGCTGCGCAGCGCCGCCCAGGCGTTCGAGAGGAAGCCGCCGTCGCCCTTGGCCCAGTCGCGGTCGTAGCCCTTGGCGGTGGTGAACCAGCCGAGCCAGGTCACCAGGTACGTCACGACGGCGACGCCGAGCATGGAGATCCCCGCCCACAGCCCGTCCAGCCAGAACGCCGTGAGCCGGGGGTAGCGGGCGCCGGCCACGCGGCGTGCGCCGGCGTCCCACAGCACGGTGAGTACGCCGAAGAACGCCAGGACGTACAGGCCGTTCCACTTGGTGCCGATGGCCAGGCCCAGGCAGATCGCGGCCGCGATCCGCCAGGGGCGCAGACCCAGCCACGTGAAGGAGGCGACGCGGTCGTCCGGGCGGCCCTCGGGGAGGGCGGCGGCGAGCCGGGCCCGCGCCCGGTCGCGGTCGATCAGCAGGCAGCCGAAGGCGGCCAGCACGAAGAACATGACGACGAGGTCGAGCAGGGCGACGCGGCTCATCACGAAGTGCAGGCCGTCGACCGCCATCAGGCCGCCCGCGAGGCAGCCCAGCGCCGTGGAGCGGAACAGCCGGCGGCCGATGCGGCAGAGCATCAGCACCGACAGCGTGCCGAGCACGGCCATCGCGAAGCGCCAGCCGAAGGGGTTCAGCCCGAAGATCCACTCCCCGGAGGCGATCACCCACTTGCCGACCGGCGGGTGCACCACGTAGGAGGGGGCGTCCGAGAGCGGGATGGAGGGCGGGTCGGCGAGGAGCAGTTCGTTGGCCTTGTCCGGCCAGCTCCCCTCGTAGCGGTACTGCAGGAGCGACCAGGCGTCCTTCGCGTAGTACGTCTCGTCGAATATCACCGCGCGCGGGCTGCCCAGGTTCCAGAAGCGCAGCAGTCCGGCGAAGAGCGCCACCAGCAGCGGGCCGCCCCAGCCCGTCCAGCGGGCCAGCCGTGACGCCGCCGCAGGGCCCACGCCGAGCGCGGCCCACACCCGTGTCCCCGGCTCGGGGAACGGCGCGACCAGGCGCTCGCGCACGTCGGCGCGTGGGCGGTCCGCGTAGCCGTAGCGGCGCAGCCGCCGCTGCCAGGGGCTCTGCTCCTCCGCGGCCTTCGGTGCGTCCTCGACCCGGTGGGCGTGCGTCGCGGTGTCACTCGTCACCGGGCCATCGTAGGGAAGCCGCATGTGTATGTGCTGAGGACCGGGCCAACCGGGGGTACGCCGCCGTGCCGCCGCGGGGATCGCGCGGGCCCGGGCGGGCCCGCGGCGGGTGGGAGACTGGGGCGGTGACTAGCTCCGCAGGACCGGCCGCAGGCGTACTCGTACTCGCAGGGACCCCCATCGGCGACGTCGCCGACGCACCGCCGCGGCTCTCCGCGGAGCTGGCCGGGGCCGACGTGATCGCCGCCGAGGACACCCGGCGGCTGCGCCGGCTCACCCAGTCCCTGGGCGTGACCACCACCGCCCGGGTCGTGTCGTACTTCGAGGGCAACGAGTCGGCCCGCACCCCGGAGCTGGTCACGGCGCTGGAGGACGGCGCCCGGGTGCTGCTCGTCACCGACGCCGGGATGCCCTCGGTGTCCGACCCCGGCTACCGGCTGGTCGCGGCGGCCGTCGAGCGGGACATCCGTGTGACGGCCGTCCCGGGCCCGTCCGCCGTGCTGACCGCGCTCGCCCTCAGCGGCCTGCCCGTGGACCGCTTCTGCTTCGAGGGCTTCCCGCCCCGCAAGGCCGGTGAGCGGCGGGCCCGGCTCGGCGAGGCCGCCGGGGAGCGCCGCACGCTGGTGTACTTCGAGGCCCCGCACCGCCTCGCCGAGACCCTCGCCGCGATGGCCGAGGCCTTCGGCGCCGGGCGCCGGGCCGCCGTCTGCCGCGAGCTGACCAAGACCTACGAGGAGGTCAGGCGCGGCACCCTGGAGGAGCTGGCGGCCTGGGCCGCCGAAGGGGTGCGCGGGGAGATCACGGTCGTGGTGGAGGGAGCCCCGGAGACCGGGCCGGAGGAGCTGGACGCCACCGAGCTGGTGCGCCGGGTCCAGGTCCGCGAGGAGGCGGGCGAGCGCCGCAAGGAGGCGATCGCGGCCGTGGCGGCCGCGGCGGGGCTGCCCAAGCGGGAGGTCTTCGACGCCGTGGTCTCCGCGAAGCACGCCGCGAACCGTCCCGCAACCGGCTAAACGCGGCACGGTGCAAAGTCCTATCGTAGGAGAGGGAAAAACCTGGGCCGCCCGATCGGCCCCGCGTCACACACACCCCAAAACTGGCTCAAGAATGGGCACCGCCGCTGTCGCCGACGCCCTGCCGGGCGTTCGCTGATAGAGGGAAGTCCCGCTCCGGACGCCTCGTCCGGAGGGCATCAGGAGCTGCCATGAGCGAGACCATCGGAACCGATGGCACGGTTCGTGAGGCGTACGCCTTCGTCTGCATCAGCTGCGGGCGCGGATGGGAGCAGGCGTACGAGATCGAGCACCACGTCGACGCACAGGGTCGCGAGACCGTCTGGTACATGGCGGACGGCATGCGCGTTCCGTCCCCGCTGACCCGCCCGACGTGCGTGGAGTGCGAGAGCCACAAGGTCCGCATCATGCGGGCCGGACAGGTCTCCGATGTCGCCGGGTCCTGGTCGGCCACCGCGACCGCCGGGCCCCTGCCCGCCGCCTCCGACATGCGCCGGGTACCGGCCTCGTCCGCGGTGGAGGGCGCCGAGCGCCGGGCGCGGCACTGGTCGCCCCGCAACCTGCTGCACCGCAGGAGGGACGACCACTAGGCCGGGCGGAGCCGCCGTGCCGCCCGCCTAGGATCGGGGGCATGCCCGAGCAGAGCCAGAGCCAGCGCCCCAAGAAGGACGCGTCCGCCGCCCCTCCCCTCCCCGAACCGCTCGCGGTTGCGGTGGCGGACTCCCACACCCACCTCGACATGCAGGAGGGCAGCGTCGAGGAGGCGCTGGCGAAGGCGGCGTCGGTCGGCGTGACGACCGTGGTCCAGGTCGGCTGCGACGTCGACGGCTCCCACTGGGCGGCACGCACCGCAGGCGCGTACGACGCCGTGTGGGCGGCCGTCGCCCTGCACCCCAACGAGGCCCCCAGGATCGTCCACGGGGACCCGGACGGATGGTCGCGCCAGGGGGCCCGCGAGGCGGGCGGCCTGCCCGCCCTGGACGCCGCCCTCGCGGAGATCGACGCCCTCGCCGCGCTGCCCCAGGTGCGCGGCGTCGGCGAGACCGGACTGGACTACTTCCGCACCGGGCCCGAGGGCGTCGAGGCCCAGCAGTACTCCTTCCGCCGCCACATCGACATCGCCAAGCGGCACGGCAAGGCCCTGGTCATCCACGACCGCGAGGCCCACGCCGACGTGCTGCGCATCCTCGACGAGGAGGGCGCGCCCGGCACCGTCGTCTTCCACTGCTACTCCGGCGACGCGGAGATGGCCAAGCTGTGCGCGGACAAGGGCTACTACATGTCCTTCGCCGGCAACGTCACCTACAAGTCCGCCCAGGACCTGCGCGACGCGGTCGCCGTCGCCCCCGCGGAACTGCTCCTGGTCGAGACCGACGCGCCCTTCCTCACCCCCGTCCCGCACCGGGGCCGGCCCAACGCCCCGTACCTGATCCCGGTCACGGTGCGGGCCATGGCCGCCGCCCGGGGCGCCGCGGAGGACGAGCTCGCCGCGGCGATCGGGGCCAACACCGCCCGCGCCTTCGGTTACTGACGCCGCGTCGCGCGGTCGGCGTAACGCCGGGTGTCCGATTCCGGACCCCCGCCGGGACCCCGCGGTGCCCACCGTGCCCGGGGCGGGGGCCCGCTGACCACGGCCGCGAGCGGCGCGGCGGGCACCCGTTGCGGCGACACGGCGTGACCGTTCGGCTTGGGGGAGTGATGAATCCTCCGCTATGGTCCCGGTTCGGCCCGAATCGGGCCGGGCCGGAGGTACGCCGTGAGCAACAGGAGCAAGGCGGGCACGACGCGGGCCGGAACACGGTCCTCCGCGGAGGGCCCCGACCGCGGGACACCGGGTACGGCCCCCGCCGCCGAGGACGCGGAACCGCGTCCGGGGCGCGCGGCCACCCGGCGCAGGCGCGCCGCACGGCGCCCCGACACGCTGAGCAGGCTGCTGCCCCGGGCCCTCGTCGTCGCCTGCCTGGCGGGCGGCAGCACCGCCTACCTGGCCGGCGGCAAGGCCGTGCAGCTCAGCGTGGACGGTCAGCCGCGCGTCCTGCACACCTTCGCCGGGAGCGTCGAGGAACTGCTGCAGCGCCAGGGCATCGAGGTCGGCGACCATGACATCGTCGCGCCCGGCCCCGACGCCGAACTGCGGGACGGCGACACCATCGCCGTCCGCTTCGGCCGACCGGTCGCGCTGACCCTCGACGGCAGGCCACGGCGGATCTGGACCACGGCCGGCACCGTCGACGGCGCCCTGCGGCAGCTGGGCGTCCGCGCGGACGGCGCGTACCTGTCCGCCTCCCGCGGCGAGGCCATCGGGCGGCACGGGCTGGAACTCGACGTCCGCACCGAACGGCAGGTGACCTTCCTCGTCGACGGGCACGAACGCCCGGTCCGCACCAACGCCGCCACCGTCGGCGAGGCGCTGCACGACGCGGGCATCGCGCTGCACGGCCTGGACGCCGCCTCCGTCGACCCCGATAGCTTCCCCCGCGAGGGCCAGACGATCGCCGTGAAGCGCATCCGCGGCCACGACGAGACGCACGAGGAGCCGGTGCCGTTCCGCGTCGAGCGGACGGAGGACCCCACGCTGTTCGAGGGCACCACCGCCGTCGACACCCGGGGCAGGAACGGGCTGCGCCGCGTCACGTACGCGCACCGCACGGTCGACGGGGTCCGGCAGAAGCCGCGCCGCGTGGCCGAGGAGGTGCTGCGCGAGCCCGTGCGGCAGGTCGTGCGCGTCGGCACCAAGCCGCTCCCCGACAGCGTCGAGGGCGCCGATCACCTCAACTGGAAGGCCCTCGGCCAGTGCGAGGCGGGCGGCCGGCCGAACGCGGTGGACGCCTCCGGCACCTACGGCGGCCTCTACCAGTTCGACAAGCGCACCTGGCGCAACCTGGGCGGCCACGGCCGCCCCCAGGACGCCTCGGCCAAGGAGCAGACGTACCGCGCCAAGCGCCTGTACATCCAGCGCGGCGCCGGCCCCTGGCCGGTGTGCGGCCGCAAGCTCTACTCCTAGCCCGCCTCGTCGTGGCCGGTCCGGGGCGCCCCCGATCGCGGGGGTGCCCCCGGGCACGGAGGTGCCCGGGCGCGTACGTCCCGCGGGGCCGCGGCCATGGGCCTGGGCGAGCAGGGGCCGACGGGTACGGCGCCGGGTCGTCCGGGTCGGTGACCGCCCGGCGGCCGGGGACGCGAGGATCCCGGTGACGGCGCACGGCGAGGCCACCGTGCCGGAGCGGGGACGGCACCGACACGCGTCGACCCGTCCCAAGGCTCGCGAGGCACCGCCCCGGCCTTCCCCGCGTCAGCCGGGGGAAGTCGCTCCGGGGGCGAGGGCCGGTACGGGGGAGGGCCCGCCGGGCACGGATACCCTTGAGCGGTGAGCACCACCGACCACTCCGGTCCCGCCGACGACGCCCTGCTCGGCCCCGCCGACATCCGTGAGCTGGCCGCCGCGCTGGGCGTCCGCCCCACCAAGCAGCGCGGCCAGAACTTCGTCATCGACGCGAACACGGTGCGCCGCATCGTGCGCACCGCGGACGTCCGGCCCGACGACGTGGTCGTCGAGGTCGGCCCGGGGCTCGGTTCGCTCACGCTGGCGCTGCTGGAGGTGGCCGAGCGCGTCACCGCCGTCGAGATCGACGACGTCCTCGCGGCCGCTCTCCCCTCGACCGTCGCCGCCCGCCTGCCCGGCCGGGCCGGCCGCTTCGCGCTCGTGCACAGCGACGCGCTGCGCGTCGAGGAGCTGCCCGGGCCGCCGCCCACTGCGCTGGTGGCCAACCTGCCGTACAACGTGGCCGTCCCGGTGCTGCTGCACATGCTCGCGACCTTCCCGAGCATCGAGCGCACCCTGGTGATGGTGCAGTCCGAGGTGGCCGACCGGCTGGCCGCCGGTCCCGGCTCCAAGGTGTACGGGGTGCCCTCGGTGAAGGCGGCCTGGTACGCGGAGGTGAAGCGGGCCGGGGCCATCGGCCGCAGCGTCTTCTGGCCCGCCCCGAACGTCGACTCCGGGCTGGTCTCGCTGGTCCGCCGCAAGGAGCCGCTGGTCACCACCGCCTCCCGCGAGCAGGTCTTCGCCGTCGTGGACGCCGCCTTCGCGCAGCGCCGCAAGACGCTGCGCGCCGCGCTGTCCGGCTGGGCGGGCTCGGCCGCCGCGGCCGAGGAGGCGCTGGTCGCCGCCGGGGTCTCGCCGCAGGCCCGCGGGGAGTCGCTGACCGTCGAGGAGTTCGCGGCGATCGCCGAGCACGGCGGGCCCCCCGTTCCCCGGCGGTAGCAGGGGGCACAATGGGGGCGCCGCCGTGCCCCCGGACCGCGACGTCCCGTTCCCGCACGCGCCGCGCACCGCACGACCCACGCACCGAGGAGAACCGCGCCAGTGACCCGCCGCCCCGCGTCCGCGACCGTCCGCGTCCCCGCCAAGGTCAACGTCCAGCTCGCGGTGGGCGGGCCCCGCCCCGACGGCTTCCACGACCTGGCGAACGTCTTCCTCGCCGTCGGCCTGTACGACGAGGTCACCGTCGCCCACGCCGAGGAGCTGCGGATCACCGTCGCGGGCCCGGACGCCGACCAGGTCCCGGTGGACGGGAGCAACCTCGCCGCCCGCGCCGCCGTCGCGCTCGCCGCACGGCACGGCCTGGAGCCGCGCGTCCACATCCACATCGACAAGGACATCCCCGTCGCGGGCGGCATGGCCGGCGGCAGCGCCGACGCCGCGGGCGCCCTCGTCGCCTGCGACGCGCTGTGGGGCACCGGCGCGAGCCGTGAGGAGCTGCTGGAGATCTGCGCGGAGCTCGGCAGCGACGTCCCCTTCAGCCTGGTCGGCGGCGCAGCACTCGGCCGTGGCCGGGGAGAGCTGCTGGAGCCGCTGGAGACCGGCGGCACCTTCCACTGGGTCTTCGCCGTCGCCGACGGCGGCCTGTCCACCCCCGAGGTCTACCGCGAGTGCGACCGGCTGCGAGGCGACGCCGCGGTGCCCGAGCCGGAGGCGTCCGCCGCCCTGCTGGACGCCCTGCGCGGCGGTGACGCCGTCGCCCTCGCCGCCTCCCTGGCGAACGACCTGCAGCCGGCCGCGCTGTCCCTGCGGCCCTCGCTGGCCGCCACCCTCGCCGCGGGCACCGAGGCCGGTGCCCTGGCCGCCCTCGTCTCCGGCTCCGGTCCCACCACCGCCTTCCTCACCAAGGACGCCGAGACCGCGCACGCCGTCGCCGGCGCCCTCGCCGCCTCCGGCACCTGCCGCGCCGTCCGGGTCACCACCGGCCCCGCGCAGGGCGCCACCCTGCTCTGAGTACCCGTACTCACCTGTCCCCGGGGCGAGTTGAGTAGGACGGGCCTGACGCCGCGGCGCCCCGGCGCGGGATCGTGCCGCCATGGGGATGACAGCCGGAGAGACGGCCGCGGCCACGCCCGCGGCTCGGGACCGCTACGTCGACTTCCTGCGGGTGGCGTCGCTGCCACGGTCGTGCTGGGGCACTGGCTGATGGCGTCGGTGACCACCGGGGCCGGCGGGGGAGTCGAGGTCGGCAACCTGCTGGCGGTGCGCCCGGCGCTGCAACCGCTGACCTGGGTGCTCCAGGTCATGCCGGTGTTCTTCTTCGTCGGCGGCTTCTCGCACGCGCTCTCGTACCGCTCCGTCGCGCGATCCGGCGGCGGCTACGCGGACTTCCTGCGGGCCCGGCTGCGCCGGCTGCTGCGGCCGACGATGCTGTTCGTCGCGGTGTGGGGCGCGGGCGCGCCGCTGCTCCCGGTGCCGGACGTGGCGGCGCGGCTGGTGGCGCAACCGCTGTGGTTCATCGGGATCTACCTCGGCATGGTCGCCTTCACCCCGCCGCTGCTGCGGCTGCACGAGCGGTACGGCTGCGGGGCCTTCGCCGCGCTCGCGGCCGGGGCGGTCGTGGTGGACGTACTGCGCTTCGCCGCCGCCGTGCCCTACGTCCCGTTCCTGAACTTCGCGTTCGTGTGGCTCGCGGTGCACTCAGCTCGGCTTCCTGCGCGCGGACGGCCGGCTGCGGCGCCCCGCGGCCATGGCCGCCTGCGGGCTGGCCGGGGCGGTCGCGCTGGTCGCCCTCGGGCCGTACCCGCTGTCCATGGTGGGCATGCCGGGCGAGCGGATCTCCAACATGGCGCCGCCCACGCTCGCCCTGCTCTGCCACGGCGTGTGGCTCGTCGGCGCCGTCGAACTGCTGCGCCGCCCCGCCGCGCGCCTGCTGCGGCGGCCCCGCGTGTGGCACGGCGTGGTCGCCGCGAACGGCATCGCGATGACGGCGTTCCTCTGGCACCTCACCGCCATGCTCGCCGTGTACGGCGCGCTGATCTCGCTCGGCGGCACGCTGCCCGCCCCGGCCACCGCCGCCTGGTGGGCCCAGGCGCCCCTGCGCGTGGCGGCCGCGACCGCCCTCACCGCCGCCCTGGTCGCCGTCTTCCGCCGCGCCGAACGCCCCGCGGCCCCCTCCGCCCCGGCCGCCCGGCGGGGCACGCCCCTGTCCGGCCCCGGCGCGGCGCTCGGCGTCGCCCTCGCGCTCCTCGGCGTCCTCGGCCTGTCCGCCGTCGGCTTCGGCGGCCTCCTCGACGGCCACTCGGCCACCCTGATCGCCTTCCGCGTCACGGCCCCGGCCGCCGTCCTCATGGCCGCCGCCGGCTGGGCCCTGGTCGAACGCGCGGGCCGTGCCAGGGTCTGAGCCCGACCTCAGCCCACGCGACGTACCCCGGCCAAGTCCCGGACGGCAGCCGCGCACTCCTTGGCGCCCACCGGATCGAGGAGGCGCAGGCGACGGAATTCGTCCATGGCCTGGTGCTGCCGGACGACGGCGTGGGTCACGAGGCCGCAGCCTGACGGTCCCCGTCCTCCAAGCGGGCCATGAACTCGTCATGTGTCATCGCGGCACCGTACGGTCGCCGATCACTCGAAGGAGACGCGCGCCGGGCGCCGGGCGCGGGCCGGCCCGGCGCAGTGTGCGGGGCCTGAGCGCGAGGGGACGCCGGAAGCGGGCGGGCCCACCCGCACGGGTGCGCGCCGGGGACGGCCGGGCACGGGGGACGGGAGGGCCGCACTACCCTGGGAGGTCGTTCGTTCGTAGTGACAGGAGTCCCATGGCCGTCAACCTGGTCAACGTCGAGTCCGTCAGCAAGGTGTACGGAACGCGCACCCTGCTGGACGGGATCTCGCTCGGCGTATCGGAGGGCGACCGCATCGGTGTCGTCGGCCGCAACGGCGACGGGAAGACCACCCTGATCCGGATGCTGGCGAAGCTGGAGGGGCCGGACACCGGCCGCGTGACGCACACATCGGGCCTGCGGCTGGGCGTGCTGACGCAGCACGACAGCCTGGACCCGCAGGCCACCGTCCGGCACGAGGTGGTCGGCGACCGGGCGGACCACGAGTGGGCCGGCGACGCCAAGGTCCGGGACGTGCTCACCGGGCTCTTCGGGGGGCTGGACCTGCCCGGCTTCCCGCAGGGGCTGGACACCGTGATCGCGCCGCTGTCCGGAGGCGAGCGCCGGCGGATCGCGCTGGCGAAGCTGCTCATCGCCGAGCAGGACCTGCTCGTGCTCGACGAGCCCACCAACCACCTCGACGTCGAGGGCATCTCCTGGCTGGCGGGCCATCTGCGGGCGCGCCGCTCGGCCCTGGTGTGCGTGACCCACGACCGCTGGTTCCTGGACCAGGTCTGCACCCGCATGTGGGACGTGCAGCGCGGTGACGTCCACGAGTACGAGGGCGGCTACAGCGACTACGTCTTCGCCCGTGCCGAGCGGGAGCGCATCGCCGCGACCGAGGAGGTCAAGCGACAGAACCTGATGCGCAAGGAACTGGCCTGGCTGCGCCGCGGCGCCCCCGCCCGCACCAGCAAGCCGCGCTTCCGCATCGAGGCCGCCAACGAGCTGATCGCCGACGTGCCGCCGCCGCGCGACAACGCCGAGCTGATGAAGTTCGCCACGACCCGGCTCGGCAGGACCGTCTTCGACCTGGAGGACGTGACCGTCCAGGCCGGGCCCAAGGTGCTGCTGAAGCACCTGACCTGGCAGCTGGGCCCGGGCGACCGGATCGGCCTGGTCGGCGTCAACGGCGCCGGCAAGACCTCCCTGCTGCGGGCGCTCGCGGACGCCGCCGTCAGCGAGGGCGAGAAGCAGCCCGTGGCGGGCAAGGTGGTGGTCGGCAGGACCGTGCGGCTGGCCTACCTGTCGCAGGAGGTCGCCGAACTCGACCCGGCGCTGCGGGTGCTGCAGGCGGTGGAGTCGGTGCGCGGCCGCGTCGACCTCGGCAAGGGCCGGGAGATGACGGCCGGTCAGCTCTGCGAGAAGTTCGGCTTCACCAACGAGAAGCAGTGGACCCCGGTCGGCGACCTCTCCGGCGGTGAGCGCCGCAGGCTCCAGCTGCTGCGGCTGCTGATGGACGAGCCCAACGTGCTCTTCCTCGACGAGCCCACCAACGACCTGGACATCGAGACCTTGACCCAGCTGGAGGACCTGCTCGACGGCTGGCCCGGCTCGATGGTGGTCATCTCCCACGACCGGTACTTCCTGGAGCGCACCACCGACCGGGTCCTCGCCCTGCTCGGCGACGCGACGCTGCGCATGCTGCCGCGCGGCATCGACGAGTACCTGGAGCGCCGCCGTGCGGCCGTCGAGGCGGCCGCCCCCGCGCCCGCCCCGGCCAAGCCCAAGGGCGGCGGCGACAGCCGCGCGGCCAAGAAGGAACTGCAGCGCGTCGAGCGGCAGCTGGACAAGATCGCCGACAGGGAGTCGAAGCTGCACAACGCCATCGCCGACAACGCCACCGACTTCGAGAAGGTGGCCGAACTCGACCTGGAGCTGCGGTCGCTGGCCGCCGAGCGCGAGGAACTGGAGATGCGCTGGCTGGAGCTGGCGGACGAGGTCTGACGTCCTCCCCGGCCCGGAGGCCGGGGATCCCCGCCTGCTCCCGCACGGGCCGACACCGCCGGTCCGGCGGCCCTGGCAGCGTCCCGCCGCGTCGATGTCCCGGTCCAGGACGGCCCCGTACGCCCCGCAGGTCCACATGCGGACGTGCCGGGGCCCGGGGCCGTCGGCTCGAAGCGGCCGATCCGGATGAAGCCGGCGTCCCGGCCGCTTCGATCCGGGCTGAGGCGAACAGTTCGGCGGCCTGAGCCCGGTGCGTTGCGAACAGGTCGAGTAGCAGTGCCGTAACGGTCCTCGGGCGCGGGGCGGAACGGTGTGTGACCGGTGGTACAAAGAGGGTCACCGTCCGCCCCGAACGCCTGTGCCCGAAAGGTGCCCGCTGATGTCGCAGCCGCCGCCTCCCCCCGGCAACCAGCCCGGATTCGGGCCGCAGCCGCCTCAGTACGGTTACCCGCCGCAGCAGCCGAACCCGTACGCCCAGCCGCCGGCGCAGCCGCAGGACCGGCAGCCGCCGCCTCCGCCGCCGGGTCCGTACGGGCCCAACCCGTACGCCCAGGCGCCGACCCAGCCGCTGCCCGGGTACGGCTACCAGCCGTACCCGCAGTACCCGCAGCCGCCGAAGCGCGGCAACGGCAAGGTGGTCGGGATCGTGGCCGCGGCGATCGCGGCGGTCCTGGTCGTCGGCGCGGGTGTCTTCCTGGCGACCACGGGCGGGGACGACGACGGGCCCGCGGACACCCCGGCGAAGGGCGGCAGCAGCCGGCCGGCCGGTGACGGGCCGCTCAAGGCGCGGGCGTTGTGGGACAAGCGGGCGGTGCGGCCGCCCAAGTCCGAGATCACCGCCCCGGTGGCGGAGGCGTGGTTCACCGGCAACGCGGTCGTCAAGACGATGCCGGACGCGCTGCGTTCCTTCGACATCGACAGCGGCAAGGAGAACTGGTCGATCCCCCTGTCCGGCGACTCCTGCCCGGGTCCGGAGTCGCCGGCGAACGACCGCCTGGTGCTGCAGTACGGCACGGACTGCGACAGCGTGATCGCCGTCGACATCGCCAAGGGCCGGAAGCTGTGGGCGAAGAAGCTGCCCAGCCCGAACGGCCGGACCTCGCACAGCTACTCGGAGATCGCGCTCACGGGCGACACCGCGGCCGTCTCCTGGATCGGCGGTTCGGTCGCGTACCGGATCAGCACCGGTGCGGTGCTGTGGACGCCCAAGGCCGGTTCCGAGTGCACCGACAAGGGGTACCACGGCGGCACGGCGCTGATCGCGGTCGTCGAGTGCGGCGGCTTCGGCGGTGACGAGTACGTGCAGGGCCTCGGCGAGGGCGGCGCCAAGAAGTGGTCCTGGCAGGTGCCGAACGGCAGCGAGGTCTACAGCGTCATCTCCTCGGACCCGGTGGTCGTCGGGCTGTCGGCGGGCAGCCTGTCGCTGACCGACATCGTGTACCTGGACGGCGGCAAGATGAAGAGCCGCATCTCGCTGGGCGCGGGCGGCGCCGATGCGACGTACCGGATCCGGTGCGAGGACAACCGGTGCACCAACGTCGCCGTCGACGGCACGACCATCTACCTCCCCACCAAGACCCATTCGGGCAGCGGCGCCTCCTACTCGCAGACCAACGAGATCGCCGCGCTCGACCTCGTCACCGGCAAGCCGAAGTGGCTGGCCAAGCCCGACGAGGAGCGCGAGCTCAAGATCGTCGGCATGAGCGGCGGCAAGGTCGTGGCCTACCAGAAGAACACCTACGACAAGCCGGGCCGCCTGGTGCGGCTCGACCCGGCGACCCGTGCGTTCAGCCTGTTCATGGAACTGCCGGAGAACGGCAAGGACATGGAGAACGACTTCCTCGACAGCGACTCGGGCCGGTGGCTGTACAAGGACCACTTCTTCCTGACCTCCGACCACATCTCCGCCTCGGCCAACCTGACGGACCGCTCCATCGCCGCCTTCGGCTGACCGGGAACCCGCCGCCGGCGTGCCGCCGCCCGTCCCCGACGCGCGCCGACGCGCGCCGCCAACTCAAACACGCACAGCCGGTCGCAAGTCGGCCATGTTTGGAGATAATGCGGATTTAGGGAGGCTTCTGCCGAGTAGGGGGCGCAAAGCGTCGAACAAGCGTGTACCTTCCCGGGCATGGCCCGGGCCCGCCGCGGGGGCACAGGCGGTATGCCGGACGGGCTTCGCCACGGCATGTGAAAGGGGACCGGCTTGGACTCGGTGGGCAGGTCCGCACCAGTCCATGGGGGGATGAGGGGGACGCCCATGGGCGTACGGCTCGTCGTCGTCGACGACCATCGTCTGCTGGCCGAGGCGCTCGCCTCGGCGCTGAAGCTGCGCGGGCACCGGGTGCTCGCGGCGGCCGCGCCCGCGTCGGGCGCGGCGGATCTCGTGCTGAGCCGCTCGCCCGAGGTGTGCCTGATCGGGACGGCCGCGCCGGCCGAGCCGGGTGCCTTCGACGCGGTCGTCCGCATCAAGCGGGAGCGGCCGGGCGTCGCGGTGCTGGTCCTCGGGCCGGTGCCCAACCCGCGGGGCATAGCCGCCGCGTTCGCCGCCGGGGCCTCCGGCTACGTACGGCACGACGAGCGGATCGAGGGCGTCGAGCGGGCGATGGCCAAGGCGCGCGCCGGCGAGGTGGCCGTGGCGCCCGCGCTGCTGCAGGGTGCCTTCGCCGACCTGCTCAACCCGGTGGCCGAGCCGGACGACGAGGGCACCCGGCTGCTGCAGATGCTCACCCCGCGCGAGGTCGAGGTGCTGCTGCGGGTCGCGGAGGGCGAGGACACCCGGCTGATCGCGGCCGGCATGCGGATCGCGCCGAGCACCGCCCGTACGCACGTGCAGCGGGTGCTGATGAAGCTGGGGGTGGGCTCCCGGCTGGAGGCCGCCGCGCTGGCGGCCCGCACGGGTCTGCTGGACCGGGTCAGCCACCACCTCCCGGGCGGTGCGATCCCTGCTCAGGCGTCTCCTCAGGAGCGGGCGGGGGAGGAGGGGGGCTGAGCTTCATCCACAGGAGGAAGAGCAGCCCCAGCACCAGCATGCCGATCCCGGTCCAGAGGTTGATGTTGATGCCCTGGGCCTTGGCGATGTCCGCGTCGGAGGCCGTGATCCCGGCCACGGTCACGATCACCCCGTAGACCACGAAGAGGCCGCCGATGACACGGCGCACGTCGAACAGGCGTGCCGCCGAGGCCGACTTGTGCTCCAGGTCCTGGATGCGGTGCTGGAAGTCCGACTCGTTGCCGTACTCGCTCACGACGGGTCACCTCACAGGGAGAAGGGGATGTAGCACAGCACGGCGAGGAGGACGGCGCCCCAGCCGAGCAGTGCGGGCCTGCGGTACCAGGCGTCGTCGCCCCTGGCGGGCGGTTCGGCCATGCCGGGTGCGGTGGTCCCGTAGACCAGTCCGGCCAGCGACTCGACGGGCTTGGGCCGGGTGAACCAGGAGACGAGGACCATCACCACCGCGCCGACGACGAAGGCGGCGATGGCGGAGACGAAGTTGGCGCCCTGGTCGCTGGGGATGGAGATCAGGCCGCCCTTGTAGAACCAGAAGTAGTTGACCATCGCGGCGACCGTGCCGCTCAGCAGTCCCCAGAAGCCGGCCGCGGCGGTGGAGCGCTTCCAGAACATGCCGAGGATGAAGACGCAGAACAGCGGCACGTTGAAGAACGAGAACAGCGTCTGCAGGTAGTTCATGATGTTGCTGAAGGACGAGGCGATGAAGGCCGTGCCCATGCCGATGAGCACGCCGATCGCGGTCACCACGCGGCCGGCGGTGACGTAGTACCGGTCGGGGCGGCCGGGCCGTACGTAGGCGCTCCAGATGTCGTACGTGAAGACGGTGTTGAAGGACGAGACGTTGGCCGCCATGCCGGCCATGAAGGCGGCGAGCAGGCCGGTGATCGCGATGCCGAGGACGCCGTTGGGCAGCAGGTCGCGCATGAGCACCGGGATCGCGTCGTTGTACTGGAGCCCGCTGCCCGGCTTGCCGATGCCGGGCTCCATGACGAGCGCGATCAGCCCCGGCAGGACCACGATCAGCGGGATGAAGAGCTTGGGGTACGCGGCGATGAGCGGGGTGCGCTGGGCGGCCGAGAGGTTCTTCGCGGACAGGGCGCGCTGCACCTCGGCGAAGTTGGTCGTCCAGTAGCCGAAGCTGAGGACGAAGCCGAGACCGAGCACGATGGTCAGCCAGTTGGCGCCCAGCGGGTTGGGCGAACCGATGCCCGTGCCGTCCCAGGCGGAGAGGAAGGCCGTGCCGTGGGAGTCGGTGAGCGAGTCCGTCAGCCCGGACCAGCCGCCGACCCGCTTGAGGCCGACGACGGTGAGCGGGATCAGCGCCGCGAGGATCACGAAGAACTGCAGCACCTCGTTGTAGATGGCCGAGGAGAGGCCGCCGAGGGTGATGTAGAAGAGCACGAAGAAGCCCGAGACGACGATCGCCACCCACTGCGGCCAGCCGATCAGCGCCTCCAGCACGATCGCCATGGCGTAGAGGTTGACGCCCGCGATGAGCAGCGCGGAGACCGCGAAGATGATCGAGCTGAGCAGGTGCGAGGCCGGTCCGAAGCGGTGCAGCAGGAACTCGGGCACGGAGCGGACCTTGGAGCCGTAGTAGAACGGCATCATCACCAGGCCGAGGAAGACCATGGCCGGGATGGCGCCGATCCAGTACCAGTGCACCGTGTAGGCGCCGTACTGTGCGCCGTTGGCGGCCATGCCCAGGATCTCGGTGGCACCCAGGTTGGCGGCGATGAACGCGAGACCGGTGACCCAGGCGGGCAGCGAGCGGCCGGACAGGAAGAAGTCGAGGCTGGTCCGGACGGCGCGGCGGGCGGCGAAGCCGATGCCGAGGACGACCACGAAGTAGATCGCGAGGATCGAGTAGTCGAGCGCGTTGGTCGGGAGCCGTAGCCCTTCTGCCAGGTTTTGCATGGTTCGATCACTCCCCGCAACGGGGTCTCCGTTGACGTTGCTGTTGCGTTGTGGTTCATTGTGTTTAGTTCTGTTTGTTGGCGTGGCGTGAGGAGCCCGCAGGGTGAAGAAGACATCGACCCGGCTCGCCGACGGGCGCGAGCTGATCTACTACGACCTGCGCGACGGCGAGCCCCGCGACGCCGTCGACCGCCGCCCGCTGGACCCGGTGACCAGCGCCTCGGAGATCCGCCACGACCCGCTGCTCGGTGACTTCGTCGCCATCGCCTCCCACCGCCAGACCCGCACCTACCACCCGCCCGCCGACGAGTGCCCGCTCTGCCCGTCCCGGGAGGGGCGGTTGAGTGAGATCCCAGAAGACCACTACGACGTGGCCGTGTTCGAGAACCGCTTTCCCTCACTCACCGGAAAACATGGCCGCTGCGAGGTCGTGTGCTTCACCGACCGGCACGACAGGTCGTTCGCCGACCTGACGCCCGAGCAGGCGCGCCTGGTGCTCGACGCCTGGACCGACCGCACCGCCGAACTCTCCCGGCTGCCCGGCGTCGAGCAGGTCTACTGCTTCGAGAACCGCGGCGAGGAGATCGGCGTCACCCTCGGTCACCCGCACGGCCAGATCTACGGCTACCCGCACGCCACCCCGCGCACCGAGCTCATGCTGGGTTCGCTGGAGCGGCACCACGAGGCCACCGGCGGCCGCAACCTCTTCGACGACCTCGTCGCGCGCGAGCGCGAGGACGGCAGCCGCATCGTCCTCGAGGGCGAGCACTGGACGGCGTTCGTGCCGTACTCCGCGCACTGGCCGTACGAGGTGCACCTCTACCCCCGCCGCAGGGTGCCGGACCTGACCGGCCTGGACGAGGCGGCCCGCGCCGAGTTCCCGGGGATCTACCTCGAACTGCTGCGCCGCTTCGACCGGATCTTCGGCCCCGAGGGCCCGTACCGGCCCGAGGCCCCGGCGGAGCCGCCCACCCCGTACATCTCCGGCTGGCACCAGGCGCCGTTCGGCAGCGAGTGGCGCGAGGAGTTCGCCCTCCACCTGGAGCTGTTCACGATCCGCCGCACCAAGGGAAAGCTCAAGTACCTGGCGGGCTCGGAGTCCGGCATGAGCGTCTTCATCAACGACGTGCCGCCGGAGGCCGCCGCGAGCCGCCTCAGGGAGGTCGCCACCCCGTGAGCCCCGCCCCCGCCCCCGGCACCCCCGTCACCGGCACCCCCGCCATCGGCATCCCGGTGAGCGTCACCCCCGTGGCCGCCGCCGTGCCGTACTCCCGGCACGTGTTCATCCGGCGCCACTACCGTGGCCCCGAGTCGAACCCGAGAAAGGCAGTGACCCCGTGAGCGACCCTCGCACGAAGAAGGTTCTGGTCACCGGAGGCGCCGGCTACGTCGGCAGCGTCGTGGCGGCCCATCTGCTGGAGGCGGGGCACCGGGTCACCGTCCTGGACGACCTGTCCACCGGCTTCCGGGACGGCGTCCCCGAGGGCGCCGACTTCGTCGAGGGACGCGTCCAGGACGCGGCGAAGGTGCTCGACCCCACCTACGACGCCGTACTGCACTTCGCCGCCAGCTCCCAGGTCGGCGAGTCCGTCGTCCACCCCGAGAAGTACTGGCGCAACAACGTCGTCGGCACGCTGGACCTGCTCACCGCCATGCGGGACGCCGGAGTGCGGCGCCTGGTCTTCTCCTCCACGGCGGCCACCTACGGCGAGCCGAAGTCCGTCCCGATCACCGAGGACGACCCGACCCTGCCGACCAGCCCCTACGGCGCGTCCAAGCTCGCCGTCGACCACATGATCACCAGTGAGGCCGTCGCCCATGGCCTGGCCGCGGTCTCCCTGCGCTACTTCAACGTCGCCGGCGCCTACGGGGCGTTCGGCGAGCGGCACGCCCCCGAGTCGCACCTCATCCCGCTCGTGCTGCAGGTCGCCCAGGGCCGCCGGGAGGCCATCTCGGTCTTCGGCGACGACTACCCCACCCCCGACGGCACGTGCGTCCGCGACTACATCCACGTCGCCGACCTGGCCGAGGCGCACCTGCTGGCCGTCGACGCGCCGGCCGCCGGCGAGCACCTGATCTGCAACCTCGGCAACGGCAACGGCTTCTCGGTGCGCGAGGTCGTCGAGACCGTCCGCCGGGTCACCGGACACCCCGTCCCCGAGGTCGTCGCCGCGCGCCGCGGCGGCGACCCGGCCGTCCTGGTCGCGTCCGCCGAGCGGGCCAAGGAGCGCCTGGGCTGGCGCCCCTCGCGCACCGACCTGGACGGGATCGTCCGCGACGCCTGGACCTTCGCGCAGGACCTGCAGAACCGGGAGGGCGGCAAGTGAGCGAGGACGGCTTCCGCGCCACGTACGGCACCGGCCCCGAGGGCGTCTGGGCCGCCCCCGGCCGGGTGAACCTGATCGGCGAGCACACCGACTACAACGACGGCTTCGTGATGCCGTTCGCGCTGCCGCACGCCACCGTCGCCGCGGTCGCCCGCCGCGCCGACGGACGGCTGCGGCTGCACAGCGGCTCGCCGGACGTCCCCGCCGGCGTCGTCGAACTCCACGTCGACGAACTCGAACCCGGCGGCGGTGCCGGCTGGGCCGACTACCCCGCGGGCGTCATCTGGGCGCTGCGCGACGCCGGGCACGAGATCACCGGCGCCGACGTCCACTTCGAGAGCACCGTCCCCACCGGCGCCGGGCTGTCCTCCTCGGCCGCCCTGGAGGTCGTCACGGCCGTCGCCCTGAACGACCTCTACGGCCTCGGCCTGGAGCGCTGGCGGATCGCCCGGCTCTGCCAGCGCGCCGAGAACGTCTACGTGGGCGCCCCCACCGGGATCATGGACCAGACCGCCTCGGCGTGCTGCACCGAGGGGCACGCCCTGTGGCTCGACACCCGCGACCTGTCGCAGCGCCAGATCCCCTTCGACATGGCCGCCCAGGGCCTGCGGCTGCTCGTCGTCGACACCCGGGTCACCCACGCCCACAGCGAGGGCGAGTACGGCAAGCGGCGCGAGGGCTGCGAGGAGGCGGCGGCGCTGCTCGGCGTGGAGGCCCTGCGGGACATCCCGTACGAGGGGCTCGACGAGGCGCTCGCCCGCCTCGAGGACCCCGCCCTGCGGCCACTCGTACGGCACGTGGTCACCGAGGACCGCAGGGTCGAGCGGGTCGTGGGACTGCTGGAGGCCGGCGACGCCCGCGCCATCGGGCCGGTGCTGACCGAGGGCCACGCCTCGCTGCGCGACGACTTCAAGGTCTCCTGCCCGGAACTGGACCTGGTGGTGTCGGCCGGCGTGGAGGCGGGCGCCCTCGGCGCGCGCATGACCGGCGGCGGCTTCGGCGGTTCGGCGATCGTGCTGGTGGAGGAGTCCGCCGCGGAGAAGACCGCCGAGGCGATCGCCGGCGCCTTCGCCACCGCCGGCCACCGTGAACCGCGCGTCTTCAACGCGGTGCCGTCCGCGGGGGCCCGCCGGCTGGTGTAGGCGCGCTACCGGGCCGACAGGGTGCGGTGCGGTGCGGCTGCCGGTTCTTCGGCTGCCGCGCCGTCTCGCGCCCTTCGTGCGCAAAGATGCTGGCTGCGGGTGGGAGGGTGGCGGTCCGGGGCCGGTCGGCGGTCTGCGGCCCGGTGGTCGGCGGGGGTTCAGGCGCCGGAGCGGGGCCGGTTGTTCGTCTGGCTCGGGTCTCGTTGCCGTCCGCGGGTGCAGATGGCCGGTGACCACGCCCACTGTTGGTGGGTGGCGCGCCCGCCGTAACCGGCGTCTGCGGGTGCTTCCCCGATCCGAGATCGGGCTCTGTTTCGACGTCCATACCGTCGAAAGCGGGCCCGATCTCCTCCCGACCCCCGGTAGCACCCCGAAATATCCGCAGTCGCGGGTTACGGCGGGCGCGCCCACCCCCGGCAGTAGGCGTGGAAGCGGCCATCTATACCCGCGGACGGCAACGAGACCGACACCGCCGGAGAGGCAACCCGCTCCGGCGCCTGAACCCGCACCCCCCACCCACCCGCACACTGCACACAAGGGACGCCCCCACCCTCCCCTCCGCAGCCCGCCGCAGTGCGCCCGCAGGGCGCGAGACGAACCCGCACCCACCCATCCACCCGCCGTGCGCGGCGCCGGGCCGAAGCCCTGAGCGCCGCTATTCGTCCACCGCTGTGGAAAACCGCACCACGGGCCACACCAGGCGGGTCCCGGCGGAAGTCCGTCCCGCAAGTTTTTCCATTCGGGCGCCTTTGTCTGCTCCTGCCCCTACGCTTTTTGGCAGCGCCGGTGGGGGCCGGCGGCATCAGGGGGCGAGACACAAGGGTTCGGCACCTGGTTGGGGACGGCTGCTAGCCCGGCGGCGTGCGGCGTCCGCTCCAGGTGCCGGCCCTCCGTGCACATCGACCTCGTCCGTGGGGGGAAGTGCCGAATGCCGGGAGTGGGGCCCGTGGGACGAATCCGCGTTCTCGTCGTCGACGACCACCGCATCTTCGCCGAGTCGCTCGCGGCCGCTCTCGCGGCCGAACCCGACGTCGACGTCTCGGCGGCCGGGAGCGGCGCGGCCGCCCAGCGCTGCCTGGAACGCGCGGCCTCCGACGGCCGCCGCTACGACGTGCTGCTGGTCGACGCCGACCTCGGGGCGACGTCCGCCGCCGGGGTCCGGGTGCTGGGCGCGCCCAAGGCCGCCCCGCAGGCCGGGGCCGACAGCGGCGGGCAGGCCGGGCTCGACGGCATCGCCCTGGTGGAACGCGTACGGTCCGAGCATCCCGCCACCCGGACGGTCGTGCTGGCCGAGCGGGACGACGCGCGCCGCGCCGCCCGGGCCCTGCAGGCCGGGGCCTCCGGCTGGGTCGCCAAGGACTGCTCGCTGTCCCGGCTGCTGGCCGTGATGCGCGGCGTCCTGCGCGACGAGACGCATCTCCCGCCCGCGCTGCTCACCGGTGTGCTGCGGGAACTGACCGCCGCCCGCCGGCACCGGACGGAGAGCGAGCGCCTGGTGGAGTCACTCACCCCGCGCGAGCAGGAGGTGCTGCGCTGCATGGTGGCCGGTCTCGGCCGCAAGGCGGTCGCCGAACGGCTGTACCTGTCGCCGCACACCGTCCGCACCCACATGCAGAACGTGCTCGGCAAGCTGGGAGTGCACTCGACGCTGGCCGCCGTGGCGCTGGCCCGGCGGGCCGGGGTACCCCCGGTCGACGGCGACGGTGGCCGGGTCGGTTCAGCGGCCCCCGTCCAGCACGCCTGACGCCATCGCGCACGGCGGATCGCCCTCCCCGTTGCCGGGGAGAGCGACCCGCCGGGTCACCGCGGATACCCGCGGTCATTCACCGCCGACGCCGGTTGCCGGCGCCGGGCGGTCACCGCCGACGCCGGTGGTCGGCGCCGAGCGGCTGGTGTCACGGTCGTTGGAACGGTCACGGTGCTGACCGTTCTCCTGACCGCGGTCATTGAGGCCGTCGAACGGGTCGCGGCCGCCGTCACCACGCTGGCTGTCACCGGCCTCGTCGAACGGGTCGCGGTTGTTGTCGCCGCGGTTGCCGCCGTTGCCGCCGTTGCCGCCATGGCCGCCGTTGCCGCCGCGGCCGTTGTCGCCCCGGTTGTCACCGCGGCCGTTGCCGCCGTGGCCGCCGTTGCCACCACGGCCGTTGTCACGGCAGTTGAAGCCGCCGTTGAAGCCGGGGACGCCCACACCCACCAGGCCGGGACTGCCGATGAAGCCGGGGCCGCCGATCCCGCCGACGCCACCGACACCGCCGACGAAGCCGGGGCCGCCCACGCCGCCGATCCCACCGACACCACCGGGGCCGCCGACGAAGCCGGGGCCACCCACGCCACCGACACCGCCCACGCCACCGATCCCGCCGACCCCACCGGGGCCGCCGACGAAGCCGGGGCCGGCGATCCCGCCGACACCCCCCACGCCACCGACACCGCCCACGCCACCGATCCCACCGACGCCACCGCGGCCGCCGCCCGGGCCGTCGCTGCGCTGGGCGAGGGCGACGCTGTCCAGGGGCTCCTCGGTACGGCTGTCCTCGCGGAACGGGTCCTCCACGCCGTTGAAGCGCTGGTCGCCGCGGTTGTGCTGGCGGCCACCGTGCCCGTTGTTGCGGCAGTTGACGCCGCCGATCCCGCCGATGACGCCGGGGACGGCGATCCCGCCGACGCCACCGATGCCGCCGACACCGCCGACGCCACCGATGCCGCCGACGCCACCGATGCCGCCGACGCCACCGACACCGCCGACGCCACCGACACCGCCGAAGCCGGGACCGCCGACCCCGCCCACGCCGCCGACTCCGCCGGCACCCGGGGGGCACCAGGCCGGCGCCGGGCCGACGTTGGCGACGAAGCGCGCCGAGGACCAGGCCCAGTAGTTGCCGCTGAGCTGGTACCAGCGCGAGTTGCCGGCGATGGGGCTGCCCACGGACTTGCAGACGATGGCCACCAGGGCGTTGAAGGGGATGACGCCGACGCTGGAGAACTGGACGCCCGGTCCGCTGCGGACGCGCAGACCCGTACGGGCGACGACGCGGCCCTGGAACAGGGCCGCGTTGGGGGAGCGTGCGGACTTCACCGCCACTTCACGGGACAGGTCCCGGAGACGCTCCGAAGGGGAAACGAGTTCACTTTGGCCGTCCGGTCCAGGAGCGGCAGGCACCCCTGCGGCAGGCCGGCCGTCGGTGGCGAAGGCGGTGCCCATGGTGCCGATGGCGAGGGTGCCGGCCAAGGCGCCGGTCACCGCGGTTGCGGCTATCTTGCTTGCGCGGGTGTGCAGAGTCATCTGCATCTCCAAGGTGGAGCGGGACCCGGCGGGGTCCAGGGAAAATGGAAGCCGGACGCGCCCCGACCGCCTTCCACTTGACGTTGTCGGAATGTGGTGCGCCGGCAGCCGCAAAAGTGGCCATTTGAGCCTTTAAGCGGCGTTCACGGACATCACGCTAAGTGCGCCACTATGTGTGCGCAACCGGTGGCGGAGCGTGGTCGTTTGTGATCATTCCCTGGCGGTTGTGCCGGGCAATCGGCGTCAACCGGGGATGTTGTCGAAGGGTGCGGTCAACTGTCGGAGCAGGTTCGCGAGTTCCCCGCGCTGGCGGTCGGAGAGCTCTCCGAGGATGGCCCTCTCCTGGGCCAGCAGGCCCGCCAGGGCCTGGTCCGCCCGGTCCCGCCCCTCCGGGGTGAGCCGTACGAGGACGCCGCGCCGGTCCGAGGGGTCGGGCAGCCGCTCGACGAGCCCCTTCTTGGTGAGCCGGTCGATCCGGTTGGTCATCGTCCCGGAGGTGACGAGCGTCTGGGTCAGCAGTTGCCCGGGGGAGAGCTGGTAGGGCGCCCCCGCGCGGCGCAGGGAGGTGAGCACGTCGAACTCCCAGGGCTCGAGTCCGTGCTCGGAGAACGCCAGCCGGCGGGCCCGGTCCAGGTGCCTGGCGAGCCTGCTGACCCGGCTGAGCACCTCGAGCGGTTCGACGTCGAGGTCAGGGCGCTCCCTGCGCCACGCAGCGACCAGCCGATCGACCTCGTCCTCCATGGAGATCAGTGTAGTGGTTGTGTCGACATGAAGTCTCTTGACATCAAGAGATTAGCTCTGGAACCTTGTGGGCAATGTCGGCGGCAGGAAGAGATCCATCTCTCGCCAGGGAGTTCGAAACATGCCCGCAGCAGCCTGGGATCCCCAGCAGTATCTCCGCCATTCCACCCACCGCACCCGCCCCTTCCACGACCTGCTGGCCCGGATACCCGAGCTGCCCGGTGCCAGCCCGCGGATCGCCGACGTGGGCTGCGGCCCCGGCAACGTGACCGCGCTGCTCGCGCAGCGCTGGCCCGGCGCCCGGATCACCGGCTTCGACAGCTCCGCCGAGATGCTGGAGGCCGCCCGGGCCTATGAGGGACCCACCCCCGGGGGCGGCAGCCTCACCTTCCGCGCCGCCGACGCCGCCCACTGGGTGCCCGACGGCACCTACGACCTGATCGTCTCCAACGCCGCCCTGCAGTGGGTCGAGGGCCACGCCGACCGCTTCCCGCTCTGGGTCGAGCACCTCGCCCCCGGCGGCGTCCTCGCCTTCCAGGTCCCCGGCAACTTCACCTCGCCCAGCCACGCCCTGCTCGGCGACCTCTGCGACTCCCCGGCCTGGCGGGACCGCCTCGGCGACGGACACGGCCGCCGCTACGTCCACATCCTCCAGCCCCCCGGCTACCTGGAGCGGCTCATCGAGATCCCCGAGGTCGAGGTGGACGTCGACGTCTGGGAGACCACCTACGTGCAGCTCCTGCAGGGCGAGGACGCGGTGCTCGAATGGACCAAGGGGACGGCGCTGCGCCCGGTGCTGACCGCGCTGGAGGACGACCCCGAGGCCGCCAGGGAGTTCCTCGGCCAGTACCGCGACCTGCTGCGCAAGGCGTACCCGGCCGGGCCGCACGGCACTGTCTTCCCCTTCCGGCGGATCTTCGCCGTGGCGAGGAAAGCGGGGTGACCCCGGTGATCACCGGCCTCGACCACGTCCAGCTCGCCGCCCCGCCGGGCTCCGAGGAGATCCTGCGCGCCTTCTACTCGGGCGTCCTGGGGATGAGCGAGGTCCCCAAGCCGCCGGTGCTCGCCGCCCGGGGCGGCTGCTGGTTCGCCGCCGGCCAGGTCGAGCTGCACATCGGCGTCGAGGAGGACTTCCGCCCCGCCCGCAAGGCCCATCCGGGCTTACGGGTCAGCGGCATCGAGGCCTTCGCGGAACGGCTGGAGTCCCGCGGCACCGCGGTCGTCTGGGACGGTGACCTCCCGGGCCACCGCCGCTTCCACACCGCCGACCCGTTCGGCAACCGTCTGGAGTTCCTGGAATCCGTGGACGCCGCGTGACACCCCGGCGGCGCCGGCCCCCTTCTTGCGGGGGGCCGGCGCCGCCGGTCGGTGCCGGCCCCCGGTCAGTGCTGTCCGGCGCCCTTGCGGCGGCGCGTCACCAGCACGGCACCTGCGCCCACCAGCAGCAGCGCGCCCAGGGCGATGCCGCCGACCTGCGCGCCGGTCTCGGCGAGCCCGCCGCTGTCCGAGCCGGAGGAGCCGCCGGAGCCCGTGGCGGACGGGGCCGCGGTCGCGGAGGCCGAGCCGCCCGGCTGCTCACCGCTCCCGGGGGTGGAGGCGGAGGCGGACGGTGACGCGGAGCCGGAGGGGGACTGCGAGGCGGACGGGGAACCGGAGCCGGGCGTCTGCGTCCCCGTGCCGCCGTTCCCGCCGCCGCTGTCCGCGCAGTCGACCCAGAAGACCTTGTGCTTGGCCCGGCCGTGCTCCTCGTCGAAGTTCCAGAAGAGCTTGTAGTGGCCGTCCGGGAGCGCGAGGTCCTCCGTGCGCTCGTGGCCGGAACCGTCGAGCGTCAGCGAGCCGGACTTCACCGTCTCGCCCTTTTCGCCGTCGGTCGGGGACCACCGTTCGATGTGCCAGTCGGCCTTCTGGGCACCGTCGAAGCGGAAGCCGTCGAGGTAGAAGGTGCAGACGTGCGGCTCGTTCCTGTGGAGCTCCTCGCCGGTCTTCGCGTCGTGGATCTTCACATTGCCGTTGTCGCCGGGGGCGTTGTGCGCGAGGGCGGCGGGGGCGAACAGCACGGACGCTGCCAGGGCCACCGTCGCCGCGCACGCCGGAATGTTGGCGCGCATGGGCATACCACCTGAGGGTGTGAAAGACGGAATGCGGGGGGAGGTGGCCAGATTCCACCGGTGCTTCACCCGGCGTCAAGCAAACTCCGGCCCCGTTGGTCCCGCGACATCACGAATGCCCCATAGATCCGGGGTAACGATCGAGCCACGCACCTTCAAAGGGTGAGGAAGGCCGCCCCCAGGAGTGCGGCGCCGGCTGCGGCGGCGGTCCAGGCGGTGCGCGGCCAGCGCAGGCCCCCGGCGAGGACCAGGGCGGAGAGGAGGAGGGCGCCGCCCAGCGGGACCCAGGCGTGCAGCACGCCGGCGAGCCCGCTGCGCACCACGTCGTCGGTGCCGGGCTTCACCGCGACCGGAATCCGCTCACCGGTACGGCGGGTGACCGCCTTGTCGATCGTCACCTTGCCGCGGACGGAGCCGAGGCCGGTGGGCACGAAGGGCCCGGTGCAGGTGTCGGCGCCGCAGCGGGAGACCGTCATCGTGCCCTGCTCGCGGCCCTTGGTGAGCATGACGTGCTGGGCCGTCTTCCACGAGGTCCACACCCCTGCCGCCAGCATGAACAGGACCAGTGCGCTCAGCAGGACGATGCGGCCGACCAGCACCAGCCCCCAGGCGCTCTCGGCGGTGCGGCGGGTGAGACTCCGTTTGACCATGCGGGCGATCCTTGGCCATGGCGTGGCACTCGGTCAACCTTTCGATGGTCAACCGTTGTAGGTGCCCTGCGCCCTCTCCAGCCCGTCACAGATGAGGGACTCGACCGCGTCGGCCGCCCGGTCCACGAACCACTCGAGCTCCTTGCGCTCGGCCGAGGAGAAGTCCTTGAGGACGAAGTCCGCGACCTGCATCCGCCCCGGCGGGCGGCCGATGCCGCAGCGGACGCGCAGGTAGTCCGGGCCGAGGGACTTGGTGATCGACTTCAGGCCGTTGTGGCCGTTGTCGCCGCCGCCCTGCTTCAGGCGCAGGGTGGCGTAGTCGATGTCCAACTCGTCGTGCACCGCGACGAGGTTGCCGAGCGGCACCTTGTAGAAGTCGCGCAGCGCCGTCACCGGGCCGCCGGAGAGGTTCATGTACGTCATCGGCTTCGCCAGCACGACACGGCGCCCGGCGACACGCCCCTCGACGACCTGGGACCGGCTCTTGTGGGTCTTGAAGCGCCCGCCGATCCGCTCGGCGAGCAGGTCCGCGACCATGAAGCCGATGTTGTGCCGGTTGCCGGCGTACTCCGGACCGGGGTTGCCGAGGCCGGCCACCAGCCAGGGCCCCTCGGGGGCGCTTTCCGCTGCGCTCATGCTCATGACGTCCATTCAACAGGACCGCCGCCCCGCTCCTGACGGAGCGGGGCGGCGGACGGGAAGAGCGTGCTGCCGTGACTACTCGGCAGCGGCCTCGGCGCCCTCGCCCTCGGCCGCCTCGCCCTCGCCCTCGGCGGGAGCCTCGGCCTGGGCGGCGACGACCTGGAGCACGACGGCGTCCTCGTCGACGGCCAGCGTGGTGCCCTTGGGCAGGACGATGTCCTTGGCGAGCACGGAGGCGCCGGCCTCCAGGCCCTCGACGGAGACGGTGACGCCCTCGGGGATGTGGGTCGCCTCGGCCTCGACCGGCAGCGCGTTGAGCACGTGCTCCAGCAGGTTGCCGCCCGGGGCGAGCTCGCCCTCGGTGACGACCGGGACCTCTACGGTGATCTTCTCGCCGCGCTTGACCGAGAGCAGGTCGACGTGCTCCAGGAAGCCCTTCAGCGGGTCGCGCTGCACGGCCTTGGGGATGACCAGCTCGGTGCCGTCACCGTCGATGGCCAGGCTGATCAGCACGTTGGGGGTGCGCAGCGCGAGCAGCAGGTCGTGACCCGGCAGGGTGACGTGCTTGGGGTCCTGGCCGTGGCCGTAGATGACGCCGGGGACCAGGTGGGCGCGGCGGACGCGACGGGCGGCGCCCTTGCCGAACTCGGTGCGCAGCTGCGCGGTGATCTTGACCTCGGACATGGGGATCACACTCCTCGTGGAGAGACGACGGGACTTCTGTCGGTCGCCCAGCCCACGACGGGCCGTTCCACTTACGAGGAGCGCGTCGATAACGGAGTGGCCCGCGTGAACGCGGACGGCCTCCCTCGCCGAGCAACTCGCAGAGTCTACCCGGCGGGGAGGCCGCCCCGGAAATCGATCAGTGCGCGGAGCGCGTGATCAGTGCGCGTCCTCGAAGAGGCTCGTCACGGAGCCGTCCTCGAAGACCTCGCGGACCGCGTTGGCGAGCGTCGGCGCGATGGAGAGCACCGTGATCTTGTCGAGGTCCAGCTCACCCGGCGTCGGCAGGGTGTCGGTGAACACGAACTCGCTCACCTGGGAGTTCTTCAGCCGGTCCGCGGCCGGGCCGGACAGGACGCCGTGGGTGGCGGTCACGATGACGTCCTCGGCGCCGTTGGCGAACAGGGCGTCCGCCGCGGCGCAGATGGTGCCACCGGTGTCGATCATGTCGTCCACCAGGACGCAGATGCGGCCGCGCACGTCACCGACGACCTCGTGAACGGTGACCTGGTTGGCGACGTCCGGGTCGCGGCGCTTGTGGACGATGGCCAGCGGCGCGCCCAGGCGGTCGCACCAGCGGTCGGCCACGCGGACCCGGCCGGCGTCAGGGGAGACGACGGTCAGCTTCGAGCGGTCGACCTTGGCGCCCACGTAGTCCGCCAGCAGCGGCAGCGCGAACAGGTGGTCCACCGGGCCGTCGAAGAAGCCCTGGATCTGGTCGGTGTGCAGGTCGACCGTGAGGATGCGGTCGGCGCCCGCGGTCTTCAGCAGGTCCGCGACGAGGCGGGCCGAGATCGGCTCGCGGCCGCGGTGCTTCTTGTCCTGGCGGGCGTACCCGTAGAACGGCACGACCACGGTGATGCGCTTGGCGGAAGCCCGCTTCAGCGCGTCGATCATGATCAGCTGCTCCATGATCCACTTGTTGATGGGAGCGGTGTGGCTCTGGATGACGAATGCGTCCGAGCCGCGCGCCGACTCCTCGAAACGGACGTAGATCTCACCGTTCGCGAAGTCGAAGGCCTTCGTCGGCACAAGGTTGACGCCCAGCTCACGTGCCACCTCCTCCGCGAGCTCGGGGTGTGCGCGGCCGGAGAAGAGCATCAGCTTCTTCTCACCGGTCGTCTTGATCCCGGTCACTGCACCGTCTCCTTGGTGTTCAACGCAGCTTCGCCTTCGGTCAGGGGAGCTGGCGGAATTGTGTGCACCTCACACGGTACGCGTTGCCCGGCGCGACCGCGCACGTGGGGAAGGCCACTGCATCCGCGGCTCCCCCGGCGGCGTCCCGCCGGTCAGGCCTCCGGGGCGGTCTGCTGGGCCTGTTCGGCGGCGTGGGCCGCGGCGCTGCCGGGACGCTTCCTGGCCACCCAGCCTTCGATGTTGCGCTGCTGGCCGCGGGCGACGGCGAGCGAACCGGCCGGTACGTCCTTGGTGATCACGGAGCCCGCGGCGGTGTAGGCGCCGTCCCCGACTGTGACGGGCGCCACGAACATGTTGTCCGAGCCGGTGCGGCAGTGGGAGCCGATCGTGGTGTGGTGCTTGGCCTGCCCGTCGTAGTTGACGAAGACGCTGGCGGCGCCGATGTTCGTGTACTCGCCGATCGTCGCGTCGCCGACGTACGACAGGTGCGGCACCTTGGTGCCCTCGCCGACGGTGGCGTTCTTCATCTCGACGTAGGTGCCCGCCTTCGACTTCGGGCCGAGCCGGGTGCCCGGACGCAGGTAGGCGTACGGGCCCACCGTGGCCGCCTCGCCGATCTCCGCGCCCTGCGCCACGGTGTTGCTCACCGTGGCCCCGGCACCGACCAGGGTGTCGGTCAGCGTGCAGTTGGGGCCGACCTCGGCGCCCGAGGCGAGCCGGGTCGCGCCGTACAGCTGGGTGTTCGGCAGCACGAGGGTGTCGGGCTCGAACTCGACCGTGACGTCCAGCCAGGTCGACGTCGGGTCCATGATCGTCGCGCCCTCCAGCATCGCCCGGTGCAGCAGCCGGTCGTTGAGGATGCGGCGGGCCTCGGCGAGCTGCACGCGGTTGTTGATGCCGGCGATCTCGCGGTGGTCCTCGGCGACCGAGGCGCCGACGCGGTGGCCGGCCTCGCGCAGGATGCCGAGGGTGTCGGTGAGGTACTCCTCGCCCTGGGCGTTGTCGGTGGTCACCTTGGCCAGCGCCTCGGCCAGCAACCGGGCGTCGAAGGCGAACACCCCGGAGTTGATCTCGCGCAGCGCCCGCTGCTCGTCGGTGGCGTCCTTCTGCTCGACGATCGCGAGCACCGAGCCGTCGGCGCCGCGCACGATGCGGCCGTAGCCGGTGGGGTCGGGCACCTCGGCGGTCAGCACGGTGACGGCGTTGCCGTCGGCGGCGTGCGCCGCGACCAGCGCGCGCAGGGTGTCCGGGGTGAGCAGCGGGGTGTCGCCGGCGGTGATCACCACCGTGCCGGTCAGCTCCGGGAGTTCCGCGAGGCCGGCCCGGACCGCGTGGCCGGTGCCGTTCTGCTCGTACTGGACGGCGGTGCGCACCGCGGCGTCGGTCCCGGCCAGGTGGGCGGTCACCTGCTCACGGGCGTGACCGACGACGACCAGCAGGTGCTCCGGCTCCAGGGCGCGGGCCGCGGCCACGACGTGCCCGACCAGGGACCGGCCACTGATGGCGTGCAGGACTTTGGGGGTTGCCGACTTCATGCGGGTGCCCTCACCCGCGGCGAGAACGATGACGGCAGCCGGGCGGTGGGCGCTCACGGAACGGGCTCCTCGGCGTGGGGTGAAGGTCACCCGAAGGATACCGGGGCGTTTCGGGCGGTGAACGCGGAAGGGTCGCGACGGTTGCCGCGACCCTGCGTTCCGCGCTCCGCTGCCAGGATTCGAACCCGGACTTAAGGGACCAAAACCCTCAGTGCTGCCGTTACACCACAGCGGATGGAAACACCGGCCGAACAGGACATCCCGTCAGGGTGCCCGGCGGGCCCCCACCACTATGCCGCACCGACCGCCTCCAATGCGACGAGAAAGATCGGTACTTCCCCTCCCCGTGGAGTGGGTACATGTGCCAAGAGCCGTATTCCGGCCGACACGCGTGCTCTGTTCGGCCTTCACTCGGCGCTGCCATACTTACGAAGCCGTAAGTTACGGTGGCGTAGCCCCCCGACCTTCATTGAGGGACCACCATGACCACACAGACCGACGTGATCACCGAGTCCCCGGAACCCGGGGCCGGCGACGGGGACCGGACGCCCCGTGCCACCCTCGGTGCTGACAGGAAGCAGTCGCTCGAGCAGATCACCCTCGGACTCTTCATCGGCATCCCCTTCCTCGCCCTCGTCGCGGCGATCCCGTTCGCGTGGGGATGGGGCCTGAGCTGGCTCGACCTCGGCCTGATGGTGGGGATGTACTTCCTCGGCTGTCACGGCATCACCATCGGCTTCCACCGCCACTTCACCCACGGCTCGTTCAAGGCCAAGCGCCCGCTGAAGATCGCCCTGGCCGTCGCCGGGTCGATGGCCGTCGAGGGACCGGTCGTGCGCTGGGTCGCCGACCACCGCAAGCACCACAAGTTCTCCGACGCCGACGGCGACCCGCACAGCCCCTGGCGGTACGGCGAGAGCGTCCCCGCCCTGCTCAAGGGCCTGTGGTGGGCCCACATGGGGTGGCTGTTCGACGAGGAGCAGACCCCCCAGCACAAGTACGCCCCCGACCTGATCAAGGACCCCGCGATCCGCCGGATCAGCCGTGACTTCTGGCTGTGGACGACGGTCTCCCTGCTGCTCCCGCCGCTGGTCGGCGGCCTGGCGACGATGTCCTGGACCGGCGCCGCCACCGCGTTCTTCTGGGGCTCCCTGGTCCGCGTGGCCCTGCTGCACCACGTCACCTGGTCGATCAACTCGATCTGCCACGCGATCGGCAAGCGCCCCTTCCGCTCCCGCGACAAGTCCGGCAACGTCTGGTGGCTGGCCGTGCTGTCCTGCGGCGAGTCCTGGCACAACCTGCACCACGCCGACCCCACCTCCGCCCGGCACGGCGTCCTGCGCGGCCAGATCGACTCCAGCGCCCGCATCATCCGCTGGTTCGAACTCCTGGGCTGGGCCAGTGACGTACGGTGGCCGACCGCTGACCGGATCGCGGCCCGCCGTAAGGAGAGCGTCAGCGAAGCGGCATGATTGACGGGTGAGCGACGGCAGAAGCAGCAGCAGGGGCAGCGAGGGTACGACGTCGCGGCGCACCCGGCGGGTCCGCATGACGGGCAAGGAGCGCCGCGAGCAGCTCCTCGACGTGGGGCGCACGCTCTTCGCCGAACGCGGTTTCGAGGGCACCTCCGTCGAGGAGATCGCGCACAAGGCGGGCGTGTCCAAGCCCGTGGTGTACGAGCACTTCGGCGGCAAGGAAGGGCTCTACGCCGTCGTCGTGGACCGCGAGATGCGCCAGCTGCTGGACATGGTCACCGGTGCCCTCACCGGTGGCCACCCCCGCGAACTGCTGGAACAGGCGGCCTTCGCACTGCTGGACTACATCGAGCAGTACACCGACGGCTTCCGGATCCTCGTCCGGGACTCGCCCGTCGCCCAGTCGACCGGCACCTTCGCCTCGCTGATCAGCGACATCGCCACCCAGGTGGAGGACATCCTGGGCATGGAGTTCAAGCAGCGCGGCTTCGACGCCAAGCTCGCCCCGCTCTACGCGCAGGCGCTGGTCGGGATGGTCGCGCTCACCGGGCAGTGGTGGCTGGACGCCCAGAAGCCCAAGAAGGCGGAGGTCGCCGCCCACCTGGTGAACCTCTCCTGGAACGGGCTGTCCGGGCTGGAGCCCAGGCCCCGGCTGATCGGCCACCGCAAGAACTGACACCGGCCACCCGCTCCGCGCACACATGACGAGGGCGGTGCACCCCGCTTCCGGGGTGCACCGCCCTCGTCATGTCGTGCGACGGGCGCGTCAGCCGGTGTTGCGCAGGCCGGCCGCCACACCGTTGACCGTCAGCAGCAACGCGCGGGCGAGCAGCGGGTCGGGCTCCTCCCCGCGGGCCGCGGCCTCGCGCTGCCGGTGCAGCAGCGCCACCTGCAGGTACGAGATCGGGTCCAGGTAGGCGTCCCGGATCCGGAAGGTCTGCTGGAGCACCGGCTGCGCGTCCAGCAGCCCCGCCTCACCGGTGATCCGCAGCACCTCGGCGACCGTCAGCTCGTGCTCGGTCTTGATGAGGTCGAAGACGTGCTTGAGCTCGTCGGGCACCAGGGTGCCGACGTAGTGCCCGGCGATCCGCAGGTCCGTCTTGGCCAGCGTCATCTCGACGTTGGACAGGAAGTTGCGGAAGAAGTGCCACTGCTCGTACGCCTCGGCGATGTCCGCCTCCCGGCCCGCCTCCCGGGCCGCCTTCAGGCCGGAGCCCACACCGAACCAGCCGGGCACGATCTGCCGCGACTGCGTCCAGCCGAACACCCACGGGATGGCCCGCAGCCCGTCCAGGCCCGCCCCGCTGTCCGGGCGGCGCGAGGGGCGCGAGCCCAGGTGCAGCTCGGCCAGCTGGTCCACCGGCGTGGAGGCGAAGAAGTACGCCGGCAGGTCCGGGTCCTCCACCAGCCGCCGGTACGCGGAGTGCGCGGCCTCGGACACCACGTCCATGGCCGCGTCCCAGCGGGACAGCGCCTCCTCCGACTGGCGGGGCGCGGTGTGCAGGGCCGAGGCCTGCAGCGTGGCCGCGACCGTCAGCTCCAGGTTCTCCCTCGCCAGGGACGGGATCAGGTACTTGTCGGAGATGACCTCGCCCTGCTCGGTCACCTTGATCTCGCCCTCCAGCGTGCCCCACGGCTGCGCCAGGATCGCGTCGTGCGTCGGGCCGCCGCCCCGGCCGACGGTGCCGCCGCGGCCGTGGAAGAGCCGCAGCCGCACCCCGTGACGGTGGGCCACGTCGCGCAGGCTCCGCTGCGCCCGGTGGATCTCCCACTGCGAGGTGGTGATGCCGCCGAACTTGGAGCTGTCGCTGTAGCCGAGCATGACCTCCTGCACGTCCCCGCGGAGCGAGACGAGCTTGCGGTAGGAGGGGTCGGAGAGCATCTCGTCGAGCAGCTTGTCGGCGACCCTCAGCTCGTCGGTGGTCTCCAGCAGCGGCACGATGCCGATCCTGGCGATCCCCGCGTGCAGGTCGACCAGCCCGGCCTCACGGGCCAGCACCGCCGCGGCGAAGACGTCGTCGGAGCCCAGGCACATCGAGATGATGTACGACTCGACGACCTCCGGCCCGAACCGCTCGAACGCCTCCCGCACCGTGTGGAAGACGCCCAGCGTCTTCGCCCCGGCCTCGTCCAGCGGCGCCGGGGACGGCGCCAGCGGACGCCGCGAGCGCAGCTCCTTGGCGAGCAGCCTGCGCCGGTAGTCCCGCGGCATGTCCGCGTACCGCCAGGACTCCTCGCCCAGCCGGTCGAAGAGCTGGCCGAGCGCGTGGTGGTGGGCGTCGGCGTGCTCGCGGACGTCCATCGTGGCGAGCTGCAGGCCGAAGGCGGCCAGTGTGCGGATGGTGCGGTCCAGCCGGCCGTCGGCGATCAGCTCGCCGCGGTTGGCGCGCAGCGAGTCCTGCAGCAGACGCAGGTCGGCCAGGAGGCCCCCGGTGCCCAGGTAGTCCCGGCCGGGCGCGTGCGGCGTGCCGCCAGCCAGCCGGTCCCGGGTGTTGAGCAGCTTCTGCCGGATGCAGGTGGCCTTGAGGCGGTACGGCTCCTCCGCGTTCAGCCGCTTGTAGCGGGGGCTGATCTCCGGGAGGCGCTTCAGGTCCTGCTCCAGGTCGGCCAGCAGCTCGGGCGAGGCACCTGAGTTGCGGATCGAGTTGGACAACGCCGCGCGCAGGTCGTCGACCAGCTCCAGGGCGTCGGTGATGCCGTGCTCGTGCTGCAGGATCAGGACGTCCCACGTGACCTGCGGGGTCACGTTGGGGTTGCCGTCCCGGTCACCGCCGATCCAGGTGCCGAAGGTCAGCGGCCGGGTCTCCGCGGGCAGCGGCACACCGACCCGCTCCAGCTCGACCGCCAGGTCCTCCAGCACGTCGCCGACCGCGCCGGCGTGCAGCTCGTCCAGGTAGTAGATGGCGTTGCGCGCCTCGTCGGCCGGCTCGGGGCGCACGACCCGCAGCTCGTCGGTCTGCCAGAGCAGGTCGATGTTCTCCGCCAGCCGCAGGTCGCTGCGGCGGCGGTCGCCGCCCGCCGTACCGGACTCGTCCAGCAGGGCGGCGATCACCCGCAGCTTGTTCAGCACGCTGCGGCGGGCCGCCTCGGTCGGGTGGGCGGTGAAGACCGGACGCACGTTCAGGTTGCGCACGGTCTGGCGCAGGTGCTCCGGGTCGGCGTCCTTGAGCAGGTCGGCCGTACGGGCCAGCAGCCCGCCGTCGGCCGCCCGGCGGGACCGCAGCTCACGGCCGCGGTGCACCTGCTCGGTGACGTTCGCGAGGTGGAAGTAGGTGGAGAACGCCCGTACCAGCTTGGCCGCGGTCTCCAGATCGGTCTCGCCGAGGAGGGCGGCGGCGGCCTCGCCGTCGCTGCGGGTCAGCGCCCGCACCCTCTCGACCAGGTCGAGGAGCTCCGGGCCCTCCTGCCGGACGAGCGTCCCGCCGAGGAGATCTCCCAGGCGGCGGATGTCCGCGCGGAGGGGGGCGCTGCCGGTGGTGTTGTCGGCGCTGCTCACAGGTGCGGCTCCTAGTGCAGTGGAATGGTCGGCGGCATTGTCCGGACCGCGCTGTCCGACGGCACAAGGATAGGTCGGGGCCGCCTCCCCGTACGGGGCTGACCGCCAGGCGGACACCGTCGCGTCTAGGCTGGTCCGTATGAGTACGACGGGGGAGTACGTACCGGACGGGGCCGGCGGACGAAGCCGGGGGGCCGCCGGGCCGTGGTGGTGGCCCAGGCGGCGCAGCATGGTGCTCGACGTCTCCCTGGCCTTCGTCTCGGCCGTGGAATGCCTCCTGGAGGGCGCGGCCTTCGCGGAGAAGACCGGGATCTCGCCGGTCGTCACGGGACTGTTCGGCCTGCTGGTCGGATCGGTGCTGGTGCTCCGCAGGCGCTGGCCGGTCCTGGTCGTCCTGGTCTCCATCGCCGTCACGCCCGCCCAGATGGGGATCCTGCTCAGCATCGTCGGCCTCTACACCCTGGCGGCCTCCGACGTGCCGCGGCGGATCATCGCGGTGCTGTCCGGGATGACCATGCTCGGCATGCTGATCGTCACCTTCCTGGAGATGCACGGTGACCTCGGCGCCGCCGCCTACCACGCCCCGCTGGCCGTGGTCGCCCTCACCTCCGTGCTCGCCGCCGTCGGCGTCACCGCCCCGCCGGTGCTGCTCGGCCTGTACGTCGGCGCCCGGCGCCGCCTCGTGGAGAGCCTGCGGGAGCGGGCGGACGGCCTGGAGCGGGAGCTCTCGCTGCTCGCCGAGACGGCCACGAGTTCCGCGGAGCGCGCCCGCATGGAGGAGCGCACCCGCATCGCGCGCGAGATGCACGACGTCGTCGCGCACCGGGTGAGCCTCATGGTCGTGCACGCGGCCGCGCTCCAGGCCATCGCCGTCAAGGACCCCGAGAAGGCCTCGGCCAGCGCCCAGCTCCTCGGGGACATGGGGCGCCAGGCGCTCAACGAACTGCGCGAGATGCTGGGCGTCCTGCGGACGGAGCCCACGACGGCGGCGCGGGTGGCCGCTTCGGCGGCGGCGTCCCTTTCCGCGGCGTCGGTGGTCCGTGTGGCCGCTGCGGAAACGATTGCGCCCGCGGCGCCGGTCGCGGCGGCCGAGGCGGGGGAGGACGAGCAGGGGCCGTGCCTGGCCGAGCTCAGGGGGCTGCTCGACGAGTCGCGGGCCGCCGGGATGGACGTCGAGCTCACCGTGGAGGGGGAGGAACGGCCGCTGGCGGCGCGGGTCGAGGCCACGGTCTACCGCGTCGTGCAGGAGGCGCTCACCAATGTGCACAAGCACGCGCCCGGTGCGCGGGCCCGCATCCGCCTCGCCTACCGCGAGGCCGAGGTCGCGGTCCTGGTGCAGAACGGGCCCTCCGGAGGGGCGCCCGCGCTGGTGCTTCCCAGCGGGGGCAACGGGCTGGTCGGCATGAAGGAGCGCGTCACCGCGCTGGGCGGGGGGTTCGCCGCCGGCACGACGCACGAGGGCGGGTTCCGCGTCTCCGCGATGCTTCCCGCGTGAGTGCCGCGCCGGGGGCGCATCGGGTGGGCGGCGGGTGGGGCCTGTTGTCGGGTGCGGGTTCGTCTCGCGCCCTTCGGGCGCACAGCGGCCGGCTGCGGCAGGGAGGGGGGGCCTGCCTTGTCCGCAGCGTGCGGGTGGGTGGGGGTGTGGGTTCAGGCGCCTGAGCGGGGTGCGTTTCCGGTGGCATCGGGTCTCGTTGCCGTCCGCGGGTATAGATGGCCGCTTCCACGCCACCCGTGGGTGGTGGGCGCGCCCGCCGTTACCTGCGTCTGCGGATATTTCGAGGTGCTGCCCGCGCGGTCGGCGGGAGATCGGGCCCGCTTTCAGCGGTATATCCGGCGGAACAGAGGCCGATCTTTGAGCGGACGGAGATCGGGCTCGCTTTCAGCGTCATAGACGTCGAAACAGAGCCCGATGTCGGATCGGGGAATTACCCGCAGGCGCCGGTTACGGCGGGCGCGCCACCCGCCAAGGGTGGGCGTGGTCACCGGCCATCTGTACCCGCGGACGGCGACGAGACCCGAGCCGGACGAACAACCAGCCCCGCTCCGGCGCCTGAACCCCAACCGAGCACCGGGCCGCACACTGCCGAAGAGAGCACCCCAGCCCTCCCATCCGCAGCCCGCATCTGTGCGCCCGCAGGGCGCGAGACGCCGGGGCGGCCGAAGACCGGCAGCACCCCGGCGGTCACGTCGTGAGGCGGTGGGGGCGCGCGCCCGTCGTGAGGGTGCCGAGGGCCACGTCGATGCTGGCGCCCAGGTAGTAGTCACCGGTGTGGTCGACGCAGTAGACGCGTCCCTCCGCGTCGATCGCGAGCTGCCCGTGCCCCGCGGACTCCTCCCCCAGGGGCGCGACCTCCGTCTCGAGCGCACTGCCCAGGTCGCCGAGCGTGCGCGCGAGGTGCAGCCCGTGGAGCGGGTCGATGTGGACCGCGCTGGGTGCGACGTGGCGGCCGGGGGAGCCCACGGCGGGCACGGTGAGACCGCCGAACTCGGCCCAGGCCTCGACGGCGGCGGGGAAGACGCTGTGCCGGTGGCCGCCGGGGGAGGCGTAGGCGCGGAGGGTGTCGGCCCAGACCTCGGCCTGGCGGATGTCCCAGCGGCCGGGCTGCCAGCCGGCGGAGCGCAGGGCCACGTCGACGCCGACGGGGAAGCGGGTCGAGTTCATTCGGCGCCGGCTCCCGGGTCGAAGGCGCGGACGCCGAAGTGTGCGAGCAGCGCCTGGCAGGAGCGGCAGGGCGGGACGTAGGCGCCGTGTGCGGGGTCGCCGTCCTCGCGTATGTGGCGGGCGGTGAGCTTGGCGCCCTTGAGGGCCTTGCGGGCCTCGCCGCTCGTGAGCGGCTTGCGCGCGGCGCGCTTGCTGCGGGCGCCGTCGACGGTGGTGAGGTGGCGGGAGAGCAGCACCGGCTCGGGACATCGCCCCGTGAAGCGCTCACGCTGCGCGACGGGGAGGGCGTCGAGGACGTCCTGGACGAGCGGGTGGAGCGGGGGCGGTTGGTCGGCCTTGACGCCGGTGCAGGTGAGGACCTCGTCCTTGACGGACAGCGCGGCGGCGACCGCGGGCAGGATCCCGTCGCGCCGGTGGCGCAGCACGGGTGGCGGCGGCGCTTCGTCGGCTCCCCAGTTGAGCCGCGGGTCCGCGGCGTCTCTCGTCAGCATCTTCGTACGGCCCTCCGATCCGTCCTCGCGGGGAGGACGTCCCCCTATGTGCGTAAGACTGCCAAACGGACAAGGCGTTACGGAAGTCGGTTGTGAGGTGAGAGGTTTATTTTGTGCCGGATGTCACGGCACTGTGGGGAGATGCGCAACGCAGTCCGATGTGTTACCCGCAGTACCGCTCCTTGCGTTGGCCAGTGGTTCTACGGATAGTAGCGCCGACCTGGAGGGAAAGGGCGCCAAGCCCCCTGAGAACGGCCGGGATTCGACCACCTTCCCTACGGAAGGGATGCGACGGACGTTCACCGGAACCAGCTTGCGGACGACGCCCACCACGTGTGAAAGGCGGTGCGGCGGGGGTCGCTGCGACGGGTCCGAAGCGCCCTTTCGGGCGGGCGCGCAACCCGCCCGGGCCGCCGCGCACCCGTGACCGGAACCAGCCGAAGCGCCTATTGCCACACCCCATAGGCTGTGCCCAACACCAGATCCAGCATGGGGGCATCGGCAATGACGACAGGTCGGCCCGGGCACCGGGTCGCGCCACCGAACGCGGCCTACGCCGGTCAGATCGTGCACTTCCCGGACCCGGTGCGGCGCGCCCGCCACCCGCAGGGCGTACGCGTGGACGAGCGCGGCTTCCCCGACTTCTCGCCGTACGCGCGCGCGGCGGCGGAGATCGCCGAGCCGCCGGACGGCTTCGGCATCGACGAACTCCGGCTCACCGACTACGTGTCGGCCAACGCCGCCGTGCACGCCACCGGTCACGAGCTGTGGGGCAGCCTGTCCTCCGTCGCCACGCCGCACGGGTGGACCTGGCACCACGTCGCCGGCAGCCGCCGTCTGGAACTGGTCCCCGCCGAGGTCAAGTCGCTGCTGCGGCACCACGGCGGCCTGGCCACCACCGCCTCCGCCGACCACGACAAGCGCGGCACCCGGCCGCTGCAGGAGACCCGGCCGGTCCACTTCGGCCTGCGCAAGGACGGGGTCGCCGTCACCGAACAGCAGGTGCGGGACGTCGAGGAGGAGCTCGGCTACCGGCTGCCCGGCGCCTACCGCACCTTCCTGAAGGCGGCGGGCGGCAGCGCGCCGCGCGGCGTCGCCCTGCTCCCCATGCTGGGACTCCTCGTCGACCAGCCCTTCTTCACCGTGCGGGACGAGGCGGCGGCCAACGACCTCGTCTACGTCAACAAGTGCCTGCGGGACCACCTCACCAAGGACTACCTGGCGATCTCCTACGTCCAGGGCGGTGTGCTCGCCGTGAAGTCGCGCGGTGCCGACCTCGGTTCGATGTGGCTGTGCCCGTACGACGACGTGCGGGACGCCGACGGCGCGTTCGGTTCCACCGAGGAGCGGACCGCCGGACTGCTGCTGCCCTGCGGCGAGGACTTCGACGCCTTCCTGGCCGCGCTCGCCGGTGACCCGCCGGAGCTGGAGACCGTGGCGAACCTGATGGTGGACGGCGGCTTCGCCCGCGCCGTCCCGGTGGAGGGGTGAGGCAGGACATGGTCACGTTCGCGCAGGCGCAGGAGCGCGCCGAGCGGTGGATCAACGCCGACGTCCCCGCCTACCTCGCACGCGCGGTGCAGGTGCGGGAGTTCGACCGGGGCTTCGTGGTGTGGTCCGAGCCCAGGGACGGCGGTCCGACCTCCGACGACGGGGAGACCCGCATCGTCATCGCCCGGGACAGCGGCGAGGCCACGCTCTGGCCCGCGCTGCCGGTGGGCGAGGTCATCCGCCGCTGGGAGGAGGTCTACGGCGCCTCGGCCGGCGCGGTCGCGGACGCCGTGCCGGAGCGGCCCCGGCGGGTCGACCTGGAGGCGACGTCCTTCCTGCTGAGCCCGCCGCAGTGGCTGCAGGACGCCGCCGACCGGCTCGGCATCCCCGACCGCCGCGAGGCGCCGGACGCAGCCCCGGCGCCGGTCACGGTCCAGCCGGTCACGACCCAGCCGCCCGCGCCCGCCCCGGTGACGACCCCGCCGCCCGCCCCGGCCCCCGTCACCACGCCCGGGCCGGCGACGCCCACCCAGCCGTACATCCCGACCCCGACCCCGCCGATGCCGGCCTCGTACGGCGGTGCGCCGACCCCGCCGCCCGCGGCCTGGCGGGAGGCCAACGACAGCCATGGCGCGGGGGCTTCCGTGCCGCCGCCCGCGACCGTGTACGCGCCGCCCATCAGCGACTCGGACGACGCCCACACCCCGCCGCCGATGACGAGCGCCGACGCCAGCACCGAGCGGCTGCCCGGCGTGCCCGAGACCGGGACGCCGCTGCCGCAGCCCGACGCGCGGGGCGGTTACGGCTACCCCGGCGCCGGTGCGGGCGCGCCTCCGCCGCCCCCGCCGGCCCCCGGGCCCGGTGCCTACGGCTACCCGGGCGGTTCGGCCACGCCCCCGCCGCCGGGCCCGCCGCCCTCGCCGTTCGGGGGGCCGGCCGCGGCCCGGCCCGGCCCGCCCCCGCCGCCCCCGGCGCCGGCCACGCCCGCCCGGCCGGCCTCCGGCGACGTGCACCACGCCGCGACGATGCTGTCCCGCCCGGACGGACCGCCCCCGCCGCCCCCGCCGCCGCCCGGACCGGGCCGCGGCGCCGCCGACGTGGCCGCCGCCGAGACCTCCAAGGCGGCCCCTCCCGGGCCGCCCGCGCCCCCGCCCGGACCGGGAGTGCCCGGCACCCCGGCCGCCGGGTACGTGCCCACGCAACTCGTGCAGGCGCTCCCCGCGAACGACCGGCCCGGCCCGCCCGCACCGCCCGATGCGGGGGCCGGCGACGTGCACCGGGCCGCGACGATGCTGTCCCGCCCGGACGGCGGCGCCGGGGCCGCCGCACCGCCGCCCCCTCCGCCGCCCGGACCGGTGGCGGCGGCGCCGCAGCCCGCGGCGTACGGCTACCCCCAGCCGCCGCAGCCCCACGCCCCGGCCCCGCCCACCGGGGCGCCCACGGTCGGCCCCGGCTACATGGCCGTGCTCCGCTACCGCGCGCAGGACGGCTCCGAGCAGCAGCTGATCCGCCGCTCCGCACCCGGCACCCCGCACCCGGAGTGGCAGATCCTGCACGAGCTCCGCGCCCTCGGGGTGCCGCCGCAGGCGGTGCTGGAGCTGCACACGGAACTGGAGTCCTGCGACCTGCCGGGCGGCTACTGCGCCCGCATGATCCGCGAAACCTGGCCGCAGGTGCGGATCAGCAGCACCGCCCCGTACGGCAAGGACCACACGAGCCGTCGCGCGGGCGTCCAGCACCTGCTGACCCACCTCGGCGAGCTGCACCAGGTGGCGAGCGCCCCGGCGCACGCCCACCCGCACCGGGTGCCGATGCCCGACCCGCAGCACGTCCAGCGGGTCCCCCCGATCCCGCTGGACGCGATCGGGCACGAACTGGCGCAGTCCTTCGGGCCGCAGGGCGTGTTCCGTTTCGACCAGCGGGCGGTCGCCCGCCAGGGCGTGCCGGACCTGGTCGCGCAGACGCTCACCTGGTCCGGGCTGCCGGTGGACTTCGGCCCGTTCTTCTGGGCCCAGGCCCAGCCCGGCCGGCCGGTGCCGACCCTGGCGGAGCTCGCCGCCGAGCGGGGCGTGCAGCCGGCCCCGGACGCGGGTTCGTACCTGGTGATGGGCAATGACTTCGGCCGCCAGCTGTGCGTGCAGTACGGCACGGCGCACATCGTGGCGGTGCCGCTGGAGGCCGGGCCGGGCGGGACGGCGGCGACGCCGCAGTTCGCCAACACCAGCCTGCCGGAGTTCGTCCGCTGCCTGGCGCTGCTCGGGAAGATGTGGCGCTGGCGGCTGGGCCTGACGCCGGAGCAGGCCGGCCGCTGGACGGTCGACTTCCAGAACCAGCTGGCCGCGCTCGACCCGGCGGCCGTCGCTTCGCCCGAGCACTGGTGGCCGGTCCTCATCGAGCAGATGTGGGACGGGATGCTCTAGGCCCTGCCCGTCCCAGCGGCTCCGACCGGCCGGCCACCGGTCGGAGTGTCGCGATATGGGTAAATCGGGCAAATCCCCGAGAATGGGGGTATGAGTACGGCACAGCCCCGCGGCGGCCACGGCCTCGCCACCGTCCGTGGCCGCGGGTACCGCACCGAACAGGTCGACCGCTTCCTGGAGGAGCTGTCCGAGGACCGCGACGCCGCCTGGGAGCGGGCCGCGCGGCTCACCGTCCTGGCCGGCGAGATGAGCGCGGAGTGCGCGGCGCTGCGCGACGTGGTCTCCACGCTCTCCCCGCCCACCTACGAGTCCCTCGGGAAGGGCGCGCTGGACCTGCTGCGGCTGGTCGAGGAGGAGGCCACCTCCGTCCGCGAGCAGGCCGAGGAGGAGGCCCGGCACGCGCACGACGCGGCCGAGGCCGCCCGCCGCACCCTCATGGACGAGGCCCGCGCGGCCGCCCACGCCCGGCGCGTCGGCGGGGACGAGCACGCCGAGCAGCTGCTGGAGCGCTCCCGCACCGATGCCGGGCGGGTGCTCGGCGAGGCCCGGGAAGAGGCCGGCCGGGTCCGCGACGAGGCCGCCCGCGAACTCGACGCCGCCCGGCGGGAGAGCGAACACACGCTCGCCGAACTGGAGAAGGACCACCGCGAGCGCTTCGACACCCAGGAGCACGAACTCGCCGAGGGCGAGGCCGGGGTCGACTCCCGTACGGCCGAACTCACCTCCTACGCCGAGGCCATGGTCGACGACGCCCGCCGGGCCCTGGCGGAGACCGAGGAGGCCGCCCGGCGCCGCCAGGAGGAGGCCGACGCCACCGCCGCGGAACTCCTCGCCCAGGCCCGGGTACGGGAGGAGCGCATCCGGCTCGCCGCCGAACGCGAACTGCGCGAGCACGAGGTCCGCCGGGAGGAGATCCGCGAGCACCTCGCCCACGTCCGCAGCAGCCTCGCCGCCCTGACCGGCCGGGAGGTCCCCGAAACCGGGACCGAGGACGAACCGGGGCCCACCGCCCCCGACCTGCCCGCCCCCGCACCCGGGGACGATCAGGAACCGTCGTAGGCGGGGAACTCCCCGCTGTCCACGACCCACGGCCCCACGGTGACGGCGTCCCCGAAGGCGTAGTCGTGGCGGGCCCGGTACCGGGGGCCGTCGTCGCCGGGCGACGGTCCTGGATCGAAGAGCACGGCCAGCGTCTTGTCGCGCGGGTCGATGATCAGGTACAGCGGGATCCCCATGGCGGGGTAGTCCCGGGTCTTCTCGCGGTAGTCGTTCTCCGGGTTGGACGTGGACACGACCTCGGCGACCAGGGCGACGTCGGCGGGGTCGAGGAACCCGGGGGTGTCGAGGGCCTGTTCGGCCCCGACGACGAGGTCGGGGCGGCGCATGCGCCCTATGGCGGGCGCCTCGATCTCGGGACCGCTGTGGGCCACGTGACCGGACCAGTCCGGATCGCCGGCCATCTGCCGCTCGATCTGCCGTCGCAACCGGAGGGCGATCAGCTCGTGCCGGTTGACCGGCGACATCATCAGCGTGATGACACCCTCACCGATCTCCACGGCCCAGACGTCCTCGCGCCCCATCAGCTCGCCGGCGACGGCCCGCATGCGCGCGTAGGTCTTCGCGTCCACGGCGTCACCGTACCGCCGGGTCCTCCTCCAGGACCGGGAAGCGGCGGGGGGCCACCAGGAGGACGGCGGCCAGGGACAGGACCGCCGCGACGGCCGCGCCCGCGTAGACGTGGTTGACCGCCGCCGCGACGGCGCGGCGCACGTGGTCGTCGAGGTGGGCGGCCCCGGCGATCGAGTCGAGGTCGGTGCCGGAGCCGTGCAGCCGGGAGGCGAGGGTGGCGTTGGCGACGGCGCCGAAGACGGCCGCGCCCACGCTCTGGCCGACCTGACGGCAGAAGAGGATCGACGAGGTGGCGGTGGCGCGTTCGCTCCACGGGACGGTGGACTGGACGCCGACGATCAGCGGGAGCTGGAAGAGGCCGAGGGCCGCGCCGAGGGCCAGCATCACCAGGGTGGGCTGCCAGGCCGGACCGGCGTACGGGAGCATCACCAGCACGACGAGGACGACGGTCGCGGCCGCCATGCCCAGGGCGGCGGTGTTGCGGAAGCCGATGCGCAGGTAGACGCGGTTGCTGAGGGCCGCGGACAGCGGCCAGCTGAGCGTCATCACCGACAGCACGAAGCCCGCCGCGATCGGCCCGAGTCCGAGCACGGTCTGGGCGTACGTCGGGAGGAAGACCGTCGGGGCCACCATCAGGACGCCGAGCATGCCCAGGGCCAGGTTGACGGCGACGATCACCCGGCGCCGCCAGACCCAGCCGGGGATGATCGGCTCGGCGGCCCGGCGCTCCGCCCACACGGTCAGGGCGCCCGTCACGAGGCTGCCGCCGAGCAGCCACCACCGGGCCGCCCCGCCCTGCACGAGGCCGGTGATCAGCAGTCCGCCGGAGAGGAAGAGCAGCACCGCGCCGGGCCAGTCGACCCGGTGCCGGGTCCGCTCGGCGACCCGTTCGCGCAGGTGACGGGTGATGAGCAGCAGCGCGACCGCGCCGATGGGCAGGTTGATCAGGAAGATCCAGCGCCAGCTGGCGTACCCGGCGAACAGCCCGCCGCACAGCGGTCCGAGGACGGCGGAGACCGCCCAGACCGTGGAGATCGCCGCCTGGATGCGACCGCGCTCCTTCAACGGGTACAGGTCGGCGGCGATCGTCTGCACCGTCCCCTGGATGGCGCCGCCGCCGAGCCCCTGCACGATGCGGAAGGCGATCAGGCCGGCCATGTTCCAGGCCCCGGCGCACAGCAGGGAGCCCAGCAGGAAGATCCCGATGCCGGCCAGCAGCACGGGCTTGCGCCCGAAGGTGTCGGCGAGCTTGCCGTAGACCGGGAGGGTCACCGTGACCGCGAGCAGGTAGCCGGAGAAGAGCCAGGAGAAGACGGAGAAGCCGCCCAGCTCGCCGACGATCTGCGGCACCGCGGTGGAGATGATCGTGGAGTCCATCGCCGCCAGCGCCATGGCCAGCATCAGTGCGGCGACGACGGGGCCGCGCCGCGGCGGCCCGTCGGCGGACGCCGCGGCGGCGGCGGTCGCGGTCTGCTCGGTGCGTTCCACGGGACCCCCCTGGTGTGTGTACGACACACGATTTCATGCCCGTCCCCAGCGCGGACAGGGGGTTCCCGCAGGCCGGACGGCGGGGCTTGAACCTCCCGCGACCGGAGGGTGCAGTCTCGACCCCGAGCCGGGGTCCGCCGAAAGGTGCAGACCCCCTAGGGGTCCCACCCGACTTTCTCCTACCCCCGGTTCGTACCGGCGGAGGACGAGGGGGCCCTCCTGGGCTCCCTAGCCTTCTGGTGGGGCTAACCCCCGGGCCGATACGGAGACCCGCACCATCGTTCCGGCCCCCTCCCCGAAGCCAGTCTTGGTACACGACGAAGCCCGCCCGGCGACGGCGGCGACCACCACCCGAACAGGAGCAGACCAGTGACAACGGCAGTATCGATTCCCAAGTCCGGGGGCAGCGGAGAACGTACGGCCGTGGCCGCCCGGGCCCGTCAGGTCACCAAGGCGTACGGCTCGGGCGAGACCCGGGTCGTGGCCCTCGACGCGGTCGACGTCGACATCGACCGCGGCCGCTTCACCGCGATCATGGGGCCGTCCGGTTCCGGCAAGTCGACCCTGATGCACTGCCTCGCCGGTCTCGACACGGTGACCGACGGAAGGATCTGGGTCGGTGAGACCGAGATCACCAAGCTGAAGGACAAGAAGCTCACCCAGCTGCGGCGGGACAAGATCGGCTTCATCTTCCAGGCCTTCAACCTGCTGCCGACCCTCAACGCGGCCGAGAACATCACGCTGCCCATGGACATCGCCGGCCGCAAGGCCGACCCCCAGTGGCTGCAGCGCGTCGTGGAGACCGTCGGTCTGGCCGGCCGTCTCAAGCACCGGCCCGGACAGCTCTCCGGCGGCCAGCAGCAGCGCGTCGCCGTGGCCCGCGCCCTGGCCGCCCGCCCGGAGATCATCTTCGGCGACGAGCCGACCGGCAACCTCGACTCGCGCGCCGGCGCCGAGATCCTCGGCTTCCTGCGCCGCTCGGTCGACGAACTCGGCCAGACCATCGTCATGGTGACGCACGACCCGGTCGCCGCCTCCTACGCCGACCGCGTCCTCTACCTCGCCGACGGCCGGATCGTCGACGAGATGCGGGACCCGACCGCCGACTCCGTCCTGGAGCGCATGAAGGACTTCGACGCGCGCGGGAGGACGTCGTGACCGTCGTCAAGACCTCGATGCGCAACTTCGTCGCGCACAAGGGACGTATGGCGCTGTCCGCCATCGCCGTCCTGCTGTCGGTGGGCTTCGTCTGCGGCACCCTTGTCTTCACCGACACCATGACCTCCACCTTCGACAAGCTCTTCGCCGCCACCGCGTCGGACGTCACGGTCACGCCCAAGGGCGCGCCCAGCGACGACCAGATGCAGATGACCACCAAGGCGGCCACCGTGCCCGCCGCCACGGTCGAGCGGCTGAAGGAGGTCGAGGGCGTCGAGTCCGCGACCGGAGAGGCCGGCAGCCAGACGCTCACCGTCACCGACGCCGCCGGCGACAACCTCGGCCCGACCTCCGGCGCCCCCACCATCGCCACCAACTGGGACTCCACCGAGCTGCGTTCGGTCGACGTCACCTCCGGCCACGCCCCGCGCGGCCCCACCGAGGTGATGGTCGACGCCGACACCGCCGACAAGAAGCACCTCGAACTGGGCGACGAGCTGCGGGTCATCGCCATCCCCGGCGAGTTCCACGCCCGGATCACCGGCATCGCCACCTTCAAGGTCACCAACCCCGGTGCGGCGATCTTCTACTTCGACACCGCCACCACCCAGACCAAACTGCTCGGCGCCAAGGACGTCTTCACCAGCGTCGGCGTGACCGCGAAGCCCGGCGTCACCGACGAGCAGCTGAAGAAGGTCGTCACCGCCGCCCTCGGCTCCACCGCCGGCTACAAGGTGCAGACCCAGGCCGAGTGGACCGCCGAGAACCAGAAGGACATCGCCGGCTTCCTCGACGTCATCAAGTACGCGATGCTCGGCTTCGCCGGGATCGCCGTCCTCGTCGGGATCTTCCTGATCGTCAACACCTTCTCGATGCTGGTCGCCCAGCGCACCCGCGAGATCGGCCTGATGCGGGCCATCGGCGCGAGCCGCCGCCAGGTCAACCGCTCGGTGCTGGTCGAGGCGCTGCTGCTCGGCGTGGTGGGTTCCGTCCTCGGCATCGGGGGCGGCGTCGGGCTCGCCGTCCTGCTCATGAACCTCATGGGCAGCGCGGGTATGAACCTCGACACCTCGTCCCTGACGGTCAAGGCCTCCACCCCGGTCATCGGGCTCGTCCTCGGCGTCGTGGTGACCGTCCTCGCCGCCTACCTGCCCGCCCGGCGGGCCGGCAAGGTCTCCCCGATGGCCGCGCTGCGCGACGCCGGGACCCCCGCCGACGCCCGGGCAGGGAAGGTGCGCGCCGCGATCGGCCTGGTCCTCACCCTCACCGGTGCCGCCGCCCTGCTCGCCGCCGTCCAGGCCACCAAGGCCGCGGAGGGCTCGATGTTCCTCGGTCTCGGCATCCTGCTCACCCTGGTCGGCTTCGTGGTCGTCGGCCCGCTGCTGGCCGGCGTCGTCGTCCGGATGATCAGCGCGGGCGTCCTGCGGGTCTTCGGCCCGGTCGGCCGCCTCGCCGAGCGCAACGCGCTGCGCAACCCGCGGCGCACCGGCGCCACCGCCGCCGCCCTCATGATCGGCCTCGCGCTCGTCGCCGCCCTCTCCGTGGTCGGCTCCTCCATGGTGGCCTCGGCGACCGACCAACTCGACAAGTCGGTCGGCGCGGACTTCATCATCGCCTCCGACAGCGGCCAGCCGATCACCCCGCAGATCGAGCAGGCGATCAAGGCCGCGCCGGACCTCGCCCACGTCACCGACTACAAGTCCCTCGACGTGAAGCTCACCGCCCCCGACGGGTCGGTGTCCGACACCTCCCTGTCCGCCGCGGACCCGACGTACGCCCAGGACCTCCAGGTCAAGACGGTCGCCGGCGAGCTGTCGGCCGCGTACGGGGCCAACGCGATGTCGGTCGGCGAGGGCTACGCCGACAAGCACAAGGTCAAGCTCGGCGACAAGCTCTCCGTCCGCTTCGAGCACGGCGACACCGCCACGCTGACGGTCGCCGCCATCACTTCCGCGGACACCGTCTTCGACCAGGGCGCGATGTACACCAACATCACGACCGCGGCGCGCTACGTCCCGGCCGACCGGATGCCGATCAACGACATCATGTTCGCCGCCGCCAAGGACGGGCGGCAGGACGCGGCCTACGCGGGCCTGAAGAAGGCGCTGCACGACTTCCCGCAGGTCCAGGTCCGCAACCAGGCCGACTACAAGGACATGCTCAAGGACCAGATCGGCCAGCTGCTCAACCTGATCTACGGCCTGCTGGCCCTGGCGATCATCGTCGCGATCCTCGGCGTCGTGAACACCCTCGCCCTGTCGGTGGTCGAGCGCACCCGGGAGATCGGCCTCATGCGGGCGATCGGCATGTCGCGGCGGCAGCTGCGGCGCATGATCCGCCTGGAGTCGATCGTCATCGCCCTCTTCGGCGCGGTGCTCGGCCTCGGGCTCGGCATGGGCTGGGGCGCCTCCGCCCAGCAGCTCCTGGCGCTCCAGGGGCTCGGGATCCTGGAGATCCCCTGGCCGACGATCATCACGGTCTTCATCGGCTCCGCCTTCGTCGGACTCGTCGCGGCCCTGGTGCCGGCGTTCCGGGCGGGCCGGATGAACGTGCTGGGCGCGATCGCCACGGAGTAGGCCTGACGGCCTGGCCCCGGGTCCGCCTCGCGCGTGCCCGGGGCCGCTGTCGTGTGCGGCGCCGTTGTGGTTGCTGTTGGGTTTCTCCCCCACCCTCCCGCCCGATTGCCCGGCATGGTTGGTGCGGGGCTCGCTCTGTTGGTTGGTGGGCCGGGGGCGGGGCCTCCGGGGTGGGCATTCTGTACCGCATATTTATGTGCATGGCGGGCACCACTCGTCGGTGCCGTCGCTGCCGCACATCAAATACACGTCAGCGTCCAGAACGCCCACCCTCCCCCAGCCTTCGGCCGGGGGTGCCCCCACCTCCCCCACCCCCTCCGTATCCGTGGCGACCAACGGCCGGTGGGTGGTCAGAAGGCGGTCCGGGGCAACCCGGTTGCCTCACTGACCCCCCACCGGCCGTTGTGCGCCCATACGACGGGAGGGGGTGTGTCGGGGTGCGCCCATGGGGGTCCCCCCGGCCGAAGGCTGGGGGAGACGAGCGGCGGACGCGGTGCCGAATGATGTGGACGCAAACCGCGAGCGTTCTGGGGGTCCCCCCGGCCGAAGGTTGGGGGAGTGCGCCGGCGCGGCCACGACCCCCGACGAACTTGCGCAGGCCCGCACCAATCGCGCCGGATGGGGGTCCCCCCGGCCGAAGGCTGGGGGAGGGCGGGAGGCTGGGAGACGGCCCGCCGCAGGCGCAACGGACCCGCACTGTCCGCGCCGGGCAATCGGGAGGGGGTGGGGGAACAGCCCGCCGCAGGCGCAACGGACCCCCACATGAGACTCGGGCCCCGCAAGGCGCGGCCCCCGTGGGAGGCAGGGCGGGGCAGCACGGGGCACGACCCCGGGAAGGATGCGGCACCGGGTGTCCGCGGAGCGTCGTACGCTGGGACACCCCGGCCCGTTCCACGCGTCGGGCTGTTCGCGTTGCCCCGCCTGTCTGCCTCTGGGACGGAAAGCCACATGAGCCTCAACGGTCTGCTCGACGTCGTCGTGGACGACCCCGCGCTCGCGGAGGCGGTCCGCGGCGCAGCGGACGGCAACCGCCCGCACGTCGACCTGGTGGGTCCGCCCGCCGCCCGCCCGCTGGCCCTGGCCGCGCTCGCGGCCCGCACCGGCCGCACGCTGCTGGCGGTGACGGCCACCGGCCGCGAGGCCGAGGACCTGGTCGCGGCCCTGCGGTCGCTGCTGCCCGAGGACTCCGTCGTGGAGTACCCGGCCTGGGAGACGCTGCCGCACGAGCGGCTGTCCCCGCGTTCTGACACCGTCGGCCGGCGCCTGGCCGTGCTGCGCCGGCTGGCGCACCCCAGCGCGGACGACCCGACCGCCGGCCCCGTGCGGGTTGTGGTCGCCCCGATCCGCTCGGTGCTCCAGCCGCAGGTCAAGGGCCTGGGCGAGCTGGTCCCGGTGGCACTGCGGACCGGGCAGACCGCCGATCTGAACGCGGTCGTGGACGGCCTCGCGGCGGCCGCGTACGCCCGGGTGGAGCTGGTGGAGAAGCGCGGCGAGTTCGCCGTGCGCGGCGGCATCCTGGACGTCTTCCCGCCGACCGAGGAGCACCCGCTCCGGATCGAGTTCTGGGGCGACGACGTCGAGGAGATCCGCTACTTCAAGGTGGCCGACCAGCGCTCGCTGGAGGTCGCCGAGCACGGTCTGTGGGCGCCGCCCTGCCGGGAGCTGCTGCTCACCGACGAGGTGCGGGCCCGTGCCGCGGAGCTGGCGGAGGAGCACCCGCAGCTGCGCGAGCTGCTGGACAAGATCGCCCAGGGCATCGCGGTGGAGGGCATGGAGTCGCTCGCCCCGGTGCTGGTGGACGACATGGAGCTGCTGCTGGACGTGCTGCCGGCCGGGTCGCTGACCGTGGTCTGCGACCCGGAGCGGGTGCGTACCCGGGCCGCCGACCTCGTGGCGACGAGCAGGGAGTTCCTGGAGGCGTCGTGGGCCGCCTCGGCCGGGGGCGGGGAGGCGCCGATCGACCTGGGCGCGGCCTCGCTGTGGAGCATCGCGGACGTGCGCGACCGGGCCCGTGAGCTGGGCGTGCCGTGGTGGTCGGTGAGCCCGTTCGCGGCCGATGACGAGCTGGACGCCGACACCCTCAAGCTCGGCATGCACGCCCCCGAGCTCTACCGGGGCGACACCGCCCGGGCGCTCGCGGACACCAAGGGCTGGCTGGCCGAGGGCTGGCGCGCGGTCTTCGTCACCGAGGGCCACGGCCCGGCCGCCCGCATCGTGGAGGTGCTGGGCAACGAGGGGATCGCCGCCCGCCTCGACACGGGCCTGGAGGGCCCGGTCGAGCCGTCCGTGGTCCACGTGGCGTGCGGTTCGCTGGAGAGCGGCTTCGTCGACCCGGCCCTGAGGATCGCGGTCCTCACCGAGACCGACCTGTCCGGCCAGAAGTCCTCCACCAAGGACATGGGCCGCATGCCGTCCCGGCGCCGCAAGACCATCGACCCGCTGACGCTGCAGGCGGGCGACTTCATCGTGCACGAGCAGCACGGCGTCGGACGCTACGTGGAGATGGTGCAGCGCACCGTGCAGGGCGCCACCCGCGAGTACCTGGTGGTCGAGTACGCCCCGGCGAAGAAGGGCCAGCCGGGCGACCGGCTCTTCGTGCCCACCGACCAGCTGGAGCAGATCACCAAGTACGTCGGCGGCGAGGCGCCCTCGCTGCACCGCCTCGGCGGCGCGGACTGGACGAAGACCAAGGCGCGCGCCAAGAAGGCGGTCAAGGAGATCGCCGCGGACCTGATCCGGCTGTACTCCGCCCGCATGGCGGCCCCCGGCCACACCTTCGCGCCGGACACCCCCTGGCAGCGGGAGCTGGAGGACGCGTTCCCGTACGCGGAGACCCCGGACCAGCTCACCACGATCGCCGAGGTCAAGGAGGACATGGAGAAGTCGGTCCCGATGGACCGGCTGATCTGCGGCGACGTCGGCTACGGCAAGACCGAGATCGCGGTGCGGGCGGCCTTCAAGGCGGTGCAGGACGGCAAGCAGGTGGCCGTCCTGGTGCCCACCACCCTGCTGGTGCAGCAGCACTTCGGCACCTTCTCCGAGCGCTACTCGCAGTTCCCCGTGGTGGTGAAGGCGCTCTCCCGCTTCCAGAGCGACTCCGAGGCCAAGGCCGTCCTGGAGGGCCTGCGCGAGGGCTCGGTGGACGTCGTCATCGGCACCCACCGGCTGTTCTCCTCGGAGACGAAGTTCAAGGACCTGGGCCTGGTCATCGTCGACGAGGAGCAGCGCTTCGGCGTGGAGCACAAGGAGCAGCTGAAGAAGCTCCGTGCCAACGTCGACGTGCTGACGATGTCCGCGACGCCGATCCCGCGCACCCTGGAGATGGCGGTCACCGGCATCCGCGAGATGTCGACGATCACCACCCCGCCGGAGGAGCGGCACCCGGTGCTGACCTTCGTCGGCCCGTACGAGGAGAAGCAGATCGCCGCCGCGGTCCGCCGTGAGCTGCTGCGCGAGGGCCAGGCCTTCTACATCCACAACCGGGTGGAGAGCATCGACAAGGCGGCGGCGCGGCTGCGCGACCTGGTGCCGGAGGCGCGGGTCGCCACCGCGCACGGGCAGATGGGCGAGTCGCAGCTGGAGCAGGTCGTCGTCGACTTCTGGGAGAAGAAGTTCGACGTGCTGGTCTCCACGACGATCGTCGAGTCCGGCATCGACATCTCCAACGCCAACACCCTGATCGTGGAGCGCGGCGACACCTTCGGCCTCTCCCAGCTGCACCAGCTGCGCGGCCGGGTCGGCCGCAGCCGTGAGCGCGGTTACGCGTACTTCCTGTACCCGCCGGAGAAGCCGCTCACCGAGACCGCGCACGAGCGGCTGGCGACGATCGCCCAGCACACCGAGATGGGCGCCGGCATGTACGTCGCGATGAAGGACCTGGAGATCCGCGGCGCGGGCAACCTGCTCGGCGGCGAGCAGTCCGGCCACATCGCAGGCGTGGGCTTCGACCTGTACATCCGCATGGTGGGCGAGGCCGTCGCCGACTACCGGTCGGCCCTGGAGGCGGGCGGCGGCGAGGCCGAGGAGGCCCCGCTGGAGGTCAAGATCGAGCTGCCGGTCGACGCCCACGTCCCGCACGACTACGCGCCCGGCGAGCGGCTGCGCCTGCAGGCATACCGGGCGATCGCCTCGGTCAACTCCGAAGAGGACATCAAGGCCGTCCGCGAGGAACTCACCGACCGCTACGGCAAGCTCCCGGAGCCGGTGGAGAACCTGCTGCTGGTGGCCGGGCTGCGGCTGCTGGCCCGCCGTCTCGGGGTCGGCGACATCACCCTGCAGGGCAACAACGTCCGCTTCTCGCCGGTGGAGTTGCGCGAGTCGCAGGAGCTGCGGCTCAACCGCCTCTACCCGCGCACGGTGGTGAAGCAGGCGGCCAGGCAGATCCTGGTGCCGCGCCCCACCACGGCGCGGATCGGCGGCAAGCCCGTGGTCGGCCGGGAACTGCTGGCGTGGACGGCGGAGTTGCTGACCGCGGTGCTGGACGGCTGAGGCGGCCGCCGCCTCCGGGGACGCGACAGGGCCCCGTCCGCGCGAGGTCGAGGTGCGCGGACGGGGCCCTGTCGTTCTGGGGGCGCCGCGGGGTTCAGCCCAGCAGGCGCCGGAGGTTCAGCCGGCCCCACAGCAGGCTGGTGGCGAACGACAGCACCATCACCGCCAGGACGAGTCCGACCAGCATCACACCGGCCACCGGCCCGCTCAGGTCGGGCGAGACCACGCGGTGCACCAGCTCCTCGACGAAGAGCACGTGCACCATGTACGCGCCAAGCGCCGCGCCGGCCAGCTGCTTCAGGCGCGGCCGGAACCGCTCCGGGATGTCGACCCGGCTGACCAGCAGCAGGACGCAGACGCTCATCGCGGCCACGAACGCGTGGGCGTTGGGGATCACGTAGTGGACCCGCGTGTTGTACCAGAGGCACGCGGCCATGGTGAGCGGCAGCAGCACGATCAGCCACCGGCGCCACGGGACGGCGCCGGCCGGCAGGGCGAAGAGCATGGCGCCGCCCACCGCGTACACCAGGGAGTAGGTGCCGAAGCCCCAGGCCACGGGGGGCAGGTCGGTGTGGGTCAGGTCCCCGACCAGGGAGAGGACGCTCGGCAGGACCGCGATGCCCAGCAGCGCCGCCCCCAGCCCCCAGGGCCGCTTGCCGTCCTTGATCAGCATCGCGAAGGCGAGCAGCACGATGATGGGGATGTAGTTGTACATGAACCACAGGTGGTAGGCGGGCTGCACGGAGCCGATGAGGGAGTCCCTCGCGAGCTCGGTCATGGGCCGCTCGTTGCGGTCCCGGAGCCACGCCCACACCAGGTAGATCGCCGTCCACGCGAACAGCGGCACGGTGTTGCGGACGATGCGCTTCCACATCCGGGCGCTGTCCCGCGGCGGCGCGCCGACCAGCACCGCCCAGCCGGCGATCGCGAAGTACATGGGCACCGCGAAGGGGTTGACCGCCTCGGCCACGTGTCCGGCCCAGTAGGAGCCGGCCCCGTGGGACGCGTCGTTCCCGGTCGAGCGGATGAACTGGGAGCCCACGTGGCCCAGCATGACGGTCGCGGAGCACAGCAGCCGCATCAGGTCGATGTCGTAGCGGTGTTCCCGCGCGTCGGCGGAGTGTCCGGAGGAAGCGGAACTGCGCTGCAACGGCAGGCGCACGGCTGTTTCATTCGACACCGCGTGATGATCGGGCACGCGGGTGTCGCGGAGCCCAACGGATGCCCAACTCTCCGGGTCCCGGCGGTATCGGATGGGTCTCGGTCCGGGACGGCGGGGACGGTTGTCCCCACCTGTCCGCGGTTGTCCGGGTGCCGGTGGCGCCCGGCCCGCCGGTGGGCCCGTTCACCGTCGGTTCGCCCGGACGTGACGGGCGGTTGGTCCTGGGTCATCCCGACGGCCCGTCTCTCACTCCTTCGAGTGCCGTTGCCCGGCGGCCGGGAGGTGTGTGCGGCGCCGGGTCCCCCCTGGCCGCCTGGGGTTTCCGTCCCGGCCGGGTGTTCGGGGGTGTCCCCGGCCGGTTTGCCCGGCGCGGGGCACCGGGCTAGCGTCCGGCATCGCTGGACGGATCGTCCGGCGTGAATGGACGGTGCCGGGTCCGCCGGCGCCGCGCCGCGCCGGGGTGGTCCGTCCCGCGCGCCGATGACTCCGGGCCCGGGGATCCGCCGCCCCATCCCCCTTTCCGAGGACGGATCCCCGGGACCCGGGCCCACGACCGAGCCCCGGAGGAAGACGTGCCAGGACCCCACCCGCCCGCCCGGTGCCGCGCATGACGCACGGACCCTGGGACCTGCTCGCCCGCGGGGGACTGGACGTCCTGGCCCTGCTGGCGCTGGTGGGCCCGCTCTACCGGCGCGGCTGCCCGGCCCCGCAGATGCCGCTGGTGCTGACGTCCCTCAACGTCGGCCTGTTCGCGGCGATGAGCGCGATGGGCGCGGGCGCGTTCCCGGCCGGCGTGGGCTTCGGGCTGTTCGGGATGCTCTCCCTGGTCCGGCTGCGCAGCACCGCCTTCACCGCCCGGGACGTCGCCTACACCTTCACGGCGCTGGTGATCGCCCTGTGCGGGGGCCTGCCGCAGCGGGAGATCTGGCTGGTCGTGGTGCTGGACGTGCTGGTGCTCGCGGCCGTCCTGGTCGTCGACGACCCGCACGCCCACCGGCCGACCCGGGTGGTGCGCCTCACCCTGGACCGCCTGTACGCCGACCCCGGGGCGATCCACCGGGAGGTCGTGCTGCGGTTCGGCCAGGAACCGCTGGCGGTGCTGGTGGACGAGGTCGACTTCGTGCGCGAGACGACCCGGGTGTCGGTCCGCTACCGCGACTCGCCCCTGGGCTGGGGCCTGCCGGACGACGGGACGGTGCCCTCCGCCGGGCGGAGCGGCCAGGACGGCCTGCTCGAGAGCAGGCTCGTGTGACCGGCCCGGGGCCCTTCGCCGAGGAGCTCGGGCTGGCCCGGCTGCGCGGAGCGGGCCTCGCCGAGGTCGACGCCGCCGCGGCCCTGCAGCACCGGGTCGACCGCAAGTACCTGCTGCCGGTCCTGTCGGCGCGCTGCCTGGTCGCCGCCCTGGCGCCGACGCACCACGTGCTGGACCTCGGCGGCCGGCGCACCACCGGCTACCGCAGCACCTACTTCGACACCGCCGGGCTCGGCGCCTGGCACGCCCATGTGCAGGGGCGCAGGCGCCGCTGGAAGGTCCGCACCCGGCTCTACGTCGAGGACGGGCTGTGCCGCGTCGAGGTCAAGACCAAGGACGGCCGCGGTGCCACGGTCAAGCACGCCCGCACCCTCGCCGCCCGGGAGTACGGGCTGATCGGCGCCGGCGCCGCCGCCTTCGTGGACGACGTGCTCGGCGGCGCCGGGGTCCCGGTCCGGGCCGGGCTGCTCGCCCCCGCGGGGGAGATCCGCTACGTCCGCGCGGCCCTCGCCGACCTGGCGGCCGGCAGCCGGGTCACCCTCGACGGCCGGCTGACCTGCCACCGCGGCCGGGCGACGGCCGCCCTCGACCACGGCTTCGTCCTCGTCGAGACCAAGGGCGGCCCCCGGCCGGGCACCGCCGACCGGTTGCTGATGGGCCTGGGGGTCCGGCCGCTGCCGCTCAGCAAGTACGTCGTGGGACAGGTCCTGCTCGTCCCCGGCCTCCCCGGCAACGACGTGCGCCGCCTGGTGCGGCACTGCTTCCACGCACCCGCGCGCCCCGAACCGGCCGGGCCCGCCCGGTGAGCACGGCCCGCCGCAGGGCCCCCGGCCGCCCACGGGCCTCTCGTACGGGCCGGCGCTACCCGGCCGTCACCGTCGCCGCGGCGGCGGCCGTCGTCCTCGGCCTGATCGGCACCCACGCCACCGCGCCGGCGGCCCCCGGGGCGGCCGGCGCGGTGCGGCGGATCGGGCAGGACCCGCCGCCCCCGCTGTTCCCCGACGCCGAGCTGCGCGGCTGGACCGCACGGCTGGACGGGCAGCGGAAGGCCGCCGACGCGCTCTACGCCCGGTGGCGGGCGGAACACGGCACCGCCCGCGACGACCCGGCCTTCGTCCGGTGGGCGGCGAGCCAGGTGCCCGGGCCGTCCCCGGAGGCCGTACGTGCCGCCGGGCTCGGGCAGGTCCGCGGCCTCGCCCGTACGCGGACCGCCGCCGGACGGAAGGCAGCCGGCTGGCTCGCCGCCCACGGGGAGCGCGACATCTGGCTCCTGTACCTGGAGGACCAGCGCGCACTGATGCCCCGCGCCGAGGGCGAGGCCGCCCGGGCCCGGCTCGACGCCGCGCTGCGGCTGGCGGGGACGATCAACGACCGGCTCGCCGGGCACTACCGACGGGAGCGCCCCACCGTCCTCGACCCGGCCCTGCGCCCGGACCGGACGGCCGCCCCGGCCGCCGACTGCGCCTGCGCCTACCCGGCGGCGCCCACCGCGCTCTCCGCCGCGGCCGTCGCCGTGCTCACCGCCCTCGCCCCGCGGCGCGCCGCCGAGTTCCGCTGGATGCAGGCCCAGGTGGCGCACGGCCGGCTCTACACCGCCGACCACCTCCAGGCCGACCTCCTCGCCGGTGCCCTGCTCGGCTCACTGACCGGCGACTACATCCGGGCGGCGGACAGCGCGGGGAGGAGTCGCGCCTGAGCGACGGCACCCCCTGTGACCTGCGGCGGGACCGCGTCTCCACGCCGGATTCACCTGGACGCCACCCGCCGGCAGCCGGTCTTCACCAGGTTCGCACCCCCCGCCCCCCGTGGTGTCCCATAGTCTGCCGGGGCAGGTGAAATCGGACAGCGACCGGAACGGATCCATGCACATCGCCGTCTTCGCCGAGGCGCCGGAGGCTGCGGGCCTCGCCACCACGCTGCGCGGCGCCGACCCCCGCGACGAGCACGACGCGGGCCGCCGGGCGGACACCCCCGGGGCAGCGCTCCTCCACGGCGAGGCCGGCGCCCACGAGATCCCCCGCGGCGAAATCGCGGAAACGGGGTACACGGAGGTCCAGGAACTGTTCGGCACCACCCGGTTCGGAGAGCTGATGAACCTCGCGTCGAGGCCGGCGGGCACGGACGGCCCGGCTGCCCGGCCCGCCGGTCCGCGGCTCTCCGTGCCCGCGACGGCGGACCGGACCGCGGACACACCTGCCCGCGGTGCCCGCGCACCGCACGACCATCCGACCCCCGAGCCCGGCCGGACCCCGGCCGAACTCCGCGAGCGCACCCGGGAGTGACCGCCGATCTCCGCCCAGACGACCACCGCCGCCCCCGTCCTCACCACCGGTCCCGCGACCGGGACGAGCGAGGCGTCCACCGCGCCCGCCTCCCGGCCGCGTGAGCACAGACACGACATCGACCTGCTGCGCGTCCTGTGCTCCATCGGTGTCATCGTCTGCCACGCCGCCGGCCAGCTGCTCAACGCCGTGGGCCGGGAGCCCTCCGGCGGCCGGCCCGTCTACTGGACCGGGCTCGTCGCGGACGGGCTGACCCGGTGCGCCGTGCCGCTGTTCTTCGCGATCGCCGGCTGGGTCGTCCTGGTCGGCGCGACCCCCCGGGACGGTACGCAGGTCCGCAGACGGCTGACCCGCATCGTGGTGCCGATGGGCGTGTGGACGGCCGCGTACCTCGTCTGGGACTGGATCCGGGACACCAACTCCCGGCCCACGCAACGGCTGGCCTTCGAATCGCTGTTCGGCTCGATCCAGCCCGCCTACCACCTCTGGTACCTGTACGCGTACGTGCCGGTGATCCTGCTGCTCTCGCTCGCCGCGCTGATCAAGGCGGGGAAGCGGCCCTGGGCCCTGGGCGGCCTGCTCGTGGTGCTGGCCATCGCGCCGACCTTCCTGGGCGACGTCGGCAAGCTCCTCCACGTGGGCCTGCCCGACTTCGAGTGGAACCTCTCCCCGTACCAGGTCGCCTACGCCGCCGCCGGCTCAGCGCTGCTCGCGTTGCCGCTCGCGGCCACCACCGGGCGCCGCCGGCGCCTGAAGTGGCTGGCGTGCGGGATCTGCGCGTGGGCCGCGGTCGTCGCGTACGAGCACTGGGTGCACTACCCCTCGTCCTATGCGGGTCTGGCCGTGCCGTTCCTGGCGGGCGCCCTGGTGATGGCCCTCAACCGGATCAGCATCCCCGAGCGCCTGCGGCCGCTGGTGTCCCGGCTCGGCGGCGCGGCCTTCGGCGCCTACCTGGTGCACCTGATGTTCCTGCGGGCGCTCGCCCCGCACCTGGTCTCCGCCGACGCCGGCTGGCCGGGCGCCGTCGTCATGATCACGCTGCTGGTGACCGGGACCGTGGTGCTCTCCTTCGCCGCCAGCCTGCTGTGGGCACGCCTGCGGCTCACCCGCTGGCTGGGCTGACGGCCGTACGGCGTGCCGCCCCGGGGGGCGGGTGCGAACGAAGGGGCGCCGTGTCGGTGACACGGCGCCCCTCACCGAAGGACCGGGTTCCAGCGGAGGTTCAGCCGAGGAGGGTCTTCAGCTTCGCCACGTTGTCCTGCGTCACCTTCCACAGCGCCTCCTGGCGCCCGTGGACGTCGGCGACCGCGGCCGACAGGTTGTCCAGGATGCCGATGGAGCGCTCCGCGAGGACCGCGCCGAGGTCCCGGTCGTGGACCGAGACGCCCCACTCGGGGCGCTCGATGTCGGACAGGAAGTACGCCATCTTCGGGTGCGAGATCAGGCTGATGATGGGCGTGCCGCAGCCGAACGGGATCATGCCCGCGTGGCCGCGCATGCCGATCACCAGCTTGGTGCGCGCGAAGGCGGTGCGCAGCTGGTCGGTGTCGAAGTCGTACATCGGCTCGACCGGCATCGAGATGCCGTACTCACGCCGCAGGTCGAAGACGAAGCGCTCGTCGTCCAGGGCGTGGGCGGCGTAGCGGACCTCGGCGTGCTTGCCGATGGCGCGGACCGCGGTGGCCATCTCCCGCAGGAAGTGGTCGTAGTCGTGGCCGAAGCGCAGCCCGGCGCGGTCGTAGGCGCAGTTGATCAGCACCGTGTCGTCGCGCCGCACCGGGTCCTGCCAGCCGGGCACCAGCTGGCGGGAGACGGTGGTCGGGCAGGGCTGGAAGAGCACCCGGTCCTGCAGCTCCGCGGGCAGCAGCGCGCGGACCTTCTCCACCGAGCCGTGGTTGCGCAGGCCGAAGAACGCCGACTTGGAGACCAGCAGCCGCAGGCTCTCCTCGAAGCGGCGGCGGGTGTACGACTGGCCGTCGAAGGCGTTGTAGCCGACCGCGAAGACCGCCAGCGGGACGTCGATCTTCTCCAGCAGCCGGTCCGGCACGTTCCACTGCCAGGCGCTGTTGCCGTTCGGCGAGGTGTCCGGGATGAACAGGCCGCCACCGCCGATGACCAGGCCGCGGCGGGAGTTCACCCGCTCCAGGGCCGCCTCGTCGAAGAGCTTGTGCGCGTGGATGGAGTGCCAGCTGCGGTCGCCGGTGTCCGGTCCGAAGCACAGCCGGACGGTCTCGGGCAGGATCTTGTCGCCCGCGTTGCCCTGCCGCTCCATGTAGAACGCCACGTGCGCCAGCTGCTCGGAGGGCGTGCCGGTCTCGGCCGGGCGGGCGGCGATCGCCTCCGCGCGCTCGTACGAGATCCGGCAGGCGCGGTCGCTGACGTCCGCGTTGAGGCCGGCCAGGGCGTACTCGCGGGAGGCCGCGTTGTCCCCCAGGATCCACGCCATGTTCGCCAGCCGGCCGAAGGGGCGGGCGGCGGCGGGGGCGTGGGACGTGGAGAGCAGCAGGTGGGCCGTGGCCTCCTCGTAGCGGGAGGTGGCCATCAGGGCCTGGCCGAGCAGCTCGTGGGAGCGGCTCGCGTCGGCGGGGATGGGGGAGCGGCTGAGGATCTCCACCGCGTCCTCGTACCGGCCCTTGGACAGGTAGGCCTCGGCGACCTGGCGGACGCCCTCGTGCAGGCCCTCGCTCGCGACGAGGTGGCGGCCGAAGTGGATCAGCAGGTCCGGGTGCTTCTCGTCGGGCAGGGCCAGGAAGCGCTCGACGAACTCCGCGTGCGAGAGCTCGTACTCCTGCCACGCCGCCTCGGCGCCCGAGTAGCCCTGCTCGCCGCCGTTCCACGGCTTGTGACGGCCGGTGAAGTGGAGGATGACGACGTCCTCGTCGCTGGGGGAGCGGTCCCCGGACAGCCGTCGCTTCACGAAGTTGTAGCGCGGGTCGATCTTGACGAACTTGCCGACGAGCAGGGCGTTGAGGATGCCCTGGTCGTGCTTGTCCAGCTCGTACGTGCCGGCGGTCCCGACCGCGTCGATCTGCGCGCAGAACTCGTCGGTGAGGTACTCCTTCTGGATCACCAGGAGGCCGCTGTTGAGCTTGGACCGGTCCATGAAGAACTGCGCCACCGCGCCGACGCCGTGCCGCATCCGCAGCAGTTCGCTGATGTCACCGAGGACGACCATGTCGGTGTCGAGGGTGACGATCGTGTCGTAGTCGCGGATCCGGAAGACGTCGAGGATGAAGTACGCCTTGCGGACCAGGTAGTTCTCCGGGTCGCCCTTGACGAAGTCGTCGTAGCGCTCGGGGACCACGCGGCGCATGACGACGCGCGGGTGCAGCTTGCGGATCTCGGTGATCGAGGACGGCTGCAGGTCGTCGTAGAGGACGATGAAGTCCTCGCAGAGACCGGGGTTGGTCAGTGCCAGGCTGCGCAGCAGGGTGAGGAAGCCGGGCAGGTAGTTCTCGTCGACGTACGACGCGAAGGCGACGCGGCGCTTGCCGGTCAGCGTCTCGCTCCGGGGCGCCGGAACCGGGACAGAGGCGGTCATCGGAGCGATATCCTCATTTCAGTGACGTCCTGGGCGCGGGCCATGACCCAGTCCTTCTCGTCCGAGTAGCCGTGCGCGCTGGCGATCGGGAGCTTCATCGCTTCCTGGAGGCGGTAGGCACCGGTGTCGTAGAAGTCGAACCCGATGAGGTCGATCTTCGGGTTGACGTCCAGGAAGTCCAGCAGCCACAGCATGTTGAAGCCGCTGGTGGGGATGGACGGCATCGCGTCCTCGTCGATCCTGCCGATCTCGCGCACCGGCCAGCGCAGCGTCCGGTCGCCCACGTAGCGCTGGGCGCCGGGGACGAGGCGGCGGCGGAGCGAGTTGCGCCACTGGTGGTGGATGCCACCGAAGACCAGCCGCGTCTCGACCTTCTTGTCCCAGTTGAAGTTGTGCATGTGGATCGTCGCGTGGATGTCGGTCCTGGCGCCGGTGGCCGGCGCCTCGATCCGGTAGGAGTTGAAGCGGACGACGAGGTCGTAGGCGTCGATCTCCTGGCCCATCGTGCCGTTGGCCACGCGCTGCGAGTTGGCGACCAGGCAGATCGTCTTCCCGGCGATCAGGTTGCGGAAGTCGCTGAGGCCGACCATCTCCGAACCGGTCAGCCCGGGGTCCGCGATCGGGTCCAGGTCGCGCAGCCGGCGGTCGTCGGCGTACAGCTTGAGCAGCTGGGTCGAACCGGCCAGCCGGCCGCGGTCCCGCTCCAGACGCAGACTCACGTAGTCCGTCAGCGCCGCGCGCACGGAGGGCGCGGGACGCTCCTGCTCGGCCATCGCGACCAGCGCGGCCACGAGCCGGGGCTCGGCGCGCTCCCAGTCACCCGCGTCCTTGAGGGCCAGGCCCTCCGCCCACAGGTCCGTGTCCGGGACGCCCGTGAACTCGCCGGCGCCGGGGGTCTCCTGCTGGAGCAGGTCCAGCGTCTCCGCCAGGCGCTCACCGCTCTCCCGGAGCTTGGTGATGCGGCCCGCGATGTTGAGGTCGTCCTTGGGGGTGAGCGCCAGGAAGCGCTCGTACGCCGCGATGGTGGCGGCGTCGTCGCCGAGCGCGTCCATCAGGCGCGCCCGCAGCCGCCAGCCGGCCCGGGACTGCTTGCGGACACCGAGGACCACCTCGGTGATGCGCGTCGCGAGCCGCAGCTCGTCGGCGCCACGCACGTCCACGGCCTTGTTGCCCACCTCGAGCAGGGCGTCGAAGAGCTCGGGGTTCGACTTCGGCCAGGTGCTCTTGCCGCCTGTGATCGCCGCGGCGTCACCGGGATCGGTCATCGCGGCCGCGTACTGGGCCAGCAGTTCCCGGATCGCCTCGGCGAGCTGGCCCTTCTTCGGGTCCAGGTTCTTGACGAGCTTGCCGCCGTGGACCGCGCAGGACCGGACGCACTCGGCAACGGAAACCGAAGCGATCGGAATATCCGCCGCCGCGGCGCTGTCCAATCTTTTCTCGAGCCATCCAGCCCGGAACTTGACCATGCTGCTCCCAACAATGACACGGCCGCTGGGGAGAACTGCATGGGTTTCCCGCGCGGATCAACAGACTCCGCCCGGGCGCCTCGACGCACATGGACACGCGCACGGCACATGGGGCGGAGGCGATCACGATAGGGAGCGGATGTGACGCCCGGGTGAACGAGGGCCCAATCCGATGCGAACGGCACCGGCAGTGGGCGGGGAGCGCGTGGGGAGCACTGCGGGCGACGTGCGGAAAAGCGGGAGTTCGCATTCCGTATTCCCTGCGTTCACCTTGCGGAAGCATTTCCGACGCCCGGTCTGGATCTAGTCCGATACGCTTGTCCCCCGGCGCCGTCCGGGGGGCCGGAGTCCGTGGCCCGCATCGAGATCGTCTGGATTCCCAGGTGCCCAAACTTTCGGTAATCGTTCCCTTCCGCAATATTCAGGCATACGCACCCGACATGTTGTGCGGGCTTGCGAACAACGCGGGACCGGAAACCGAGTTCATCCTCGTCGACGACCAGTCGACGGACGGCACCCCGGAGGTCCTGGAGCACTGGGAGGGCCGGCTGCCGGGGCTGAGGGTGATCCGGCACGAGGTGAACAAGGGCGTCGCCCAGTCGCGCAACACCGGACTGGACGCGGCCCGCGGGCAGTACGTGACCTTCCTGGACGGCGACGACTGGTACTCCCGCGGCTACCTCGACGAGCTCGTCGCCGGCATCGAGCGGCTGGGCTGCGACTTCGTGCGCACCGGGCACGTCAAGGCCACCGGCACCGAACGGGTCGTGCACCGCCCGCCGGCCAGGCGCTGGGACGCCGTGCTCGACCCGCGCGACGCGATCACGCCCGCGCACGTGTCGACCATGGTCGACTACCCCTTCGTGTGGGCCGGGATCTACCACCGCCGGCTCTTCGAGGACGGCGGCATGCGCTACAGCACCGCCCTGCGGACCGCGGAGGACCGCGAGTGGGTCTGGCGGCTGCACCTGACGGCCGAGTCCTTCGCCGTGATCCGCCCGCTCGGGGTCTTCTACCGGCGCGGGGTCAGCGACTCGCTCACCCAGATCAGCGACGGCCGGCAGCTGGACTTCATACCCGCCCACGACGCGATACTCGAGGACGTCCTCGCCGACCGCGAGGCCGACCGCTTCCTGCCCAAGATCGTCCGTACCTACTGCGCGCTGATCGCCTTCCACATGTCCAACGCGCGGCGCTACGACCCCGAGACCGGCCGGCAGCTCAAACGGCAGTCCGCCGCGGCCCTGGCCCGCATGCCGCAGGAGGTGCTGGACCGGACCCTCGCCGAGATGGACATCGAGCGCGCCGGCGTGCTCATGCGGCTGCGCGCCGACGCGCGGAAGGCGGCGTGACGATGACCCTGCCCATGGCCGAACGGGCCGAGGAGAGCATGAACCACGACCGGGCCCAGATCTTCGAGGTCTCGACCCTCTACGGCGCCGCGACGCTCGCCGCCGCCCTGGACGCCGGCGCCTTCGGGCCCCGTACCGGCACCCGGCGCGTCCTGCTGGTGAGCAACAACGCCCCGATCCCCGAGACGGTCGTCCAGCTCTCCGACATGCACGGGTACCAGCGGATCGTCACCCGCTTCGACGAGGTCGTCTCGTGGAACGAGGTGATCCACCCGCACCGCCCCTCGAAGTGGGAGCCGGTGGAGGAGGAGAGCTCCATCTGGCAGCGGCTGTTCCGGCAGTCCTGGGGCCTCGGCGACGTGCCCGTCGAGCTCGTGGTGGAGTCGATCCAGGTCAACCCGGCGCGCGCGCTCGCCACGATCTTCGCCGAGAGCGCCGTCCACGTGTACGCGGACGGCCTGATGAGCTACGGGCCCACCCGTGAGAAGCTGCCCGGCCCCCTCGGCAACCGCGTCCAGCGGGTCCTCCACCTCGACCTGGTGCCCGGACTGCGCCCGCTGCTGCTGGCGGAGACCGGGGCGGAGCCCGGACTCGTCCCCGACGACGCCTTCAGGGCCGTGCTCAAGGAGATCGCCGTCGAGGCGGCCGACGACCCCCGGCTCACCGGGCTCGCCGAGGACCCGCCGACCGCGGTGCTGCTCGGCCAGTACCTCGCCGCCCTGCGCATCCTCACCCCGCAGGAGGAAGAGGAGCTGCACGTCACCATGGTGCGCGGCGCCATCGCCGCGGGGCACCGCTCGATCCTCTTCAAGCCCCACCCCACGGCGCCGGCCGGCTACTCCAGGGCGATGGAGGAGGCCGCGGCGGCGGGCGGCGCGCGGTTGCGCGTCCTCGACGGCCCGCTGCTGGCCGAGACGCTGTACGAGGTCTGCCGGCCGCGACTGGTCGTCGGCTGCTTCTCGACCGCGATGCTCACCGCGAGCGCCTACTACGACGTCGAGATCGCACGGGCCGGGACCCGTCTGGTGCTGGACCGGCTCACGCCCTACCAGAACAGCAACCGCGTCCCGCTGACCATCGTCGACCACCTCGTGCCCGACGTCTCCGTCCCGGACGCCCAGGGCGGCGCCCCCGGGGAACTCCCCGCGCTCGTCCGGGCCGTGGGCTTCTGCATGCAGCCCAAGATGCACCCGGCGCTGCGCGAGGAGGCCACGGAGTGGCTGCGGGAGAACCTGGGCCCGGACACCGACCACTACTTCCGGCGCCGTCGCCTCACCGCGCTCGGGCTGCCCGGTGGCGGGCCGCTCAGCGCCGGCCAGCGGCTGCGCGGCAACACCACCGTGCGCCGCATGGTGCGCGTGGCTCGCCGCCTCCGCTCCCGCGCCGGACGGTAGGCCCCGGGCCCTGCCGCGCGCCGGCTCCCCCGGCTCTCGGGCGGGGGAGCGGTGCCAGGTTCGGGGCCCGACACGAGGACGACTCCCGCCCTGCAAGGCACCCCCGGCGTGCGGCAGTGCACCGCGCGGACGGACCCGTACAGGCCCCGCGGCGCCGCTTGTCGCCCACGTGCGCGGCAAGCGCTTACGGCCGTGGAACGAAACCGCGCACCGTATCGTGACGTACTGACCTCGTCGCCGAGTCGGCCGTTTCTGGAACCGCACGCAAAGCGTGACGACACGGTGCCCCGTCTTCTCCGGTGAGGAAACGGGCCCCCTTTCTTCATTTCCTCTTTCTTCGCTGTTCGGTCGGTGTTCCCGTGCGCATCCCGCGACGGCACGACGCGCACCACAGGATCACGCGCCATTCTGCAAAGAACTGGACAAAGAAAAATAGTGTGCACTGGGGAGTAATCGGTCGGATTTGGTAACGACGGGTCAAGGTGAACCCAAGATCGTTCCGTAGATCTGTCCAAAGGATGTTCACAGCGGGCACTGTCGAGCCGTTTGCGTCCCTCTGACTCCTGGAGTCGAGCCGTGCGTTCCCGGCCTGCCCGCCGCTTCCGCTCGTCACACCGCACCCACCGGGCTCGCCGCCCTGTGGCGCTGCTCGTACTTACCGCCCTCGCGCTGGTTCTGACGACCCAGCAGGCAATGGCCGACGGCGTCACGTTGGGCGCTGTCGCAATGCCCGATCTCTCGTCGGTGCTGTCTTGGTTCAAGGACCCTCACTGGGGCCGACTGCCCCACCAGCAGTCGGGCAGCGCAGCGGGACGCGAGCACCGGGTTCCGGCATCGGCCACCGCCGCGCATCGAGGCGCCGGGCACAAGCCGGGCAAGGGGCGCGGCGAGCTCGCTGCCTATCGTCCGCACGCAAAAAAGGTGACGTCGGGCCCGAGCCGTACGGTGACTGGGTTCTCCGCCAAGACGAGTCGGCGGGACGCCGCGAGGTCGAACGAGACCTCGACCGTGTACGACAACGCGGACGGGTCCTTCACCCGCTCCATCTCCCAGGGGCGGATCAACTACCGGGATCCATCAGGCGCTTGGCGTCCCATCGACACCCGGTTGCGGGCCGGCGCGGACGGGCGCTGGCACGAGAAGGCCAACTCCCTGGCCGTGGACTTCGCACCGAGTGCGGCTGACCCCGTGCTGGCCACCTTCGCCGTGGACGGCGAGCACGGTCTGTCCTACGAACTGCGCGGCGCCGCGAAGGTGCCGGCCACCGTGAGCGGTTCGAGGACGACCTACAAGAACATCCTGCCGGACACCGATGTGAGCCTGGCGCCGCTGGCCACGGGGCTGAAGGAAGCCATCGTGCTGCACTCGGCGAAGGTCGCCAACTCCTGGGTCTTCCCCATGCGGCTGAAGGGGCTCCGGCCGGTCCTCGCCAAGGACGGCGGAATCGCGCTGGTGAACTCGGCCGGCAGGACGGTCGAGCAGATTCCCCCGGCCTACGCCTACGACTCCAAGGTGGATCCTCGCTCGGGTGATCCGGCTACCACTCACGCGGTGACCTACCGCCTTTCCAAAGTCGCTGGCGAGTCCGAGCTGACCGTGACGCTGGACCCGGCATGGCTGCATTCCCCGGACCGCGTCTTCCCGGTGACCGTGGACCCCACGATCTACCAGTGGTCGAACACCACCTACGCCGAGACGAACAACGCGGGTGACCACTCCAACGAGCAGACCATCAAGGTCGGCTCCTACGACTCGGGCACGCACTCGGCGAACAGCTTCGAGGCGACCTGGTACAAGCCGTTCGACGGCTCCGATGTCACGGTCACCGCGGCGTCCATGTCGCTGTTCGACACATGGGCCTCCACCTGTACCGCGGAACGGTTCGACGTCGCCCAGATAACCCAGTCCTGGTCGGCTTCCGCGGTGACCACCTACCCGGGCCCCAGCTACGGGGCGTCGATCGGCAACCTGACCCCGAGCGTCCCCCACGCCTGCGCCAACACCGCCGCAGACCGCACCGTCGGCGACTGGGTGACCGTGCCGCTGAGCGCGAGCGCGATCCAGAAGTGGGCCAACGGCACCCAGGCGGACTACGGCGTCGCCTTGTACGCCTCGACCACGGACAACCTGCACTGGAAGCAGTTCGGCTCCGTCAACGACTCCGGCTACGAACCGACCCTCAGCTACACCTACACCGGCAACGTCGCGCCGGAGATGCGCACCCAATTCCCGAACGACAATGCCACCGCTTCGACGCTGACCCCCGAACTGGAGGCGGCGGCGACTGACGACGGCGCCCCCAACGCCGCCCTGAAGTACGACTTCAAGGTCTACGACACGGCGGGAACCCTGGTCTGCGACTCGGGTCTGGTCACCTCCGCCGACTGGACGGTCCCGGCCGGCAAGCTCAAGTGGGGCCAGACCTATGAGTGGGCGGTCCAGGCGTACGACGGCGCGCTCTACTCGGACGTCGACTCCTGGTCCGCGCTCACCGTGCAGGTGCCCCAGCCCCTCATCACCTCGTCACTGTCGCAGAACAGCAGTGACCACGGATTCGATGCCTCGATCGGGAACTACACCACGTCGGACACCGACGCCGACATCTCGACCGTCGGCCCGAGTCTGGACGTCGAACGCGACTACAACTCCCGCGACCCGCGCTGGACGGGTGCCTTCGGCGCCGGCTGGTCCTCCATATTCGATGCCCGTGCGACCGAGGTGACGACCGGGTCCACCGTGACCAGTGTCAACGTCACCTACCCCGACGGCTCCCAAGTCGGTTACGGCAAGAACAGCGACGGCACCTTTTCGCCGCCGACGGGACGCTTCGCCACCTTCAAGACCATCACCGGCGGCGGGTACACGCTGACGGACAAGGACGACACCACCTACACCTTCACGCAGAACCTGGGCGCCGGCGCCTACGGCATCACCTCCGTCACCGACGCCAACGGCAGGGCGGTCACCTTCTCCTGGTCCGGCGGCCATGTCACCACGATGACCTCGGCCGTCTCCACCCGCGCCCTGCACCTGAACTGGTCCACCCCCAGCGGTGCGAGCGCCGCCCACGTGTCGACCGTCTTCACCGACCCGGTGAAGGGCACCGACCAGAACACCGACCTGACCTGGAAGTACGGGTACAGCGGCGACCAGCTCACGTCTGTGTGCGCGCCGAACTCCTACACCGCCTGCACCACCTACGGCTACACCGCCGGATCGCAGTTCCAGAACGCCGCCATGGACCTGGACCCGCACTCTCTGTGGCCGCTGTCCGAGGCGTCCGGTACCACCGCGAAGGACGCGGTACTGGCCAACCAGGGCACGACGAACGCCACCTACAAGAACGTCACGTACGGTCAGCCGGGTCCGCTGGCCGGGGGTTCCGCCGCCGCGGCCGGGTTCAACGGCACTTCCTCGTCGGTGCAACTGCCCAGCGATCTGGCGTCCGCCGCCACCTCGGTCTCCGTTTCCCTGTGGTTCAAGACCGCGACCGCACCGGGTGTGCTGTACTCCTACTCCGACTCGTCGATGGACAACGCCACCACCTCGGGGCAGTACACGCCCTCGATGTACGTCGGCTCCGACGGCAAGCTCAACGCGGAGTTCTGGTACGCGGGCGGCGTCGCCCCGATCGTCACGACGGCCTCGGTGGCCGACGGGAAGTGGCACCACGCGGTTCTCTCCGGTGCCGGCAACTCCCAGACCCTGTACCTCGACGGAGCGGCCGTCGGCAGCAAGTCCGGGTCCATCTCGGTGGGCGGCGGCTTCTCCACCTTCCTCCAGTCCCACGACTACCTGGGCGCGGGCTTCCTCGGCGGCGGCTGGCCCGACGAGCCGCACGCCAGCACGACCAGCAACACCGGGTACGCGACCTTCTTCAACGGTTCGATTGCCGACGCCGCGGTGTACGACCAGGCGCTGGGCTTGTCGGACGTGAACGCCCTCTACAAGTCGGGCACGCGCACCGCGAGCCTGCTCAGCTCCATCACCCGCCCGTCCGGCAAGGCCTACGCGGCCATGGCGTACGACCCCGGCACCACCACCCTCACCCAGCTCACCGACGAGAACGGCGGTATTTGGAAGCTCGGCGCCCCGACCGTCACCGGTTCGAGCCAGACCTACCGGGGTGCGGTCCTCGGTGCGGCGCCTTCCGGCTACTTCCGGCTGGGCGAGGCCGCGGGCGCGGGCACCGCGTTCGACGAGGTCCGCGGGGGTAACGGCACCTACAACGCGGTCACCCTCGGTGCCGCCGGTCCCTTCAGCGACCAGAAGGCCGCGACGTTCAACGGCACCTCCTCCTACGTGGAGGTGCCCGCCGGCACACTGCACGCCACCGCCAACCGCAGCATCGAACTGTGGTTCAAGACAGCGGGTCAGGGCGTTCTGATCGGCGACCAGTCCGTGCCCGTAGCGGGCGCCACCGTCGCGTCGGGCAGTTGGACGCCGCTCTTGTACGTCGGCACCGACAACAAACTGCACGGCCACTTCTATGCCGGGAGCGGCTCGGGAAGCGCCGTCTTCGGCTCGACCGGCACGGTCACGAACAACGCCTGGCACCACGTGGCGCTCACCGCGGCCGGCAGTACCCAGACGCTGTACCTGGACGGCGTCAAGCAGGCTACGTACACCGGGGTCCCCAACGACCAGTCCAACTCCCACCTCTACATAGGCGCCGGCTTCGCCAAGAGCTGGGTGAACGCACCGGCGGAGGTCAGTCACTTCACCGGTTCCATCGCCGACGTCGCCTTCTACCACGCGGCGCTCACCGCGCAGGACGTCAGCGCCCATATGGAGGCCGCGAAGAACTCGACCGGCTTGCTGCCCGTGGAGACGGTCAAGGTGACGTCTCCGACGAAGTCGACGCTCACGTACACCTACGACGTCACCAACGGCAACCGGGCCCTGACCGAGACCGACGGGCTGGGGCACAAGACCAGCTTCGGTTACGACACCAGCGGCTTCGAGCACACCGTTACCGATCCCAACGGGGTGCTGACGGTGACCGGGCACGACGTACGCGGCAACGTCGTCTCCTCCACCACCTGCCAGGACCAGGCGGCCAACCACTGCTCGACCGAGTACTACACGTACTACCCCGACGACACCACCGCGCAGCTGACCACCGCCGACCCGCGCAACGACCAGTTGCTCACCGAGCGGGACGGCCGGTCCTCCTCCGCCACCGACACCCGGTACTTGACGTCCTACGGGTACGACACGGCCGGCAATCAGACCAGCATCACCGGCCCCGCCGTGGCGGGCTTCCCCGATGGCCGCACCACGCAGACCGTCTTCAGCGACGGCACCACCACCTACCCGTCCGCCGACGGGGGTGTGGTGCCCAAGGGCCTGCCGGTCAGGACGATCAGTCCCGGCGGCGCGGTCAACTCGGTCTCCTACTTCAAGAACGGCGACGTCGCCTCGACCACCGACGCCGCCGGGCTGGTGACCTCGTACACCTACGACGGAATCGGCCAGGTACTCAGCCAGAAGGTCGTCTCCGACACCTACCCGGCGGGCTTGGCCACCACCTACAAGTACGACGGTGACGGGCAGGTTGTGGAGGAGCACGACCCGCAGCTCACCGACCGGGTCACCGGTGCCACGCATTCCGCGGTCTCCACCACCGTCTACGACGAGGACGGCAACGTCACCTCGCAGACCGTCTCCGACGCGAGCGGCGGAGACCACGCCCGTACCGAGACGCAGACCTACGACGCGTACAACCGTGTCCTGACCCAGTCGGACGCCAACGCCGCCGAGGGCGCGGCGAACGGGAACACCACGACCTATTCGTACGACACCTCCGGCAACAAGACCAAGGAGGTGACCTCGGCGGGAATCGAGACCCGCTACACGTACGACGACAACGGCAACCTGCTCACGCAGGGCGTGATGTACGCCGGTGACCCGGTGAACCCGCAGACGCCCGGCCTGCTCATCGAGTCCTCGCGCGCCTACGACCCGTCCGACCGGCTCGCGTCGGTGACCGACGCCATGGGCAACACGACCTCCTACACGTACACGGACGACGGTCTGACCGCCTCGGTGAAGCGCACCAGCGCCGACGGCAAGAGCACCTACGTCCTGGAGACGGACTCGTACGACGCGGCCGGCAACCTGCTGTCGTCCACCACCGACAACGGTGAGACGGTCAGCAACTACTCCGTGGACGCGGCCTCCCGGACGACCTCCACCACCGTCGACCCGACCGGGGTCGACCGGGTCACCACGGTCTCGTACACCCCGGACGACGAGATCGCCTCGGAGAACGACCACGACTCCTCGGGCTGGGACCGCACCACCACCACGACCTACGACGACATGGGCAACGTGCTCAGCGAGACGCTCTACGGGGACGCCTCCGGGCACCCGGCCGGCTGGTGGAAGCTGAACCAGACCTCCGGAACCCGGGTCACCGACGCCTCCGGCACCGGGAACACGGCGACCGCGGGAACGGGTGTGACCTGGGCCGACGACGCCGCGAAGTTCACCGGCGCAGGCGGTGTCATCGCCACCAACGGTCCGGTCCTGGACACCACCGCGTCCTACACGGTGTCCGCGTGGGTCAACCTGACGGACACCTCCACCTTCCGGACCTTCGTCGCGCAGGGCGGCACCAACCGGGCCTCCTTCTACCTCCAGTACAACAAGACTTCGAACGTCTACCGTTTTCACGTCGCCAGCGAGGACGCCGCTACGCCGTCGGCGTTCCACGACGCCTCCGCGACCGCGGCCCCGGCGCTCAACACCTGGACCCACCTGGTCGGCGTGTTCGACGCCACCACCGGTGCGATGCGGCTCTACGTGAACGGCGCCCTCGCGGGCTCGGACACCAACCCCACGCCGTGGACCGGGAACGGGCCGCTGTCGATCGGCGGCACGAAGACGGCCGGCGGCACGATCAGCGACATGGTGGCCGGCTCCGTCGGCGACGTGCAGACCTACCAGCGCGCGCTGTCGGCCACCGAGATCAGCTCCCTGTACGGCAAGGGCCGTACTGGTGGCACGGTTGGCTCCTCCGACGAGCAGACCACCGCCTACACGTACGACAAACGCGGCCTGCCGACGTCGATGACCGACTCCGAGCACCACACGACCACATACGCCTACGACGAGGCCGGCAACCTCGCGGTCACCACCATGCCCGCGGTCCAGGCCGAGGCGGAGGGCACCGACCCGGTCACCGTGCACCCGGTGACCACCAGCGGCTTCAACACCTTCGGTGAGGGCGTGGAGGAGCAGGACCCCAACGGCCTGACCACCACCACGGTGTACGACGCCGACGGCAACAAGGTCTCCGAGACCCTGCCGCCGTACACCCCGGCGGGCGCCTCCACACCGAACGCGGGCACCACGGTGTGGGCGTACGACAGCGAGGGCAACCAGACCTCGGTCACCACCCCTGGCGGCAAGCAGACCTCGTACCTGTACGACCAGCTCGGCAACGTCGCCCAGATCACGGAGCCCGACGGCACCAAGACGCACGCCACCTACGACACCAACGGCGAGCAGCTCTCGGCCACCGACGGCACCGGCGCGAGCACCCAGGCGACGTACGACTTCCTGGGGCGGCAGCTGACTTCCACCACGCTGGAGCGCTTGCCGTCGACCAAGGCGCTGACCACCGTCAACTCCTACGCCGTCACCGCAGGCAACCCGTATGGCGCCCACACCGCGTCGACCACGACGCCGGGCGGCGTGACCACCTCTTACGGCTACAACCGGGCCGGCGACGTCGCATCGGTCACCGACGGAGCGGGCAACACCACGCGCTTCACCTACGACTTCCAGGGCAACCAGCAGAAGACGATCCTGCCGGACGGCACCTGGACCGAGACCGACTACAACGCCTCGGGCGACCCGTCGTACTCCAAGCAGTACGACGCCAACAACGTCCTGCTGGCCCAGACCTCGCAGACTTACGACGGCGTCGGCAACGTGGTCTCCGCGACAGACGCCAACAACCACACCACCCGTTTCACCTACGACGCCGCCGGCACCGTCACCCAGCAGATCGAGCCGGTCGACGCCTCCACCTCGATCACCACGACCTTCGGCTACGACGCCGCGGGCAACCGCACCCGCTTCACCGACGGCCGCGGCAACTCCTGGCGCTACACGTACACCCCATGGGGCCAGCAGCAGTCGGTGATCGAGCCGACCACCGAGCGCTACACCTCGGCGGCGGACTCGACGACGACCTTCGCGTACGACGCCGACGGGCAGATGACGACGGCGACCCTGCCGGGCGGCGTCACCACGTCGATGACGTACGACGAGGCCGGACAGCTCAAGACGATGTCCGGTCAGGGCGCGGACGCGGCGACCGCGAAGCGGAGCTTCGGCTACGACGCGGACGGCCGGGTGCTGTCCGCGGACACCGATGCCGCCGGGATCGCCGGCCAGGACGACCACCAGAACGCGACGCACGACGCGTTCACCTACGACGACCGTGGCGACCTGCTGACGACGTCGGGTTCGGCGGGCGCGTCGGACTTCACCTACAACGACGACGCCGCGATGCTCTCCCGGACCGACGCGGCCGGCACCACCTCGTACGGCTACGACACCGCCGGCCGGCTCTCCTCGCTGGACGACGCGGCGACCGGCAACCACCTGACGTACACCTACGACCAGCTGAACGCGCTGAAGACGGTCAAGTACGGGACGTCCGGCCAGACCCGCACCTTCAGCTACAACAGCGCGCACCAGCTCACCAACGACGTCATGGTGCAGGGCGCCTCGACGGTGGCGAGCTTCGCCTACGGGTACGACAAGAACGGCAATCTGACGTCGAAGACGACGGCAGGTGTGGCGGGCGCGTCGGCGAACGCCTACACCTACGACTGGTCGGACCGCCTGACCTCGTGGACCAGTGGGAGCACCACCACCCAGTACGGTTACGACGCCTCGGGGAACCGCATCCGGTCGGGCGCCGACGTCTACACCTACGACGCGCGTGACGAGCTGACCTCCGACGGCACGCACAGCTACACCTACTCCGCGCGCGGCACGATGACCTCCGAGTCGTCGACCGCAGGCAGCACCGTGTCCTACCGGACGGACGCCTTCGGCGGCCAGATCGCGGCCGGCTCGCAGGCCTACACGCTGGACGCGATCGGCCGGAACATCACGGACACCGACACCTCGATCCAGGACGTCCGCACCTTCGCCTACTCCGGCGCCGGCAACACGATCGCCTCCGACGGCGACGACACCTACACCTTCGACCCGGGCGGCGGCCTGGTCGGCGTCAAACCGGCCGCGGGCGCCGGGGCACTTGCCCTGACCGACCTGCACAACGACGTGGTCGGCACCTTCGCCTCGGGCGCGACCACGCTCGCCGGCTCGGTCTCCTACGACCCGCTGGGCAAGGTGATCTCCCCGAACACGATCGTGGGCCACCTCGGCTTCCAGTCGGGCTGGACGGAACCGGGCTCGGGCGACGTCGGCACGGCGTCCCGCTGGTACAACCCGGACACCGGCGTCTTCCTCAACAAGGACAGCGTCTCGCTGGACGCGGTACCGAACTCGGTCGCGGCGAACCCCTTCGCCTACGTCGACGACAACCCGCTTGCGGGAACCGACGAGTCGGGCAACTGCTCCTGGTACGACGTGGTCTGCGGGGCGAAGAAGGCCGCGCACACGGTCAAGCACACCGTCAAGCACGTGGCGCACAAGGTCTACCACGCGGCCAAGCACGTCGCGAAGAAGGTCGTCCACGCCGTCAAGCACGCGGCTCACAAGGTGGTCCACCAGGTCCGGGACGTCTACCACGCCACGGTCCGGGTCACCCGGCGCGTTTACCACTACACCGCACGGAAGGTCAAACGAGTCTACCACGCGACGGTCCATGCCGTGCATACGGCGTACCACAAGGCCTCACACGTGGCACACCGCGTGGTCCACGCGGCGAAGAAGACGGTGAAGAAGGCCGCGAAGGCGGTCGCGCACGCCACACGCACCGCGTACCACGCCACGGTCAAGGCGACGAAGACGGCGACGAAGTTCGCCAAGAACCACGCCGCCGCGATCACGTCCTTCGTCGTCTCCACCGCCGTCTTCGCCGGTTGTGAGGCACTGACCGCGGGCGTCGGCTCCATCGGCTGCGCCGCGGCCGCGGGGGCCGCCGGCTCCCTGGTCGAGCAGGGCTTCGCCTGCGCCGAAAAGGGCGGCGACGAGTGCAGCGCCGGCGCCTTCGCGGGCTCGGCCCTCACCGGCGCGGCCGCCGGCGCCCTGGGCGGCGTCCTCGGCAAGATCGGCGGCTCGCTGCTGGCCAAGGCGGCCCCGAAGGCGATGAAGGTCGTCGGCGGCCTGTTCGGCAAGGGCGCGACGGAGGCGGAGGAGAGCGCCGTCACGGATGCGACGGAGGCCGCGACTTCGCGGGCGGAGTCGGAGGGCGCGGGGACGCGGTCTCAGCCTGAGTGCCACAGCTTCACGGCGGGCACGCGAGTTGTGATGGCGAATGGCACCACCAAGGCCATCGACCGCATCAAGGTCGGCGACGTGGTCGAGAACTCCGTGCCCGGTGTGGCGGGTACGGAAGCACACGCGGTCACCGCGGTCATCGTCACCCGTACCGACCACGACTTCGTCGACGTGGCCATCAAGAAGACGGGTGCCGCCAAGGCCAAGGCCGGGGCGAAGTCGCTGGCCAAGAAGGCCGCCCGCAAGGTGGCGTTCGGCCTGGCAGCCTCGGCCGCGATCCTGGGCGCCTTCTCCGGCGGCAACGGCCACCACGGTCAGGAGCCGGCCACGGCACCCGTCGCCGCGGTCAGCGATGTGCAAGTCGAGGCTTCCAGCGCCAGCGACAGCGCACACCTGACCACCACGTTCCATCACCCCTTCTACGACCAGACCCAGTCCGCTTTCGTCGAGGCCAAGGACCTCCACGCCAGCGACGTCCTCCAGACCCCGACCGGCACAGCCGAGGTCACCGGTGTCCGTCTGTACCACGCGGACACCACGACGTACGACCTCACGATCGGCACTCTCCACACGTATTATGTGGAGGCCGGGAATACGCCGGTCCTGGTCCACAATTGCAACAAGGCGATTGCTGCACAGCTCAAGTCTCGTGTGGACGAGCTTCATGGGCTGCTTCCCAAGGGGGCGCAAGGACGGAGGTCAACGGCCATAATTCGAGCCATCGACACCGAGGGAAACCCAGTGGATGTGGTTGGTTGGAGCACTAGCGAGCGTGAACCCAACCGTATCCTCGACAGGCTGATCCGTGAGGGCTTGCAGGACGGAGAAGTGATGGCTGATCGGGTGGCAGGAGACGCTGAGACAAGCGCTCTTGCTCATATCAAGGACAAGGGGTGGACGCCTGTGGCAGGGGCAGCCAACCGTCCAATCTGTCCGTGGTGTCAGAACAGCTTGTTTAAACCCTTCAGTGAGAAGGTCGGAGCTGCTCGATTGGTTGGCCCTAGTGACCCAACCAGAATACTCAATAAGTATGCGTCAACACCTGCTGGAAGCCAGCTAACTGGCCGGAGCCAGTTTGTCTGGGGCGATTAGATAGGCGAAGCTGTGTTCAACCGTAATCTTGCGCAGGGTTTGCTCGCTGAGCTGTCAGACCGACAGTGCGGAGCAGTCGTTACCGCGATGCTCTCCAGGCTTTGTCGGATGGTCCTGGTTGACCAGCGCGAAGAGATTACCTCGCCATCAACACGGCAGGTCATCGAGGACGCCTACGGATACTGCATGCGGAGGGTTGTGGGTGAGGATGTTGACAGCCATGCCCTTCGTTCCCGGTTCGAGGAGCTCCTGGGGCCAGACGATTTTCCGTTCGAAGACCCAGAGAACGTCGAGCCCTGGTTCATCGATGTTGTTTCCACGGCTGATTATGCAGTGCGAACCTGGGAGCATCCTGACGTTAGTGCATCGACATGTTTCAATGCACTGTTGGGGGCCTACTCCATTGTGGGGGGGTTGGAAGATGATCCTGATCTTCCAGCCACCTCGCCATTGGGGCAGATGGAATTCGATCGCCAGATCGACGATATGCGCGCGATTCGTTCAGGGGTGTCCGTCGAAGCGCTGATCGATAGTGGTGACATTTTGGCGCAGATGTATGCAGAGCGATTCTTGGAATACATCCGTCACTACCGGGGCTGATGGCAGTTTTGAAGTGCGGAGTATGGCTGCCTGTCGAACTTGAATGTAATTGATTCAAGGCCTGGCCACTCTTCTCCGATCTTGCCTCGATGAGCTTAGTGGGGATGCGATCGACATATCTCGGAAATTCGGCAATTTGGTTCTCAGAGGCGCCGAAGGCCGAGGTGGGGCACACCGCGGGATTCGCTGCATGCATGGCACATCGCCGACGGCGAGGTCCCTGGGCTCCGCATCCGAAGCCCGCTGTTCCACGCATCGTTGATTCACATCCGGCTGGGCGCCCGCCAACTCGGCGGCGAGCCCCCACACATGGACGGTTTATGAACCTCTTCATAGGTACGGCCGGCGCAGGCGTCCTCGTCTACGCCGCCGTCACGATTCCCCGCAACGCCATCAAGGCACGCGCCAAGCGGGCCGAGGCGAAAGCCAAGGCGCCGCTGACCATCGATCCGGCGCAGTACGGGTTGGTGCCGGCGTCGAAGCTGGACACCGGGCGGGCGCAGCCCGACCCGGAGGCGGACGCCGTGGTCGCGGCGGCGCTGTCGGGTGACTGGCGGCGGGCCGCCGCGTACCTGGCGGATGCGGGGCGCGACTGGGACCTGCGCTGGTACCGGCTGGGGCACATCGTGGACGCGGCCGCGGAGGACGACACGTGGCTCCGTGTCTGGCACGCCGAGCGCCCGGGCGACCCCGACGCCGCGCTCGTATACGCCGACACCCTCGTCGCCCTGGCCGGCAAGGCGCGCGGCGCCAAGCGGGCCAAGTACACGAGCGACGAGCAGTTCCAGGGCTTCCACCAGCTCCTGGCCGAGGCACTGCCGGCTTGCCGTGAGGCGGCGCGGCTGGCGGTGCCGGAGGACCCGACCCCGTGGGTCTCCCAGATCACCATCGCGTTGGGTCAGGGCTGGTCGCACGAGGACTTCCGGGTCCTGTGGGCGCAGATCATCCTGCGCGATCCGCATCACTTCGGCGCCCACGTCGGCGCCCTGCAGTACTGGTGCGCGAAGTGGCGGGGCTCCAAGGAGTTGATGTTCGGCTTCGCGGAGGAGGCGGCTGCCTCGGCGCCGCGGGGCAGCTTGCTGCCCGCCCTGCGCCTGTACGCGATTTTCGAGCATGCCCACCAGGAGCCGGAGTCGAAGGTCTACGCCGAGCCCTTCGTGGCCGCCGCCGTGGACGCCACCCTCGACGCGGTGGCCCACGTTCCCGCCGGCCACCACCGGCTGCCGACCGCGCGTCACCTCCTCGCGGACACGTTGTTCCAGACGAAGCGCCACGCGGAGGCGGTCGAGCAGTTCCGGGCGATCGGGGGTCATATCGGCAACGTGCCGTGGACGTATTTCGGCGACCCCGTCAAGGAGTTCGTGCACGCCCGCACCAACACATTCGTCGCCTGGGAACGGGCGGGCCGACCTGCGCCGCCGCCGCGTCTCGGGACGTCGTCCGGGACCCTCGGCTGAAGCAGCCTCGGGAAGTTTTGCCGCCGCTTGGGCGAGTCTTGCGACGACCTCGGTATCCGCTTTCCCGGGCTTGGAGGACGCACGGATACCGTGCCAGGGCCCCCATACGGAAGCCCGCGACCCCGCGACCCCGCGTCACTGCGGATCGAGGTGCGCGGCTGGTGGGGGTATCGGAACGACTGTGCCCAGCACGCTACCTGTGCTGTTTGCGTCATGAATGGGGTGGGGATGTTCGGTCACCGGCTGACAGGCGGCGAGCGGTGAACAAGGAGACCGGACCGGGCGGCGGGCTGACGCGGCGGCCTGGCGGGCGGCTCGCCGCCCGGTTGGGGGCCGCGGCGGTCCCGGTCGTGAGCCTGGGACTGCTGAGCCCGCTTCCCGCGCTCCTGATCGCCCTGCGCCGGGGGCGGCGCGCCGACTGGACCGCCTTCGGCGTCTTCTGCCTCGTGCTGGTGGCGTGGGCGCTGGACCTCGCACTGACGCCGGAGTCGACCCATGGGCCGGAGTTCGCCGTCGACGTCCTGCTGATCCTGTTGTCGATGGTGGTGGCCCCGGTGCACGCCTGGAAGTTCTGGCCCGTCGCCGGGGCGGCGGACACAGACGGTCGCACCGACCAGGGCCAGTGAACGGTACAGAGGAAGCGAGCGGAGACAGGTGGCGAAGAGGGTTCGGCAGGTGGCCCCGGCACAGCGGGTGAAGGCGGCGCGTGTCACCGGCGCGGAAGGGCGCTTGAGCAGGCTCACGCGTGCCGTCGTGGGGTGGCTGCGCGCCCTGACGGGCCGGCGGATCATGTCGGCCGCGGTCGCCGCCGCAGTGGTGGTAGCGGCAGCCGTGGTGTGGTTCGTCCTGGCCCAGGACGACGCCAGGCCCCTGCCCGACACCCGGGCCCGGCACTACGAGGATGTCGACGCGTGTCTGCTCACCGGGGAGAAGGGCATCGCCACGGGGACGCCCGCGGCCACCGTGTGGCAGGGCATGCAGGACGCGTCGGTCAGCACCCGCGCAAGGGTGAGCTACTCGTCCGTGACAGGTGAGCAGTCCGCCGCCAACGCGGTGCCGTTCCTCAACGGACTGCTTCAGCGCTCGTGCGACGTGGTGGTGGCCGCCGGCGAGCCCGAGGTGGCCGCCGCCGAGCAGACGGCATCCCAGTACGGCAAGGTTCGTTTCGTCCTGGTAGGTGCGGATGACCATGGCAAGCAGCGGGCCAATGTGTCCGTCACCAGCACTGGGGACGGGCTCCGCTCCGAGGTCGCCGGTGCGGTGGCGCGCGCGGTGAACGCCCGGAGCTGACGTACCCCTGACGGTTCCCGCCCCTGTCCCCGGCAGCGCCGAGGTGGGCACGACCCGGCGGGAGCGGCAGCGGCGGGGCAAGGAGGGGGCCGAGACCACCACCGCCTACGTGGCCGAGGAAGGCAAGCCGTACGTGCTGTCGTCGGCTGAGCCACCGGCTACGATCCCCGGGCCCTGGCGCACGCCGCGCCAGGGCCGTCCTCTCCCGTCCCCTCCCCGAGAACGGCGGAACGCACCATGGAAGACCGGATACCCGACGACGTCGCGGCCGCCGCCTCGGCCGAGGGTCTCGGCCGGCACCGCCTCACGATCCTGCCGAAGCGGCACGGCTTCCTGATGACGTGCAACTTCGTGTTCATGATCCTCGTGGGGCTGGCCTGTTTCGTCCTGCCCGGCCTGTGGTTCCTCCACCACGCCCTGCGCACCCCGAACTTCTCCCGCAAGGCCGCCGCCCGGCGCCTGCACTTCTACGAGTTCGGGCTGGTCGAGATCGACCACGCCGGCGTCCCCGCCGCCTTCCGCTGGGATTCGATGACGGTGCTGCAGGAGATCACCGAGTCCTACGTCAACGGCATCCACGTCGCCACCGGTTACCGCTACACCCTGCACAAGGGCGACGGCACGGTCCGGAAGATCCTCAACTTCTACGCGGAGCCCGAGCGCTGGGGGCCGTTCATCCAGCAGGAGGTCGCCGGGTTCCAGCTGCCGGGCATGCTGCGCATGCTGGCCGAGGGAGGGACGCTGACCTTCGGGGACATCGCGGTCAACCGCACCGGTGTCGCGACGCCCAGGCGCGGGGCCGTCACCTGGCAGGAGATCGAGGGCGTGCGGGTCTCGGACGGCGTGCTCGTGCTGAAGAAGGCCGGCAAGTCCCTGTCCTGGTCGTCCAAGAAGGTCAAGGACATCCCGAACTTCCCCCTCTTCCTCTCCCTTGTGGACGAGCTGCGCCGAACCGCCCCCGTACGGTGACCGTTCGGCCGCCGGACGCCCCCTGCCGGGCCGCACCCCCCACCCCCTAGAGTGCCAAGGTGCTTACAACCAGGGCGGGAACGGCAGCGGCAGCGGCGGCCGCCGCCGTGCTGCTCGGCGCGGGTCTGGCCGGTTGCACCGGCGAGGGCCTCGGCGGCGGCACGGGCAGCGGCGCCGGGAACGACGGGGCGCCGAAGGGCAGCGCGCTCAAGGCGGTCGGCGACCTGGCGGTGAAGGGCAGAGCCCCCAAGACGGGCTACGCGCGGGACGAGTTCGGCGCGGCTTGGGCGGACACCGACCACAACGGCTGCGACACCCGCGACGACATACTCCGCCGGGACCTCACCGGCACCTCCTACCGCGCCGACCGGGGCGGGGACTGCGTCGTCGCCTCGGGCACCCTCGCCGACCCGTACACCGGCAGGCGGATCGACTTCACGCGCGGCCGCAGCACGGTCGACATCGACCACGTCGTGGCCCTCAGCGACGCCTGGCAGAAGGGCGCCAAGTACTGGTCCCGCGACAAGCGCACGCAGATCGCCAACGACCCGCTGAACCTCCTCGCCGTCGACGGCCCGACCAACCGCGGCAAGGGCGACGGCGACGCGGCGACCTGGCTGCCGCCGGACAAGGGCTTCCGCTGCCCGTATGTGGCCCGCCAAGTCGCGGTGAAGAAGAAGTACGGGCTGTGGGTCACCGAGGCCGAGAAGGCCGCCATGGTGAAGGTGCTGGACACCTGCCCCGACGAACCCCTGCCGGACGACGGCAAGCCGGTGGCGTCCGGCGGGGACGGCGGGTCCGGCGGCGGGAACGGGGACGGGGACGGCAAGCAGGGCACCGCCCCCTCGCCGGACGCCACGTACGCGAACTGCGCCGCGGCCCGCGAGGCGGGCGCCGCCCCGCTGCACCGCGGGGACCCCGGCTACTCGCGCTCGCTGGACCGGGACGGCGACGGCGTCGCCTGCGACACCTGAGGTCCGGCGGATCGTTTGCGCAGTGTGTTGTGCAGAGTGCTGGATATCCCGGCGCCCCGCTCAATATCCTCGATCACTGCATCACTGCCAGGTCGTGCACCGTCGCTCGATCCCTTGCCGGGAGGCAAAAATGCTCCGCCGCAGGACTGCTCTCGCCGCCACCGCCGCCGCAGCCGTGCTGCTCGCGGCGCCACTGCTGACCTCCTGCGGCACACCGCACGCGGGCGCCGCGGCCGTCGTGGGCGGCGAGCAGATCACCGTGGAGTCGGTCCAGTCGAAGGTCGCCGCGGTCCGCGCCGCGCAGGAGAAGACCCCGCAGGCCGCCCAGCTCATCGAGGCCAGCAGCGATCTCCAGCGCAACGTGGTGCACCGGCTGGTGCAGAACGAGGTCATCGAGCGGGCGGCCGACGACATCGGCGCCTCCGTCACCCGGCGCGAGCTGCAGAAGGCCCGGACGGACAGCGAGCTGCAGGCCGGCGGCAAAGAGGCCCTGGAGGCCCAGCTGCTGCAGACCTACGCGATGGTGCCCGCCGACATCGACGAGAGCATCCGCACCGACCTGCTGATGCAGAAGGTCGCCGCCCACTACGGCGCCGACGTGCAGACCCCCGAGGGTCAGACGGCGCTGATCAAGGTGCTGCGGGACACGTCGAAGAAGCTGGAGATCGACGTCAACCCGCGCTTCGGCACGTGGAACTCGGACAAGCTCGACCTGGACGCCACCAAGGACCCGTGGCTGAGCGAGGTCAGCCGCCGCGCCGCCCAGGCGTAGGGCGCCGCGCGACCGGGGCCGCAGCCGGGGCCGGGTCCGACCCTCGGGCCCGGCCCCGGTGCCGTCCGGCGGCGAGGTAGTTTCGTCGGGTGGACCACTCCGATGACTCCGCCCGCCCGGGCCGCCTGGTACTGCTGACCACCACCCACCGGGTCGCGCCCGGCCTGCTCTCCTGGCCCGCCTGGGAGCTGCTGCGCGCCGCCGACCTGGTCGTCTGCCCCGACCCGGGGAACCCGCAGCTGCCGTACCTGCGCGAGGCCGGGGTCCGTGTCGAGCCGTCCGCGCCCACCGGGCGGGAGCTGGTCGACCTCACCGGGGACGGCCGCACCGTGGTCTACCTGGCGGGCGGAGAGGGCGACCGCGCCGTCACCGACGAGCTGGCCCGGCTCGGCGGCTCCGGCCGGGTCCACATGCCGGACCTGGAGCTGCTGCCCGCCTCCTACGACCTGCCGGGCGCGCGCCTGCTCGACCTGGTGCAGGTGATGGACCGGATCCGCCGCGAGTGCCCCTGGAGCAGCGTCCGTACCACCGAGGAACTGGTGAAGTACGGCATCGAGGAGGTCTACGAGCTCGCCGAGGCCGCCGAGGAGGGCGACCGGGACGCCCTGCGCGAGGAGCTCGGCGACGTGCTGCTGCAGGTCGTCTTCCACGCGCGGATCGCGCAGGACGACCCGGAGGAGCCGTTCTCGATCGACGACGTCGCCGCCACCATCGTGGACAAGCTGATCCACCGGCACCCGCACGTCTTCGGGGACGCCGTCGCCGAGACCCCGGAGGACGTCCGCGAGCACTGGCTGCGCACCAAGGCGGAGGAGAAGCGGCGCGGCTCGGTCACCGAGGGCATCCCCCTCGGCCAGCCCGCGCTCGCCCTCGCCGCCAAGCTCGGCTCCCGGGCCCGCCAGGCGGGGCTGTCCGTGGCCGTCCCGGACCAGGACGCCGCGGACACCGGTGACCGCCTGCTGGCGCTCGCGCTCGCCGCCCAGGCGGCCGGCATCGACCCGGAGTCCGCCCTGCGGGCCGCCGCGCGCCGCTACCGGGACGCGATCCTGGAGGCCGAGAAGACCGGCTGACCAGCCGCGCGGCCCGGTTGCGGAAGATCTCCTTCCGGCGATGTGGGTCAGTCCGGGGCGCAGCGGGTAAATGGGACGTATGCGAGCACTGGAACAGATCCAGCTGGCCGTGCCGCACGACTATCTCGTCGGCATCGCGCCGCTGGTGGTGGGCATCTTCCTCGTCGGCATCCTCGTCGGCGCCGTCTCCATCGGTGTGTGGGCACGGAGCAAGGAGCCCCCACCGGAACAGAAACCGCAGCCCCGCGGCGGGGCGTGGCACACCCGCCAGGAGCACGGGAGGGAGACGTCGGCCGACCACGGCCCCGGCCACCAGGACGGCGAGCGGCACACGCTCACCGAATGGCGGGAACCGGACGAGTGGCCGCAGGACGGCATCCGGCACCTGCCGCACTCCCTCAAGGGCTTCGGCAACTGGGGCTCCCACGGGGTGAGCAGCCCGGAGGGCGGCACCCGCGGCCCCGCGGCCGGCACCCGAAGTCCCGGGGACGTCCGCGCCACCGGGGACACCGGAACCCCCGGGGACACCCGGAGCGCCGCGGAGCGCCGCACACCGGCGGGCGCCGCGGGCGGTGCTCCGGGCGGCGCCCCCAGGGGCGGGCCGACGCGTTCCGGCCCGGGCCAGGAGGAGAGCGGCAAGGAAGAGCACTGAGTCCCGCCCGGGCTCGGGCCCGGCCGGGGTCGTGTCGTCACCCCACCCCCTGCCCTCGGCCGGGGGTGGGCGCCGTGCGCCGTCGAATCGTCCGAGCAGCCGGCTGCGCGGACGATCGTGCGCCTGCCGATGCGGCGCGCCTAGGCTCACCGCCATGCGCATCGACGTACCGCACGCGTGGCCGCGTGACGAGGCCGAGGCACTGGCCCTGCAGGACCGGCTCCGCCCGCTGGCGGACCACCGGGGACCCGGTCCGCGGCATCCGCGGTACGTGGCCGGACTGGACGTCGCCTACCGCGGCGGCCACGGTGCCGAGGGCGACGCCGTGGCCGCCGCCGTCGTCGTGCTCGACACCGGGACGCTGGCCCCGGTCGAGCAGGTCACGGCGACCGCCCTGGCCGGTTTCCCGTACGTGCCGGGGCTCTTCGCCTTCCGTGAGCTGCCCGTGCTGATCGACGCGCTGGAGAAGCTCTCCGTCACCCCCGATCTGCTGCTCTGCGACGGCCAGGGGCTGGCGCACCCGCGCCGCTTCGGCCTCGCCTGCCATCTGGGGGTGCTCACAGGGCTGCCCACCGCGGGGGTGGCCAAGACGCCGTTCGTCGGCACCTGGGACCCGGCGGCGCTCGGTGACGCCCGGGGATCGACCGCGCCGCTGGTGGACGCGGGGGAGACGGTGGGCCGGGTGCTGCGCACCCAGCGGGGCGTGAAGCCGGTCTACGTCTCGACCGGTCACGGCGTCGACCTGGACACCGCCTGCCGCCATGTGCTGGCCCTCGCCCCCTCCTACCGCCTGCCGGAGACGACCAGGCTGGCCGACCGGCTCAGCCGCGACCGGCTAACGTCATGGGGTGCATGACAGCGTGACCCCCGACCCCGGCATCCCGCCCGCCCCCGAGCTGTTCGGCTGGCAGTTCGCGACCGATCCCTACCCCGCGTACGCGTGGCTGCGCGAGCACTCGCCGGTGCACCGCACGACCCTGCCCAGCGGGGTGGAGGCGTGGCTGGTCACCCGGTACGCGGACGCCAAGCAGGCGCTCGCCGACGCCCGGCTCAGCAAGAACCCCGTCCACCACTCCGAACGCGCCCACGCCAAGGGCAAGGTGGGCATCCCGGGTGAGCGCAGTGCGGACCTGATGACGCACCTGCTCAACATCGACCCACCGGACCACACCCGGTTGCGGCGACTGGTCTCGAAGGCCTTCACCCCGCGCCGGGTGGCGGAGTTCGCGCCGCGGGTGCAGGAGCTCACCGACCGCCTGATCGACGGTTTCGCCGCCAAGGGCGAGGCGGATCTCATCCATGAGTTCGCGTTCCCGTTGCCGATCTACGCCATCTGCGACCTGCTGGGCGTCCCTTCCGAGGACCAGGACGACTTCCGCGACTGGGCGGGCATGATGATCCGGCACGGCGGCGGTCCGCGCGGGGGAGTGGCGCGCTCGGTGAAGAAGATGCGCGCCTACCTGCTGGAACTGATCCACCGCAAGCGCTCGGACCTCGGCGACGACCTGATCTCCGGGCTGATCCGGGCGAGCGACCACGGTGAGCACCTCACCGAGAACGAGGCCGCCGCGATGGCCTTCATCCTGCTCTTCGCGGGCTTCGAGACGACCGTCAACCTCATCGGCAACGGCACCTACACGCTGCTGCGCCACCCGGAGCAGCGGCGGTGGCTGCAGGACTCCCTCGCCCGCGGCGAGCGCGAGCCGCTCGGTACCGCCGTGGAGGAACTGCTGCGCTACGACGGCCCGGTGGAGTTGGCGACCTGGCGCTTCGCCACCGAACCGCTCACCGTGGGCGGGCAGTCCGTCGCCGCCGGCGACCCGGTGCTCGTCGTCCTGGCGGCCGCCGACCGCGATCCGGCCCGCTTCGCCGACCCCGACGCCCTGGACCTGACGCGCCGCGACAACCAGCACCTCGGCTACGGCCACGGCATCCACTACTGCCTCGGCGCCCCGCTCGCCCGGCTGGAGGCGCAGGCCGCGCTGGCGACCCTGCTGACCCGGCTTCCGGACCTCCGACTGGCCGCGGATCCGGCCGATCTGAGGTGGCGTGGCGGCCTGATCATGCGCGGTCTGCGGACCCTGCCGGTCGCGTTCACACCGCAAAGTGACTGACGTAGCGTCAGAACGTGATCTTGGCGTGATCCGTGAGACATCGACTTGTGATGCATGGGCCAAGGCGGCTACGGTCTGGCGCCATCGCAATGTTCGAACGTGAAAGGCGATGGCGCATGCTGAAGTCCGGGAACGGCCGACACCGCAAGCCGCGTCAGGCCCCGACCGCCATGGTCGCGGTCGCGGCGACCGGGGCGGGCCTCACGCTCCCCCTCTTCGCAGCGAGCGGCGCCAGCGCCGCCGACGCCAACAGCACCTGGAACGCGGTCGCCATGTGCGAGAGCGGCGGCCTGTGGAGCTCCAACACGGGCAACGGCTTCTTCGGCGGTCTGCAGATCACCGAGGAGACCTGGCAGCAGTACGGCGGCGACCAGTACGCCGAGCGCCCCGACCTCGCCAGCCGCAACGAGCAGATATCCGTGGCCGAGAAGATCCTCGCGGAACTCGGCCCCGACGCCTGGTCCGGCTGCGCCGACTCCTCCGGGCTCACCGACGCCCTCGACGGCCTGCTGCACGGCGGCCACGACCACGACGGCCAGGGGGGCGACTCCACCGGCTCGGGCGACCAGGACACCGACGGTGACGGTGACGGCGCCACCTCCGGCGACGACACCACCGGCACCACCGCCCCGGGCACCGGCGACGACACCACCGCCGTGCCGGACGCCGACCCGACCGAGGGCGCCGACGCCTCCGCGACCCCCACCGCCGGCGACAAGGGCAAGGGCGCCGGCAAGCACCGCAAGCCGGACGCGGGCACCGCCGCCGACGCACCCGCCGCCGGGAACGGCACGGCTTCCACCGGGACCCAGGAGCACGGCCCCAGCGGCCTGCCGGCCCACTTCGTCGAGGGCGAGGCCGCCTGGGGCGTCATCCCGCTCACGCCCGACACGCGCACCGAGACCAAGAAGGCCGACACCGGCCGGGCCAACGACGCGAGCGCCAAGACCACCACCGGCGGCCGCTACCTGGTGCAGGAGGGCGACTCGCTCTGCGAGATCGCGATGGAACAGCACGTGACGGGCGGCTGGCGCGGCCTGTACGACGCGAACCGCGACGTCATCGGCGACGACCCGAACGCGATCAGCGCCGGCTCGTACCTGAACCTCGGCCGCTGACCCCCGCACGCCGCCGGGTGGGGGTCCACCCCCGCTCGGCGGACGCCTGCTGACATCGGGCTGAACTTTCTCCTCCGTTCCGAGTGCGCGCATGTCCATCCCCCGAGCGTGCCCGGCCGTGGCTTTTCGGGTCGGTTAGGCTCATGCCGAAACGAAGAGACATCCAGAAGGAGACTCACGTGCCGTCCATCGACGTCGTCGTAGCCCGGGAAATCCTCGACTCGCGAGGCAACCCCACCGTCGAGGTCGAGGTCGGCCTCGACGACGGCAGCACGGGCCGTGCAGCCGTCCCCTCCGGTGCGTCCACCGGTGCGTTCGAGGCCCTCGAGCTCCGCGACGGCGACAAGAGCCGTTACCTGGGCAAGGGCGTGGAGAAGGCCGTGCTGGCGGTCATCGAGCAGATCGGCCCCGAGCTGGTCGGCTACGACGCGACCGAGCAGCGCCTGATCGACCAGGCGATGTTCGACCTGGACGCCACCCCGGACAAGTCCTCGCTCGGCGCCAACGCCATCCTCGGCGTCTCGCTCGCCGTGGCCCACGCCGCCTCCGAGGCCTCCGACCTGCCGCTCTTCCGCTACCTGGGCGGCCCGAACGCCCACGTGCTGCCGGTCCCGATGATGAACATCCTGAACGGCGGCTCGCACGCCGACTCCAACGTGGACATCCAGGAGTTCATGATCGCGCCCGTGGGCGCGGAGTCCTTCTCCGAGGCCCTGCGCTGGGGCGCCGAGGTCTACCACACCCTCAAGGCGGTCCTGAAGGAGCGCGGCCTGTCCACCGGCCTCGGCGACGAGGGCGGCTTCGCCCCGAACCTGCCGAGCAACCGCGACGCCCTCGACCTGATCGTCGAGGCCATCAAGAAGGCCGGCTACCAGCCCGGCCAGGACATCGCGCTCGCGCTCGACGTCGCCGCCTCCGAGTTCTACAAGGACGGCAGCTACTCCTTCGAGGGCAAGTCCCTGTCGGCGGCCGAGATGACCGCGTACTACGCCGAGCTGGTCGACGCGTACCCGCTGGTCTCCATCGAGGACCCGCTGAACGAGGAGGACTGGGACGGCTGGAAGACGATCACCGACCAGCTCGGTGACAAGGTCCAGCTGGTCGGCGACGACCTGTTCGTCACCAACCCCGAGCGCCTGCAGCGCGGCATCGACAGCAACACGGCGAACGCGCTCCTGGTCAAGGTCAACCAGATCGGTTCGCTGACCGAGACCCTGGACGCGGTCGAGCTGGCCCAGCGCAACGGCTACAAGTGCATGATGTCGCACCGTTCCGGCGAGACCGAGGACGTCACCATCGCCGACCTCGCCGTCGCCACGAACTGCGGCCAGATCAAGACCGGCGCCCCCGCGCGCAGCGAGCGCGTGGCCAAGTACAACCAGCTGCTGCGCATCGAGGAGATCCTCGACGACGCCGCGGTGTACGCCGGCCGCTCCGCGTTCCCGCGCTTCAAGGGCTGACGTCGTCCGGTGCCGCCCGCCGCGCCCGCGGCGGGCGGCACCGTGCGCAGCAAGGGCCATCCGAACCCCACCGGAGGTGCACGTGCCGGATCGCTTCTCCACCGCGACGCGCATCCGTGCCCTCGGGGCACAGGCGCAGGCCCGCGTCTACCGCGCGGCCGGCCGTCCGCGGCCCTCGCTGCCGCGCGGCCGCAGCCGGCTGACCGGCCGGGCCGCGCTGCTGGCGCTGGTGGTCTGCGCCCTGGTGGTCGCCCTGGCCTACCCGATGCGCCAGTACGTCGCGCAGCGCTCGCAGATCGCCGACCAGCGCAAGCAGGCCGAGCAGGCGCGCAAGCGGGTCGACGAGCTGCGCGAGGAGAAGGCCCGCTGGCAGGACCCGGAGTACGTCAAGGCGCAGGCCCGGGCCCGGCTGCACTACGTACTGCCGGGCGAGACGGCGTATACGGTGGTGGAGCCCAGCGGAGCCGCGGCCCCCGACGGGTCCGGCGCCCGCCACAGCGACAGCGCCGCCCGCCGCCCCTGGTACTCCAACCTGTGGGACGGCGTGGACCACGCGGACGCCGCCGCAGCACACCGTTGACGCACGCCCCGAAAGAGACACGCCCAGGCATGGAAAAGCCCCCGCCGCAGACCGAGCACGCCCCGCCCACCGAGGCGGACATCGCCGCCTTCAAGGAGCAGCTCGGCCGCCCGCCGCGCGGCCTGCGGGCCATCGCGCACCGCTGCCCCTGCGGCAACCCCGACGTGGTGGAGACCGCGCCGCGCCTGGAGGACGGGACGCCGTTCCCGACGCTGTACTACCTGACCTGCCCGCGCGCCGCCTCGGCGATCGGCACCCTCGAGGCCGAGGGCGTCATGAAGGAGATGACGGCCCGGCTCGCCGAGGACGAGGAACTGGCCGCCGCCTACCGCGCCGCGCACGAGGACTACATCGCCCGCCGGGACGCCGTCGAGGTCCTGGAGGGCTTCCCCAGCGCCGGCGGCATGCCGGACCGGGTCAAGTGCCTGCACGTCCTGGTCGGCCACTCCCTGGCGGCCGGCCCCGGGGTGAACCCGCTGGGCGACGAGACGATCGCGATGCTGCCCGAGTGGTGGCGCAAGGGCCCGTGCGTGAGCCCCTGCGGCGGCGCCGGCCGGGAGGAGGGCGAGGACTCGTGACCCGCGTCGCCGCCGTGGACTGCGGCACCAACTCCATCCGCCTGCTCGTCGCGGACGCGGACCCCGCGACCGGCGAGATCAAGGACCTGGACCGCCGGATGACCATCGTCCGGCTCGGTCAGGACGTGGACCGCACCGGCCGGCTGGCCCCCGAGGCCCTGGAGCGCACCTTCGCGGCTTGCCGCGAGTACGCGGGCGTGATCGGGGAGCTGGGGGCGCAGCGGCTCCGGTTCGTGGCCACCTCCGCCTCGCGGGACGCCGCCAACCGGGACGACTTCGTGCGCGGGGTGGTGGACATCCTCGGCGTCGAGCCCGAGGTGATCACCGGCGACCAGGAGGCGGAGTTCTCCTTCACCGGCGCCACCAAGGAGCTCGCCGGGCGGGCGGACCTCGAACGCCCCTTCCTGGTCGTGGACATCGGCGGCGGCTCCACCGAGTTCGTCGTCGGCGACGACCGCGTCACGGCCGCACGGTCGGTCGACGTCGGCTGTGTGCGGATGACCGAGCGCCACCTGGTCCGCGACGGCGTGGCCGTCGACCCGCCCACGGCCGATCTGATCGCCGCCATGACGCGGGGCATCGACGCCGCCCTCGACCTCGCCGAGCGGACCGTCCCGCTGCGCGAGGCCCGTACCCTCGTCGGGCTGGCGGGCTCCGTCACCACGGTCGCCGCGATCGCGCTGGGCCTGCCCGAGTACGACTGGGCCGCCATCCACCACTCCCGCATCCCGGTCGGGACGGTGCGCGAGATCAGCGCCCGCCTGCTGGCGGCCACGCACGCCGAGCGCGCCGCGATCCCGGTGATGCACCCGGGCCGGGTCGACGTGATCGGCGCCGGGGCCCTGGTACTGCTGAGGATCATGGAGCGGACGGGTGCCCGGGAGGTCGTGGTCTCCGAGCACGACATCCTCGACGGCATCGCCTGGAGCATCGCCTGAGCAGGGCCTTTTCCATCTGAGCGGGGTCCGGGGGCGGGCGTGACACGCCCGCCCCGCGAAGTTCGTGAATTTCTTCACATGAAAGTTCCCGCCGGACGGCCCAACTCCCCGCGGCCGGGTCCCCCAGGAGCCCCAAGAACCCTTGCTGCCCACGCGTTTCGGCTGTGTTGCGGGACCGTGAAGAGGTGCCCCCGGATGCCGATCGCCGCTGGTCGGAGGGGGCGCTCAACGCCCGCGCGGCCCGCCGGGTTCCCCCTGGGCGCTGTGGTCCTGATCACGAAGCGGCGCAGTGTAGCAGAGGGCACCGGAAACCTTGTGAAGGGGCTCACGAGGTACCCCCTGGGGCGTGGTGAATACTCGAAGCATGAGCACCACGGAGCGTCCCAGGATCCTCGTAGTAGGCGGAGGGTACGTCGGCCTGTACGCGGCGCGGCGCATCCTCAAGAAGATGCGTTACGCGGAAGCGACGGTCACCGTCGTCGACCCGCGCTCGTACATGACGTACCAGCCCTTCCTGCCGGAGGCCGCCGCCGGCAGCATCTCCCCCCGCCACGTCGTGGTGCCGCTGCGCCGCGTGCTCCCCACGGCGGAGGTCCTCACCGGCCGGGTCACCACCATCGACCAGGACCGCAAGGTCGCGGTCGTCGAGCCGCTCGTGGGCGAGACCTACGAGCTGCCCTTCGACTACCTGGTGGTCGCTCTGGGCGCGGTCTCCCGCACCTTCCCGATCCCGGGCCTCGCGGAGCACGGCATCGGCATGAAGGGCGTCGAGGAGGCCATCGGGCTGCGCAACCACGTGCTGGAGCAGCTCGACAAGGCCGACTCCACCACCGACGAGGACGTCCGCCGCAAGGCGCTCACCTTCGTCTTCGTCGGCGGCGGCTTCGCCGGCGCCGAGACCATCGGCGAGGTGGAGGACATGGCCCGCGACGCGGCCAAGTACTACACCAACGTCAAGCGCGAGGACATGCGCTTCATCCTCGTCGACGCCGCCGACAAGATCCTCCCCGAGGTCGGTCCCGAGCTGGGCACCTGGGGTCTGGAGCACCTGCGCGAGCGCGGCATCGAGGTCTACCTCAGCACCTCCATGACCTCCTGCGTCGACAAGCACGTGGTGCTGGCCAACGGCCTGGAGGTCGACGCCTCCACCATCGTGTGGACGGCCGGCGTCAAGCCCAACCCGGTGCTCGCCAAGTACGGCCTCCCGCTCGGCCCGCGCGGCCACGTGGACACCGCCGCGACGCTCCAGGTCCAGGGCACCGACTACATCTGGTCGGCGGGCGACAACGCCCAGGTCCCCGACCTGGCCTCCGGCCCCGGCGCCTGGTGCCCGCCGAACGCCCAGCACGCGCTGCGCCAGGCCAAGGTGCTCGGCGACAACGTGGTGTCGGGCATGCGCGGCTTCCCGCAGAAGCCGTACAAGCACGCCAACAAGGGCGCCGTGGCCGGCCTCGGCCTGCACAAGGGCGTCGCCCTGGTCCGCTTCGGCAAGATGAAGCTGAAGTTCAAGGGCCGCCTGGCCTGGTACATGCACCGTGGCTACCACGGCATGGCGGTACCGACCTTCAACCGCAAGATCCGGGTGCTCGCCGACTGGACGCTGGCGATGTTCCTCAAGCGCGAGGTCGTCTCGCTCGGCGCCATCGAGAACCCGCGCGAGGAGTTCTACGAGGCCGCCAAGCCGGTCCCGGCCGTGGCGGTCCCCGCCGAGGCCGCGAAGGCCAAGGCCTGAGCAGGTAGCAGTACGGCCGAAGGGCGTCCGCCATCCGTGGGGCGGGCGCCCTTCGTCGTGCCCGTGTCCCTGGCTCCGGGGCACAGGACATGAGATGGGTAGAGGTAAAGAAGCGGTAGCGCGGGAATGTCGGTGTATCCCGCATCCGTTTCCCAGCCCAGTGGACCCGTCTTCATGGAGGCACGGAGGTACGCGCCATGGCCGATGCGGCCGGACGACTGACCGCCCTCGCCGAGCAGGCGCTCGGCGTTCCCATCCCGCTGCGCGTCCGCGCGTGGGACGGCAGCGAGACCGGACCCCCCGACGCCCCGGTCCTGGTCGTACGGCACCGGCGGGCGTTGCGCCGGCTGCTCTACAAGCCCGGCGAACTCGGCCTGGTCCGCGCCTGGGTGGCCGGTGAACTCGACGTCGAGGGCGATCTGTACGAGGCCCTGGACCGGCTCTCCGGGCTCGTCTGGGAGCGCCCCACCGAGGGCGGCGGGACCTCGCCGCGCCGGCTGCTCGGCATCGCGCGCGACCCCGCCACCTACCGGCTGGCCCGCGAGGCCCTCGCCCTGGCCGGCCCCGGTCTGCCGCCGCCCCCGCCGCCGGAGGAGGTCCGCCGGCGTTCCGGCGTGCTGCACAGCCCGGTCCGCGACCGGCAGGCGATCAGCCATCACTACAACGTCGGCAACGACTTCTACGAGCGGGTGCTCGGCCCGTCCATGGTCTACTCGTGCGCCTACTGGGAGGGGCCCGACGCGACCCTGGAGGACGCCCAGCGCGCCAAGCTGGACCTGATCTGCCGCAAGCTGCAACTGCAGCCCGGGCAGCGGCTGCTGGACGTCGGCTGCGGCTGGGGCTCGATGGTGATGCACGCCGCGGAGCACTACGGCGTCCGCGCCACCGGCGTCACGCTCTCCACCGAGCAGGCGTCCTACGCCCGCAAGCGGGTCGCCGACGCCGGTCTGGCCGACCGGATCGAGATCCGCGTGCAGGACTACCGGGCGGTCGACGACGGGCCCTACGACGCCATCTCCTCGATCGGCATGGCCGAGCACGTGGGCCGGGAGCGCTACCGGCAGTACGCCGGGGTGCTGTACGGGCTGCTGCGGCCCGGCGGGCGGCTGCTCAACCACCAGATCGGCCGCCGCCCCTGGGCGGACGAGGAGGCCTACCACGTCGACGAGTTCATCGACCGGTACGTCTTCCCCGACGGCGAGCTGGCCCCGGTCGGCTCCACCGTCGCCCGGCTGGAGGAGGCCGGGCTCGAGGTACGGGACGTGGAGGCGATCCGCGAGCACTACGCCCTGACGCTGCGGCAGTGGGTGGCCAACCTGGAGGCCCACTGGCCGGAGGCCGTCCGGCTCGCCGGGGCCGGCCGCGCCCGCGTCTGGCGGCTCTACATGGCGGCCTCCGCGCTCTCCTTCGAGCAGAACCGCATCGGCGTCAACCAGGTCCTCGCCGTCCGCCCGACGAAGGACGGCGGCTCGGGGATGCCCCGCACCCGGGCCGACTGGCTGGGCACGGGCCGGCAGGCCTGAACGCGCCGGGGGCGGGGGCCGCACACGGCCCCCGCCCCCGGCATGTCCCGCCGTACCGCTACTCGGCCTTGATGGCCTCCAGCATGTTCAGCCGGGCCGCCCGCCGGGCCGGCCACAGCGCGGCCAGGACACCCACCACGGCGGCGATCGCCACGAAGACCGCGATCCGGTCCCAGGGCAGCACCATCGCGTAGCTCGGCAGCTCGGGCCGGATCAGCCCGCCGACCGCCCAGGCGAGGAACACCCCGAGGCCCAGGCCGAGCACCGCGCCGAAGAGCGAGATCACCAGGGACTCCAGCCGGATCATCCGCTTGACCGCGGCACGGTCCAGTCCGATCGCCCGCAGCATGCCGATCTCGTGCTGCCGTTCGAAGACCGACATGGCCAGCGTGTTGATCACGCCCAGCACCGCCACCAGCACGGCCATCGCGAGCAGCCCGTAGAGGATGTTCAGCATCAGGTCGATCGTGGAGCTGAGCGCGCGGGAGATGTCCGCCTTGTCCTGCACCTTGACGACCGGGTTGTCGCCGAGGGCCTTCACCAGCGCGTCCTGGTGGGCCTCGGAGGGGCCGTCGGCCATCTTCACCAGCACCCGCATGTCCCCGGCCTTCGGGGTGTGCGGGGTCACCGTGGCGTTGTCCATGATCACGCCGTTGATGAGGTCGCCGCCCACGAAGACGCCGCCGATCGTCAACCGCCCCTTGGTGCCGTCGTCGTAGCGCACCGGCAGGCTCTCCCCGAGGTGCCAGCCGCGCCGCTTCGCGGTGTCGGAGTCCACGACCACGGAGTCGCCGCGCGCCGCGGCCAGGGATCCGTGGGTGAAGTCCAGGGCCAGCAGCCGTTCGATCTGCGGCGCGTCGACGCCGGTGACCCACTCGTCCTCGCCGTCCAGCTCGGTGTGCGCGTCGCGCACGGCGCTGGAGTCGCTGACGCCGTCGGTGCCGGCGACCTGCTTCGCCACCTCGGGGGACAGGTTCTGGCCGGTGGCCATGGTGATCTGGTAGTCGGCCCTCAGATGGGCGGCCGCCAGCTCGTCCACGGTGGTCTTCACCGAGATGGCCACCACCGTGAGGGCGGTGATCAGGGTGAGGCCGATCATCAGGGCGGAGGCCGTGGCGGCGGTGCGCCGCGGGTTGCGCACCGAGTTCTGCCGGGCGAGCTTGCCCGTGACCCCGAAGGGCCGCAGCAGCGGCGCGGCCGCGGCGACCACCGGCCGGGACAGCAGCGGGGTGAGGACGAAGACGCCGATCAGCAGCAGCCCGGCGCCGCCGCCGAGGACCATGTTGCCGCCGTCCTTCATCCCCGAGCCGGCCACCACCAGGACGATGCCGGCCGCCGACAGCAGCGCGCCGAGCGTGTTGCGCAGCAGCAGGCCCTTGACGGTGGCCGGGGCGTGCACGCTGCTCATCGCCGCGACCGGCGGGATCTTCGCGGCCCGGCGGGCCGGCAGCCACGCGGCGAGCACGGTGACGCCCACACCGACCGCGAGCGCCACGCCCGCCGTGCCGGGCTGCACGGCCAGGGCGCCGTCGGGCAGTTCCGCGCCCGCCGAGCCGAGCACCGCCCGCATGACGGCCGCGATGCCGATGCCCAGCAGGAAGCCGGTCACGCCCGCCACCGTGCCCACGACGAGGGCCTCGCCCAGCACCGAACGCGTCACCTGCCGGCGGCTGGCGCCGACCGCGCGCAGCAGCGCCAGCTCCTTGGTGCGCTGGGCGACCAGCATCGTGAAGGTGTTGGCGATGATGAAGATGCCCACGAAGAGCGCGATGCCGGCGAAGCTGAGCAGGGTGGTGTTGAACTGGCTGAGGTCGGAGGCGATCTGCCGTGCCTCGTCGTCCGCCAGTCGCTGTCCGGTGGTCGCGGTGGCGTCCTTGGCGTAGCGCGGCAGGAGCTTCTCGATCCCCGCCTTCAGCGTGGCCTGCGCGGTGCCCGGGGCCGCCTTGACGTCGATCTCCTCGTACGTGCCCGGCTTGCCGAAGAGCTTCTGGGCAGTGGCGGTGTCGAAGAGCACCAGGCTGCCGCCCGCGGCGACGTTGCCGTCGTCCGTGCGGAAGACGCCGGTGACCTTCTGCCGCATCACCGGGCCGTCGATGGACATCCGGACGGTGTCGCCGACGCCGTAGCCCGTCCGCTCGGCGGTCTTGGAGTCCAGCGCGATCTCGGCGGAGGTACGCGGGGCGCGTCCCTCGCTCATCGGGTAGCGGCCCGCACCGGCGTAGTTGCCGCCGCGGGTGGACCAGCCGTCGCCGACCAGCCGGCCCTTCTTGTCGGCGATGGCGGTGAAGCCCGTCACGGTCGCGGTGGTGGACTCGGCGCCGGGCAGCCGGCCGATCTCGTCCACCAGCCGCTGGGGGAGCGGGTGGTCGACGTCGCCGTAGGTGACGGCGACCGAGACGTCGGAGTAGCTCCGGGCGGAGGCCTTGCGGAGGGCGTTGCCGATGGTGTCGGTGAACACCAGGGTGCCGGAGACGAAGGAGACGCCGAGCATCACGGCGAGCACGGTCATCAGCAGTCTGGCCTTGTGCGCGAGGACGTTGCGCAGGGCGGTACGGAACATGTCAGGGCTTGTCTCTCGGTCGTGGCTCGTGGTCGGCGGCGGGGATCAGCTGGTGCGGCCCTTGGCGTCGAAGCGCTTCATGCGCTCCAGCACCGTGTCCGCGGTCGGGCCGTGCAGCTCGTCGACGATCCGGCCGTCGGCGAGGAAGACCACGCGGTCCGCGTAGGAGGCGGCGACCGGGTCGTGGGTGACCATGACGACCGTCTGGCCGAGCTCCTTCACGGAGTTGCGGAGGAAGCCGAGGATCTCCGCGCCGGAACGGGAGTCGAGGTTGCCGGTCGGCTCGTCGGCGAAGATGATCTCGGGCCGGCTCGCCAGCGCCCTGGCGACGGCGACGCGCTGCTGCTGACCGCCGGAGAGCTGGGACGGCCGGTGCGACAGCCGCTCGGACAGCCCGACGGTCTCCACGACGCGGTCCAGCCACTGCTTGTCGGCCTTGCGGCCGGCGATGTCCATCGGGAGCGTGATGTTCTCCGCGGCGGTGAGCGTCGGCAGCAGGTTGAACGCCTGGAAGACGAAGCCGATCTTGTCCCGGCGGAGCTGGGTGAGCTGCTTGTCCTTCAGCGCGGACAGCTCGGTGTCACCGATCCGCGCGGAGCCGGAGGAGACCGTGTCCAGGCCCGCCATGCAGTGCATCAGCGTGGACTTGCCCGAGCCCGAGGGACCCATGATCGCGGTGAACTCGCCGGCGCGGAACTCGACCGACACCGCGTCGAGCGCGACGACCCGGGTCTCGCCCTCTCCGTAGACCTTGCTGAGGTCGACGGCACGGGCGGCCGTGGCCGTGGCGGTGGGGTGTGCGGTGGTGGTGGTCACGGCACGCTGCTCCTGTCGGGACGGGGGAGTCGATCGGACCCGTCCATCGTCCCGACGGGAGACGTCGTCGGGATCCGTCCACATCGTGGTTCTGCAGGCAGTCCCGAGAGGTACGCGCGGACCCCCGCGTACTACTTGGGTATGACGGGGACCCCGAGATCCCGCCTCCGGGTGGAAGCGATTTCGCGTCATCTGCGGGGAGCCGGGTCCGCCGCCCGGACCGCCCCGGGCCTGTGCTTTCCTCCGGACCGGTCGTATCTGATGGCTCGTCAGGCAGCCTTAAAATCAGACAACATGACGATTCCGGGGCCCTGTTCCACCCGCCCCGCCGGATAGGCTCGTACTGCGCTCCGGCGTCGCCCTGCCCGGATGGTGGAATGCAGACACGGCGAGCTTAAACCTCGCTGCCCCTTGCGGGCGTACCGGTTCAAATCCGGTTCCGGGCACCACCTCTCCCGCCGACGCCGCGGGGCCGCGCCGGTGCGTAGTGTGTCGGCGGACCGGCCACGAGGAGGAGCGCGTCATCCTCCCGGCGTACGGCGGAGCCACACATTCCCCGTCGGCGTCGGGTGCGGAGGTCCCGTCGGGGAGGAGCAGGCCCACCTGCTGCATGGCCGGCACCAGCCGGCCCGGGTCGTCGCCGCCGAGCTGAGCGGCCTCGACACCGGGCTCGAAGTCGCCGACGACCCGGCCGTCCTCGGCGTACAGGAACCACCGGGGCGAGGTGCCGCTGTTGAGGTACACGACCGCAGGACGAGATCCTGGAGATGGGCGAACGCCACTTCGGCCTCACCCTGCCGCGCGACACCGTGGAACACGGCACCCTGGCCGCGGTCTGCTTCGCGCCCTTCTGACCACCCTGCCCCGGCCCGTGAGGGCGCCCGGCACACCACAACTGGAGGAGACATGACCGTGCTGCGTGTGAAGGCCTTCGACCACCTGGTCCTCAACGTCGCCGACGTCGAGCGGTCCCTGGCCTTCTACACCGGGCCGCTCGGCCTGGAGCCGGTGCGCGTGGAGGAATGGCGCGCCGGGAAGGCCCCGTTCCCGTCGGTGCGGATCACCCCGGAGACCATCATCGACCTGGTCGCGGGCCCCCGCGGCGAGTCCAACGTCGACCACATCTGCCTCACCGTGGAGCCGCTGGACTGGGAAGAGGTCGTCGCCTCGGGGGTGTTCACGGTCCTGGAGGCCGGTGTGCGGCGGTTCGGCGCGCGCGGCGAGGCGCTGTCGACGTACGTCTCGGACCCGGACGGCAACACGGTGGAACTGCGCTGGTACCCGCAGGACGCCCAGGACTGAGGGGAGTCGCGGGCGCCGGGGGCGGTGTCCGGGCCGGTTGCTACAGTGCGCCCGTGTCCGACTCCTCGCGTGAATCCCTGGCCGGCGCCGGCTGGGAGAGCCAGCAGCCCGGCGCCTACCGTGAGTTGATGCCGGCCCGGGTGGTCAACCTCTCGTGGCTGGACCCGGTGACCCTGTGGAAGGCCCGCAACGGGCCGCTCGCCTCCCTGTTCGGCGACCCGACCGGCCGGGACCGGCAGCGCTGGGTGGACGGCCAGCGGCAGCGGGGGGCGGCCGGCACGGACCTGGTGATCGAGCGCGACGACCCCGACGCGTTCTCCTTCCTCCTCCTCGGCGACACCGGCGAGGGCGACGACCCGCAGTACGCCGTCGTCCCCGGGATGCTCAAGGCGGGCGCCGGCACCCGCTACGCCGTGATCTGCAGCGACGTCCTCTACCCGGTCGGCAGCGCCGACGAGTACGACACCAAGTTCTTCCGGCCCTACCGGGACTACGACGCCCCCGTGTACGCGATCCCCGGGAACCACGACTGGTACGACGGACTGACCGGCTTCATGCGGGTGTTCTGCCGCGCCCCCGCCCTGCCGCCCGTGCCACGCCCCCGTCCGCTGTCCCGGGCCTGGTGGCGCACCCTGCTGTGGGCGAAGCCCGACGTGCCGGACGACGCCCGGCTCGACGCGGCCCGCCTGATGCGCTCGGCGCCCTCCCAGACGGCCTCCCAGCCCGGCCCGTACTGGGCGATCGACTCGGGGCCGATACGGATCATAGGCATCGACACCGGCCTGCTCGGCGACATCGACCGGGAGCAGGGCGAGTGGCTGCGCCGGGTCTCGCTCGGCCCCCGCCCCAAGATCCTCGTCACCGGTTCCCCGATCTACGTGGACGGCGAGCACCACCCCTGCGCCGTCGAGGGCGGCGGCACGGTGGACGAGGTCGTCCGCGACCCGGAGCGCAACTTCGTCGCCGTGATCGGCGGCGACATCCACAACTACCAGCGCTACCCGGTCGACGTGGACGGCCGCAGGGTCGAGTACGTCGTCTCCGGCGGCGGGGGCGCCTTCATGCACGCCACCCACACGATCCCCCGGGTGGAGGTCGGCGGCGTCACCGAGGACCGCTTCCGCTGCTACCCGATGCGCGGCGACTCCCTCGCCTTCTACAGCCGGCTCTACGGCCGCCGCCTCCACCTGCGGCGGCTGTTCGACCTGACCCCCGACGAGGCGTCAGCGGTCCTCGCCCGGCGGCTCGGCGTCCCGGCCACCCGGGCCACCGGCGCCCGGGTGACCCTGCGGACCCGCTTCGTCGCGAGCGTCCTGGGCGCCCCGCCCCGCCCGGACCGCAGGCGCCGGCTGCGCCTGCCCGTCCGCCGGATGCTCACCCGGCTGCTCTCCCCGGGCTCGGCGACGTACAGCCCGCCGTTCTTCAAGAGCTTCCTGCGGCTGGACGTCAGCCCCTCCGCCGTGCGCGTGCGCTGCTTCGCCGCCACGGGCCTGCTCGCGCACGAGCTGGACCCGCCGGTCGAGGACGACTTCACCATCGCCCTGCCGGGCGCGAAAGCGGTGTGAGCGGGCCGCGGGGCCGTCCAGGACCCCTCCGCGCTGCGCGCATCGCGGGCCCGCGCGACCGAGGTGATCTGCGCGAACGGGCCGGAAACAGGGGGGTGTGCGGCCATGTGCGGCGTGGCGCCCGGGCTACCTGTACGGACAAGTACGGGCCTAGGCTTTTACCGTCACCTGAAGCTTCCGTTGCGTTCTGGACATCTGCGCTTAGTCAACCTTCCCCCTAAGGCTCCTAAGTTCACGACCAAGCAATGGCAAGCAGTGAGCAACGGAGGTCGTTGTGTCCGAGGGTGTTCGCAGGGCCCGACGGTTCGCCGCGCCGGTGGCGGCCGCCGCCGCTGCCGCGGTGGTGACCATGGTGATCAACCCGACGCTGGGTGCGTCGGCCACGGCTCCCCAGACCGCAGGCAAGGGCAAGGCCCCGGCCGCGAAGAACGTCATCTTCATCAACGGCGACGGCATGGGTGCCGCCGCCCGGCAGGCCGCGCGCCTGCACCTGACCGGCCTCAACGGTCAGCTCGCGATGGACAAGCTCCCCTACTCGGGCCAGCTGACCACCGAGCCCGACGACCCGAAGGCCGTCGTCACCGACTCCGCCGCGGCCGCGACCGCGTGGGCCACCGGTGAGAAGACCTACAACGGCGCGATCAGCGTCGACGTGGACGGCAACCCGCTGGCCACCCTGGGCCAGCAGGCCAAGGCCGCCGGCAAGGCCACCGGTCTCGTCACGACCGCGCAGGTCACCGACGCGTCCCCGGCCGCCTTCTTCTCCAGCACCGCCAACCGGTCGGCGCAGGACGAGATCGCGCGCCAGTACATCGAGGTCAGCAAGCCCGACGTCATCCTGGGCGGTGGCGAGGACTGGTGGCTGCCCGCGGGCGACGCCGGCGCCTTCCAGGACAAGCCCGCCGAGGACACGTCCGAGGCGAGCAAGGGCACCAAGGGCGACCTGATCAAGAAGGCCCAGAAGGCCGGTTACTCCTACGTCCACAGCGCGGACCAGCTGGACCGCGCCAAGGGCGGCAAGCTCCTCGGCCTTTTCGCCAACGAGGAGATGTTCCAGCAGCGCCCCGAGGGCCAGGGCGACGTCTACAACCCGGTGGTCGGCCTGTCCACCATGACCAGCAAGGCCCTGAGCACGCTGGACAAGAACAAGAAGGGCTTCTTCCTCATGGTCGAGGAGGAGGGCACCGACGAGTTCGCGCACTCCAACAACGGCACCCGCACCCTGCAGTCCATGCAGGAGCTGGAGAAGGCCGTGGCCGTGGCCCGCGCCTACGTCGCCACCCACCCCGACACCCTGCTGGTCGTCACGGGTGACCACGAGACCGGCGGCCTGGCCGTCGAGGAGGCCGACGCGGCCGACGAGTCCGGCGACGGCATCTCCGCCGAGGACGGTCCGTTCAGCATCCGCGGCAGCGACAAGACCTTCTACATGGACTGGACCACCTCGGGTCACACCGGCGTGGACGTCCCGGTCACCGCGGCCGGCCCGCTGGCGGACCGCTTCACCGGCAAGCACGCCAACACCTACGTGCACGACGTGCTGAGCGAGATCCTGGCGACGCGTCGCTGATCGAGGATCCGACGTCCGGCGGGTGCCGGGGAGGGGGCTTCCCCTCCCCGGCACCCGCCGTCCGTCCCCGGGCGGTGTGGCGCCGCTGAGACGGGGAAAAGGCGTGGTGGCAGGCATGGCGGGTGGCGCAAAAGATCCTCCTTGAGGCGTAGGCGACCCGCTTTGCCATACCATTACTCTTGGTGCGAAGCCGTATCGCGCGGCCATGGAGGAGTGACAGATGAGGAGCAGCAACCCGGTCTTCTCGCGGCGTGGGTTCTCCCGCGGGGAGGGCTACGCGGGCTTCGGCGGTCAGCCGCAGGCGCAGGGCGGGCCCGGCACGGGCGCGAACCCCTACGCGGGCACGAACCCGTACGCGGGAAACCCCTACGACACCACGTACCAGGCCCCGCCGGCCGCCCCCGCGCAGACCGGCCGGATGACGATGGACGACGTCGTCATGCGCACCGCCATGACCCTGGGCACCGTGGTGCTCGGCGCGCTCGTGGCATGGTTCGTGCTGCCGGTCTCGGAGAAGAGCTACGGCCTGGCGATCGGCGCCTCGCTCGTCGCCCTGGTCCTGGGCCTGATCCAGTCGTTCAAGCGTGAGGCCTCGCCCGCGCTGATCCTCGGCTACGCGGTCTTCGAGGGCGTCTTCCTCGGGATCTGGAGCAAGATCCTCAACTTCATGTGGCCGGGCATCCCGCTGCAGGCCGTGCTGGGGACCATGGCGGTCTTCGTCGGCATGCTGGTGGCGTACCGCACGCGCCTCATCCGGGTCACCGCGCGCTACACCCGCATCGGCATGGCGATCGCCATCGGCTTCGTCATCCTGATGTTCGTCAACCTGATCGCCGCCATGATCGGCGGCGGTGACGGCCTGGGCCTGCGCAGCGGTGCGCTGGGCATCGTGGTCGGCGTCATCGGGATCGCGCTGGGCGCGTTCTTCCTGTCGCTGGACTTCAAGCAGATCGAGGACGGCATCCAGTACGGCGCTCCGCGCCAGGAGTCCTGGCTGGCGGCCTTCGGCCTGACGCTCTCCCTGGTCTGGATCTACCTGGAGATGCTGCGGCTGATCGCGATCCTGCGGGGCGACGACTGAGGGCGCTGACCCGCGAGGGACAGTCAACGGGCCCCGGAGGCAGTGCCTTTCGGGGCCCGTTCGCATGCGCGGTGGGGGAGGCGCGTCAGCCGAACCTCCGCGCGGCCCGCCTCAGGTCGTATTCGTGGACGATCGCCTTGGCGTGTCCGTAGGACAGGTCGTGCTCGCTGCGGAGCCAGCTGACTTTCTCATCGAAGCGGAGGAATGCGGGCCCGTCGTCGACCGTGCGAAGCCATTCGCCGATCTCGCGGCCGGTGCATTGCGGGATGTGGGAGAGCAGGTTCCGGTGGGTCTCTTCCGAGAAGGTCTGTGACATCGGCGCCTCCGGTATGCGTTCCGGTCACCCCACCGTGCCTGAGCCGTCGACCGTTGGCAACAGTGCGACGCGCTCGGTTGTGTGTACGCACCGGTAGGCTCGCCGGGTGCTCGACTGTACGACGCTCCGCGACGCCGCCGGTCTCCTGGCGTCCCGTTACCGTTCCCTGCCGCAGAGCCGGCTCCGCGGCGAGGTGGCCCGCGAGGGCCTGGAGCTCGCCCGTGAACTGGCCGTCCGCGCACAGCGGATCGAGTCCCCCGGGCGGGAACCGCTGACGATGCCGGACGAGGGGGTCTTCGCGATCGGCGACCAGCTCTCGGTGGCCGCCCACGACCTGGCCGCCGCGCTGGAACCCCACCCCGAGCTGGCGGACGTACGCGACGCGGCCGTGTCCCGGATCCGGGACACGGCCGCGCGCTGCGGTCTCTAGGGGCCGGCTACAGCGAGGCGACCACCCGGTCGGCGAGCACGTAGACGGACTCCTCGCCGTAGGTGAAGGTCAGCGCGTAGCCGCCGGCGACGGCGGAGCCGCCCAGCAGGACCGGGGACTCGCCGCGGTCCAGGGCCTCGCAGAGGCGGTCGGCGGTGTCCCGGTCGCCCGGGGTCATGCAGAGCGTGGTGCCGTCGGCGAAGACGTACACGTCGAGCGTGCCGAGCGGGCCGGGCCGGACGTCGGCGAGCGGCATCCGCAGGTCGGCGAGTTCGGAGAGGCGCTCGGCGGTCTGCTCCTGGTTGGCCACGACCGGCGCGGGGACGCCGAAGTCGGGGTCGGAGGGGTGCCGCAGGGGCACCGGGCCGCCGGGCTCCAGGCCCGCGAGGTCGGCCTGTCGGGGCAGGAACGGGCCGTACGGGAGCACCTCGTAGTCGGTCCCCGCGATGCCGGGCACGGGACCTGCGCCTTGGCCGCCGAAGAGCTGGGCGTCGAACTGCGGGTCGACGAGGGCCTCGCCGGCCTCGCCCGTCCCGTAGCCCAGGGGGGCCTCCTGCGCGGCCCAGAAGGCGCGTGCCTCGGCCAGCTCGCGCTCCCGCTCGTCGGCGAGCGCGTCGGCGACGGCCGTGCGGATGGCCTCGGCGTCCGGAGTGCTGCGCGCCGCGGGCACCGCGGTCGCCCGTGCGGCACGGGCCTCGGCCAGGTCCGCGCGCAGAGCCGCGACGTCACGACGTACGCCGCGGGTGGCGAGCAGCGCGGCGGCGCCGGCGGTCACGGCGGTTGCCGCACCCGTCAGCAGGACGAGGAACATGGCGCTCACTGGCGTACTCCCGACTGTGCTTTCCCGAGTCTGGCCCCCTGTACACCACCACTCTGCACCGGAATCCATGGCCTCTGCAGTGCGGAACGTCACGAAATGGGAGGGTCGAAAGTCTCGGACCGCAGGGGTGGCACACCCCTGACCTGCATAAACGACCGCCCCCGGGATTAGGTCACATCCCGGGGGCGGTTCGATTGCGACTTGTGCCTCGAACGTACGTCCTAGGACCCCGCAGGGGGCCGTAGGGGGTCCGTTACGACAGGCGCTCGATGACCATGGCCATGCCCTGGCCACCGCCGACGCACATGGTCTCCAGGCCGAACTGCTTGTCGTGCCACTGGAGGGAGTTGATGAGCGTGGTGGTGATGCGGGCACCCGTCATGCCGAAGGGGTGGCCGACCGCGATCGCGCCGCCGTTGACGTTGAGCTTGTCGAGGTCGACGCCCAGCTCCCGGTAGGAGGGGATGACCTGCGCCGCGAAGGCCTCGTTGATCTCGACCAGGTCGATGTCGCCGATGGTCAGCCCGGCCCGCCGCAGCGCCTGGCGGGAGGCCTCGACCGGGCCGAGGCCCATGATCTCCGGGGACAGGCCGGAGACGCCGGTGGAGACGACCCGGGCGAGCGGCGTGATGCCGAGCTCGCGCGCCTTGGTGTCGCTCATGACGACCAGCGCCGCGGCGCCGTCGTTCAGCGGGCAGCAGTTGCCGGCGGTCACGGTGCCGTCGGGGCGGAAGACCGGCTTCAGGCCCTGCACGGCCTCCAGGGTGACGCCGGCGCGCGGGCCGTCGTCCTTCGCGACGACCGTGCCGTCGGGCAGGGTCACCGGGGTGATCTCCCGCTCCCAGAAGCCCTTCTCGATGGCCTCCTCGGCCAGGTTCTGCGAGCGGACGCCGAACTCGTCCTGGTCGGCCCGGGTGACGCCCTTGAGGGCGGCCAGGTTCTCCGCGGTCTGGCCCATCGCGATGTAGGCGTCCGGGACCAGGCCGTCCTCGCGCGGGTCGTGCCACTCGCCGCCGCCCTGCGCGGCGCGGGCCGCGGTGCGGGCCTCGGCCTCCGCGAAGAGCGGGTTGTGGGTGCCGGGCATGCCGTCGGAGCTGCCGTTGACGAACCGGGACACGGTCTCGACGCCGGCCGAGACGAAGACGTCGCCCTCGCCCGCCTTGATCGCGTGCAGCGCCATCCGGGTCGTCTGCAGCGAGGAGGAGCAGTAGCGCGTGACCGTGCAGCCCGGGAGGTGGTCCATGCCCATCTGCACGGCCACGATCCGGCCCAGGTTGTGGCCCTGCTCGCCGCCGGGCAGGCCGCAGCCCAGCATCAGGTCGTCGATCTCGCGCGGGTCCAGCTGCGGCACCTTGGCGAGGGCCGCCTGGATGATCGTGGCGGTCAGGTCGTCGGGACGCAGGTCCTTCAGGGACCCCTTGACGGCCCGGCCGATGGGCGAACGGGCGGCAGAGACGATCACGGCTTCGGGCATCGCGACTCCTCGACGAGGCGGCGGGGGTACGGCTGGGACTCTCTGGGAAGTTACCTGTACGTAGCGGAGCGAGTCACGGCTTGGGCGCTGTGACGCGGACCTCTTTCTGAGCGCTTGCTTAGTCCATGATGGCGCATCCTCGTGGCGAACGCGCCCCCCGTGCGATGCTGGGCCGGTGAATCCGGACGACCTGGTACGGCTGCGGCGCGCCCGCGACGCGATGGACCGCGACTACGCGGACCCCCTCGACGTCACCGCGCTGGCCCGCACGGCACTGATGTCCCCCGGCCACTTCTCGCGCAGCTTCCGTGCCGCGTACGGCGAGAGCCCGTACAGCTACCTCATGACGCGCCGGATCGAGCGCGCCAAGGCTCTGCTCCGGCGCGGCGACCTCACGGTCACGGAGGTCTGCTTCGCGGTGGGCTGCACCTCGCTCGGCTCCTTCAGCTCGCGCTTCACCGAGCTCGTGGGGGAGACCCCGAGCGCCTACCGCGCCCGCGACCACGGGCCGGGCGCGCCGATCCCCGCGTGCGTCGCGAAGCGGTACACGAGGCCGGTCAGGAACAAGGAAGCGAAGCCGGCCGCGCGGGCCTAGCGTGGTCCGCATGGACATCACGCTGTCGCAGTGCTTCATCGCCGTCGACGACCACGACAAGGCGCTTCCCTTCTACCGCGACGTCCTCGGCCTGGAGGTCCGCAACGACGTGGGGTTCGAGGGCATGCGCTGGGTGACGGTCGGCTCTCCCGACCAGCCAGGCGTGGAGATCGTCCTCGAACCGCCCCTGGCGGACCCCAGCGCCTCCGACGCGGACAAGCGGGCCATGAGCGAACTGCTGGCCAAGGGGATGCTGCGCGGGGTCATCTTCGCCACCAGCGACGTCGACGCCACCTTCGAGCGCATCCGCGACGCGGGCGGCGAGGTCCTCCAGGAGCCCATGGACCAGCCCTACGGCGTCCGCGACTGCGCCTTCCGCGACCCCTCCGGCAACCTGCTCCGCTTCAACCAGCGCAAGGCCGGCTGACGCCGGCGGCCGTCCTGTGGCGCTCGCCGGCGGGCTGGGTTGCCGTGTTCCGGGGCGGCCCTGCGGCGTGCTCTGCTTCGTGCTCGTGCCGCAAGGGTCCGGCTGACGCCGGCGGCCCGGGGATTCCCGGCCGCCCGGGGGCGGTTTCCGGCGGCTGTCTTGTGGTGGTCGCGGGGTGGCGGGCGGGCCTGGGTCGTCGTGCCGGTGGTCGTGTTCCGGGCGGTCTTGCGGCGTGGTCTGCTTCGTGGGTCGTCGCGTCCGCCACCGCGCTCGGGCCGGGCGCGCGGCCGCGGTGCGGCGGGCGCCGACAGGGCGGCCTTGTGCGTCCGTGACCGCGACTCGGCTGCGGGCGCAGCGGACGGCGGCAGGCTGCCGCTCCGGCGCCAGCCCAAGGGCGCCTTCCGCAGAGGGCGGCGGTGGGGGGACGATCTTGCGCGGGCGCAGCGGACCCCGGACGGTGGCGGTCGCCGGACGGAGGTCTCGCCGGGGCCCATGCCGCCTCCGGGAGGCGCCGGTTCCGGGCGGCGTTGCCGGCCCCGACGGCGCGCACCGCCTCCGTCGGAGGGCGGCGGTGCGCGACGGGTGCCCCTGCGGTGGCCGGTGGTCCGGGGTTCGGGTGGGTGGGAGACGGCCCGCCGCAGGCGCAGCGGACCCGCGGACGGCGGCGGCGCGTACCGCCGCCCGGGTGCCCGCGCCCCGCCGGAGGCGCTACTGGGCGGCCTCGGCCGCCGCCGTGGCGGCCGGTTCGGTCGCGTCGGGGAGGCGGCGCCGGCGGCGCCGCTTGAGCAGGGCCCAGCGGCCGCGGGGGCCGGAGACCGTGCCGGCGGCCGCGGTGACCTCCGTACCGGCCTCGCCCGCGGCTTCCGCGGCGGCCTGGGCCACCGGGAGGAAGCCCTCGCCGCGCCGGGCGTCGGGGCGCTCGTCCTCCTCGGGCCACAGCCCGACGGCGGAGCAGAGGGTCGGCAGCATCGCCATGGCCGCGGTCGCGTACCCCTCGGCCGAGGGGTGGTAGTTGTCCGGGCCGAACATCTCGCGGGGGCGGGACTCGAACTCGGGCCCGAGCAGGTCGCCCAGGGAGACGGTGCGGCCGCCGATGCCGACCACCGCGATGGTCTGCGCCGCCGCGAGCTGACGGCTCAGCCGGCGGGCGATCCAGCGCAGCGGCTGGTAGACCGGCTCGATCGTGCCCAGGTCGGGGCAGGTCCCGACGATCACCTCGCAGCCCGCCTCGCGCAGCCGCCGTACCGCGTCGGACAGCAGCCGCACCGAGACGGCCAGCGGCATCCGCCGGGTCACGTCGTTCGCCCCGATCATGATCACGCACAGGTCGGGCGCCGTACCGGGGCCGGACCCCAGCAGAAGATCGACCTGGCGGGCCAGGTCGTCGGACTGTGCGCCGGGATTGGCCACGTTGACCATCCGCACCGGCCGTTCCGCCACCGCCGCCACCCCGGACGCCAGCAGCGCACCGGGGGTCTGGCTCGCCCGGTGCACCCCCTGGCCCGCCGCCGTGGAGTCACCCGCGAGGGCCAGCACGATCGGCCGCTCGTCGGTGCTCAGCGCGAAGGCGGCGCCGTACACCCCGTCCGCGCGGGGCGGGACGGCGTCGGAGCCGCCCACGGCCCGGCGGGCGAGCGCGCCCTCGGTCAGCAGCAGGCCGACCGCGGCGCCGCCCAGCAGCCCGATGCCGCCTCCTCCGTACGCGGCGGCCGTAGCGATCCGCCGCGCCACCCTTGCCCTGGACAACGTCCACCTCCCGCGCCGGGTGTGCGGGCCCCCGTGGCCCGACCCGTACAACGATTTGTTGCCCCGTCCGATGCCCGCCGCAACCGCTGGGCGGCCCGGACTCAGGTCAGCCGCTGCTGCGCGACGAACCAGGCGAGCTGGGTGCGGTTGGCGGTTCCGGTGGACTCCATCAGGGACCGGATCCTGCGCTGCAGCGTGCGCAGGGATATCCCGAGCTGGGAGGCGATCGCCTTGTCGGGCAGCCCGGACATCAGCAGCGAGAGCAGTTGCTCGTCCAGTTCCGGGGAGCCGGGGAACTCCGGGTCCTCCTCGGTCTCGCCGGGCGAGGGCATCCGCAGCGGCGTGCCGCGCAGCCAGCGGTCCTCGAAGAGCTCCAGCAGCGCGTCCACCAGCACCGAGGGGTGGAGCAGCAGCAGTCCGGCGGAGGAGACCACGGACCGGTCGCGGCCGCCGGACAGCGGCAGCAGCGCCCGCTCGGCGTCGACGATCATCAGCTTCATCGGCACGCTCGGCGCCGCCCGGGCCAGCTCGCCCGGCTCGACGAAGCCCGGCATGTCCGCCGCCCCCGGGTAGACCAGGGCGGTGGTCTCGTACAGCGAGCGGTACTCCACCCCCGCGGTCAGCCGCTCCTTCTGCACCACGTTGCCCGCCGCGGCCACGTACGGCGGCCGGACGAAGGTCAGCACCTCCTTGCGGGCCTCGCGCTGCAGCTGCTCGATCATGTGCTGCTGCTCCGCCTCGCCGTGGATCACCTCGGCGATCCCGCCCGGCATCACCGGCTCGGCCGGCCGCGCAGGGCGCACGGCGGCCAATGCCGTCAGCCGTTCCCGCACCGCGGCGAGGCCGGACTCCACGGCCGCCAGACCGCTGAGGGCGGCGAGGTAGTCGGCGTTGCCCGGGCCCGCGCCGGCGGTGTCCGGGTGCTTCTCGTCAGGCATGGCCCACCCCCCGGTTGTACAAGCCCGGTGTCGTAAGTGCGACGTGTCGTGATCGCGCCACGGTGCGACTCTACAACCGGACCTTCCGGGGCGTACGTAACACCAATGTGAAGGGTGCGACGCCCGGTCCCCGAGGGGGCCGCCCCCCGCCGCAAAACCGCTTACCCTGGCCTCACAATCACGGAGAACCCGGAGACAATGGTGCAGTTCCACGACTCGATGATCAGTCTCGTCGGCAACACCCCGCTGGTGAGGCTCAACAGCGTGACGGCAGGGATCCAGGCGACCGTCCTGGCCAAGGTCGAGTACTTCAACCCCGGCGGTTCGGTCAAGGACCGCATCGCGCTGCGGATGATCGAGGCCGCGGAGAAGAGCGGCGAACTCAAGCCCGGCGGCACGATCGTGGAGCCCACCTCGGGCAACACGGGCGTGGGCCTGGCGATCGTGGCCCAGCAGAAGGGCTACCACTGCATCTTCGTCTGCCCGGACAAGGTCTCCGCGGACAAGATCAACGTCATGCGGGCCTACGGCGCCGAGGTCGTGGTCTGCCCCACCGCCGTGGACCCCGAGCACCCGGACTCGTACTACAACGTCTCCGACCGGCTGGTGCGCGAGACCCCGAACGCCTGGAAGCCCGACCAGTACAGCAACCCCAACAACCCGGCCTCGCACTACCACTCCACCGGCCCGGAGCTGTGGGAGCAGACCGAGGGCAAGATCACGCACTTCGTGGCGGGCGTCGGCACCGGCGGCACCATCTCCGGCACCGGCCGCTACCTGAAGGACGCCTCGGACGGCGGGGTGAAGGTCATCGGAGCCGACCCGGAGGGCTCCGTCTACAGCGGCGGCTCCGGCCGGCCGTACCTCGTCGAGGGCGTCGGTGAGGACTTCTGGCCCACCGCCTACGACCGCACCGTCGCGGACGAGATCGTCGCGGTCTCCGACAAGGACTCCTTCCAGATGACCCGGCGCCTCGCCAAGGAGGAGGGCCTGCTCGTCGGCGGCTCCTGCGGCATGGCGGTCGTCGCGGCGCTCCGCGTGGCCGAGCGGCTCGGCCCGGACGACGTGGTGGTCGTGCTGCTGCCGGACTCCGGCCGCGGCTACCTGTCGAAGATCTTCAACGACGAGTGGATGGCCGACTACGGCTTCCTGGAGGAGGGCACCGGCCAGGCCCGCGTCGCCGACGTCCTGGACCGCAAGGACGGCGGCCTGCCGCACCTGGTGCACATGCACCCCGAGGAGACCGTGGGCCAGGCCATCGAGGTGCTGCGCGAGTACGGCGTCTCGCAGATGCCGATCGTCAAGCCGGGCGCCGGCCACCCCGACGTCATGGCCGCCGAGGTCATCGGCTCCGTCGTGGAGCGGGAGCTGCTCGACGCGCTGTTCACCAAGCGCGCCACCCTCGACGACCCGCTGGAGCGGCACATGAGCGCGCCGCTGCCGCAGGTGGGCTCCGGCGAGCCGGTCGGCGACCTGATGGCCGTGCTGGGCTCGGCCGACGCGGCGATCGTGCTGGTCGAGGGCAAGCCGACGGGCGTGGTCAGCCGCCAGGACCTGCTCGCCTTCCTCGCCGAAGAGGCCAGGTAACGGCACCCCCCGGAGGATCCCGGGCGGTCCCGGGCGGTCCCGGGCGATCCCGGGAGGGTCCGCCGCGGGTTCGCGGAAGTGGTACACCGGCGTCACGTGTCCGCAGCACGCATTTAACACGGCTCCGGCACATTGGTGGATGTCGGCGGACGGCACACCGGTCGCCCGGCCGACACCACGGATGTGGCGCCAAGGACCTCCGGAGCGGCTCCCGGACCTCCATGGTGACCCCAAGGACGCGTGGCCCGGCCCTGATCCGGCCCGCGTCCCTCGCGGGGACCGCCGTCGTCCCGCCCCCCGGGTGACCGGGGGTGCGGCGGTTCCCGCGCTATCTGTGGAAGAGCGGTCCGCGCCCCCGCGCGGACCGCTCTTCTGGTTGAGTGGCCGCCGTGATCAGCGCGCAGACGTTCGCAGCCGTCGAGGAGTCCATACGCACCGCGGCCGACGAGGAGGCGCTCGCCCGCTTCGGCCGTCTCGCCGAGGGCGACGTCGACGAGAAGAAGGGCCCCCTGGACCTCGTCACGGTCGCCGACCGCCGCATCGAGGAACGCCTCACCCGCACGTTCACCCGCCTGCTGCCGGGCTCGGCCGTCATCGGCGAGGAGGCCGTGCACGCCGACCCCGCGCTGCTCGGGGCGCTGCTGGGCGACGATCCGGTCTGGATCGTCGACCCGGTCGACGGCACCTCCAACTTCGTCCGCGGCGACTCCTCGTTCGTCACCCAGGTCGCCCTCGCCGCCCGCGGTGAGCTGCTGGCCTCCTGGACGTACCGGCCGGTCGACGGGGTCCTCGCCACCGCCCGGCGCGGCGAGGGCGCGTACGCCGGGGGCCGGCCGCTGCGCCTGGCCGCGGGCGGCGCGCGGGACGCGGACGAGGTGCTGCTGGTGGCCGGCGCCCGGCCCGCGCACCTCACGGCCGACCAGCACCGGCGGCTGTACGAGACGGGGGCGGCACACGGGGTCAAGCCCTGGGCGAGCGGCTCCGCCGGCTGCGACTACCTCGACGTCGCCCTCGGGCGGCTCGACGCGGCCACCTACGCCTACGACAACCCCTGGGACCACTCCCCGGGGATCCTGCTGGTCGCCGAGGCGGGCGGTACGGTGCTCGGCGCGGACGGGCTGCCGTTCCGCATGGCCGCGGGGCCGCTGCCCTTCGCCGCGGCCCGCGACGAGAGCGCGGCCCGCCGCGTCGTCGCACTGCTCACGGCGTAGCGGCGGGCCGGCCGGGTTGTCGGGGCGGTCGTCCTGCCCGCTGTGACGTCTTTCGGGTGACGGGGTTGTCCACAACCTACGGGTCGTCCACAGGATTTGAGCAAGATCATCTTGTCGGCGGCGTTCCGCCTACCGTCCTTGGCATGGGATCGACCACCGCAACTCCTCACCGTCGCAGGTACCCGTCCGTATCCGCGGTCGCCGCGGTAACCGCGGCATCCGCGACCGCAGCCGCCCCTGCCACGCTCCTGGAACGGGCCGCCGCGCTCTTCGAACGTTCTCCCCCACGCCCCGAACGGCGGGGGAGCCGGGCGCGCGGGCGGCCACCCGTGTGTCGTGCCGTGCGCCCCCCACGCGTGCGGGGAGCGCTCGCCGCCGTCAGGCCGTCAGTCCTCCCAGGCGTCCTGGTCCTTGTCGCGGCGCGGGGAAGTGCCCCGCTCGTGGAGGAGCCACCCCAGCGAGTGGGCCGCGTTGACGGCGACGATGCCGACCCACGCGACGAGCAGCCCGGGCAGGTCGGCCTTGTCGGCCGCGATGGCGGACAGCGGGATGGCCATGATCAGGGAGAACGCGCCGAAGCCGTAGCGGGCGCCGAAACGGCTGCCGCCGTGGCCGCGCGCCTCCGGGCCGACCCGGCGTCCGGCTCGGGCGAACGCCGTCTGGTTCTCGGCCAGTTCACGACGCACCCGCCGCTCGACCTGGGAGTCGATGCGCCGGTCCATCTTCTCCAGGAAGGAGTCGATGAGGGCGGATTCGTACTCCTCCCCCAGGTCCTTGCGCGCCTGGAGGGTGGCGGCGAATTCCTTCTTGAGCTCAGGGTCACGGGCGTCCATGACGCCACCGTACGGACCCGGCGGCCCCGTGGCACTGGGGGAAACCCCCGAACCTTCCCGGGGATCGCCCCAGTAGGGTCGTCCCGTGACCGGACACGCGCCGCGCCTGCTGACCGCCCTCCACCACGCCCCGTCCGACCGCCCCGACGCGGTCACCGTCGACGGACGCCCCTGTTCACGCGAGGAACTGCTCGGCGCCGCGGGTGCCTTCGCGGCATGTGTCGCAGGTGCCCCGGCGGTCGCGGTGCACGCGACGCCGTCCCTGGAGACGGTCGCGGCGGTCGTCGGGGGCCTCCTCGCGGGCGTCCCCGTCGTCCCCGTGCCGCCCGACGCGGGTCCGGCCGAGCGCGACCACATCCTGCGCGACTCCGGAGCCGTGCAGGTACCCCCGGCCGTCCTCACCGAGCGCGGGTCCTGGGACGGCCCGGAGCCGGACCCGGACACCACGGCCCTCGTCCTGTACACCTCGGGCACCACCGGGGCGCCCAAGGGCGTGCTCGTGTCGCGCCGGGCGGTCGCCGCCGACCTGGACGCCCTCGCCGGGGCGTGGGGGTGGACCGCGGAGGACACCCTCGTCCACGGGCTCCCGCTGTTCCACGTGCACGGTCTGGTGCTCGGCGTGCTCGGCGCGCTGCGCACCGGGAGCCGCCTGGTCCACACCGGCCGGCCCACCCCGCAGGCGTACGCGGCGGCCGGCGGCAGCCTGTACTTCGGCGTGCCGACCGTCTGGGGCCGGGTCGCGGCGGACCCGGACTCCGCCAGGGCGCTGAGCGGCGCCCGGCTGCTGGTCTCCGGCAGCGCGCCGCTGCCCGCGCCGGTCTTCCGGGACCTGGCGGCGCTGACCGGGCAGCGGCCGGTCGAGCGCTACGGCATGACGGAGACCCTGATCACGGTGAGCACCCGGGCGGACGGTGAGCGGCGCCCCGGCTCGGTCGGGCTGCCGCTGCCGGGGATCCGCACCCGGATCGCGGCGGAGCCCGGCGCGGAGATCGGCGAGCTGCAGCTCACCGGCCCCACGCTCTTCGACGGCTACCTGGGGCGGCCGGAGGCGACCGCCGCCTCGTACACCGAGGACGGCTGGTTCCGCACCGGTGACATCGCGGCGATCGAGCCGGACGGCATGCACCGGATCGTCGGGCGGGCCTCCACCGACCTGATCAAGTCCGGCGGCTACCGCATCGGGGCGGGCGAGGTGGAGAACGCCCTGCTGGACCACCCCGCGGTGCGCGAGGCGGCCGTCGTGGGCGCCCCGCACGCCGACCTCGGCCAGGAGATCGTGGCCTACGTGGTGGCGGACGGGGTCGGCGAGCGCGAGCTGATCGACTTCGTGGCCGGGCACCTGTCGGTGCACAAGCGCCCCCGCAAGGTCCGCTTCCTGACCGAACTGCCGCGCAACGCGATGGGCAAACCGCAGAAGAAGCTGCTGCCGCCCGCGTGAGCGGGGCCGCCTTGCCGTCCTGCATAGAATCATGCAGAGTCATCGGCACATGAATAGCCGAGCGGAGAGGGCGTCATGGCCACCGACAACGCCACCGCGGCCGACGGGACCGACAGCGCGTCGGCGCGCCTGGTGAAGCTGTTCGAAGCGCACCGGCTCACGCCCACCCAGCGCCGCATCGCCCACTGCCTCGTGCGGCGGGCCGCCGACGCGCCGTTCCTGTCCAGCGTCGAGGTCGCCGAACTGGCCGGGGTCAGCCAGCCCTCCGTGACCCGCTTCGCGGTCGCGCTCGGCTTCGACGGCTACCCCGCGCTCCGCCGCCACCTGCGCGAGGTCGCCCCCGCCGCGGTGCCCCCGGGCCGGCCGGCCGGCGACACGTACAACGAGTACCAGGAAGCCGTGCAGGCCGAGATCGAGAACCTGCGGCACCTGGCCGCGCTGCTCGCCGACCCCGCGCCCGTCGCCCGCGCGGGCGCCCTGCTCGCCGCGTCCCGGCCGCTGCCCGTGCTGGGCCTGCGCGCCGCGGCCGCCCAGGCCAGGGGCTTCGGCTACTTCGCGGCCAAGGTGCACCCCGACGTCCGGCTCCTCGACGAGGGCGGCAGCATGCTCGCCGACCGCGTCGACGCGGCCGTACGGGCCGGGGCGAGCGCCCTGCTGTGCTTCGCGCTGCCCCGGCACCCGCGCGAGGTGGTCGAGGCCCTGGAGTACGCCCGCTCCGCCGGGCTCACCGTCGTCACCGTCGCCGACAGCGCCTTCGCGCCCGTCGCCGCCCACTCCGACGTCCTCCTCCCGGCGGCCGTCGGCACGGGGCTCGCCTTCGACACGGCGTGCGCGCCGATGCTGCTCGGGCGGGTCCTGCTGGAGGCCATGTGCGACGGGCTGCCGGACGCGCAGGCGCGGCTGGAGGAGTTCGACACCAAGGCCGCGGCGCAGGGCCTGTTCGTGGAGTGACCCGCCCCCGGCCCGTCCCCGGCCCCGGTGACGGGCCGCGGTCAGGCGCCCGTCCCGTCGTGCGCGACGAGGAGATGGCGGGGACCGCGCAGCACCGGGCTGCGCCGGTAGGGCGGCGGGTCCTCCACCAGCCGCAGGCCGTCCAGGTCGCGCAGCAGGGCCGTGAGGGCGATCTGCGCCTCCAGCCGGGCGAGCGGCGCCCCGAAGCAGCTGTGCACGCCGCTGCCGAAGCCCAGGTGCTGGTTGTCCGTGCGCCGCGGGTCGAACCGGTCGGGGTCGTGGAACCGCCGCGGATCGCGGCTGCCGGAGGCGAGCACCAGGACCAGGGGCGCCCCCTTGGGCACGGTGACCCCGGCGATCTCGACGTCGACCAGCGGGGTGCGCTGGGGCAGCATCTGCACGGGCGGTTCGAAGCGCAGCAGTTCCTCCACCGCCCGCGGCATCAGGGCTGGTTCGCCGCGCAGCAACTCCAGCTGGTCGGGCCGGCGCAGCAGGGTGAGCATGCCGTTGGTGATCAGGTTGACGGTGGTCTCGTGCCCGGCGACGAGCAGCAGCACCGAGGTGACCATCAGCTCGATCCGGTTCAGCCCGCCGGCCGGGTCCTGGTCGTTGACGAAGGCCGACAGCAGGTCGTCGGAGGGCTTGCCGCGCCGCTCCTCGGCCAGCCCGCCCAGGTAGACCCCCATCGCCCGGCGGGCCTCGGTGGCCGCCTGCGTGCGCTCGGTGGGGTCCTCGTCGGGGTTGAGGTCCAGTCCGCCGACGATCGCGTCGGACCAGCCGCGGAACTTCGGCTCGTCCTCCCGGGGCACCCCCAGCAGGCGGCAGATCACGGTGACGGGGAGCGGGTAGGCGAAGTCGTCGACGACGTCGATGCGCTCCTTGCCGCGGAGCCCGGCGACGAGTCCGTCGGCGATGCGGACGATCTCACCGTGCATGGCGTCGACCCGGCCGGGGGTGTGCGGCGGGCCGAAGGGCCGCATCGTGGTGCGGCGGAGCCGGTCGTGCTCGGGGTCGTCGAGGCCGATGAAGGACGGCGCCAGCTCGCCGGCCAGCCGGACCTCCTCCGGATCGCTGCGGTGGCGCCGGTCGGAGCTGATCCGCGGGTCGTGGAGCAGGGCCGTGATCTCGTGGTACGTGCCGACGAGGTAGCTGCCGTCGTCCTGCGGCGCCACCTTGCTCTCGCGGAGTTCGGCGTAGAGCGGGTACGGATCGGGCCGGCTGGCGTAGTCGGTGATCCTCCGGAACAGCGTGTCCGCAGCCATGCGCGGGGGCTCCTCGTCGTCGTGGGCCGCGGCGTCCTGCCACGGCCCGTCGGCCAGGCGGTGGGCGGCGGCCTCAGCCGCCGGGGCGCACCAGGGTCAGGCGCCGGTCCGGCAGATGACCGGTGAGGGCGACCGTCGGGCCGTGCGAGAGCACCGCGGGGTCGGGCACGTCGGACGGCAGGGGGATCATCGGGGCGGTCCGGTCGGCGGCCCCCGGCTCGGGCGGGAACGGCGCGGCCGTCTCGATCAGGTTCTGGTAGTAGTCCAGCCACTTGGCCCGGTTCACCGACACCGCGGCCGTGATGCGGCCCTTGTAGCCGTAGACGACGACCAGCCGCGCCTCGCGCAGCGAGCCCTGGGCGACGACGACCTGGTCGGAGTAGGTGGGCACGCCCACCGACTTGATGTTGTGGCCGAACTGGCTGGACCAGAAGGTCGGCACCGCCAGGTGCGGCCGCCGGAACGGCCCCGCGCTGACCATGTTGTGCGCCGCCACCTCGGCCTGCGCGACCGCGTTGCCCCAGTGCTCCAGGGCGATCAGCTGGTAGCCGAAGAGCGGGTGCGGGAAACGCGCCACGTCGCCGGCGACGAACACGTCGTCGGTGACGATGCCGTACATGTTGAAGGCGCGGCAGCCGGCGTCGCAGGTCACGCCGCGCGGGCCCGCGGCCAGGCCCGAATCGGCCAGCCACTCGGTGTTGCGCACGGCGCCGAGGGCCACCACCGCCACGTCCGCCTCGACGGTGCTCCCGTCGGAGAGCCGGGCGCCGGTCAGCCGGCCGTCACCCTCCAGAGAGGTGACCTGCACTCCGCAGCGGAGGTCCACCCCGTGCCTGTGGTGCATCTCCGCGGCGACCGCGCCGAGCGTCCCGCCGAGCGCGCCCACCAGGGGCGCGGGGCCGCGCTCGACCACGGTCACCGGGATGTCCCGCTCCCGGCAGGCGGAGGCGATCTCCGATCCGGTGAACCCGGCGCCGATCACCAGCACGCGCCGGGGCCCCGCGTCCAGCCGTTCCGCGAGTCCGGCCGCGTCGTCGCTGGTCCGCAGCGCGAACACCCCGTCCAGCGCGGCCTCGGCGGGGTTCGGCCAGGGGCGGGCACGGGTGCCGGTGGCGATCAGCAGGCGGTCGTACGGCAGTTCCTCGCCGTTCGCGAGGAAGACCCGCTTGCCGGCCCCGTCCACGCCCGTCGCGGCGACGCCCAGTTTCCACCGCGCGTCCACCGGGCGGCGCGCGGGGAGCCCGGTCCCCGTCGCCGGCACCCGGCCGAGCAGCACCTGCTTGGACAGCGGCGGCCGGTCGTACGGCGGGTGGGGTTCGTCGCCCACCAGGGTCAGCGAGCCCTCGAACCCCTCGTCGCGCAGCGTCTCGGCGGCCCGCAGACCGGCCAGGGACGCGCCGACGACGACGATGCGCCCGTCGCGCAGTTCATCGGACATCGGCACCAGCCGCCCCGCCCACGAGGATGGCCTGCACCGGGCACGCCACCGCGGCCCGGTGGACGCGCTCCTGCTGGTCCTCCGGGACGGCCGGGACGTACAGCAGCGCCTCCTCGCCGTGCAGTTCGAAGACCTCGGGAGCGAGGAACGCGCACTGCGCGTAGGCCTGGCAGCGATTGAGGTCGACCACGATGTTCATACGCACCACTCCAGCCCCTCTGGCCCCTGCTCTCAGTGGTAGCACCGCGCCCCGGGGGTCGCATGCGGTGCCGGTCCCGCGTCCTTTCTCACGGAATCTTGATGTTCCGTGAGTAACCTCCCTCCCCAGCACACTCGGAACGAGCCGTGGAGGAGGCAGCGGTGGTGCGGGGAGCGTATGCGCTGGCGCGGGTGGCGGTCCTGGTGCGGGTACCGGCGCGCCGGCTGTGGTGGCTGGGGCTCGTGGCGGCGGGCGTCGGGGTCTTCGTGCCCGGACTGACCGGCCGCCGGATCGGGGTGCTGGGCGGGGCCGCGCTCTTCGTGGTCGCCGCGGTGGTGGCCTTCCTGGTGCGCCGGGGGCGGTACACGGCCCTGGCGGAGGCGGCCGAGCGCGCGCCCCGGGGCGCCTTCCTGCAGGACCGCCGGGTCACCGCGCGCGCCTGGGCCCGGGCCCGGCGCTGGTGGCTGCTCGGGGCGTTCGCGGTGGCCGTCGCGTCCGGCGTCGCCGCGCCCGCGGCGGCGGGGATGCTGCTGGCCGGTGCCGGGGCGGGGCTGTGGGCCAAGGCCGTATGGCTCGGACGCTGGGAGCGGGCGCACGAGACGCTGCTGTGGGTCCGGCCCGAGCACGCGGGACGCGGTCCCGCCGCCCCGTCCGTCCCCGGGTAGGAGGCCACCGGGCCGGTCGCGGGCGACGCCGGTCCGGGCGGATCGTCGCGCCGCCGGGCCGCGGCGGCCCACTGAGCCGTCCGGGTGACGGCCGGGGCGGGCCGGTCGTCCCGCGCCCGGCCGGTTCAGCCGCCGCTCTCCCGTACGAGGTCCTCGATGGTCTGGGCGCGGCGCAGGGTGCGGAAGTCCGGGTCGGGCCCGGAGTAGCCGTGGACGGCCGGGCGGGGCAGCGAGTTGTACGCGAAGTGCGTCGAGAAGTAGTACGCCCCCGTGTCGGGCAGCGCCACGAGGTCGCCCTCCGCGAGCAGCGGCAGCTCGCGCGCCGTCGCGACGAGGTCGCCCGCGAAGCAGCACGGCCCGGCCACGTCCTGGACGACCGGGGCGCCGTCCTTGGGGCGGCCCCGCGGATCGAGGGCCAGCACCCGCAGCGGCCAGGCGCCGGGCGCGAAGACGGTGCGCGTGGCGACCTGGGCGCCGGCGTGCGTCACGGCGATCGCGCGGCCCCCGGCGGACTTGGTGTACTCCACGCGCGCCAGGATCGTGCCCTGCTTGGCCACCAGTGACCGACCGAACTCCGTGACCAGCGCGTACCGCCCGTCGAAGAGCCCGGGCACGGCGGCGCGGAGCGCGTCGGCGTAGGCGCGGAAACCGGGCCGGACCTCGTCGGAGGCGAAGTTGACCGGCAGACCGCCGCCGATGTCGAGGGTGGTGACCTGCCGGCGCCCGGCCGCCGTGTTGATCCGCTCGGCGAGCTCGTACGCGGCGCGGACACCGGCCGCCATCAGCTCCAGGGGCACTCCCTGCGACCCGGTGTGGGTGTGCAGCCGGGTGAGCCAGGGCCGGTCGAGGTAGGCGCGGACCACCCAGTCCGCGGCGCCCTCGTCGCGCAGGGCGACGCCGAACTTCGACGTGGCGGTGGCCGTGCTCATCGCCCCGATGCTGCCCGCGCCGACCTGGGGGTTGACCCGCAGGCCCAGCGGGGCGCCGGTGGTGCCGGGGGGTACGAGCCGGTCCAGGCGGGCCAGTTCCTGCGGGTTGTCGGCGTTGAGGGCGATGCCGAGGGCGAGCGCCTCCCGCAGCTCGTCCGGGGTCTTGGCGGGGGAGTCCAGCACGATCCTCCCGGCGGGTACGCCCGCGGCCCGGGCCAGGGCCAGCTCGCCGGGGCTGGCGACCTCCGCGCCAATGCCTTCCTCGGACAGCAGCCGCAGCACCGGCACCAGGGAGGCCGCCTTGACCGCGAAGGTGTGCGTGACCTCCACCCCGGGCGTCGCGAAGGCCGCCCGCAGTTCGGCGGCGGCCGCCCGGACGCCGTCCAGGTCGAGCAGTCCGACCACGGGTCTGTCCGGGCCGACCAGACCCTGTTCGACCGCCGCGCGCAGTGCCCGTCCCCGTCGTGCCGCCGGTTCCTCGGTCATACCGCCATCGTGTCAGCCCGGGACCGCGACGGGCAGGCTCCCCGCCTCCGCCCGCGACGGTGGTGCCGGTCGCGGCCTACGAGTCGTGCGGGGCGTCCCTTGCGGGCGCCGGATCCGTCCAGGTCGGTCCTGTACCGGCCTGCGCGTGCCGCGGGTGCCGGAGGCCGCCCGCGGGGTGGCCGGCCGGCCCGGCCCGGGTCCCGGCCGGCCCGAACGCCGTTCAGGGCCTTGCCTGCGGCCGTGCGGCCTCGCGCTGCTAGCCCCGGTGGCGGCAGGGGCCGTGCCGGACGCCGCCCGTGCGTCCCGTGGCCGCCGGGCGCCGTCGTGCGGGGCCGGCGGGTACGAGCGGGCCGGGAAGGGGGAGGTGTCCAGCGGCACATCGGGGCGGCGGTGGTGGCGGGGAGGTACGACGGCCCGGTTGACTAGTGCTATTCAGCAGACCAGGATGTGAATGACTCAATCCAGTCACGAGGAGGCAGGGGCATGACCGGAACCGGTGCCGGACCGAGGACCGTACGCGCACCGCGCGGCAGCGCGCTCACCGCCCAGGGATGGCAGCAGGAAGCCGCGCTGCGGATGCTGCAGAACAACCTCGACCCCGAGGTCGCCGAGCACCCCGAGAAGCTCGTCGTCTACGGCGGCACCGGCAAGGCCGCCCGTGACTGGCGGTCGTTCGACGCGATGGTGCGCACCCTCCAGGGCCTCAAGCAGGACGAGACGATGCTCGTCCAGTCCGGCCGCCCGGTCGGCGTGATGCAGACCCACGAGTGGGCGCCGCGCGTGCTCATCGCCAACTCCAACCTCGTCGGCGACTGGGCCACCTGGGAGGAGTTCCGCCGCCTGGAGGCGCTGGGCCTGACCATGTACGGCCAGATGACGGCCGGTTCGTGGATCTACATCGGCACCCAGGGCATCCTCCAGGGCACCTACGAGACCTTCGCCGCCGTCGCCGAGAAGAAGTTCGGCGGCAGCCTGGCCGGCACCATCACCCTCACCGCCGGTCTCGGCGGCATGGGCGGCGCCCAGCCGCTCGCCGTCACCATGAACGGCGGCGTCGCGATCTGCATCGACGTCGACCCGCGCGCCATCGAGCGCCGCATCGAGCACCGCTACCTGGACGTGCGGGCCGACTCCCTGGAGCACGCCCTCGCCCTGGCCACCGAGGCCCGCGACCAGCGCAAGCCGCTCAGCATCGGCGTGCTGGGCAACGCCGCCGAACTGGTGCCGCAGCTGCTGGCGATGGACGCGCCCATCGACATCGTCACCGACCAGACCTCCGCGCACGACCCGCTGGCGTACCTGCCGATCGGCGTCGACTTCGCGGACATGACCTCCTACGCGGCCGAGAAGCCCGCCGAGTTCACCCAGCGGGCGCGCGAGGCGATGGCCAAGCACGTCGAGGCCATGGTCGGCTTCATGGACGCCGGCGCCGAGGTCTTCGACTACGGCAACTCCATCCGCGGCGAGGCCCAGCTCGCCGGTTACGAGCGCGCGTTCGCCTTCCCCGGCTTCGTCCCGGCCTACATCCGCCCGCTGTTCTGCGAGGGCAAGGGCCCCTTCCGCTGGGCGGCGCTGTCCGGCGACCCGGCGGACATCGCCAAGACCGACAAGGCGATCCTGGAGCTCTTCCCGGAGAACGAGTCGCTGGCCCGCTGGATCAAGATGGCCGGCGAGCGCGTCCACTTCCAGGGCCTGCCCGCCCGCATCTGCTGGCTCGGCTACGGCGAGCGCGACAAGGCCGGTGAGCGCTTCAACGAGATGGTCGCCGACGGCACCCTCGCCGCGCCGGTCGTCATCGGCCGCGACCACCTCGACGCGGGCTCGGTGGCCTCCCCGTACCGCGAGACCGAGGCCATGCTCGACGGTTCCGACGCCATCGCCGACTGGCCGCTGCTCAACGCCATGGTCAACGTCGCCTCCGGCGCCTCCTGGGTCTCCATCCACCACGGCGGCGGCGTCGGCATCGGCCGCTCGATCCACGCCGGCCAGGTCACCGTCGCCGACGGCACCAAGCTGGCGGGCGAGAAGATCCGCCGCGTGCTCACCAACGACCCCGGCATGGGCGTCATCCGGCACGTCGACGCCGGGTACGAGCGCGCCGAGGAGGTCGCCGCCGAGCGCGGCGTGCGCGTGCCCATGCGCGAGGGCGGCGAGGGCGCGGAAGGCGGGGAGGCGTGACCTCCTCGTTCCACGAGATGTGGACGGAGTTGCGGCCGATCGGCCGCGACTCCGGCTCCGGCGGCTACCGCCGCTACGCCTGGACCGGCGCGGACACCGACTGCCGCGCCTGGTTCCGGGCGCAGGCCGAGAGCCGGGGCCTGGCATACGAGCTGGACCGCAACGGCAACCAGTGGGCCTGGCTGGGCGACCCCGCCGCGGGGGACGCCGTCGTCACCGGTTCGCACCTGGACTCGGTGCCGGACGGCGGCGCCTTCGACGGGCCGCTGGGCGTCGTGTCGTCCTTCGCGGCGCTGGACGAGCTGCGCGCCCGTGGCGCCGCTCCCGCAAGGCCCCTGGCGGTCGTCAACTTCGGCGACGAGGAGGGCGCCCGCTTCGGACTGGCCTGCGTCGGCTCCCGGCTGACCGCCGGACAGCTCACCCCCGACAGGGCCCACACCCTGCGCGACGGCGACGGCGTCACCCTCGCCCAGGCCATGGAACGCGCCGGCCACGACCCCGAGGCGATCGGCCCGGACCCCGAACGCCTCGCCCGCATCGGCGCGTTCGTCGAGCTCCACGTCGAGCAGGGCCGCTTCCTCGCCGACACCCCGCACGCGGTCGGTGTCGCCTCCGCCATCTGGCCGCACGGCCGCTGGCGGTTCGACTTCCACGGCGAGGCCAACCACGCGGGCACCACCCGCCTGGAGGACCGCCGCGACCCGATGCTGACCTACGCCAACACCGTGCTGGCCGCCCGGAAGAAGGCCCGGCTCGCCGGGGCGCTGGCCACCTTCGGCAAGGTCGGCGTCGAGCCCAACGGCGTCAACGCCATCGCCTCCCTCGTACGCGGCTGGCTGGACTCGCGCGCCGCCGACGAGGCCACCCTGGCCGAGGTGGTGGGCGAGATCGAGCGCGCCGCGGTCGAGCGGGGCGCGCGCGACGGCGTCCGGGTGCAGGTCACACGGGAGTCGTTCACCCCGGTCGTGGAGTTCGCGCACGGCCTGCGCGACGAGCTGGTCGAGCTGCTCGGGAACGCCCCCGTGCTGCCGACCGGGGCGGGACACGACGCCGGCATCCTCTCCGAGGCCGTGCCGACCGCCATGCTGTTCGTACGGAACCCCACCGGGGTCTCGCACTCCCCGGCCGAGACGGCCACCGAGGACGACTGCCTGGCCGGGGTGACCGCACTCGCCGACGTACTGGAGGGCCTGGCGTGTCGCTGACGCCGCAGAGCTACTGGGCCGAGTACGCGTGGACGGGCGGCCGCGTCGAACGGGGCGTGGTCCTCGACACCGCCGCCGACGGCCGGATCGCCGCCGTGCGCACCGGGGCCGCCGCGCCGCCCGTCGGGGCGGTGACGCTGCGCGGGCTCACCCTGCCGGGCCTGGCCAACGCCCACAGCCACGCCTTCCACCGGGCGCTGCGCGGCACCGTGCAGCAGGGCAGCGGCACCTTCTGGACCTGGCGCGAGGTCATGTACCGGGTGGCGGCCGCGCTGACCCCGCAGACCTACTTCGACCTCGCCCGCGCCACGTACGCGGAGATGGCGCTGGCCGGCATCACCTGCGTCGGCGAGTTCCACTACGTCCACCACCGGCCCGGCGGCGGCCCCTACGAGGAGCCCAACGCCATGGGCGAGGCGCTGATCGCCGCCGCCGCCGAGGCGGGCATCCGGATCACCCTGCTCGACACCGTCTACCTCTCCTCCGGCTTCGGCGCCGCCCCCGAACCGCACCAGCTGCGCTTCAGCGACGGCGACGCCGAGGCCTGGGCCGAGCGGGCCTCCGCCCTCACCGACCGGCCGCACGCGCGGATCGGTGCGGCCGTCCACTCGGTGCGCGCGGTCCCGGCGGACCAGCTGGCGACCGTCGTGCGCTGGGGCGAGGAGCGCCAGGCGCCGCTGCACGTCCACCTGTCCGAGCAGCCCGCCGAGAACGAGGCCTGCCAGGCGGCGTACGGCGTCACGCCCACCCGGCTGCTCGCCGACCACGGCGTGCTCGGCCCGCGCACCTCGGCCGTGCACGCCACCCACCTCACCGACGAGGACGTCGCGCTGCTCGGCGGCTCCGGCACCACGGTGTGCATGTGCCCCACCACCGAACGGGACCTCGCCGACGGAATCGGCCCGGCCGGCCGGGTGCAGGAGGCGGGCAGCCCGCTCAGCCTCGGCAGCGACAGCCACGCGGTGATCGACCTGTTCGAGGAGGCGCGGGCCATGGAGCTGGACGAGCGGCTGCGCACCCGCACCCGCGGCCACTGGACCGCCGCCCAGCTGCTGCGCGCCGCCACCGCCGACGGCCACGCCTCACTCGGCTGGGACGACGCCGGGCGGCTGGAGGCGGGCGCGCTCGCCGACTTCACCACGATCGCGCTGGACAGCCCGCGCACCGCCGGACCCCCCGCCCGGCTCGGCGCCGAGACCGCCGTCTTCGCGGCCACCGGGGCCGACGTCCGCCACACGGTGGTCGGCGGCCGGCACGTCGTCCGCGACGGCGTGCACCAGCTCGTCCACGACGTCGGGGCCGCACTGACCGCCGCGATCTCCGCCGTCCCCGCCGCCGAAGGAAACCCGTCATGAGCAGCAGCGTCATCACCAACATCGGCAGCCTGGTCACCAACGACCCGGCGCTCGGGGAGGGCCCGCTCGGGCTGCTGGAGGACGCCGCCGTCGTCATCGACGGCGAGCACGTGGCCTGGGTCGGCCCCCGTGCGGCGGCGCCCGCCGCGGACGAGTCGTACGACGCGGCCGGACGGGCGGTCGTCCCCGGCTTCGTCGACTCCCACTCGCACCTGGTCTTCGCCGGGGACCGCACCCAGGAGTTCAACGCCCGCATGTCCGGCCGGGCGTACACGGCGGGCGGCATCCGCACCACCGTCGCCGCCACCCGCGCGGCGAGCGACGAGGAACTGCACGCCAACGTCGCCCGCTACGTTGCCGAGGCCCTGCGCCAGGGCACCACCACCATCGAGACCAAGTCCGGCTACGGCCTCACCCCGCACGACGAGGCCCGCGCCCTGCGCATCGCGGGCGACCACGCCGACGAGGTGACCTTCCTCGGCGCGCACATCGTGGCCCCCGAGTACGCCGACGACCCGGCCGGCTACGTCGACCTGGTGACCGGCCCCATGCTCGACGCCTGCGCCCCGTACGCCCGTTGGGTCGACGTCTTCTGCGAGCGCGGCGCCTTCGACGGCGACCAGGCGCGCGCCGTCCTCACCGCCGGCGCCGCCCGCGGCCTGGTCCCGCGGGTGCACGCCAACCAGCTCGGCCACGGCCCGGGCGTGCAGCTCGCCGTGGAGCTGGACGCGGCCTCCGCCGACCACTGCACCCACCTCACGGACGCCGACGTGGACGCGCTCGCGAACAGCCGCACGGTGGCCACGCTGCTGCCCGGCGCCGAGTTCTCCACCCGCGCCGTCTACCCCGACGCGCGGCGGCTGATCGACGCGGGCGCGACGGTCGCGCTGTCCACGGACTGCAACCCCGGATCCTCCTTCACCAGCTCGATGCCCTTCTGCGTGGCCGTCGCCGTGCGGGACATGGGCATGACCCCCGACGAGGCCGTGCGGGCCGCGACCCTGGGCGGCGCGCAGGCGCTGCGCCGGGACGACGTCGGACGGCTCGCCCCCGGCGCGCGGGCCGACGCGGTCGTGCTGGACGCCCCGTCGCACGTCCACCTCGCCTACCGGCCCGGTGTGCCGCTGGTGTCCGCCGTATGGCGGCGCGGGGTACGCGCATCGCTCTGACCCCCGCCAGGCGCGGGCGGACGCGGCCGCACCGGTGCTGGACGTTCGGGATCGAGACGTCGACGGGTGCTGACCGGGGCCCTGCTGTCCCTGGCGGCCACGGCCCCCTTCGGCACGGCCCCGTGCGTCACGGCGGCACCGGCCTCCGGCGCCGGTGACGGGGCCCGGCCGCTCGGCCGGGTCGTGCCCGCGCCGTCCTCGGTCGCGCCGGGCGGGACGGCGTCCGAGACGATCACCGGCAGCGCCGACATCGAGTACACAGCCTTCCCCCGCCTGCCCGTCCTGAGCACGTGAAGGGCCCGGTGAGAGAACTCTCACCGGGCCCGTCGCGCCGTTTCCGGGGGAGGGAGGCGGGTCACTCCTCCACGAGCAGGCCCCGCCGCAGACGCGCGAGGGTGCGGCTGAGCAGCCGCGACACGTGCATCTGGGAGATGCCCAGCTCGGTGCCGATCTCGGACTGCGTCATGTTGCCCACGAAGCGCAACGAGAGGATCTGCCGGTCGCGCGCCGAGAGCTCGGCGATCAGCGGCTTGAGGGACTCCACGTACTCGATCCCCTCCAGACCGTGGTCCTCGTACCCGATGCGGTCGGCGAGCGCGCCCTCGGAGTCGTCCTCCTCGGGCTGGGCGTCCAGCGAGCTCGCGGTGTAGGCGTTGCTCGCGCTCATGCCCTCGACGACCTCGGCCTCGCTGATCTGCAGCCGGTCGGCCAGCTCGCCGACGGTCGGCGCGCGGTCCAGCTGCTGCGCGAGCTCGTCACCCGCCTTGGCCAGGTCCAGCCGCAGCTCCTGCAGCCGCCGCGGGACCCGCACGGACCAGGAGGTGTCGCGGAAGAAGCGCTTGATCTCGCCGATGATGGTCGGCATGGCGAAGGTGGGGAACTCGACCCCGCGGCTCAGCTCGAAGCGGTCGATGGCCTTGATCAGGCCGATCGTGCCCACCTGGATGATGTCCTCGACCGGCTCGCTGCGGGAGCGGAACCGGGAGGCGGCGAACTTCACCAGGGCCAGGTTGAGCTCGACCAGGGTGTTCCGCACGTAGCTGTACTCATGGGTGCCCTCCTCCAGCGTCTCCAGTCGCTGGAAGAGCGTCTTGGACAGGGCCCGCGCGTCCACCGGGCCCACTTCGTCGAAGGGCGGGATCTCCGGGAGGTCCTCCAGGCCCTCCGGTGTTCCGTGTTCCTCGTGGACGCCGGCCTCGGTGGTCGCCGACGCGTCGTGCGCGTCGAGCCGGGATGCCATGCTCTCCTCCCTCGGGTGCGGCGGCAGGGCAAGCGGAGCGTGAAATTCAGCCCACACTCAACGCCTACCCCGTCCGGCGGGGATATTGCAACCCGGCGGACATCGATCTCCGGACCGCCGGAGCGACTACCACCCAGGTCAGGAAGCGCGTAGGGTGCGAGGTGCGGATCTCCGAGTCGTCCGGGAGGAGTGTGCATGGACCGCGAGATGGTCGACACGGCCGGGCGTGACCGGCTGCACGTTTCCGTGCAGCGCTACGGCACGAAGGCGGTCGTGGCGCCGGCGGGTGAGCTCGACCACCACACCGCCGACCTGCTGCGCGAACCGCTCGACACCCTGATCGAGGACGGCTTCGGCACCCTCGTGGTCGACTGCACGCATCTGGAGTTCTGCGACTCCACGGGCCTCAACGTCCTGCTCGGCACCCGGCTGAAGGCCGAGGCGGCGGGCGGTGCGGTCCATCTGGCCGGGATGAAGCCGGCCGTGGCCAAGGTCTTCGCCATCACCGGCGCCGAGGCCGTGTTCACCGTCCACGACACCCTGGACGACGCACTCGAGGAGTGACCCTTCGCGGCGGCCCCCACGGGGGGTGCCGCGGCACGCCCTGTTTCGTCCACGTCCGGAGGTGTTCACGGGAGCGGCCCGGGCAGGAGAGACCTGGGGATCACTTCGGACACTGGCGGACATCGGTGAGTGGAGGCGCTGATGAGCACCACCCGGCCCCCTGCGGCCGACGACCGCGGCCCGGACCCGGGCGGTGCGGCAGAGCCGACGCGCGGTCAGGCCCGACAGGACGGCGAGGCACGTCGGCTGTCGCTCACCGACGTGGCCGGCGTGGTGCCCAGCGCCCGTGACTTCACGCGCCGGGCCCTCCACGACTGGGGCTGGCTGCCGGCCGACACCGCGGACCGCCGTGCGGCCGCCGAGGACGTCCTGCTGGTGGTGTCCGAGCTGGTGACCAACGCCTGCCTGCACGCGGGCGGCCCGGAGGAGCTCCGGCTGTTCCGGCACGCGAAGGCGCTGCGGCTGGAGGTCGCCGACGGCGGCTCCGGCAGCCCCTCTCCGCGCACCCCGCACCGGGCCGGACGGCCCGGCGGGCACGGGATGTTCATAGTGCAGCGGCTCTGCCTGGACTGGGGGGTCGTGCGCCACGCCGACGGCCGGCCGGGCAAGACGGTCTGGGCCGAGGTCGCGGCCCCCGCCTGAGCCGCATCCCTTCCCCTCTTTCCCCCACGGGCGTACGGTCGCGCCATATCTGAGGGATCGTCAGTAACTTCTGGGGGAAGGGAGACATCCGGTGTCGCTCCCCAAGCGCAAAGCGGCGGCGGCCGCGGTGCCGGCCGTCGTCGCCGTCGCGGCGGCGGTCGTCCTCGGCGCCGCCCCGGCCGCGTACGCGAAGGTCGTGGACGTCACGTACGACTGCAAGACCCCGATCGGCGACAAGAGCGCCGTCTCGCCCATCGACATCACCGCCGCCAGGTCGGGGTCCGGCTACCGGATCGTGATGTCCTTCCGCAAGGGCGTGTCCTCCAGCCCCGTCGACCTGGGGAAGGGCGCCATGAACCCGAGCGCCGTCATCACCCTGGGCGGGGCCGACCGCGGGTCGCTCAAGGTCTCGGGCCCGGCGAACGCCGAGATCGTGCCTGCCAACACCCCGATCAAGATCAACGACCTGTCGGGCACCTATGTCCCGCGCGGGAGCGGCAAGGTCACCTTCACCGCGGGGGTGCTCACCATCAAGGCCCTCGGCACGACGACGACCTGCACCCCGGGGAACGCCCCGGGGCCCTCGCTGACCCTCGACGTCACGGCGGCGGGCGGCTCCAAGGGCGGCTCCGCGTCCGGCGGTTCGGGGGGTTCGGGCGGTTCGGGCGGGTCCGGGAGTTCCGGCGGCGAGTCCCTGCCGCAGACCGGACCCGAGGACGGCGCGGTCGCCCTCGGCACCCTCGGCGGAACCGTCCTGCTCGTGGGTGCGGCAGGGTTGCTGTGGCTGACCCGCCGTCCGGGGCACCGTATCTGACGATCCGTCAAATTCGGTCAGGCTTTCGCATTGACTTCTCTTGATCGCCGGACGTCAATGTCCGTCGTCGGTACAGAGGGGACTCTGTGCCAGAAAAGTGATCAAGAGGTGCAAAATGATCGCCATTCCTCGAAAAGGCACCTTATGGAGACGGAGGTCTGCCGCCGTCCTCGGGGCGCTCGCCCTCGTGCTGGGCGGCGGGACCCTCCTTTCGGGGCCCGTCGCCGCGGCGACCTCCACCTTCCAGGTGCACTGCGTACCGCCCGGCATCTCCGGCATCCCGCCGTTCGACGGGCCGACCGTCGCCGGCATCTCGGTCAGCGACACGACGCCGCAGGTAGGCGACACGGTCACCGTCACCTACGTGCTGGACGGCCCGATGGCCAACACCAGCTCCTTCAACCTCCCCATCCCCGAGGACCAGATCACCCCGACCGTCAAGGTGAGGCTCGGCGGCGCAGACGCAGGAGCTCACCCTCGTCGGCCCCAAGGAGAACCCGGTCATCCCGGCCGGTGCCCAGTTCCCGGACTTCACCATCACCGGCACCTTCGCGGTCACCGCGCCCGGTCAGATCACCCTGACCCCGGGCGACTACAACGTGCACTCCGACTACGGCATCTCGGCCGACACCCCCTGCACCGCCTGGGCGGCGGTGGGCCTCGCCCTGGCCCTCCTCGGGGGCCTGGTCCTCCTGCTGGTGCGGATCCGCAGGCGGCGCCGGGCGGGGGAGCCGGACCCGGCGGCGCGGCAGCACCCGTATCCGCCCGGCGGCACCGACCTCGCGGCCCGCGCGGGCGGCGGACCCGACGACCCCGGCGCCACGGGCGCGACCGTCGGCGGCAGGACGGCGTGAGGCCCATGCGACGGTCCGCCCACCGCATCCCGGCGGCAGCCCTCTGCCTGCTCGCGCTGCTCCTCGCGAACGCCCCCGTCTCCGCCGCGGCGGCCCCCGGCCCGGCGGTGACCGTCGTCCCCGGGGAGGCCGGCGTCGGCGGCGACATCACCGTACGGGGTACCGGCTGGCGGCCCGGCGCCCTCCTGACGCTGCTGATCTGCGGCCAGAACGCGATCGGCGGCACCAACTCCTGCGCCAACGCGTACGGCCGGGCCGTCACCACCGACGCCCGCGGCGCCTTCCGCCGGGCGATGCCCGTGGCGGAGCCGCCCGAGCCCTGTCCCTGCGTCGTCCACGTCGCCACCGTCACCGGCGCGCACACCGTGGTGGACGCGCCCTTCGTGGTCGCCGGCCACCGCACCGCCCCGCTGCCCGAGCGGACCGGCACGGGCCGGCTCGCCGTGCTCACCGCCCGGCTCGACGGCTCGAGCGGCCTGCTCACCTGGTTCGGCGCGCCGCCCGGCCGGCGCCTGGTGCTCACCGTCGGCAACCTGGGCTCGGGCCCGGTGGAGGACCCCGTCTTCCGGGTCGGCACCTCGCACGGGCTCTTCGGCCCGCAGTGGGAGGAGCGCACCTGGCGCGGCACCGTACGGCCCGGCGCGAAGGCCCGGGTCGAACTGCCCGTGGAGCTGGCGGCCGGCGCCCACGGCGACTACACCGTGACCCTGGAGCACGGGGGAAGGGTCCTGGTCACCGAGGGCTGGGACGTCCCGCGCCCCTGGGGCGTGACCCTCTTCTGGCTCCTGCTCTGCCTCGTCGTGCCCGCCGCGCTCTTCCGGCTCGGCATGGCCGTCGTCGACCGGGTCCGCCCGCGTGCCCCCGGCCCGGCGGGCCCGCCGCCCGGCTACGCACCCGTCCTGCCGTGGTTCACCCACGACCACCAGCCGCAGCACCGCACCGCTGAGGGCATCCCCAGGGCGGACGGCACCGCCCACCGCCACGAAAGGACCCTCGTGACCAACCGACGATCCCGGGCCGCCACCGCCGTCGGCCTCGCCCTGATGCTCAGCGGTGCGGGCGTCCTCGCCGCGGCCCTACCGGCGGCGGCCGCCGAGGTCGCGTACGCCACCGAGTGCACCCCGCCCGCGGCGTCCGGCCTGCCCAAGGTCGACGGCACCACCAACGCCGACGTCACCGCGCCCGCCACCGCCGTGGTGGGCGACGAGGTCGAGGTGGTCTGGAAGTTCACCCAGGCCGCCTCAAAGAACCCGGACCTGATCGACCTCCCCGCGAACAGCGTCAAGCCCTCCGGCGAGGTCACCGTCGCCGGCGCCCAGAACGGCACGCTCGCCGTCGAGGGACCGCGCGAGAACCCGGCGATCCCCAAGAACAGCGAGATGAAGCTCTCCGACATGAAGGGCACGCTCAAGCTCACCGCACCCGGCGACGTGACGCTCACCCCCGGCGGCTACGCGATCAACGCCTTCTCCACGGACACCACCTGCGTGCCCAGCGAGGACGTCCCCGTCGCCGTGACGATCAAGGTGACCGCGGACGGCAGGGGCTCCGGCACCCCGACGACCACCCCCACGACCACCCCGAGCAGCACCCCCACCACGACGCCCACCACGACCCCGACCACCACGCCCAGCGGCACCTCCACCGGCGGAACCTCCCACACCGGCGAGGAGGTCGACGTCTCCTACGCCTGCAAGACCCCGATCGGCGACAGGAGCGCGGTCTCGCCGGTGCGGATCGACGCCGAGGAGAAGGGCGGCGCCTACGACCTGGTCGTCCACTTCGGGAAGTCCGTGATGGACAGCCCGGCCGACATACCCGCCGACTCCGTCAAGCCCTCCATGAAGGTCGTGGTCGGCGGCGCCGACCAGGGCGAGGTCGCCGTCGAGGGCCCCACCAACGAGGACCCCGTCAAGGCCGGCGACCCCATCGAGATCCCCGACCTCACCGGCACCTACACACCCGCCCACGACGGGCGGGCCACCCTCACCCCGGGCGTGCTGACCGTCGAGGCCCTGGGCACCACCACGACCTGCACCCCCACCGAGGACCCCGACGTCTCGCTGACCCTGGACGTCACCGGCCAGGAGGGCGGCATCACCGGCGGCTCCGGCGGGTCGTCCGGCACGTCGGGCACGTCCGGCGGCACGGGCACCACCTCTGGCGGCCTCGCCGCCACCGGTTCGTCCGACCGGGCCGCCCTGCACGCCCTCGCCCTCGTTGCCGGGACGGTGCTCCTCCTCGGCGGTGCGGTCTTCACGTTCACCCCGTGGAGCCGCCTGCGCCGCTGACCCGGCGGCGCGCGTACGCCGGGCCGGGGGCGGTCACCGGACGCTCAGCCGTCCAGGTCCTCGATGGAGGCGGTGGAGGGGCCGCGCTTGCCCGCGAGCCCCGCCGCCACCGACCCGGCGTCGCGCAGCACCCGGACCGCGTTGCGCCACGCGAGCTTGCCGAGGTCGTCCTCGGACCAGCCGCGGCGCAGGAGTTCGGCGAACAGCCGCGGGTAGCCCGAGACGTCGCCCAGCCCCTCGGGGAGGTGGGCGACCCCGTCGTAGTCGCCGCCGAGGCCGAGGTGGTCGACGCCGGCGACCTCGCGCATGTGGTCCAGGTGGTCCGCCACGGTGCCGATGTCCGCGAGCGGCCGGGGGTGCTCGGCCGCGTAGGCCTCTTGGACGGCCAGGGCCTCCGGGGACTGGTCGAGCGGGTGCAGGCCGTGGGCCGCCATGTTCTCGTTCGCGCCGACGATCCACCCGGCGGCGGCCGGCAGGATGAACTGCGGCACGAAGGTGGCCATCGCGACGCCCCCGTTGCGGGGCAGCTGCTCCAGGACGTCGTCCGGGACGTTGCGGACGTGGTCGCAGACGGCGCGCGAGGAGGAGTGCGAGAAGATCACCGGGGCCTCGCTGACGCGCAGTGCCGCCCGCATCGTGCCGGGGGAGACGTGGGAGAGGTCGACCAGCATGCCGAGGCGGTTCATCTCGCGGATGACCTCCTCGCCGAAGGCGGTCAGTCCGCCGTGCCGCGCCTCGTCCGTGGCCGAGTCCGCCCAGTCGATGGTGTCGTTGTGGGTGAGCGTCATGTAGCGCACGCCCAGCGTGTACAGCATCCGCAGCACACCGAGGGAGTTGGCGATGCTGTGGCCGCCCTCGGCGCCCATGAGGGAGGCGATGCGCCCCTCGGCGCGGGCGGCCTCCATGTCGTCCGCCGTCACCGCGAGCCGCAGGGCGTCGGGGTGACGGTCGACCAGGCGCAGCACGCAGTCGATCTGCTCCAGGACGGCGACGACCGCGTCGCCCCCGGCGAGGTCGCTGCGGACGTACACCGACCAGAACTGCGCCCCGACGCCGCCGGCCCGCAGCCGCGGGATGTCGGTGTGCAGGTGGGCGGACTGGTCGCCGGAGATGTCACGCCGGTCGAGGTCGTAGCGGACCTGCTCGCGCAACCGCCACGGGAGGTCGTTGTGGCCGTCCACCACGGGGTGGGCGGTGAGCAGCTCCTGTGCGCGTGCGAGCAGGTCCATGGACTACTTCTTCCCTCCGAAACCGAAACCGGCCGACCCCTCCACCTTGGCACGCAGGCGCTTGCCCTTCTCGGTGGCCTGCTGGTTCAGCTCGTCCTGGAAGTGCCGCATGCGCTCCAGCAGTTCCGTGTCGTGCGCGGCGAGGATGCGCACCGCCAGCAGGCCCGCGTTGCGCGCGCCGGCCACCGAGACGGTGGCGACCGGGACGCCGGCGGGCATCTGCACGATGGAGAGCAGCGAGTCCATGCCGTCCAGGTACTTCAGCGGCACCGGCACCCCGATCACCGGCAGCGGCGTCACCGACGCCAGCATCCCGGGCAGGTGCGCGGCGCCGCCGGCACCCGCGATGACCGCCTTCAGGCCGCGCTCCGCGGCCTGCTCGCCGTACGCGACCATCTCGCGCGGCATGCGGTGCGCGGAGACGACGTCGACCTCGTACGGCACCTCGAACTCGTCCAGCGCCTGGGCTGCGGCCTCCATGACCGGCCAGTCGGAGTCGGAACCCATCACGATGCCGACCAGCGGCCCAGCGGGATTGCTCACTCTTGGATCGTCCCTCGCAGGTAGTCGGCGGCGTGCCGGGCGCGCTCGCGCACCTCGGCCAGGTCGTCGCCGTAGGTGTTGACGTGGCCCACCTTGCGGCCGGGCTTCACGTCCTTGCCGTACATGTGGATCTTCAGCTGCGGGTCCCGCGCCATGCAGTGCAGGTACGCCGCGTACATGTCGGGGTAGTCGCCGCCGAGGACGTTCGCCATCACCGTCCACGGCTGGCGCGGGCGCGGATCGCCCAGCGGCAGGTCCAGGACCGCGCGCAGGTGGTTGGCGAACTGCGAGGTCATGGCGCCGTCCTGGGTCCAGTGGCCGCTGTTGTGCGGGCGCATGGCCAGCTCGTTGACGAGGATCCGGCCGTCGCGGGTCTCGAAGAGCTCCACCGCGAGGTGGCCCACCACGCCCAGCTCCTTGGCGATGGTCAGCGCGAGCCGCTGGGCCTCCGAGGAACGGGCCTCCGGCAGCTCGGGCGCCGGGGCGATGACCGTGTCGCACACGCCGTCGACCTGGATGGACTCCACCACCGGGTAGGCGACCGCCTGGCCGTGCGGGGAGCGCACGACGTTCGCCGCCAGTTCCCGTACGAAGTCGACCTTCTCCTCGGCCAGCACCGGAACGCCCGCCCGGAACGGCTCGGCGGCGCCGGCCTCGTCCCGGACGACCCACACGCCCTTGCCGTCGTAGCCGCCGCGCACCGTCTTGAGCACGACGGGGTACCCCCCGCCCTCCTCGGCGAAGCGCGTCACGTCCGCCGGGTCGGCGACGATGCGGTGCCGCGGGCAGGGCACGCCGATGGAGTCGAGCCGCGCGCGCATCACGCCCTTGTCCTGGGCGTGCACCAGCGCCTCGGGCCCGGGGCGGACGGCGATGCCGTCGGCCTCCAGCGCCCGCAGGTGCTCGGTGGGCACGTGCTCGTGGTCGAAGGTGATCACGTCGCAGCCGGCGGCGAACGCGCGCAACGTGTCGAGGTCGCGGTAGTCGCCCACCACGACCTCACCGGCGACCAGGGCCGCGGAGTCCACGGGCGTGTCGCTGAGGAGCTTGAACCTGATGCCGAGCGGAATGCCCGCCTCGTGGGTCATACGGGCGAGCTGGCCGCCGCCGATCATGCCGACTACGGGGAATGTCACAGTCACCAGGATATCGGGGTACGAATGGCGCACCGACCGCCGTCCCCCGGGGGCCCCGGTTAGCATGAGGGTCACTGACCAGACACAGACGGGGCCGAACGATCACATGGACGGTGCGACCGGGTCCGCCACCCGCACAGGACTGCGGGACCGGCTGACGGCGATGTCCCGCGAGATCGCCAAGTTCGGCGCGGTCGGCGGGGCGGGGGTCCTGGTCAACATCGGGGTCTTCAACCTCGTCCGGCACACCACGGACCTCCAGGTGGTGCGGGCCGGCATCATCGCGACCGTCGTCGCGATCGCCTTCAACTACGTGGGCTTCCGCTACTTCACCTACCGTGACCGCGACAAGTCGGGCCGCACCCGCGAGCTGACCCTGTTCCTGGTGTTCAGCGCGGTGGGCCTGGTGATCGAGAACGGGGTGCTCTACACGGCGACCTACGCCTTCGGCTGGGACAGCCCGCTGCAGAGCAACGTCTTCAAGTTCATCGGCATCGGCGTGGCGACGCTGTTCCGTTTCTGGTCGTACCGCAGCTGGGTGTTCAAGGCGCTCCCCGTCCGCGAGACGGTGCACCAAGCAGAATCGTTCCTGGTCGCGAAGGGGAACGAGACCCCCGGCGCCCGGACCGGCGCCCCCGGCGCGCGCTCCTCCGCCCGCTGATCCCCCACCGGGACCCCGCGCGGCCCGCTGCGTCCCGCTAGCGCTTCGGCTGGTCCGCGCGCGCCAGGAAGAGCGCGAAGACCGGCGGACGCTGCTGCAGCAGCTCCAGCCGGCCGCCGTCGGCCTCCGCCAGGTCGCGGGCGACCGCGAGACCGATGCCCGTGGAGTTGTGCCCGCTCACCGTGCGCTCGAAGACCCGCGCCCCCAGCTCCGGCGGCACGCCCTGGCCCTCGTCCGTGACCTCGACGACGACCTGCGTCCCGGTCACCCGGGTGGAGATCGCGACCGTGCCGGAGCCGTGCATCAGGCCGTTCTCGACCAGCGAGGCCAGCACCTGGGCCACCGCCCCGGGGGTGCCGACCGCGCGCAGCCGCTTCTTGCCCGCGGAGGTGATGGGCCGGCCCGCGCTGCGGTACGCCGGGCGCCACTCCTCCACCTGCTGCTTGATCACGTCGTCGATGTCGAAGACCACCGCCGAGCCGGTCCGCGGGTCCCGCGCGTTGGTGAGCAGCCGCTGCACGACGTCCGTGAGCCGTTCCACCTGACCGAGTGCGATCGTCGCCTCCTCCTTGACGGCCTCCTCGTCCTCGGCCGTCGCGATGATCTCCTCCAGCCGCATCGACAGCGCCGTCAGCGGGGTCCGCAGCTGGTGCGAGGCGTCCGCCGCCAGGCGCCGCTCGGCGGTCAGCATCCGGGCGATCCGCTCGGCGCTGCGGTCCAGCACGTCGGCGACCCGGTCCAGCTCCGGCACCCCGTAGCGCCGGTGCCGCGGCCTGGGGTCGCCCGAGCCCAGCCGCTCCGCGGTCTCGGCGAGGTCGGTCAGCGGGCTGCCGAGCCGGCGCGCCTGGCGCACCGCGAGGACGACGGCGGCCAGCACCGCCAGCAACGCCACCGCGAGGATGATCAGCAGGGTGCGGCCGATCTCCTGGCTGACCTTGCTGCGGGACTCCTCGACGGTGACCGTCTCGCCCTGCTCGCCGGTCTGCCGGGAGGAGATCACCTGACCCGTGGGCTTGGCGCCGATGGTGATCGGCGCCTCCCCGGGGATCCGCACCAGCGCGTACCGCCCGGGGGCGATCTGCTGGGCCAGCACCTCGCGGCTGATCCGCTCCTCGCCGATCATCCTGCTCTCGACGATGCCGATCAGCCGCACCGCCTCGGAGTCCACGCTCTCCCTGGCGCTGTTCTCGATCGTCCGGGCCTCCACCAGGACGAGGGAGACACCGAAGACGGCGATGACGACGAGCACCACGGCGAGCGTGGACTGGATGAGGCGGCGGCGCATGAGTGAAGCGTCTCAGACCGCGCGGACCGCCGGCGTGCCCGCTCTTCCTAGTTCTTCTCGAACCGGAAGCCGACCCCGCGCACCGTGGAGATGTAGCGGGGGGCCGCCGCGTCGTCGCCGAGCTTCTTGCGCAGCCACGAGATGTGCATGTCCAGGGTCTTCGTGGAGGACCACCAGGTGGTGTCCCACACCTCGCGCATCAGCTGCTCCCGGGTGACCACCCGGCCGGCGTCCCGCACCAGCACCCGCAGGAGGTCGAACTCCTTCGCGGTGAGCTGCAGTTCCTCGTCGCCCATCCAGGCGCGGTGCGACTCCACGTCGATCCGCACCCCCTGGGTGGAGGGGTGCTGGGCCTCGGAGGTGCCGCGCCGCAGCAGCGCGCGCACCCGGGCCAGCAGCTCGGCCAGCCGGAAGGGCTTGGTCACGTAGTCGTCGGCGCCGGCGTCCAGGCCGACCACCGTGTCCACTTCGTCGGCGCGGGCGGTCAGCACCAGCACCGGGAAGCCATGGCCTTCGGTGCGCAGCCTTCTGCACACCTCGAGCCCGTCCATTCCGGGCAGCCCCAGGTCGAGCACCAGAAGGTCGAAGGAGCCGAGCAGGGCGGCTTCGAGCGCCGCGGGTCCGTCCTCGCGCACCTCGACCTCGTACCCTTCGCGGCGCAGCGCGCGTGCGAGCGGTTCCGAGATGGATGCGTCGTCCTCGGCGAGCAGTACGCGGGTCATGCGCTGATGGTAGTCCGCCCGGAGAAAGCGCACGCCGGGCGGGCCGTGGCCGTTGTGAGGTACATCTCAAGTCGTCCCATATAGCACATCTCGTGCTGCCATAAGGTAACCAAAAGCCCGAATCAGTCCAGGGGACCTCCGGCGCGCCCCACGCGTCGCAGGGGCCCCACTGAGACGGGGCTGGTCCCCACCAGCAACCAGTCAACGACCTGTAGGCCGGGACCGCGCCTGTGAAGGCGTCGGTCGTGGATCCCGGTGCGCCCCCACGCGCCCCGGTGCCGGTCACCCCCCACCCGGGCGCGCACCGCTCTCGCAGCGCGTCCCGAGAAGCAAGGAAAGCCCATGGCGTCCAGCCTGACTGAGGGCCTCGCCGCGCCGGACTCCGGACCCAGCGGCAGGAACTTCCTCGGCCACCCCCGCGGCCTGGCCACCCTCTTCCTCACGGAGACGTGGGAGCGCTTCAGCTACTACGGCATGAGGGCGCTGCTCGTCCTCTACCTGACGGCCTCGGTCACGGACGGCGGCCTCGGCATGAAGGCCGCCACCGCCGGCGCCATCTACAGCGTCTACACCGCCACGGTGTACCTGCTGGCGATGCCCGGCGGATGGTTCGCCGACCGCCTGTGGGGCCCGCGCCGCACGGTCGCCATCGGCGGCACGATCATCATGATCGGCCACTTCCTGCTGGCCGTGCCGGTGGAGGCCTCGTTCTTCGTCGGCCTGGTCTTCATCGCCGTGGGCTCCGGCCTCCTGAAGTCCAACATCTCGACGATGGTCGGCCAGCTGTACCCGGACCGCAACGACCCGCGCCGGGACGGCGGCTTCACGATCTTCTACATCGGCATCAACCTCGGTGCCTTCCTCGCGCCGCTCGCCATCGGCACCGTCGGCCAGCAGGTCGACTGGCACCTGGGCTTCGCCATGGCCGGCGTCGGCATGGGGCTGGGCCTGGCCCAGTTCCTCATCGGTACCAGGCACCTCGCGCCCGTCTCCAGCGTGGTCCCCACGCCGCTGGACGCCGCCGAGCGCGCCGGCCTGATGAAGAAGGCGCTGATCTGGCTGGCCGCCGCGGTGGTCTTCTACGGCGTCGTCACCTTCACCGGCCACTTCACGATCAACTGGGTGCTCTGGCCGCTCTCCCTGCTGGGGCTGGCCCTGCCGGCGTACTACTTCACCCGCATCCGCCAGGACCAGGAGCTCACCCCGGACGAGAAGACCAAGGTCGGCGGTTACATCTGGTTCTTCGTCGTGGCCGCCGTCTTCTGGATGATCTACGACCAGTCCGGATCGACCCTGACGGTCTTCGCTTCCGAGCACACCGCGTCCACCCTGTGGGGCTTCAACTTCCCCGAGAGCTGGTTCCAGTCCCTGAACCCGCTGTTCGTGATGGCCCTCGCCCCGGTCTTCGCCGCCCTGTGGATGACGCTCGGCCGCCGGAACCCCAGCACGACCGTCAAGTTCGCCCTCGGCGTCGCCGGCATCGGCGTCTCCTTCGTGGTGATGATGCTCGCCCAGGCCGCCGCCTCCGGCGACACCAAGGTCACGCCGCTGTGGCTGGCCGTGGTCTACCTGATCCAGACCACCGCCGAGCTGTGCCTGTCCCCGGTGGGGCTCTCGGTCACCACGAAGCTGGCCCCGGTCAAGTACGCCAGCCAGATGATGGGCCTGTGGTTCCTGGCCGTCACGGCGGGCGACTGCGTGGCGGCGATCCTGCAGCTGGTCATCGGCGACGCGTTCCTGTCGGAGACGTCCTTCGCGATCCAGGGCTTCGTGGCGCTCGCCGCGGGCGCGGCGTTCGTGCTCTACCGCAAGCGGGTCATCCGGCTCATGGGCGACGTCCACTGAGTTCCTCGTCGGCCGGTGGTTGTGTGCGGCGCCGCGGTGGTTGATGTTGGGGCGTTTATCCCACCCTCCCGCCCGATTGCCCGGCGCGGTCAGTGACCGCCACGCTGCGTGCGGTGTGGGGTCGGCGCCGCGCCGGGGTACCTCCTCGGCGCTCGCGGTTTACCTCCACATCGTCGGGCGCCGCACTTAACCGCTCGTCGCCTGTGGGGGCACCCCGCCACACCCCCTCCGGGAGGATGGGGCGACTGACGGCCGGACGGGGTGAAGAAGCGGTCCGGAGCACCCCGGTTGCCTCACTGGCCCTCCACCGGCCGTTGTGCGCCCATACCGGCAGAAGGGGGTGTGGCGGGGTGGGCCCATGGGGGTCCCCCCGGCCGAAGGCTGGGGGAGACGAGCGGCGCACGCGGCGCCCAAGGATGTAGACGTAAACCGCGAGCGTTCTGGGGGTCCCCCCGGCCGAAGGCTGGGGGAGTGCGCCGGCGCGGCGCCGACCCCAACACACGGTGCGAGGCCCGCACCAATCGTGCCGGATGGGGGTCCCCCTGGCCGAAGGCTGGGGGAGGGCGGGAGGGCGGGGGAGAAACCGCGACCCCAGCCACAAACGACCCGCACACGACAACCGGGCGGCCCGGCGCAGCACGTACTCCGGGTCGCGCCCGGAGGGCTAGGCGTTCGGGCGGCCCATGGCCCGGAACGTCCACCCGGCCTCACGCCACCCCACCGGATCGAGCGCGTTCCGCCCGTCGATGACGTGCCGCCCGCGCGCCACCGCCCCGAGCGCCGCCGGGTCGAGCTCCCGGAACTCCCGCCACTCCGTGAGGTGCAGCACGACGTCAGCCCCCCGGACCGCCTCCAGCGCACTCGGGGCGTACCCGAGCGTCGGGAAGAGCCGCCGCGCGTTCTCCATCGCCTTGGGGTCGTACACGGTGACCTGCCCGCCCTGGAGGTGGATCTGCCCGGCGACGTTGAGCGCGGGGGAGTCCCGCACGTCGTCGGAGTCGGGCTTGAAGGCCGCGCCGAGCACCGCGATCCGCTTGCCGAGGAAGCCGCTGCCGCCGCAGGCCTCGCGGGCGAGCTCGACCATGTGGGCGCGGCGGCGCATGTTGATGGAGTCGACCTCGCGCAGGAACGTGAGCGCCTGGTCCGCGCCGAGTTCCCCGGCGCGGGCCATGAAGGCGCGGATGTCCTTGGGCAGGCAGCCGCCGCCGAAGCCGATGCCGGCGCGCAGGAACTTCTTCCCGATCCGCTCGTCGTGCCCGATGGCCTCGGCGAGCTTCGCCACGTCCCCGCCGGCCGCCTCGCTGACCTCGGCCATCGCGTTGATGAAGGAGATCTTCGTGGCGAGGAAGGCGTTGGCCGCCGTCTTGACCAGTTCCGCGGTCGGGTAGTCGGCGACGACGAAGGGCGTGCCGTGGCCCACGGGGGTCGCGTAGACCTCGCGCAGCAGCTTCTCGGCGTGCTCGGAGGCGACGCCGACGACGATGCGGTCCGGGTGGAGGGTGTCCTCGACCGCGAAGCCCTCGCGCAGGAACTCGGGGTTCCACGCCAGCTCCGCCTGGTCCCCGGCGGGGGCGAGCTCGGCCAGTCGGGCCGCCAGCCGGGCCGCGCTGCCGACCGGCACGGTCGACTTGCCGACGACCAGCGCGGGCCGCTCCAGGTGCGGGGCGAGCAGTTCGAAGGCGCTGTCGACGTAGCTCATGTCGCAGGCGTACTCGCCGTGCTTCTGGGGCGTGTTCACGCAGACGAAGTGGACGTCGCCGAAGGCGGCGACCTCCTCCCAGGAGGTGGTGAAGCGCAGCCGCCCGCTGGAGTCCGGCAGGCCCGCGACGTGGCGGCGCAGCAGCTCCTCGAGACCCGGCTCGTACATCGGCACGCGGCCGGCGGAGAGGGTCTCGATCTTCGCCGGGTCGATGTCCAGGCCCAGCACCTCGAAGCCCAGTTCGGCCATCGCCGCGGCGTGGGTGGCACCGAGGTAGCCGGTGCCGATCACGGTGAGCTTGAGCGCCATGCGGAGGGTCCCTCCCAGGTCGTGGCCTGATTGCGATGTTGAGCATAGCCCCGGCGGGGCGTCCGGGTTCCCCCGGTGAGGGCACCGAAAGAGGCGCCGGGAATGGCCATGGCACCGCCCCACGCGCCACAATGCCCCCCGACGCACACGTGGGGAGCGGGTGCACATGGTGGGGGTGGACGATGACGACGACGGATCCGGCGGGCCACGAGCAGACGGCGGTCACGGAAACGGAACGGGAAGCGGTACCGGGGAAGGCGGCGGAGCCGGCCCGCAGGAGGCGCAGCCGCACCCGGCGGGTGCTGCTGGGCGCGCTGGTCCTGCTGGCCGTGGGCGTGCTGGGAGTGGCCGGAACCTTGTGGTGGGCGGTGGACCACTACACCGGCAAGGTGGACCGCATCCCCAACGTCTTCCCGACGAACGTGCCGGAGAGCGAGCAGCCGCAGGCCGCCAAGGGCGGTGAAACGTTCCTCCTGGTCGGTGTGGACGCCCGCTCCGACCTGCCGACCACGGGCCGGGACGCCCGGGCCCCGGAGTGGAAGCGCGGCGCCCAGCGCAGCGACACGATGATGCTGGTGCACCTGCCGGCCGACCACAAGCACGCCTACGTGGTCTCGCTGCCGCGCGACAGCTGGGTCCCGATCCCGGGGAACGGCAAGGCCAAGCTGAACGCCGCCTTCTCCTGGGGCGGCCCGCCGCTGCTGATCGACACCGTGCAGCGGCTCACCGACGTGAAGGTCGACCACCTGGCCGTGATCGACTGGAGCGGCTTCAGGACGCTCACCGACGACATCGGCGGCGTCGACCTGGCCGGCAAGCACATGAACGGCGAGGAGGCCCTGAAGTACGTCCGCGAGCGCTACAACCTGCCGCGCGGCGACCTGGACCGTACCCACCGCCAGCAGGCGTTCCTGCGCGCGGTGATCGCCAAGACGCTGACCAAGGACTCCATGAGCAACCCGCTGAAGGCCAAGGAGCTGCTGGACCGCGTCACCGGGGTGGTCAGCGTCGACGACCGGCTCTCCGACAGCGGCCTGCGCGACCTGATGTGGAGCATGCGCGGGGTGCGCGCGGGCGACATGGTCTTCATGAACGCCCCGGTCGGCGGCCTCGACATGATCAAGGGCCAGTCGGTGGTGCTGCTCGACGACAACGGCAGCGAGCAGCTGTGGGAGGCCATGCGCAACGACACCATGGCCGAGTACGTGGCCAACCACTCCATCGACCGCCTGGGCTCCTCGACACCGTGACCCGCCGCGGGTCCCGCGGACGTACGGAGGGGCCGGGGGGGGGGGGGGGGGGGGGGCCCGGCGGCGGGGGGGGGGGGCGGGGGGGGGGGGGGGGGGCCCCCCCCCGGCCCCTCGGCCGTCGGGGGAGGTCAGGAGTCCGGGGTGACCGTGACCTTCTCGTCGTTCTTCAGCTGCGAGACCAGCTGCTTGACCTTCGGCATGTCCCACTTGAGCGCGCTGCCCACGTTGGTGCTGACGGAGCCCGAGGTCGGCATGTTCATCGAGAGCCCGTCGCCGCCGGAGACGCTCTTCATCGCCCAGAACATCGACGCCAGGTCCCACAGGCTCATGTCCTTGTCGACGATGAGCGTGTCCAGGCCCGCGCCCATGGTCGGGTAGAGCTTGAAGGGGTTGAGGACCGTGCTGGGCGTGGCCGTCTGGCTCGCGAGCGCGGCGAGGAACTTCTGCTGGTTCTTGGTGCGGCCGAGGTCGCCCTCGGCCTCCTGGTAGCGCTGGCGGACGAAGGCCAGGGCCTCGTCGCCGTTGAGGGTCTGCCGGCCCTTCTTGATGTGCAGGCCCGAGTTCTTGTCGTCGATGTCGCGGGGGATGTCCAGGTCGACACCGCCGACCGCGTCGACGAGGCCCGCGAAGCCGGCGAAGCCGATCTCGGCGTAGTGGTCGATGTGCAGGCCCGTGTTGTACTCGATCGTCCGCACCAGCAGCGTCGGCCCGTCTATCGAGTAGGCCGCGTTGAGCTTGTTCTGGCCGCGCGAGGAGAAGGTCTTGCCCGACTCGGAGCCCTTGAACTCGGGGATCGTGACGTAGGAGTCGCGGGGGAGCGAGATCAGCGAGTTCCCGTTGTCACCGACGTGCAGGATCATCATGGAGTCGGTGCGCTTGCCGTCGGCGGAGCCGGTGTGCAACTGCTTCTTCTGCTCGCTGGACAGGCCCTCGCGGCTGTCGGAGCCGACGATCAGGTAGTTGGTGCCCTCGCCGGTCTCCGGGCGGTCTATGACCGTGCCCAGGTCCACCTCGCGGCGCACCTTGCCGTCCGCCCAGAAGTAGGTGCCGATCGACCACGCGGCTACCACGACGACCAGACCGATCAGGACCGCCTTGACCCGCCGCCTGCGGCTGCCGGGAGGCGTGGTGCGGCCGCCGGTGGACGGCGGGCCGTACGAGCCTCCGCCGTGACCGTCGTGGCCGCCCGGCCCTCCGTGGCCGGGGACGCCGCTGCCGTACGCCTGCTGGCGCGGCACGCTGCCGGGAGCCGCCGCCGCACGGCGCGGGGACAGCTCGGGGGGCAGCGGCGGCTCGGAGACCTGCTGCTGCCGCTGGTTCCTGTTGTCGGACCAACCGTCGGGCCATGCGTTCATGTACGGCAGTGTGCCCTGCCGCCCCGTCCGGCAGTGCCTCCGTGGCGCTTCTGAAGCAGAGCTGATGCAAAGGTCACAGGACCGGCGCGGTGCGGTGACCGGTTGTGCCCGGGTGCTCTCAGCCGGTGAGGTGCGTGGGGGAGTTGGTGTGGGTCTCGATCATTCCGGCGGCCTGTTCCAGCAGTTCGTGCGCGAGGTTGGAGCAGGCCCGCGACGCGGCCACGTCCTCCCCGATGCGCATGTCGGGCTCGTCGTTCGGATTGCGCCGCGAATAGCCGTGGCCCACCACGCCCGGGGCGCCGTCCCCGGTGAGCGAGGCGGTGCAGGCGGTGCGGCTGCCGTCCTCCTCGAGGGACAGCTTGATCGTCCACGTCTTCTCCATGGCGGATCACCTCTCGGACCTCGGGACGTCGGCCCCTTTCTCAGCATCCGCCCGCCCCCGCCGGCGGGCAAGGTGTGCCCGGCGGGAGCAGGGCGGGGAGCACGCCGCCGCAGTGCTTAGGGTGGAGCCATGTTCGAGGAGCCACCCCCGCACCCTGTGCCGTCCAAGCCCACGTCCGCCTCGCGGATCACGCTGGCGCACATCATGACCCACCACGACACCAACCTGCTGGGCACCGTGCACGGCGGTGTCGTCATGAAACTCGTGGACGACGCGGCGGGCGCCGTCGCCGGCCGCCACTCCGAGGGGCCCGCGGTGACCGGCGCCATGGACGAGATGGCCTTCCTCGAACCGGTGCGGGTCGGCGACCTCCTGAAGGTGCAGGCCCAGGTCAACTGGACCGGGCGCAGTTCCATGGAGGTCGGCGTGCGCGTGCTCGCCGAGCGCTGGAACGAGTCCGGCCCGGCGACCCAGGTGGCCAGCGCCTACCTGGTCTTCGTGGCCGTGGACGCCGAGGGCGCGCCGCGCCGGGTGCCCCAGATCGACCCCGAGACCGAGCGCGACCGGCGCCGTCTGCAGGAGGCGCAGATCCGTCGCACGCACCGGCTCGCCCGCCGCCGGGCGATCATGGAGCTGCGCGAGAAGCGCGCCGCCGAGGGCTTCGACGACTGACGGGCCCCGCCCGCTCGTCCGCCCTCGGCGGCACGGGCCCACCGGCCGCCGTCAGCCGCACAGCACGCGGTCGCCGCGCGTCGGCGGGATCTCCACCGGCGGCGCCGGCGGCGGGTCCGGCTCGCCGGCCCGCACCGGGGTCAGCCCGTCGTAGTCCGCGCCCACGGTGATCCGCAGCGTCGGCCCCAGCCCGGAGACCGGGCGCAGTTCCGCGTACGGCAGGGCCGTTCCCAGGGCCTTGGCGGAGCGGTCCCAGCCCGGGTCGTAGTGGATGACGGTGTACTCCGCGTCGTGCCGGACGGTGTTGCCGGGCGTACCGGTGGTGCGGAAGCCCAGGTGGCGCAGTTCCTTGTCCACCCGCGCCCCCAGCCCGTTGACCGTCGTCCCGTTGTTGACCTGGACGCGGATCGACTTGGGCGGCACGTCGACCCGCTCGGGCTCGGGCGCCGGCGGGCTGGGCTTCACCAGGGGGCCGCCGTCCGGGCCGGTGAGCGGCCGGTCCTCGCGCAGCGCGTCGAAGATCCGCTTCGCGCCCTCGACGTCCCAGCGCAGGGTCGTCCCTACCCCCTGCACCCGGAACGGCGTGGCGTCCACCGGAACCGTGGCGTACTCCACCGAGCGGGCGCCGAAGCCGCCGCGCAGCCCGGTGGCGAGGGCGATCAGGTCGTCCGGCTTGGTCTGCCGGTCCGCGCGCACCGAACCGAGCGCGGCCTTGGCCACCTGGTCGAGCTTCACGGGGTTCTGCAGCAGCCCGATGTCGGTGACCCGGCGGACCAGCGCCGCCAGGAACCGCTGCTGGTTCTGCATCCGCGGCAGGTCGGGGGTGCCGGGCAGGTGACCGGAGCGCACGTAGCGCAGTGCCGTGCCGCCGTCCGCGCGCACCGTGCCCGCGGGCAGTTCGAGTCCCGTCACGGGGTCGCTGAGCGGACGGGCGAAGCAGAGGTCGACGCCGCCGATCCCGTCGACGGTCCTCATGAACGAACCGAAGTCGAACTCGGCGTAGTGGTCGATCTTGAGCCCGGTCATCTTCTCGACCGTGCCGACGGCGAGCCCCGGGCCGCCCACCCCCCAGGCCCACTTCAGCTTGCCCGCCCGGGGCAGCTCCGCGTACGAGTCCCGCGGCAGCGCGACCACGCTGACCCGCCTGCCGTCCCGCGACAGGTGCGCCAGCACCATGGTGTCTGTGCAGTCGCAGGGCTCCCCGCCCAGCCGCAGCGCCGTGCGCTGCGCCTGGGTCAGCCCGCGGCGCACGTCCGTGCCGACGAGGAGGAAGTTGGTGCCCTTGGTGGGGCTGGGCCGGTTCTTCATCCCGGCGAAGGCGTCCACCCGCTCCAGGCGGTCGTCCATGTGCCCCAGGACGGCGTGCCCGATCCCGCTGGCGGTCAGGATGCCCAGCGAGAGGGCACCGAGGACGCGCATCCCACGGCGCACGGGCGTCCGCTTCCGGGTCCGGCGGGCGGCTGCGGCGGGCTGCTGACGGCGACGAGCGACGGTCATGCAGTCACGCTAAGGAGTCATACCGTCGTACGGGATGAGCCCCGCCCGGCCGCACGCGCTCCTATCATCCGTTCGCGGTAACGTGTGCGGCTGTGAACGCTGCGACCCCCCACGTGCTGCCCGCCGTCTCCGTGATCATGCCGGTGCTCGACGAGGAGCGGCACCTGCGAAACTCCGTCCGCCACATCCTCGAGCAGGACTACGCGGGCGAACTCGAGGTGGTCATCGCCCTCGGCCCCTCCACGGACCGCACGAACGAGATCGCCGCGGAGCTGGTGCGCGAGGACCCCCGCGTCCACACGGTGCCCAACCCCACCGGCCGCACCCCCGCCGCCCTGAACGCCGCCATCAAGGCCTCCCGGCACCCCGTCGTGGTGCGGGTCGACGGCCACGGCATGCTCTCGCCCGACTACATCAAGACCGCGGTGCGGCTGCTGGAGGAGACCGGCGCCGTCAACGTCGGCGGCATCATGCACGCCGAGGGCGAGAACGACTGGGAGCGCGCCGTCGCCGCCGCGATGACCTCGAAGATCGGCGTCGGCAACGCTGCCTTCCACACCGGGGGCGCCGCCGCCCCCGCCGACACCGTCTACCTGGGGGTCTTCCGCCGCGAGGTGCTGGAGCAGCAGGGCGGCTACAACGAGGAGTTCATCCGCGCCCAGGACTGGGAGCTGAACTACCGCATCCGCGAGGCCGGCGGCCTGATCTGGTTCTCCCCCGAGCTGCGCGTCTCCTACCGCCCGCGGCCCAGCGTCCGCGCGCTGGCCAAGCAGTACAAGGACTACGGGCGCTGGCGCCGCGTCGTCACCCGCTACCACCAGGGCTCGGTCAACCTGCGCTACCTGGCCGCCCCGGCCGCCGTGGTGGCCATCGCGGCCGGCGTGGTGGTCGGTGCCGCGGTCACCCCGCTCGGCTTCGTCGTCCCCGGCGGCTACCTCGCGGCCATCGCGCTGGGCTCGCTCCCGGCCGGCAAGGGGCTGTCCGCCGGCGCCCGGCTGCGGATCCCGGTGGCGCTCGCCACCATGCACATGTCCTGGGGCTTCGGCTTCCTGACCAGCCCGCGGTCGCTCGCCCGGCGGGTCATCGCCAGCCGCCGCCCCGCGGTGCGGGCGGCGGCCGACGCGTGAGGCCGGGGGCGGACTCCTACCAGCTGTAGTAGGAGTTCACCTTCATGCACGCCGAGTCGTCGGAGGCGTTGAGCGCGCTCGCGCTGTCCAGCACCTCCTTGGTGTCGGTGCTGCTGGCCGCCGGGTACGTCGCCCCGGTCGTCCAGTCGGCGCCGATCACCAGCGTGACGCCCTCGGCGGAGGAGGACTTCTTCACCACGCCGGCGGGCAGCTTCAGCGCCTTCGCGACGGCCAGGGCGTTCGCCTTGTCGTCGTCGCTCGCGTAGGTGATCGTGCTGCCGGACTGCGACTGCGGTGTGGAGTCGGCCTCGGCCTGGGTGAAGCCCAGCGACTTCAGCTCCTCCGTGACCGCGCCCGCCCGGCCGGAGACGGCGGGCGTCGAGGCGCTGCCGGTGCCGTTCTGGACGGTCACCGCGATCTCGCCCTTGGGCGAGGCCTTCGCGGTGGCGGTGGACTTGTCGGCCTTCTTCTTCTTGGCGGCCTTGCCGTCCACGGCCTGGTCGTTGCGGAGCAGCGTGAAGAGCTTGCCCGCCGCACCGGTCGGCACCACGTGCGCGGTCGGGTTCTCCGGGTCGGCGCCCCACGGCATCGTCGTCATGGTGATGCGGTCTGTGGGCACGCCCTTGAGGTCGTTGCCCATGTCGTAGAGCTTCTTGACGGTGCCGAGGCCGGTGTCGACGGTCAGCGCCTTGGTGGCGGCCTCCGCCAGACCGGTCAGCTTGCCGGGGTCGGTGAGCTTCGTCCCCGACTTCAGCTGGCGCACCATCGCGTTCATGTACATGTGCTGGGCGTGGGTACGGCCGATGTCGCTGCCGTCCTCGAAGCCGTGCCGGGTACGGAGCCACTGGAGGGCCTGCTGGCCCTTGATGGTGTGGTCGCCCTTGGTGAGCTTGAGCCCGGACTTGCGGTCCCAGACGTTGCCCTTGACGCAGACCGGGACGCCGCCGACCGCGTCGGCCATGGACACCACGCCGGCGAAGTCGATCATCATGAAGTGGTCGATGGATATGTCCGTGAGCTTCTCCCAGGTGGCCACGGTGCAGCCGGGACCGCCGTGCTGGAGGCTCGTGTTGATGGTCTCCGTCGTCGTCTCGGGGTAGACGCGCCCGTCGTCCGGGTCGGTGCACTTGGGGATGGTGACCCGGGTGTCGCGCGGGATGCTGACCACGGTCATGTTGCTGCGGTCGGCCGAGACGTGCAGCAGCATCTGGACGTCGGCGAGCGGTTTGCGGTCCGCGTCGGCCTTCGCGCCGCCGAGCTTCTGGTTCTCCTTGGAGGCCCGGCTGTCGGAACCGAGGAGGAGGATGTTCAGCGGGGTCTGGCCCGCCGCGTTCGCCTTGCTCTTGGCGGCCTGGCTGTCGCCGAGGTTGAGCGCGTCCTTCTTGATGTTCGCGTTGAGGTGCTGGTAGTACGCGTAAGCGGCGCCGGCCGTCCCGAGTATCGCCACCGACGTGACGATCGCCACCCAGCGCAGCGCGCGCCTCTTGCCCTTCTTGCGGCGGCGGTTCCCGCGGCGGCCGCCGCCGTCCTGGCCGTCGTGTCCGTCGTCGTACCCGTCGTCGTCCGCGCCGTCGCCCTGCGTCGCGGTCAGGGTGCCGGTGGCCCCGCCGTCGTCCGCGTAGTCCTCGTAGGCGCCGTAACCGGCCCCGTGGCCGTCGTCGCCGTAGCCCCCGGCCTCATGGCCCGCCGTGTCCTGGCCGCCCGGCTGGTAGGGCGCGTACGGATCCTGCGGCGGGTACCCGCCGCCGCGCTGCGGCTCCTCGGGGCGGTAGCCGCCGCGCTGCGGCTGCTGCGGAACCGTCGGATGCGGGTGCGGAGTCGGCTGCTGCGGCACGTACGGCTGTCCGTGACCGTTCCCGTACGGAGCGTCGCCCCATCCGGGTTCGTGAGGATCGAAGGGGACGTTCCGCCCCCCGGGGATGCTGCCGTGGCGCATGTGGGCCCTCCCATGACGCGCTGGTCACTACGGTCACCGGCTGCGCCGCGGCGCTCGGATCGTGGGTGATGTTCAGCTGTGCGGCTGTCGAAGTCCTGTGGAACCGGAACAGCCCTGCTCGCGAATGGTTGGAGGTCACGATACATAAACCGCGACGGGGTCAAGGCTTTGGTTTCTTATCGCCTGTGTAAAGCGAACGTGCGCATTACCCCAAACCGGGATCCCAGCGATATGGCCTGTACACGTCCATGCAGGCTGAATCATTCGCTCCGTTGAGGGCCCCGGCGCTCTTGGGCAGCGTTCCGCCGTCGTCGGCGGCACCCTGGAACGCCGTCCCGTCGCGCCAGTCGGCGCCCACGACGAGTGTGACGGAGCCGACATGTGAGGATGCCTTCACAGCGCCGCCGGGGAGCCCGAGCGCCTTCGCCACGGCGAGCGCGTCCGAGCGGCCCTGCCCGCCCTCGGCGGCCGGGTACTCGAGGACGGTGGCCGCCGTCGGCTGCGCCGTGCCGTCCGCCGTCGCCCGGCCGAAGCCGGACTGCGCCAGCACCCCGGCCAGGGCTCGCGCCCGGCCGTTGACCGGAGTCCCCGCGGCGTCGCCGGCGGTGCCGTTCACGACCGTCACCGGGATGTCCGCGGCGGGCCGGGCGGCCGGCCCGGACGGCTCGGTCCTCTCCTTCGGCTTCTTCTTGCCCTTGTCGTCGAAGGCGACGTCGTGGACCAGCCGCGACCACACCTTGGGGGCGGCCACCGGGTCCGGCATGTAGTGCTGGTCGTTCTCGGTGTCCGTGACCGGCGGCATGGTCAGCATGGTGATCCGGTCCGACGGCACGCTCTTGAGCTGCATGCCGAGGTTGAGGAGCTCCTTCGGTGTCCCTATCTCCTCCGACACCTGCAGCGCCTTGGTCGCGGCCTCGGCGAGGTCCCGCAGCCGCCCGCCGTCGGTGAACACGTTCTGCGAGCGCAGCTCGCGCACCATCGAGTTCATGTACATGTGCTGCGCCTGGGCGCGCCCGAGGTCGCTCTCGAAGGCGTGCCGGGTGCGCAGCCACTGCAGCGCCGTCTTGCCGGTGATCTTCTGCCGGCCCGCCTTCAGCTTCAGCCCCGAACCCCCCGGCTGCTGCGGGGTCGGGTGGTCCCACACGGGCTGCTTCACGCAGACGTCGACGCCGCCGATCGCGTCGGCCATCTTCACCACGCCCGCGAAGTCGATCATCATCCAGTGGTCGATGTAGACCTTGGTGAGGTTCTGCACGGTGGCGAGCGTGCACCCGGGACCGCCGCGGGCCAGGCTCTCGTTGATGATCGCGTGCGTGGTGGCGGCGTACTTCTTGCCCGTCGTCGGGTCGGTGCACGCCGGGATCGGCACCCGGGTGTCGCGCGGGATGCTCACCACGGACATGTTGCTGCGGTCGGCGGAGACGTGCAGCAGCATGATCACATCGGCGCGGGGCGGGTTGCCCTTGGTGTACTTGGCGCCGCCGAGCTTCAGGTTCTCCTCGGAGTTGCGGCCGTCGGCGCCCAGCAGCAGGACGTTCAGCGCGTTCGTCGGCGCCTTCGCCACGTCGCTGTCGCCGCTGTTCCGCTTGCCCTTGCGGATGTTGTCGCTCAGGTGCTCGTAGTACGCGTAGGCGGCGCCCGCCGTCCCGAGGACGACCACCGCGAGACCGGTCGCGGTCCACTTCAGGACCCGGCGTCCGCGCTTCGCCGGCCGCGGCCCTCCGCGGCGCCCGTCGCCGTCACCCGCGGGGTCCGTGTGCGGGGACCGCGCCGTGTCCGTGCCCCGCTCCGCCGCCCCGTCCCGCGGGTGGTCGTCGTAGAGGCTGTCGTCCCAGCCGAGATCGCGCACACGACTGTCCGTCATCGTCCGGTACCCACCCTGCCACCTCTGTCGGCCCTCGTGCCCTCAACGGGCGGCTACTTGGCGCACACGCTCTTGTCGTCGGCCTCGACCTTCTGGATGCCCTCGGGCGCCTTCGTCGGCGCGGCGATCGGCGTGCCGGCCTGCTTGAAGTCCTTTCCGAGGGTGAGGGTCATGTTGGCGCGCGGAGCGGCGTCCTCGGTGCCCTGCTGGAGCGCCGAGGCCGGCAGCCCCATCATCTCGGCCAGCCGCCGTGCCTGGTCGGCCTGGTTGGGCGCGTACTCCAGCGTCGTCTTCTTCACCTCGGCGGGCGCGTTGCCGCCGTTGGTGGAGCGGCTGACGCCCTCGTCGTTCTGCAGCCAGTTGACGGTGTCCTGGGCGGCGCCGAAGACCCCGCTGCCGTTGAACACCTCGACCCGGACGTCGATCGGGTCGGCCTTGGGGCCCTTGAGCTTGGCCGCCTGGGACGCCTTCTGCTTCTTCTTCACCTCGGTGAGTGAGATGTCGTCCTTCACCATGCTGAACAGCTGCGGCGCCTTGGTCTCGTCCAGCACCACCGTGGTGTGCACCTTCTCGGCGGGGTTGTCTATGACCGGCACCGTCGCGAAGGTGATGTTCTTGGTGTTGACCCGGCTCAGGTCCTTGGCGAGCTCGCTCAGCTTGGTCACGCTGCCGATGCCGGTGTCGACGGTGAGCGCCTTCGTCGCGGTGTTCGCCAGCTTGAGCAGCTTGGTCGGACTGGTCAGCGTGTCGCCCGACTTCATCTTGCGCATCATCGAACTGAGGAACTGCTGCTGCAGTTCGATGCGGCTCAGGTCGCCGCCGAAGCCGACGCTGTGCCGGGTGCGGACGAAGGCCAGCGCCTGCTCGCCCGCGACGGTGTGCCGTCCCTTGGCCAGCTTCAGGTGCGAGTCCGGGTCGTCGATGTCCTTGGCCAGGCACACCTCGACGCCGCCGACCGCCGTCGACAGGTCCTTCACCGCGTCGAAGTTGGCCATCATGAAATGGTCGGGGGTGATGCCGGTCAGCGCCTTGACGGTGCGCATCGTGCAGCCCGGGTCGCGGCCGTACTGGCCCAGGCTGGTGTTGAACCGGACGTCGCTCTCCGCCGGGATGATCTTCGTGGAGCCGTCGGGCTGCTTCGTCGGGCAGTCCGGGATGTCGGTGATGATGTCGCGCGGGATGCTCAGCGCCGTCGCGTTGGAGCGGTCCTTGGAGACGTGGAAGAGGATCGTGGTGTCGGCGTGGCCGACGTTGGCCGCGTCGCCGTACTTGCCCTTCAGACCCTGCCGGCTGTCGGTGCCGATGACGAGGATGTTGACCGGACCGGTGGACGTGGCGTTCTTGGAGCCGATGCCCGGGTCGATCGCGTTGATGTTGCCGTTGAGCTGCTGGTACAGGGCGTAGACGCCCACGCAGGCCGCGATGATGACGACGCCGAGCGTGCCGGCCGTCCAGATCAGGGCCCGCTTCTTCGCCGACTTCCGGGCCTTGGGGCGACGCCGGCTGGTGCGTGCGGCCGCACGGCCGCCGCCCTCGGCCCGGGCGGCCGCCCGGCCGCCGCCGGCCGCCCTTCCGGGCCCCATCGTACGGCCGTTGCCCGCAGCGCGGCCGCCGCCCGCCGCCCTGGAGCCGCCTTCGGCGGAGCGGCCGCCCTCGGCGCCGCGGCCCTCGCCCTCGGCGCCGGAACGGCCCTGTCGTGCGCGGTCGCCGCCCTGTGGCTGGACGCGCTGTGCCCGCCGGCCCGTCCCCTGCGCGGGAACGGCTCGCTCCGCCTGCTGCGGGGGGTCGAGCCGCAACTGGTAGCTGCCCGTCTCAGGATCGAAAACCCACTGATCCGCCGGGTCGACGTGCCTACGGCCTTGCGTGTCCACGGTCGATCGAGTCCTCCGTCTCGGCCGCTGCAACAGGCCGGATCGCTCACACTAACCCCACAGTTCAGCGTCTACGCCCGCCGCTGACAAATTCCGCTCCCCTACAACTGGACAAACTGTTCAATCCCCACTGCCGCCGCACACGTCGCGGTCGGCGGTGGTGCCGCGGTACGACGGGGACGCGCTCGCCGAGCCCGACGGTGTAGGAGATGCCGGAGGGGCGGTGGAGGTTCCGCCGTCCGTCGGACGGGGCGAGCCCGAGCCGGAGTCCCCGTCGCCCTCGACCGTCACCTGCCCGTCCTCGCGCAGCGTCGTGAACAGTTCGTCCGAGGCGGGCTGCACCAGTTCGTCACGGTTGGGGTCCGCGGTGTAGGGGCGCCGCGGCACGGTGAGGAAACGCACCTGGTCCGTGGGCGTCTTGCGCAGGCTCTGTGCCAGTTCGTACAGCTCGGCCAGCGAGTCCAGGCCCTCGTCCGCGGTGAGCGAGGAGGTCGCGGCGTCCAGCAGCGGGTAGAGCTTGGCGGGGTTGAGCAACACCCCCGTGGAGTCGACCTTCTGCACCAGGGAGGCGAGGAACTGCTGCTGGCGGTCCATCCGCTGGGTGTCGCTGCCGTCGCCGATGCCCTTGCGGGCGCGGACGTAGCCGAGCGCCTGCTCGCCGCGCAGCACCTGGCGCCCCGCCTCCAGGTCCAGGTGCGCGTCCTGGTCGTGCACGGCGTGCGGGACGCAGACCTCGACGCCGTCGACCGCGTCGACCATCTTCTTGAAGCCGTTGAAGTCCACCACGAGGTGGTGGTCGACGCGGATCCCGGTCAGCTTCTCCACCGTGCGGATCGTGCAGGCCGCGCCCCCGAACTCGAACGCCCAGTTGAACTGCGCGAACTGGGGGTTCGTCATGCTGCCGTCGGCCCGCCGGCACGAGGGGATGTCGACCATGAGGTCACGCGGCAGGCTGACCGCCGTCGCGGTCTTCCGGTCGGCGGCCAGGTGCAGGAGTATCGCGGTGTCCGAGCGCTGGGTGCCGGTGTCCTGGCCGTACTTGCCGTTGCCGTTGCCGCGGTCGTCCGAGCCCAGGAGCAGGATGTTCTCGGCGGTGGTCGCCTCGGGCAGCACCGTCGGCCGCTCGGACTGCACCCGCATCAGCTCGTGGGCGGTGTCCGTGTCCGTCCGGATGTTCCCGTCGAGCTGCTTGTAGACGTACCAGGAGACCCCGGCCCCGGCGAGCAGCACCAGGGAGACGACCACCCCGAGGACGCGCAGCCAGGTGCGGCGGCGCTTCCTCGGTGCGGCCTCGGCGGGTGGGGTGTCGCGCTCCGGGCTGTCGCTCTCCGGGGCGCCGGCTTCCGGGGTGTCGGTGGGTGGGGCCTCGGCCGCTGGGGTGTCGGCGGGAGGGGTGTCCTCGGCTTCCGGCGAATCGGCTGGCGTGGTCACGTCCGGGCCCGTCCTTACAGGTGCTACTGATGATCAGGTCACCTATAAAGACCGTCCAGTCCCGTCCTCGGTTGTGCGGAGTTGTTCAATTCCGTCCGAGGCGGCCGAAGACGGTGGGCCGGGCGCCCGGCTACGCCACGTGGGTCACCCGCTCGCTCTCCCGGCGCTTGTCCAGGTCGGCGGGGGGCAGCCGGTCCAGGTTGCGGCAGAGCACCACGGAGGCGTCCGCCGCCAGCGGCGCCAGCAGCCCGGCGGCCAGCCCGTCCCAGTCCTCGTACGACCGGCCCGACAGCAGCCGCGCCCCGGCCGTCAGGCCCAGGGCCGAGGCGGAGGACCGGGCCCGCCCGACCACCTCCGCGCCGGTGAGCTCCTCCCCGTCCGGCAGCTCCAGCGCCGGCGCGTCGGCGTCCACCGGCGCGTACGGGACGAAGCGGTCGCCCTGCGACGGCACCTCGACCGCGTAGTCCAGGAAACCCTCCGGGGGCTGCGGGAACCGGCCGCCCAGCGGGCGCAGCGCCAGCGCGACCCGCTCGCCGGGGCAGGCGCGGGCCGCCTCCAGCGCGTCCGGGCCGGACACCACGAGGTCGGCACCGCCCGGGTCGCCCCCGGGCACCACGACCACGCCGGTGGAGAAGCAGGCGAGCACCCATACCGCGGTCTGCCAGTGCGCCGGCAGCAGCAGTGCCGCGCGGTCACCCGGCTGGGCGCCCAGTTCGTCCTGGATGAGGTTGGCGGTCTTGGCCACCCAGTTGCCGAAGGTGGCCACCGACAGTTCGACGCGTTCGCCGGTGGCGTCGTCGTAGAAGGTGACCAGGGGCCGGGCGGGGTCCGCCGCGAGCGCGGAACGCAGCAGGTCGGCGGGTGTACGGGCAGTCGCTGTCACGCGGCCCAGGCTACGTCAGGCGGCGGCGTCCCGGGCGGCGCTGAGGGCCCGGCAGAAGAGGACGGTCCGTCAGATCCCGGCTGCGCGTTCTGGGGGCTTATGCAACCGTTCTTCCCATGCGTGCACTTCTTGCGACGTCGATCTCCGCGGCGTGCATGGCTGCCCTCGCCCTGCCGCTCGCCTTCCCCTCCGGCGCCACCGCCACCAGCGCGCCGGCGCGGGCGGCCGCCTCCGACACTCCCCCCGGCGCCACCCGCACCCTCGCGCTGGGCCCGCTCGCCACGTCCGGCCGTGTCGTCGGCGCCCCGCTCTCCCAGGGTCTGCCCGCCCGTGCCGTACGTCCGTTCTCCATGATCGGCATCACCTGGGACGACGTCGGCACCGACCTGCGCGGCACCGTCCAGGTCAGGACCCGCGCCCTCGGCACCGGGCGGTGGTCGAACTGGCGCACCGTCGAGGCGCACAACGACGACGCCCCCGACGCCGGCTCGGCCGAGGGCTCGGGCCCCGCGGTGCGCGGCTCGACCGTCCCCCTGTGGGTGGGCCGTTCCGACGGGATCGAGGTGCGGGTCGTGCCCGAGGCCCCCACCGGCGGCAGGCGCGGGGTGCAGCCCGGCCTGCCCAAGGGGCTGCGGGTGGAGATGGTCGACCCCGGGGACGCACCGGGCGACGGCCCCGGTGACGGTCCCGGCGGTGACGTGGGTGGTGACCTCGGCGGTGACCTGGGTGGTGACGTGGGTGGCAGCTACCTCGATCCCGATGCCGCCCTCGACCCCGGCCCCGCCGGACCGGGAGGCACGGGCCCCGGCGGTGACGTCACGGCAGGCGGCCCCTCCGTCCCCGGTCCCTCCGGCGGCGACCCCTTCGCCGGTGTCGGCCCCGGTGAGGGTGCCGGCCCCGCTGAGGACGGCGACCCCTTCGACGGCGTCGGACCCAGCGAGGCCGGTGACCCGCTCGGCGGAGGTCGCCCGCAGGACGGCACCACCACCGACACCGCGGCCGACCCGAGCGACACCACGGGCACCCTGGTCGAGTCCCCCTTCGTGCCCGAGCTCAGCCGGTCCCAGACCGAGGCGCTCACCGGGCAGCGCTTCACCGGCGCCCGCCCCCGCATCGTCACCCGGTTCGGCTGGGGCGCCGACGAGCAACTGCGCAACGAGGACTCCGAGTTCACGGATGCCATCAGCGCGATCTTCGTCCACCACACCGCCACCGGCAACGACTACGAGTGCTCCGACTCGCCCTCCGTCATCCGCGGTATCTACCGCTACCACGTCAAGAGCAGTGGCTGGCGCGACATCGGCTACAACTTCCTCGTCGACAAGTGCGGAAACATCTACGAAGGCCGGAGCGGCGGCGTCTCCAAGGCCGTCTTCGGCGCGCACACCCTCGGCTTCAACGAGCACACCATGGGCATCGCGGTGCTCGGCGACTACTCCGAGGAACGGCCCAGCGGCGAGGCCCTGTCGGCCGTCGCCCGGCTCGCCGCGTGGAAACTCGGAATTTACGGCCGCAACCCGGAGGGCATGACTTATCTGGTGTCCGGAGGGAGCAACAGGTACCCGAAGGGCACACGTGTCCACATGAACGTCATCTCGGGCCACCGGGACGGATTCAACACGCAATGCCCAGGAACGGTGTTGTACGACGATCTCGGCATCATCCGCCGCACCGCGGCGGGGCTCCAGGGCCGCTGATCGCACCCTGCATAGGATTGGCCGCTCATTCGTTCGGCCCGCCAGGAAGCGGAGACAAACACAGGTGACTGAAGCGATCCTCTTGGTCGGCGGCAAGGGCACCAGGCTGCGCCCCCTGACGGTGCACACCCCCAAGCCGATGGTCCCCGCGGCCGGTGTCCCGTTCCTCACCCACCAACTGGCCAGGGCGCGCGCGGCGGGCGTCGAGCACATCGTCCTGGCGACCTCCTACCTGGCCGAGGTCTTCGAGCCGCACTTCGGCGACGGGTCGGCCCTGGGGCTGCGCCTGGAGTACGTCACCGAGGACGAGCCGCTCGGCACCGGCGGCGCCATCCGCAACGTCGCGGACCGCCTGGACTCCGCCCCCGGCGACCCGGTCCTCGTCTTCAACGGGGACATCCTCACCGGCCTCGACATCGCCGGCCTCGTCGCCACCCACCGCGACTCCGGCGCCGACGTCTCCCTCCACCTGACCCGGGTCGAGGACCCGCGGGCCTTCGGGCTCGTGCCGACCGACGCCACCGGACGCGTCACCGCGTTCCTGGAGAAGCCCGAGACGCCCGAGGAGATCGTCACCGACCAGATCAACGCGGGCGCCTACGTCTTCGACCGCTCCGTCATCGACTCCATCCCCACCGGCCGCCCGGTCTCCGTCGAGCGCGAGACCTTCCCCGGCCTGCTGGCCGACGGCGCCCACCTGCAGGGCATGGTCGACTCCACGTACTGGCTCGACCTCGGCACCCCGCACGCCTTCGTCCGCGGCTCCGCCGACCTCGTCCTCGGCCACGCGCCCTCCCCGGCCGTCCCGGGCCGCTGCGGCGAACGCCTCGTCCTGGAGGGCGCCCGGATCGCCGACGACGCCAAGCTCACCGGCGGCACCGCCGTCTCCCCGGGCGCCGTCATCGGTTCCGGTGCGGTCGTCGAGGGCAGCACCGTCCTGGCCGGCGCCGTCGTGCACCCCGGCGCGACGGTCGTGGACTCCCTCATCGGCGCCGGGGCGGTCATCGGGGAGCGCACCGTCGTCCACGGATCGGTCATCGGCGACGCCGCGCGCATCGGCGCCGACAACGAACTGCGGCACGGGGTGCGCATCTGGTGCGGCGCGGTCATCCCGGACGGCGCGGTCCGCTTCTCCTCCGACCAGTAGCCGCCGTGCGCCCGGCCGGTGGGCGCGTCCCGCCCACCGGCCGGGGGGCCCGTGGCCCGTGTCCGGGCGCCGGCGGCCCCGGAAGCCGGCGGCCCCGGCGCCCGGAAAGCCCCGAAGCCCGGCGGCCCACGCCGTACGCTCGGAGGGTGCATCCCGAGCAGACCCGACTCCTCCGCGCCTCGTCCGGCCGCGTCCCCGGCCCCCGCACACCCGGCCGCACCCGCCGCTGGACCCCGCGCGGCCCCCTGGACCTCGGGCTCACGCTCGGCCCTCTGAGCCGCGGACCCGGCGACCCCGCCTTCCGCGTCGGCGCCGACCGCGCGGTCTACCGCGCCTCACGCACCCCCGAGGGCCCCGGCACCCTGCGCATCGCCCGCCCCTCCGGCGGCGAGGTCGAGGCCGAGGCGTGGGGCCCCGGCGCCGAATGGCTGCTGGACGGCCTCCCCGGGCTGCTCGGCGACACCGACGACCCCGCCGCCTTCACCGCCCGGCACCGCGTCGTCCACGAGGCCCACCGCCGCAACCCCGGCCTGCGGCTGACCCGTACCGGACTGGTGCTGGAGTCCCTCATCCCGGCGATCCTGGAGCAGAAGGTCACCTCCGACGAGGCCTACCGCTCCTGGCGGGTCCTGCTGTGGCGCTTCGGCGAGCCCGCCCCCGGCCCCGGCGAGGAACTGCGCATGCGGGTCATGCCCGACGCCCGCGGCTGGGCCATGATCCCCTCCTGGGAGTGGCACCGCGCCAACGTGGACGGCAAGCGCTCCGCCGCCGCGGTACGTGCCGCCCGCGCCGCCGCACGCATGGAGCAGGCCACCGCCCTCGCCCCCAGCGACGCCCTCGCCAGGCTCCAGGCCGTCCCCGGCATCGGCCCCTGGACGGCGGCCGAGACCCTGCAGCGCAGCAACGGCGACCCGGACGCGGTCACCGTCGGCGACCTCCACCTGCCGCACACCGTCGGCTACGCCCTCACCGGCGCCCACCGCACGGACGACGCCACCATGCTGGAGCTCCTGGAGCCCTACGCCGGCCAGCGCCACCGCGCCGCCCGGCTCATCCTCCTCACCGGCCGCCGCCCCCCACGCCGCGCCCCCCGCATGGCCCCGGGCAACATCGTCCCGCTCTGACGCGTGGGACGCCGCCCTATGCTCTGCGGGTGACGACCACGAACGCCGCCCTCGCCGACATACTCGACCGCCGGAAGCCGGAGGAGGAAGCGGAGCAACTGCTCGCCGCCGTCATCGATTTCGGCGTGTTCGTCCCCGTGGGCGACAACGGCTCGGTGATCTTCATGAAGGGACAGGACGGGGATCCCGTGCTGCCCGGTTACGTCAGCGAGGCGTGCTGTCACCAACGCCGGCCCGAAGCCGCCGCCGCCCTTCATTGCGACGTGACGCGCCTGATGGACATCCAGAAGCACACGAACACCGAGGCGCTCGCCGTCTTCTCCGAACACGGCTGGGCCACGGTTCCCTTCGCCCTGGTGGCACACACCCTGCGCACCCGGGGCATGCGCCTGACGAGCGAGCGCACCGTGAGGTACAGCTGGTCCACGCATCCGATGGCCGTGGCGCTGCGCGACACGGTCCGCGACCGGCTCCTGGACTTCCCCGGCATCGGGTGCGTGTGGATCGCCGAGGTCCGCTGGATGGACACGGGCGCGGAACAGCTCATGCTCCACCTGGCGCTCACGAACGCCGCGCAACCGGGCACGGCCGACGCCCTGATGGAGGACGTGCTCTCGGCGATCGCCCTCGGCCCCGAGACCCGCGAGGTCGTCGTACGGGTCCTGCGCCCGGAATCCGACGCCGATGCAGCCGCCGCGCGCGAACTCGACACGATGGGCCTGGACACCGTGCGCGCGGACCATGCCGCACGCCGCGTCGAGGTGATCTCGCGCGAGTACGACGTGGCACCCGAGCGGCCGCGCCGCTGGTGGCGCCGGTAGGCGCGCTGCCGGACGGGGAGATCGACGCGGTCCGGGGCGACCGCGACCGCGTGGTCACCCTCCGGCCGAGGCCCGGAGGCCGGCAGACAGCCGCTAGAGCCCGGCGGCGAAGCCGACGAAGGCGGCCCACTCGGCGGAGGTGAAGTCCAGCCCCGGCCCGTCCGGGTCCTTGGAGTCCCGCACGTGCACGATCCCCTGCCCGACGGCGACCTCGACGCATTCGCCGCCCTCGCCGCCGCTGTGGCTGCTCTTGAACCAGGTGAGTGTTTCCGTGTTCATAGCTCTCCCAGCGTCTTCTCGATCAGGGCCAGCGACTCCCGTGGCGTGAGCGCCCGTGCCCGGAGGATGCCATATCGCGATGCCATGAGACGCACCTCTTCCGGGTCGACGATCAGGCGGCTGTACCCCTGGACTTCCGTGTAGGCCACTTGTGGCCTCTCCCTCGGGACCAGCAAGGTGAAGGCCCCGTCGTTGCTGGGATGTTCCTCCCGGTCGGTCGGCATCACCTGAAGCTCCACGGTCCGCAGGCGGCCGATGCGCAGGAGCTGTTCGAGCTGGACCTTTTGTACGGCGTGCCCGCCGAGAGGACGCTGGAGGACGACCTCCTCCATCACGAAGCTCGCGACCGGCCCGGGCCACCGTTCGAAGACCGCTTGTCGTGACAGACGATCGGTGACCCGCCGCTCGATCGTCTCGTCGTCCAGCAACGGCCTGCGCATGGCGAACACAGCCCGTGCGTATTCCTCCGCCTGCAGCAGTCCGGGGACGATCTGATTGCTGTAGAAGTGCAGCTCCACCGCCTCCGCTTCCAGGCGCGCGTAGTCCCGGAACCATGACGGGTGCCGGACGCGGGTCTTCGCCCTGGCGCGAACGACGTCCTCCGTCGCTGCCCGCAGCAGCCCGCCCGCGCCCAGCAGTTCGTCCGCGGCGGCCAGGAACTCCGGCTGCGGGACCCTGCGGCCGCGCTCCAGCGACGAGATCTGCTCCTCCCCGTACCCCAGGCGTTCGCCCATCTCGCGCTGCGTGAGCCCGGCCCGCTCGCGCAGCAGCTTGACCTGCTTGCCGAGCGCCCGGAACAGATCGGCCGCCGCGTCCGCGTCCTCCGGGGGCGGCGGGCGCTCCTCCCGTGTGACATCGTCCATGCGTCCCCGTTCCCCGGACATCCGTACCGACAACGCAGCGCATCCGTACAAGCGCACTCTGTACCGGCGCCGCTGCTGGTCAGGGTAGGGCGCGGCGACCACGCTCGGTGAGGTGAACGCCGAAATCATCACTCCCGCCGCCGAGTTCAGGCAGCTCATCAGCGCCACCCGTGCAGGGGCCCGTCTCGCCCGCCACCTGACGCTGCGCAGGCTCGGCGAGTGGGGCATCCCGCGCGGCAGCGACGTCTCCGACCGGGCCGCGGCGATCGTCGCCGAACTGGCTGCCAACGCCGTCACCCACGGCCGCGTGCGAGGCCGCTGCTTCGAGCTCCGCCTGATCCTCACCGCGCGGCGGCTCCGCGTCGAAGTCGGCGACACCTGTGGTGAGCGGATGCCGCACCTGCCGGCCGCCGCCCCGGGCCCGGAGGCGGAATCGGGGCGCGGCCTGCTGCTGGTGGAGGCGCTGGCGGACCGGTGGGACGTCGTGGACCGGTCTCCCGGCAAGACGGTCCGGGCTGACGTCGAACTCCCTGTCGGCGACTGACCGACGCCTGTGTCAGAGCACAGCTCGGCGGCGTTAGCCGTCCCCGGCGCCGAAGAGGTCCCGGCACGGCTCCAGCCCGTGGAACTCGACGGGAACGGACCGGTGCGCCTCCCAGTCCGCGCGGTCCAGGCGGAGCCGGTGCAGGGTCCGGGCGGAGCCCTTCACCGCCGCCACGTCCACACCGTCGAAGCGGTACCCGAGCTTGTCGGAGACCCGGCGGGAAGCGGGGTTGTCCGTCATCGCCGCGGACGTCACGCAGTGGGCGCCGAGTCCCTCGAAGGCCAGGTGCAGCACCGCGGCCCGCATCTCCGTGCCGATGCCCCGGCCCTGGTGGGCCAGCCCCAGCCACGAGCCCGTCCGGGCCTCGCGGGTGACGGAGAAGTCGTCCGCGCACAGGTCCTGCCGTCCGACGACCTCTCCCTCGCAGCGCACGGCCAGGCTCAGCGTCCACGCCTCCGGACGCCAGGCCGCTACCGTCCCCAGCACGTGCTGGAACGTGGCCCGCTCACGCTCGCGCGGAGGCGCGTCGGTCCATGGGACGGTGAAGGGCATACGGGCCTCGTCGTGGACGCCGGCGGCGGCGACGCCCGCCAGTCGCGCGAGTCCCGCCAGGTCCGGCAGGCCCAACTCCAGCCGCGGGGTGGTGATCCGGAGTGCGTACAGGGGCCACACATGCTCTTCCATGCCCGGAGCCTGCCCCCGCGCCCGGCCGGACGTCGACCCGATTTCCCGGGCGCCGTGCCCCGCGAAAACCGCTTGCGCGGGTGTCGTGCGCGCCCGGCACACTGCGGCTGGACCACTGCTGCGGGCTGTGGATGATGTACGACGGCAGGCTCACCGAGGTGCCCCTGCTCCGGGCGGAGCGTCATCCGTACCGGAACAGCGTCACCGGCCTCCTCAGCCGGACCGACCACACCCGCGACGGCGTCCCGAAGGACGCCTAGCGCACCTCGATGAACGCCTCCGCGCTCCGCCTCGGACGCTCCTTCGGGGGCGCCGCGGGGCGGCCGATCGCGACGGCACCCATCGGGTCCCAGTCGTCCGGCAGGTCCAGCACCTCGCGCACCACGTCGCGGCAGAACATCGTGGACGACACCCACGCCGACCCCAACTGCTCGCCGGCCAGGGCGACGAGGAGGTTCTCCACGGCCGCCCCCATGGCGACCACGAACATCTCGCGCTCCGCCGCCGACCGCCGCGCGTCCGGGTAGTCGTGCGCCCCGTCCGCGACCAGGCAGGGCACCACCAGGTACGGCGCCCGGCGCAGCACGTCGCCTCGGCGGACCCGCTTGGCGATGGACTCCTCGCTGCGGCCGTCGCGGCGCAGGTCCGCGATCCAGGCGTCGCGCATGGCGTCCAGCAGCCGGACCCGCGCCTGCTCCGACTCCAGCAGCACGAAGCGCCACGGCGTCGTGTGGTGCGGTGCCGGCGCGGTGACGGCGAGGGCGACGGCGCGCCGTACGGCGGCCCCGTCGACGGGCTCGTCGGTGAAGTCGCGGATGGTGCGCCGCAGGGAGACGGCCTCGCGCACGGCCTCCGAAGTGCCCAGCCGGAACATGTCGTCGGCGGCGGGCCGGACGAGGGCGCGGCCGCCGGCGCCGTCCTCCTCCGCGGGCAGCACCAGGCGCTCCAGACCCCGGACGACGGCGACCGGCGACCCGGTGGCCTTGCCCTTCACCAGGTCCCCGGCCGCGGCGAGCTCGTCGGCCAGGGCCGTGACCGTGACGGCCAGTTCGTTGCCGTGGGAGTCCGTCGCCCCCCGCAGGTCGTCCAGCACACGCAGCCCGGCCGCGCCGATCGCGACGTCGGTCAGGCCCTCGCGCCAGGGCCGCCCGAAGGTGTCGGTGACGACCACGGCGACGTTGACGCCGAGCGCGTCCCGCACCCCCGCCCGGATCGTACGGGCGGAGGCGTCCGGGTCCTCGGGCAGCAGCAGCACCGTGCCGGGGGCCGTGTTGGAGGCGTCCACGCCGGCCGCGGCCATGACGAAGCCGTGCCGGGTCTCCACGATCCGGGTCGGCCCGCGGCGCGCGACGAGCCGCACCGCCTCCGCGTCGATCGCCGCCTCGCGGTCGGCGGCGCGCACGACGCGTCCCTCCGCCTTGCTGACGATCTTCGAGGTGACGACGAGGACGTCGCCGTCCGCCAGTTCCGCCGCGTTCGCCGCGATCAGCTTCGCGATGTCCGCGCCGGGCCCGACCTCGGGCAGGCCCGCGACCGTCCACACACGGAAGGACGCGATCACGCCCGCACCTCCCCGGCCAGCGTCAGCGCCTCGCGGGCCATCGCGGCCGTCGCGTCCAGGTCCGTCATCATCAGCGGCACGGCCCGGCAGCGGATGCCCGCGGCCTCGACCTCCGCCACCGAACCGGCGTCGACCGTGTCGACCAGCCAGCCGTCCAGCAGCCCCGAGCCGTAGTGGGCGGCGACCGCCGCCGCCGTGGACTCCACGCCGACCGCCGCCAGCACCTTGTCGGCCATGCCGCGCACCGGTGCGTCGCCGACGATGGGGGAGAGGCCCACCACCGGCACGCCCGCCTCGGCGATGGCCTCGCGGATGCCGGGCACGGCCAGGATCGTGCCGACCGACACCACCGGGTTGGACGGCGGGAAGAGGATGACGTCCGCCTCCGCGATCGCCTCGAGCACGCCGGGCGCGGGCTTGGCGCCCTCCGCGCCGACCGGCAGCACCGCGTACGCCGGGACGGAGGCCCGCAGCCGCACCCAGTACTCCTGGAAGTGGACCGCCTTGCGTCCGCCGCCGGGGCCCGCGTCCGGGTCGTCGACGACGACGTGCGTCTCGATCCGGTCGTCCGTCATCGGGATCAGCCGCACCCCTGGCTGCCAGCGCGCACACAGCGCCTCCGTGACCGCGCTGAGTGGGTAGCCCGCGCCGATCATCTGGGTGCGCACGATGTGGGTCGCGAAGTCGCGGTCGCCCAGGCCGAACCACTCGGGTCCGACGCCGTAGGCGGCCAGCTCGTCCTTGACCGTGAACGTCTCGTCGGCGCGGCCCCAGCCCTGCTCCTCGTGGATCCCGCCGCCGAGGGTGTACATGACGGTGTCGAGGTCGGGGCAGACCTTGAGGCCGAACAGGTGGATGTCGTCGCCGGTGTTGCCGATGACGGTGACGTCCGCCTCCGGCGCCGCCGCCTTCAGACCGCGCAGGAAACGGGCTCCCCCGATGCCGCCGGCCAGTACCACGATTCGCATGCGGACAGTCTGTCAGCCCGCCGCGTCAGCCTGCGAACGTCCCCTCGGCCGCCGGCTTCCCCGGGGTGCAGGCGTACGGGGTCATCTCCGTCAGGCCGGGGAAGTAGACGTGCAGGCTGACCGCGCCTTCCAGGGAGTCGTTGACCACCTCGTGGACGTAACCGGGGGCGAACACCCGCTGGTGCCCCGGCAGGAGTGAACGGCGGGTCTCGCCGTTGCCGCCGAGGGCGCGCTCGGTCAGTCCGCCCTCCAGGACGGTGAGCACCCCCGAGGAGCGGCCGTGGTCGTGCAGACCGCTGCCCTGGCCGGGGACCCAGCTGAGCAGCCAGACCTCGTACCCGGGCCCGGTCTCCAGGCGGTCGTACCAGCGGGTGGTGGCGTCGTAGCGGACGCGCGGCGCCCAACGGGCGCGGTCCGCCGCGATCTTGCGCGCCAGTCCGGCGAATTCCGCGACCGTGCCGGGGTAGGCGGGAGCAGGCGGAAGGAGGTGGGGAATGGCGAGGGGGTCGCCGGCGATCGAGACGTCGCTGTTCATGGGTGCGGGAGTTCCTACGGGAAGTGAGGAGCGTCAGGCATGCGCATGAGGCTGTGCGGGCTGGGAAGTGTCCTTCAGCGGCAACAGCTGGAACAGCGACAGTGAGCTTCCACGGCACGACGGAACTCGCCGAGGCGGCGGGTCCGGGTGGGCACGTGGGTCACTGGCATGCGCTCTAGCACACCGGGTCCCCGGCGGCCTGTCAACTTGATGTCGGGTTTGTCGTAAATCTTTCACCTGATCCGGCTATTCAGCGTGGTGAAAGGTTTGTGTGCAGAACACCCAGGAAAAGTGCCGACGCAACCACACGGGTACGCAGGAACGTCTCCTCGTGAAACGTCGTTGTGTTTTCGTGATCGCATCGTGATCGCCACCCTTCAGGGGCCGCGACCGCGGTTGACGTATGCGGACGTTTGGGCTGATTTGAACACTTTCTGTCAGGCCTTGGTTCCGCAGGGTGAATAACGGGCCCAATAGCAGATCTCGGCTTGACTGGCCCGTATCGGCACACTTGTAATTTCACTCGTGTCGTTCGACCGTCGCAGGTAACGGCAACATCACGGGGACGCGAAAACAGACGAGGGGCGCGCATGACCGAGCTGTTCCAGCTGTTGCTGGCCGAAGAGGCCGACGAAGAGCTCGGGTGGCAGGAGCGCGCGCTGTGCGCGCAGACCGATCCCGAGTCCTTCTTCCCGGAGAAGGGCGGCTCCACCCGCGAGGCCAAGAAGGTCTGCCTCGCCTGCGAGGTCCGCTCCGACTGCCTGGACTACGCCCTCGCCAACGACGAGCGCTTCGGCATCTGGGGCGGGCTGTCCGAGCGCGAGCGCCGGCGCCTGAAGAAGGGCGTCGTCTGACGCCCCTTCGTACGGCAGCCGCGCGGTGACCGCAGGGCGACCGCACGGCGTCCGCACGGTTCGCGCCCGTCACGGCAGGCTTCGTCGGCATATGTGCCCCGGACCCGGAAGGGCCGCCTCCCGCAACCGTTAGTGTGGGGGCCCGTCCGAGACGCCCAAGGCGTCGTCCGAAGTCCAGCGAACCGGGGCCCGAACCTCGATGTCCGTGAACAGTTCAGCCGGGACTCAATACGCCGCCCAGGCACCGGAGTTCCCGCGCCACGTCGTCACCGCCGTGCTCGTCTCCCATGACGGTGCCCGCTGGCTGCCCAACGCGCTCTCGGGCCTGGTCTCCCAGGACCGCCCGGTCCAGGACGTCATCGCCGCCGACACCGGCAGCAGCGACGACTCCGCCCGTCTGCTCGCCGAGAGCCTCGGCGACCACCGCGTCCTGCACCTGGCCCGCCGCAACGGCTTCGGCGCCGCCGTCGACGAGTGCGTCCGCGCCGCCGAGCCCCTGACCGCGGAGCAGCTGCCCTACCTGGCACGGCGCAGCAGCTGGGACCCGGCCACCCGCACCTGGAACGACGACGCCTACGACGAGCCCGAGCAGCCGCACGGCGAACCCGTCCAGTGGCTGTGGCTCCTGCACGACGACTGCGAGCCCGCCCCGGACGCCCTCCTCAACCTGCTGCGCGTCGCCGACTCCTCGCCCTCCGCCGCGATCATCGGCCCCAAGCTGCGCAGCTGGTACGACCGGCGCCAGCTGCTGGAGGTCGGCGTCTCCATCGCCCGCAGCGGCCGCCGCTGGACCGGCCTGGAGCGCCGCGAGCAGGACCAGGGCCAGCACGACCAGGTCCGCCAGGTGCTCTCCGTCTCCAGCGCGGGCATGCTGGTGCGCCGCGACGTGTGGGAGGACCTCGGCGGATTCGACCGCCGGCTGCCCCTCATGCGCGACGACGTCGACTTCTGCTGGCGCGCCCAGTCCGCCGGCCACACCGTCCTCGTCGCCCCCGACGCCGTCCTGCGGCACGCCGAGGCCGCCTCCCGCGAGCGCCGCCCCGTCGACTGCGCCGGCCGCTCCGCGGTCGACCCGCACCGCGTCGACAAGGCGGGCGCCGTCTACACGCTGCTGGCCAACACCCGCGGCGCGCTGCTCCCGTACGTCTTCGCGCGCGTCGTGCTCGGCACCGTGCTGCGCACCCTCGCCTACCTCGTCGGCAAGGTCCCCGGACAGGCCGTCGACGAGATCACCGGCCTGCTGTCGGTCCTGCTGCGCCCCGGCCGCCTCCTCGGCGCCCGCCGCCGGCGCTCCCGGGCCGTCGTACCGCCCTCCGAACTCCGGCCGCTCTTCCCGCCGCCCGGCGCGACCGTACGGGCCACCGTCGAGCAGGTCGTCAGCAACGTCTCCGGCCGCGCGGCCGCCGACGCCTCCTCCGCGGGACGCCACGGCGGCGGCCTGGAGTCCGGGCCCAGCGGTGGCGACGACGACGGCGAGTACATGGACGTCGAGCAGTTCGCGCTGCTCAAGCGCATCGCCCGGCAGCCCGCCCCGATGCTCTTCGCCGTCCTGCTGCTCTTCTCCCTCATCGCCTGCCGTGCGCTCCTCGGCGGCGGCGCGCTGTCCGGCGGCGCACTGCTGCCCGCCGCCTCCGACGCCTCCGACCTGTGGGGTTCCTACCTCGGCGGCTGGCACTCCCTCGGCGCCGGCAGCACCGAGAGCGCGCCGCCGTACCTGGCGATCGTGGCCACCCTGTCGAGCATCCTGCTCGGCAGCTCCGGCCTCGCCCTGACCGTGCTCCTGGTCGCCTCGGTGCCGCTCGCCGGCCTCAGCGCCTACTTCGTGTCGCGGCCGCTGGTCGACTCCCGCCTGCTGCGCGCCTGGGGCGCCGTCGCGTACGCCTTCCTGCCCGCCGCCACCGGCGCGCTTGCCGGCGGCCGGCTCGGCACCGCCGTCCTGGCTATCCTGCTGCCGCTCATGGCCCGCGCCGCCGTCTCCGCCGCGGGACTGCGGATGTCCGCCGACGCCGTCGAGCGCGGCCTGCGGCCCGGCTGGCGCGCCGCCTGGGCGGTCGCGCTGCTGCTGACCGTCACGACCGCGTTCACCCCCATCACCTGGCTGATCGCGCTGGTGCTCGCCGGCGTCGCCATCGCCACGCGCGTCGTGCGCGGGCAGGGCCGGCTCCTCGTCCCGCTCGCCCTGCGGGCCGTGGCCGTGCTCGGCGCCCCCATGGTGGTCCTCGCGCCCTGGTCGCTGGGGCTGCTCACGCACCCCCGCCGCTTCCTGGACGAGGCCGGCCTGCCGTTCGGCGCCCAGTCGGCCGGCGCCACCGACCTGCTGCTGATCAACCCCGGCGGCCCCGGCGCCACGGGCGGCTACCTGCTCGCGGGCATCGTGCTGGCCGCGCTGGCCGCACTGGTGCGCGCCGAGCGCCGCTCGGCCATCGTCACCGCCTGGGTGGGCGCCCTGACCGGCCTGGTCTTCGCGGTCCTCGCCAACACCGCCGCCTGGGCCGGCCCCGCCACCCTCGTCTACGGCTTCGCCCTGCTGGCCGCCGCCGCGGTCGGCGCCGAGCGCGCCCAGGAGCGGCTCGCCGCCTCCGGCTTCGGCTGGCGCCAGCCCGTCGCCGCGCTCGTCGCCCTGGCCGCAGTGCTCGCGCCGCTGTCCGCCGCCGTCGGCTGGATGGCCGGCGGCGCCGACGGCCCGCTGGAGCGCCGCGACCCCACCCAGGTGCCCGCCTTCGTCGCCGAGGAGAGCACCACCCGGGACCAGGCCCGCACCCTCGTCCTGTCGGGCACGCCCGCCCATGTCTCGTACGCCCTCGTCCGCGGCGCCGGCGCCCGCCTCGGCGACGCCGAGATCGCCGCCGCGGACGGTGGCGACGCCCGGCTCGCCAAGATCGTCGGCAACCTGGTGGCGGGCTCCGGCGCCGACCAGGCCAGCCAGCTCGGCGGCTACGCCGTCCGCTACGTCCTCGTCCAGAGCGGCGCCCCGCGCGAGGTCGGCCGCACCCTCGACAGCACGCCGGGCCTGTCCCGGCTCAGCCAGGCCGACGGCAGCGCCCTGTGGCGGGTCGACGACGACGTCGCACGCGTCACGATCGTCGAGCCCTCCGGCGGCAAGGACTCCGGCAGCAGCGAGGACAGCTCCGGCGAGGACGGCTCCGGTGAGGACACCGGGGCCCCCGCCGGCACCGTGACCGTCGCCTCCGGCAAGGTCGAGGCCCACACCACCGTCCCCGCCGGCACCGACGGCCGCGTGCTGCGCATCGCCGACCGCGCCGCCCCCGGCTGGACCGCCACCCTCGCCGGCAAGGAACTCACCGCCACCACCGTCGACGGCTGGGCCCAGGGCTTCCGGCTCCCCGCCAACGGCGGCCGGCTCGACCTCGTCTACGACGACCCGTTCACGCACACCGTGTGGCTGTGGGTCCAGGGCTTCCTCGGCCTGGTGCTCGTCGTCATGGCCCTGCCGGGCCGGCGCCGCGAGGTCGACGACGACCTGCCCGACGCGGAGCCCGAGCCCGTGCTCGCCGCCGCGGGCGCCGGCATCCCGTCGCAGGGCGGCGACGGCCGCCGCGCCCGCCGGCTGCGCGCCGCCGCCGAGGCCGAGGGGGAGTCGGAGGCGGACGACGCCCCCGACGAGCCCCGGGCCGCCGAGCCCGCCCGGCACGAGCAGGCCGAGTACGCGCAGTACGCCGAGTACGACCCGTACGCCGCCCCGCAGCAGGACGACCCGTACGGCCAGGAGCAGTGGGCCGCGGAGTACCAGAGCAGCTACGGCTACGAGCAGCCCGCCCAGCAGCAGGAGCAGGTCTACGACCCGTACGGCTACGGGCAGCAGTCCTCGCAGCCCGGCTACGACCGGCAGGGCTACGAGCAGGAGCCCCAGCAGCCGCAGGGCTACGAGCAGCAGCCCCAGCAACAGCAGCAACAGGGCTACGACGCCTCGTACGCCCCGTACGGCACCTATGACACGGACGCGTACGACACGGACGGCTACCGCCGCGACGGGAGCAACCAGCAGTGAACCGCAGCACCCTCTCCCTGATCGGCGTCACCGCCGCCCTGGCCGCGGTCGCCGGCGTCGCCACCGTCTCCGGCGCGGGCACCCCGGACGCGGCGCCCGCCGTGAGCGCGGCGCGACTGCCCGTCGAGCGGTCCACGCTGACCTGCCCGGCGCCGTCGGACTCCGACTTCGCCTCGACCACCTACACCGCCTTCACGCCCAAGGGCGTCTCCGCCGGCTCGGGCGGCACCGCCGCCCTGCTGCCCGCCGCCGGCCAGGACGGCAAGGCCCCCGCCAAGCGCAAGCCGGTCGCGCCGCTGAAGGAGGCGGGCACGCCCGTCACCGCGGTCACCGAGGCCACCGACGCCCCCGCCCTCATCGGCACCGCCGACGGGGCGCTCGCCCCCGGCTGGACCGTGCAGCAGACCACGGTCGTCGACGCGGGCCCGGCCCGGGCGGTGCTCGGCACCTCCTGCGCCGTGCCGGACAGCGAGTTCTGGTTCCCCGGGGTCAGCACCGGCGCCGACCGGCAGGACTACGTCCACCTGACGAACCCGGACGACACCGCGGCCGTCGTCGACCTGCGGCTCTACGGCGACAAGGGCGAGGTCAAGACCACCACCACCGACGGCATCACGGTGCCGCCCGGCGCGACCGTGCCCGTCCTGCTCTCCACGCTCACCACGGAGAAGACCGACGCCCTCACCCTGCACGTCACCGCCCGCAGCGGCCGGGTCGGCGCCACGGTGGAGGCCGAGGACGCCAAGGCGGGCGGCGACTGGCTGCCCGCCTCCACCGACCCGGCCGCCGGCGCCGTCATGCCCGGCATCCCCGGCGACGCCTCCTCCGTGCGCCTGGTGGTCTTCGCGACCGGCGACAGCGACGCCGACCTCAAGCTGCGGCTCGCCTCCTCGGGCGGCGAGATCACCCCGGCCGGGCACGAGACCGTCCACGTCAAGAGCGGTATGACCACCGCCGTCGACCTCGGCGACGTCACCAAGGGCGAGGCCGGCTCCCTCGTCCTCAGCCCGACCGACCCCTCCGACGACGCCCCCGTGGTCGCCGCCCTGCGGATCACCCGCGGCAAGGGCGACAATCAGGAGACGGCCTTCGTGTCCGCCACCGCCCCCATCGGCGACCGCGCCAGCGCCGCCGACAACCGCACCAAGGGCTCGACGCTCGCCCTCACCGCGCCGGAGGGCGACGCCACCGTACGGGTCGTCACCTCCGCCTCGACGAAGGGCGGCGAGGCCGTCACCAAGAACGTCCCGGTCAAGCGCGGCACGACGGTCGTCCTGTCGCCGCCTGCCCCCTCGTCCGGCAAGGGCTCCTTCGCCGTCACCGTGCAACCGGCCTCGGGCGGCCCCGTCTACGCCTCGCGGATGCTCGCCCTGCCGGAGGGCGGCGTCCCGATGTTCACCATCCAGACGATGCCGGACGACCGCGGCCTGGTCGCCGTCCCGAAGTCGGAAGAGGACCTGTCCATCCTGAACCGCTGACGGCCCCCGCGCGCCCGGCCCCCGGCGCGGGGAGGCTAGCCCTCCCCGTACCGGGGGTCGACGTTCTCCGGCGACAGCCCCAGCAGCTCGGCGACCTGCTCCACGACCACGTCGTGCACCAGCAGGGCCCGCTCCTCGCGGCTCTTGGCCCGGATCTCCACCGGCCGCCGGTACACCACGATGCGGTGCGGGTTGCCCTTGTGCCCGCCGAGCAGGCGCCCCAGCGGCACCCCGTCGTCGAACCGGCCGTCGGCCGCGGCGCCGTCGGCGGCACCGTCCACCGGCCAGGGCACCTCCTGCACCGCGAACTCCACCTCCGCCAGCTGCGGCCAGCGCCGCTCGAGCCGGTCGGCCGCGTCGCGCACGAGGTCGTCGAAGGCGTCGGCGCGGGTGCGCGCCAGCGGCACCTGCGGGGGCGCGAGGGGGCCACGCATGCCGCGGCCGTGTCGGTCGCGGTGGCGTTGGCGCGGTGCGGGCGAAGGGGTGTCCATCACCTCTGAGAGTAGCCGTCGGGAGCCCCGGGTATGCGGCTCCGTGACCGCTGCCACCACCACGGGGTACGAGGACGGGACATCCCCGTCGATGTCGCAGAATGTACGGTCGCCGACCCCCTGAGCCCGAGCGATTCCTCTGCCCTGACCGCTTCGCCGATCGCTGTTGGCATCATTTGCGGCGATTGGTGATCGATGCGCCCGCGGGGGCATCCGCACATTTCCGGCCCTTCGCAGGTCAGCTGCCTCGGGCACAGGTCGGACCTTCCCGGCCAACCCGGACGACACGACGGGGTGAGCTCCTGGGGAGTCGTCGCGGCCCGCTCAAGAGTGCGGTACCGTCCAACGTCGTGAGCCTTGTACGTCGCTGTTCGCGCACCGCGTGTGGCCGTCCCGCCGTCGCGACGCTGACGTACGTCTACGCGGACTCCACCGCCGTCCTCGGACCGCTCGCCACCTACGCGGAACCCCACTGCTACGACCTGTGCTCCGAGCACTCCGAGCGCCTCACCGCCCCCCGCGGCTGGGAAGTCGTACGGCTCGCCACCGACACCGGCCCCACCCGCCCCAGCGGCGACGACCTCGAAGCGCTCGCCAACGCCGTGCGCGAGGCCGCCCGCCCCCAGGAACGCGAGGGCAACGGCACCAACGGCCGAGGCGGCGACCCCATGGAGATCGCCCGCCGCGGCCACCTCCGCGTCCTCCGCTCCCCCGACTCCTGACGCCTGCCGGCCGGACTCCCCGCCGGCACCCCCGGCATCGGCACGGCCCACCCGACCTGCCCGGCCCCGGCAGGCACCTGTGGCCCTACCCGTCCCGGGCCTTGGCGGTGGTTCGGCGTGTGGTGGACTTCCCGGTCGGCGCCCCGGGGCGGCACCTTGCGTGCGACTCCTGACCGGCAGTGTCGGCTGCCTCTTCGCTGGTCCCATGGCACTTCGTGGTGGTGCCTCCGGTCGGGTACGAGCGGCCGCCTTGTGTCCACGTCCTGACCGGCACCTGTGGCCCTACCCGTCCCGGGCCTTGGCGGTGGTTCGGCGTGTGGCGGACTTCCCGGTCGGCGCCCCGGGGCGGCACCTTGCGTGCGACTCCTGACCGGCAGTGTCGGCTGCCTCTTCGCTGGGTTCCTGGCTCTCCGTCGTGGTGCCTCCGGTCGGGTACGACCGGCCGCCTTGTGTCCACGTCCTGACCGGCACCTGTGGCCCTACCCGTCCCGGGCCTTGGCGGTGGTTCGGCGTGGTGGACTTCCCGGTCGGCGCCCCGGGGCGGCACCTTGCGTGCGACTCCTGACCGGTACCGGCGGCTGCCTCTTCGGTGGGTTCCTGGCTCTCCGTCGTGGTCCCTCCGGTCGGGTACGACCGGCCGCCTTGTGTCCACCTCCAGCCGGCGCCTCTCGCCCTACCCGTCCCGGGCCTTGGCGGTGGTTCGGCGTGTGGCGGACTTCCCGGCCGGCGCCCCCGGGCGGGCACCGTGCATGCGACTCCTGACCGGTACCGGCGGCTGCCTCTTCGCTGGGTTCCTGGCTCTCCGTCGTGGTCCCTCCGGTCGGGTACGACCGGCCGCCTTGTGTCCACCTCCAGCCGGCGCCTCTCGCCCTACCCGTCCCGGG
>NZ_JBIBGK010000010.1:0-11984 GCF_042956445.1 Streptomyces sp. NPDC008238 | reverse complement strand
GGGCCTTGGCGGTGGTTCGGCGTGTGGCGGACTTCCCGGCCGGCGCCCCCGGGCGGGCACGTCGGTGCGACTCCGGACCGGCGCTGTCGGCTACCTCTTCGCTGGTCCCGTGGCACTTCGTGGTGGTGCCTCCGGCCGGGTACGACCGGCCGCCTTGTGTCCGCCTCCTGACTGGCACCCGTGGCCCTACTCGTCCAGGGCCTTCGCGCCGGCCCGATTCCTGCAGGGCCCGACCCGCACCCGCGGGGACGGCACCTCGCGTCCGAGTCCTGATCGGCCATCCCCGGCAGGCACCCTGGCCACTCCGCGTCCCTCTCCCAACTGAACCGCCGCCCTGGGCCTCCGCGCAGGCCCGACCCTCACGGGCCCCCGCGACCGCCCCCCGACGCTGTCGCCTCCGCCCGGCTGGCATCCCTGACAGGTCTCCTCGGCCACCTCCTCGCCGACACCTCAGCACCTCGGTCTGGTACCTGCGGCAACCGTCTCCTGACCGGCATGTGCCGCCGCTCCCCGTCCGTCTCGTGACCCGTGACGCGTCCTGGGTCGTCGCCAGGCTGACCCCGCTCCTGCCGGCACCCCGGCTGGAATGCCGGCGTCGGGCACCCAACTGGCCTGTCCCCGACTCCTGATCGACACCCCCGGCCTCGCGGGTGACCGCGCTCGCGATGGACCTCGACGCCCCGCTCCCGGCAGTCCCGGGCTGCCTACTGCACTGGCCCGACGCTCTTCCGCGCAGCGCTCTCTGCAGGGGCGACGCCCAGGGGCCTACAGACGCCCCCGCGGCAGGCGCCTCCGGCGGCATCCCCACCGGTGCGCCTCGCCCCACCCGCCCGGAGCGGGAGTGCCGGCGCGCGCTCTCGGCGGACCGCAACGCCCCGCGCAGCCGTACCGCGCTCACGGAGAGCAGGGTCAGCACCGACTCGCTGCGCTCGCGCCGCGCCTTTTGCGCGGCACGCTGTTGTCCGCAGACTTGCCCTCGTTACGCCGACCCCCATGTGCCTGCGGCCCACCCGCACCTTGTGAACCGACGCTCCTCAGCCCAGCAGCGATTTGGGGGCGGCGCGCTGGTCCGTCGCCTGCCGGACCCGTGGGCCGGCCGGCACGACCGGCCGCCCCGCGTCCGTCTTTCGATCTGTGCTCCCCGGTCGCCCATTCCGAGCCATCGCGTCGGCCCGGCTTTTGACGGGTCCTCCGGTTGGCACGTCCGGCGTCGCGGACCAGAGAGCCGTCGCCGTGTTCGCGGCTGACTGGGGCGCCCGGCTCAACGTCCTGCCCCTGCCCGCCTTGCCCCGCTCGCCGAAGACACCGCCGGGGGCCCTGCACGGCACACCGGTCTCCGCAGAAGCGCCCCCAAGGGCCGACGGCCGCCCCGCAAACAACAGGCGCCTCCGCGCACACCCCCGGGGCCCGCGCTCGCGCGGCATCCGCGTCGGCCCGTTCGGATCCGCCCGGTAGGTTGGCTCTTGCCACGATCCATCCACCGGCAACCGGATTCCAGAGCGGAGCACATGCGGTGACCGACCTCTCCCAGCTCGTGAAGGCGTACGACGTCCGCGGTGTCGTCCCCGACCAATGGGGCGAGCCGCTCGCCGAGCTCTTCGGCGCGGCCTTCGTGACCGTGACCGGCGCCGACGCGATCGTGACGGGCCACGACATGCGGCCCTCCTCGCCGGGCCTGTCCCGGGCCTTCGCCCGTGGCGCCGCCTCGCGCGGCGCGAAGGTCACCGAGATCGGCCTGTGCTCCACCGACCAGCTGTACTTCGCCAGCGGCAGGCTCGACCTGCCCGGCGCGATGTTCACCGCCAGCCACAACCCGGCGCAGTACAACGGCATCAAGATGTGCCGCGCCGGCGCCGCCCCCGTCGGCCAGGACACCGGCCTCGCCGAGATCCGCGAGCTGGTCGAGCAGTGGTCCGAGACCGGCCTCCCGGCGAGCGACGCCACCCCCGGCGAGGTCACCCAGCGGGACATGCTCGCCGAGTACGCCACCCACCTGCGCACCCTGGTCGACCTCGGCTCCATCCGGCACCTCAAGGTCGTCGTCGACGCCGGCAACGGCATGGGCGGGCACACCGTCCCCACCGTCTTCGACGGCCTGCCCCTCGACCTCGTCCCGATGTACTTCGAGCTCGACGGCACCTTCCCCAACCACGAGGCCAACCCCCTCGACCCCAAAAACATCGTCGACCTGCAGGAGAAGGTGCGGGAGACCGGCGCCGACATCGGCATCGCCTTCGACGGCGACGCCGACCGCTGCTTCGTCGTCGACGAGCGCGGCGAGCCCGTCTCCCCGTCCGCGATCACCGCCCTGGTCGCCGCCCGCGAACTGGCCAAGCACCCCGGCTCCACCGTCATCCACAACCTGATCACGTCGTGGACCGTGCCGGAGGTCGTCAAGGAGCACGGCGGGACGCCCGTCCGCACCCGCGTCGGCCACTCCTTCATCAAGCAGGAGATGGCCCGCACCGGCGCCGTCTTCGGCGGCGAGCACTCCGCGCACTACTACTTCCGCGACTTCTGGAACGCCGACACCGGCATGCTCGCCGCGCTCCACGTCCTCGCCGCTCTCGGCGGCCAGGACGGACCGCTGTCCGCGCTCGTCGCCGAGTACGACCGCTACGCCGCCTCCGGCGAGATCAACACCGCCGTCGACGACCAGGCCGGCCGCACCGCCGCCGTCCGAGCGGCCTACGCCGACGCCCCGGGCACCGGAACCGACGAGCTCGACGGCCTCACGGTCACCGGCGACGGCTGGTGGTTCAACCTCCGCCCCTCCAACACCGAGCCGCTGCTGCGCCTCAACGTGGAGGCCCGTGACGCCGAGCTCATGGCCCGCGTCCGCGACGAGGTCCTCGCCATCGTCCGCGCCTGACGGCCGCACCCGCCGGAGGAGGCGGCGCACGCGGCGCGCTCCTCCGGCGGAGCCGGGGACCCGACACGGTCACGCGGGCCGGAGCCCCCGGCGATAGGCTGAATCCGCCGGTCCGGACGCGTACGCCCGCACACGGCGGACATCCGGAAACCACGACGACACTACGAACACAGGGGAGACGCCACCCATGCCGCTCGTCGAAGCCAGCCTCCTGGAGATCCTCGCCTGCCCCGCCTGCCACGCGCCGCTGCGCGAGGACGTCGAGGCCACCGAGCTCACCTGCACCTCCGCCGACTGCGGCCTGGCCTACCCCGTGCGCGACGACATCCCCGTCCTCCTCGTCGACGAGGCCCGCCGCCCCGCGTGACGCGACCCGGGACCGCCCGCTGCCGCGCGCCCGCCCGCCCGGCAGCCACCGCCACGGCGGCCCCCGCCCGCAGACCACCCGCGCCGCACCGCACGGCGCCACCGCGACACCCGACACGACCGGACCGGACCGGAGGTCACCCCCGATGCTGGACGAGACGCTGCTCGACGACCCCGACGCCCTCGCCCGCGCCGACACCCGCGGCCTCCTCCTCGGCGTCGCCGCCGCCGGCGCCCGCGTCCGTACCGCCGCCCGCCTCGCCCAGGAAGCAGGCGTCGGCGAGCTCAAGCCCGACGGCCGCCCCCGCAGCGTCCTCGTCGCCGGACCCGGCGCCGTGGCCGTCGCCGCCGTCGCCGAACTGCTGGCCGCCCTCGGCAACGGCAGCGGACCCGTGCTGTCCCTGCACCCCACCGGCCCCGCCCCGTACGACCTGCGGTGGAACCTCCCCGGCTGGGCCGGCCCCCTCGACCTGCTGCTCATCGCCAGCCCCGCGGGCACCGAGGCCGGCCTGGCCGACCTCATCGAGCAGGCCTACCGCCGCGGCTGCACCGCCGCCGCCGTCGTCCCCGCCGGCTCACCCATCGCCGAGGCGATCCAGCAGGTACGGGGCATGGTCCTGCCGTACGCCCCCGCCCCCGACCCGGCGTCCGTCGCGGGAGTCCTCGGCGAGGCCGCCGACCCCGCGGAGGACCTCGGCGCCTTCTGGGCGCTGCTCACCCCGCTGCTCGCCCTCGGCGACCGCATCGGCCTGTTCGCCGCGCCGCCCGACGCCATCGAGCGCGCCGCCGACCGCCTCGACGACGTCGCCGGCCGCTGCGGCCCCGCGACCGCCACCTACAGCAACCCCGCCAAGGCACTCGCCTCCGAACTCGCCGAATCCCTGCCGGTGATGTGGAGCGAGGGACCGGTGGCCGCCGTCGCCGCCCGGCGCTTCGCCGCGGCCATCGCCGCCCGCGCCGGCCGCCCTGCCCTGCACGGCGAACTCCCCGAGGCGCTCGACACCCACGGCGCGCTGCTCGCCGGCTCCCTGGCCGGCGCCCTCGACCCCGAGGACTTCTTCCGCGACCGCGTCGACGAGCCCGAGGACCTCCGCCTGCGCGTGGTGCTGATGCACCGCCCCGGCAACGTCGCCGCGAGCTCCGCCCCGCTCGCCCGCGAACTCGCCACGACCCACGACACCCCGATGAGCGAACTCGCCCCCGCCGAAGGGGGGGACCTCGAATCCGCCGTCGAACTCCTCGCCGTCGCGGATTTCGCCTCCGTTTACCTCGCCATCACCTCCACCGGGAGATCATGACCGCATGGACCGCCTGACCAACACCATCCGCCCGTACGCCTGGGGATCGGCCACCGCCATCCCCGAACTGCTCGGCACCACCCCCACGGGCGAGCCGCAGGCCGAACTCTGGATGGGCGCCCACCCCGGCGCCCCCTCCCGCATCGACCGCGGCAACGGTCCGGTCCCGCTCGACCAGGTCATCACCGCCGACCCCGGCGGCGAACTCGGCGCTCCCGCCGTTGAACGCTTCGGCCCCCGGCTGCCCTTCCTGCTCAAGCTCCTCGCCGCCGGCTCCCCCCTCTCCCTGCAGGTGCACCCCGACCTAGTCCAGGCCGCCGCCGGCTTCGCCGACGAAGAGGCCCGCGGCATCCCCGTCGACGCCCCGCACCGCAACTACAAGGACGCCAACCACAAGCCGGAGATGATCGTCGCGCTCACCCCCTTCGAGGGACTGTGCGGCTTCCGCCACCCCGAGGAGACCGCGGCCCTCCTCACCGGCCTCGGCGTGGACTCCCTCAAGCCCTACGCCGACATCTTGCGCGCCCACCCCGAGGAGGCCGCGCTCCGCGAGGTCCTCACCGCCGTGCTCGGAGCCGAACGCGACGCCATGGCAGGCGCCGTGGACGAGGCCGCCGAGGCCGCCGCCCGCCTCGCCACCGAGGACGGACCGCACGCCGACGCGTACGCCGCCTACGCCGCCATCGCCCACGCCTACCCGGGCGACCCCGGCGTCATCGCCGCCATGCTCCTCAACCACGTGCGCCTCCAGCCCGGCGAGGCGCTCTTCCTCGGCGCCGGCATACCCCACGCCTACCTCAGCGGCCTCGGCGTCGAGATCATGGCCAACTCCGACAACGTCCTGCGCTGCGGCCTCACCCCCAAGCACGTCGACATCCCCGAACTGCTGCGCATCGTCCGCTTCCAGGCCGGCGACGCGGGCGTCCTGCGCCCGGAGGCGTCCCCGGACGGCGAGGAGCTCTACGCCACCCCCATCGACGAGTTCAGGCTCTCCCGCTACTCGCTCGCCGCCGGCGCCGCCCCCCGCACGCCCGACGACCGCACCGCCCAGATCCTGCTCTGCACCGAGGGCACCGCCACCCTGCGCACGCCCGGCGAGCCCACGGCACCCGAACTCACCCTGGGCCGCGGCCAGTCCGCCTACGTTCCCGCAGGCGAGCGGGTCGAACTCACCGGCGAGGGAACCGTCTTCCGGGCCACCGTGGTGGCCTGACGCACCACGTGAACCACGGCCTGCAAGAATGTCCCGCCGTAACGCCGTAAAGACCGGGCAAAGACCAGGGCCGAGGGAAGGGACCACCAGCACCTATGAGCGCGTCAGGCGGAACCAAGGCGATCGTCGCCGCATTGGGCGCCAACCTCGCCATCGCGGTGAGCAAGTTCGTGGCGTTCGCCTTCAGCGGCTCCTCGTCGATGCTCGCCGAGGGCGTGCACTCGGTGGCCGACTCGGGCAACCAGGCGCTGCTCCTCCTCGGTGGCAAGAAGGCCCAGAAGAAGGCCACCGAGGAACACCCCTTCGGCTACGGCCGTGAGCGGTACATCTACGGCTTCCTCGTCTCCATCGTGCTGTTCACCATCGGTGGCGTCTTCGCGCTCTACGAGGGCTACGAGAAGGTCCAGCACCCCCACGAGATCGATGCCTGGTACTGGCCTATCAGTGTCCTGGTCTTCGCGATCATCGCCGAGGGCTTCTCCTTCCGCACCGCGATCAAGGAATCCAACCTGCTCCGCGGCAAGCAGAGCTGGGGCCAGTTCATCCGCACCGCCAAGGCCCCCGAGCTCCCCGTCGTCCTCCTCGAGGACTTCGGTGCGCTCGTCGGCCTCGTGCTCGCCCTCGTCGGCGTCGGCCTGTCCCTGCTCACCGGCGACGGCATCTGGGACGGCATCGGCACCCTCTGCATCGGCGTCCTCCTCGTCGCCATCGCGCTCGTCCTCGCCTCCGAGACCAAGTCGCTGCTCCTCGGCGAGGCGGCCGGCCCCGAGGTCGTCGCCCGCATTCGCGAGGCGATCGTCGCCGGCGACACCGTCACCCGCGTGATCCACATGCGCACCCTCCACCTCGGCCCCGACGAACTCCTCGTCGCCGCCAAGATCGCCGTCCAGCACGACGACACCGCCACCGAGGTGGCCCGTGCCATCGACGCCGCCGAAGCCCGCATCCGCGAGGCCGAGCCCATCGCCCGCGCCATCTACCTCGAACCCGACATCTACCGCGAGCAGTCCGCCGCCCCCACCGCCCCCGCGGCGGACTGACCCGCCCCGGACGACCTCCGCGCACCTTCCGGACGCGCCCGGCCACTCGGTGTAGATTCGTCACTAGCCAGACGTCGCTGCTGATGGCGGTCGGGCGGTCCGGACACGGGCCGGCCGAGGGAGAGAGGGCCTCCGACGGGCTGAGCTGCGGTCGAGGGATAGGCATGTCCGCATGCCTTCCCACGCCCCGCAGCGGAAAGCCGATGTCCGTTCTGGAAGCACCCCACGAGGAGACTGCATGTCCCCCGTCAACAACGACTTCAAGGTCGCCGACCTCTCCCTGGCCGCCTTCGGCCGCAAGGAGATCACCCTCGCCGAGCACGAGATGCCCGGCCTCATGGCCATCCGCGAGGAGTACGCGGCCTCCCAGCCGCTGGCCGGCGCCCGCATCACCGGCTCCCTGCACATGACCGTGCAGACCGCCGTCCTCATCGAGACCCTCGCCGCCCTCGGCGCCCAGGTCCGCTGGGCCTCCTGCAACATCTTCTCCACGCAGGACCACGCCGCCGCGGCCATCGCCGTCGGCCCCCACGGCACCCCCGAGAACCCGCAGGGCATCCCCGTCTTCGCCTGGAAGGGCGAGACCCTCGCCGAGTACTGGTGGTGCACGGAGCAGGCCCTCACCTGGCCCGACGTGCCCACCGGCGGCCCGAACATGATCCTCGACGACGGTGGCGACGCCACCCTCCTCGTCCACAAGGGCGTCGAGTTCGAGAAGGCCGGCCAGGCCCCCGACCCCTCCACCGCCGACAGCGAGGAGTACGAGCAGATCCTGCTGCTCCTCAACCGCACCCTCGGCGAGAACCCCCAGAAGTGGACCCAGCTCTCCTCCGAGATCCGCGGCGTCACCGAGGAGACCACCACCGGGGTCCACCGCCTGTACGAGATGCAGCGCGACGGCACCCTGCTCTTCCCGGCGATCAACGTCAACGACGCCGTCACGAAGTCGAAGTTCGACAACAAGTACGGCTGCCGCCACTCCCTCATCGACGGCATCAACCGCGCCACCGACGTCCTCATCGGCGGCAAGGTCGCCGTCGTCTGCGGCTACGGCGACGTCGGCAAGGGCTGCGCCGAATCGCTGCGCGGCCAGGGCGCCCGCGTCATCGTCACCGAGATCGACCCCATCAACGCCCTCCAGGCCGCGATGGACGGCTACCAGGTCACCGTGCTCGAGGACGTCGTCGAGACCGCCGACATCTTCGTCACCACCACCGGCAACCGCGACATCATCCTCGCCGAGCACATGCAGCGCATGAAGCACCAGGCGATCGTCGGCAACATCGGCCACTTCGACAACGAGATCGACATGGCCGGCCTCGCAAAGATCCCCGGCGTCGTCAAGGACGAGGTCAAGCCCCAGGTCCACACCTGGACCTTCCCCGACGGCAAGGTCCTGATCGTGCTGTCCGAGGGCCGCCTGCTCAACCTGGGCAACGCCACCGGCCACCCCTCGTTCGTGATGTCCAACTCCTTCTCGGACCAGACCCTGGCCCAGATCGAGCTGTTCACCAAGCCCGAGGAGTACCCGATCGGCGTCTACGTCCTGCCCAAGCAGCTCGACGAGAAGGTCGCCCGGCTCCACCTCGACGCCCTCGGCGTCAAGCTCACCACCCTCCGCCCGGAGCAGGCCGCCTACATCGGCGTCCCGGTCGAGGGCCCCTACAAGCCGGACCACTACCGCTACTGACGCCGCCCGGGCCGCCCGCGCGACGGCGCGGCACCGGTCCCGCAGGCACCACAGGAGCCACCCCGCAGGCCCCCGCCCCCGGCGGGGGCCTGCCCCGTCGGGCCCCGGCCCGCTTTGTAAGGTCGAACCATGCCCCGCGGCCGCTACTCGTTCCACGACACCCACGACCACACCCCCCTCGGCGAAGAACACTTCCACTGCGCCACCGGCCCCACCGGCTGGCGCTACACCGCCCAGAACACCCACCCCGACGGCGGCCACGCCGGCTCCGTCGACCTCACCGTCGACGAACTCGGCCGTCCCATCCGCCTCGAACTGCATGCCGCTGGCTGGCAGGTCCGCGGCGCCGCTCTCGACGGCCTCACCTGGGTCCGCACGGACCCCTCAGGCGAACACGCTCAGGAGGGCAACGTCCCCGGCCACGCCTTCACGGGCGCGTCCCCCGCGTTCTACATCGCCACCGCGCGGCTGCTCCGCCTCCGCCCGGGCTCCCCGGCCACCCGCGTACGTCTCGTCGCATTCCAGCCCCCCGTGCTCGCACCCCGCACCCTCGACCAGTCGTGGGCACTGATCAAGAGCGAAGCACACCCCACTGACAACGCCCCCCTGCTCGTGGACGAGTACCAGGTCAACGACCTGGAGACCGGGGAACAACACACCGTCCACATCGCCGGCGACGTCGTCCTGTCCGCCCCGGGCATCGAACTCGAGGACCTCGAGTCACCCCCGTCCGTGTTCCCGGCGACGGACTGACACCCCGGCGCCGCGGCACCACCTCAGGCCGGAGGCGCGAAGCCCGTCGACGACGAGGGCGAAGGGGACGAGGACGAAGAGGCCAAGGACGGAGAAGAGGGCTCCGGTGCCACCGGCCCCCGCGGAGCCTGTTCCCCGCGCACCGGCGGCGCAACGTCCTCCCGCACCCCGCCGTCCGGACCGGGCGTCCCCCAGCCCACCGGCGCCGACCCGTCCGCAGGACCCTTCCCCGGCCCCACCACCCCGAACGCCCCCGCTTCCACCGGCCCGCCGACCGGAGCGCCGAAGACCCGGCGCGCGTCCCGCGCCTGCCGCTCCGCGACCACTGCCGCCAGGAACGCCGCCGGCGGCGTCCCCTCCGGCACCGGCGCCCCTGTGCACGCCACCACATCGCCCGCGAGCCGCTCCGCCATCGACCAACCCACCTGCGGGTCCAGCTGGTGCACCCGCGACAGGAACTGCCGCACCGCCAGCCACAACCCCTCCGGCACCGCCGACAGGTCCACCCCCGCCAACTGCCCCGCAAGCCACGGCGGCGCGGGCGGCAACGGCCGCGCCGCCCGCGGCACCGGAATCCGCTCCCGCACCACCAGCGTCCCCGCGAACACGTCCCCGACCCGCCGCCCGCGCGCCGACACCAGCGAGGCGATGCACGCGATCACCCCGAGGAACATCTGGATCTCCACGACCCCGACCGTCCCCCGCACCAGCGCGTGCCGGAACCGGATCGGCCCGCCGTCGTCGCGCACCACCCGCAACCCGCAGGCCAGCTTCCCCAGCGACCGCCCCCGCGTCAGCGTCTCCACCGCGATCGGCACCCCGATCAGCACCAGCAGCAACGAGGCCACGTACACCGCGGCGACCGCCGCGTCGTCCATCGACGCCGTCGCCACCGCCAGCACGATCGAGACGACCAGATAACCGCCGATGTACACGACCCCGTCCAGCGCCGCCGCCAGCGCCCGGCTCGGCAGCTTCGCCGTGTGCAACCCCAGCTCGACGGCCTCACCGGTCACCAGACGCCCGGCACCGTCCACCGCGCTCGCCTCAGTCATGCGGGAACCTCCTCCTGCCCACCCCGGACCCGGAGCGCCCAGTCTGCCCCTTCTGCCAAGCTGGGACCTCCCCGGCCAGCCAGGAGCAGCGCCCATGGACCTCGACGTCTTCGCAGCCGCCCACCACCACGAGTGGGACCGGCTCGACGCCCTGCTGCGCCGGCGGCGACGCCTCACCGGGGAGGAGGCCGACGAACTCGTCACCCTCTACCAACGCGCCGCCACCCACCTCTCCCTCGTCCAGTCCAGCGCGCCCGACCCCGCACTCGTCGGACGCCTCACGACCCTCGTCGCCCGCGCCCGCAGCGCCGTCACCGGCGCCCGCACCCCCGGCTGGCGCGACGCGGTCCTCTTCTTCACCCGGGTCTTCCCCGCCGCGGTCTACCGCTCACGCCACTGGTGGGTTCCCACCGCGCTCGTCTCCACCGCGGTCGCCGCGCTCATCGGCTGGTGGGTCGCCACCCACCCCGAGGTCCAGTCCGCCATCGCCGCCCCCGAGGAACTGCGCGCCCTGACCCGCCCGGGCGGCGAGTACGAGACGTACTACTCCAGCCACCCCGCCGCCTCCTTCGCGGCCCAGGTGTGGACGAACAACGCCATGGCCGCCGGCTACTGCCTGGTCCTCGGCGTCTTCCTGGGGCTGCCGGTCCTCTACGTCCTCTTCGAGAACATGCTCAACCTCGGTCTCGGACTGGGCCTCATGGGCTCCGCCGGCCGCCTCGACACCTTCCTCGGGCTGGTCCTCCCGCACGGTCTCCTCGAACTGACCGCGGTGTTCGTCGCGGCCGGTACGGGACTCCGCCTCGGCTGGACCGTCATCGACCCCGGCCCGCGTCCCCGCCGTACGGCGCTGGCCGAAGAAGGCCGGGCCGCCATCGGCATGGCCATAGGCCTCGCCGCAGTCCTCTTCGTCTCCGGCGCCATCGAAGGGTTCGTGACCCCTTCCGGCCTCCCCACCTGGGCCCGCATCGGCATCGGCGTGACCGCCGAGCTGCTCTTCCTCCTCTACGTCTTCGTCGTGGGGCGCCGAGCCGCCCTCGCAGGCGAGACGGGCGACCTGGAACGCGGCGACCGCAGCGACGTCCTGCCCACCGCGGCATGACCCATTCGGCCGACGCCGGCGATGTGCATCTGCGGTGGCTGACCTGCTAGTCTCCTCTTCGCCCCAAGACACCTGTTGACACGGGTGGCGTGGGGAGGTAGATTCGAGAAGTTGCCACGAACGGAGACGTTCGGAGGCCAGCGGCTAGGATCTAGCCCGCTTCGAAAGACCATCGATCGCACAACACCTCTCAGAAAGAACTTTCTGAGTGGTCTTTTGTGTCGCTGTTCATAGAGGCAAAACCCCGGCGGTAATCGGGCCCGAAAGAGTCTGATAAAGTCGGAGACGTCAAAAGGCGAAAGCCCGAAGACAAAAACCCCGCTCCAATAGGGGGCCGGAAACGAAGAGCGGAAACGCGAAACGGATCTGGTAAGGTTGGAGACAGCGAAGGGAAAGCCCGGAGGGGCCGGTGAAACGGTCTCAAAGGAAGCTTCCGTTCCTTGAGAACTCAACAGCGTGCCAAAAGTCAACGCCAGATATGTTGATACCCCGTCTCCGGGCCGTACGGTCTGGGGCGAGGTTCCTTTGAAGAAAAACACAGCGAGGACGCTGGGCACGTCGGGATTATTCCTCCCGATGGTGCCGCTCTCGTGAA
>NZ_JBIBGK010000009.1:0-277236 GCF_042956445.1 Streptomyces sp. NPDC008238 | reverse complement strand
CTCAGCGACGGGCTCACCGGCAGCGGCGACGTCGCCAGCGCCGCGACCGCCGCACCGGACCGCTCCGCGTGCCGGGCCGCCGCCGCACGCCACCGCACGACCTCGGCCGCCAGGTCCTCCATCCGCGACTGCGGCCGGGTGGCGAACTCCAGTTGCTCGCGCTGCAGTTCCTCCTCGAACACCTCACCGGGCGCGCCGGGGTCACGGCGCGCCGACGCCAGCACCGCCGCCGACAGCGCCCGCGGCTCGCCGGACTCCGCGTCCAGCAGCAGCAACTCCTCCTCCACACCCACCGTCCGCATCGCGACACTCCGTTTCCACGACCGTGCGGTGACCCGACCCCGGAATCACCTGCGACACCACCGATTCGCCGGGCAACACATCTGCTTCCCCGCCTTCGGGCTTCGATGCGCCCGCGGGTGACGGCCGCCCTCGCATCGGGACGCGCGATCCGACCATCAGAAAAACACCATGTGGAGGTTTCAAACGGAATTGCCGCACTCGATATGCTGGCGGCATGGAGAAGGCCAAGAACGAGGAATGGCTCACCGACGACGAGCAGCGCGCATGGCGGACCTATTTGGACGTCGGGACCCTGCTGCTCAACCAACTCGGACGTGATCTTGAACCGTTCGGCCTGACCATCAACGACTACGAGATCCTGGTGAACCTCTCGGAGTCTCCCGGCCACCGCATGCGGATGAGCGACCTGGCCCGCGCCACCCTGCAGTCGAAAAGCCGGCTGTCCCACCAGATCAGCCGCATGGAGACCGCGGGCCTGGTCCGCCGCGAGAACTGCGAGTCCGACCGGCGCGGGCTGTTCGCCGTCCTCACCGAAGAGGGTTGGCAGACCATGCGCGACGTCGCTCCGCACCACGTCGCGGCCGTGCGCGAGCACTTCATCGACCTGCTCCCCGCCGAGGACCAGGCGGCCCTCCGCAAGGCCCTCACCCCGGTCGTCGAGCACCTGCGCGCAGAACGCGGCACCACCTGAGGGGCCTCTGACGTCAGGCGTGACGAATGTCCGCGCATGTGGCGTTTTGGAGGCCGGTCCGGGGGCAGGCGACCGCGTGAGGGGGGTTCCCGTGAGTGCTAGGGAGTCGACCCCATGTCAACAGGGACACTTCTGGCGATCATCATCCCCGTGGTGGTGGTACTCGCCCTGATCGCGGTCGCGTCCACCCTCTTCATCCGGCACCGGCGCCTGAAGAACCGCTTCGGCCCGGAGTACGACCGGACGGTCGAGGGTGCCGACAGCCGCATGGACGCCGAGCGGGACCTGGCCGCGCGCGCCAAGCGTCACGACTCGCTGGACATCAAACCGCTGCCGAGCGGCGTCCGGGACCGCTACGCGCGGGAGTGGACGAGCGTCCAGGAGGAGTTCGTGGACCGGCCCGAGGACGCCGTGCACGACGCCGACAGCCTCGTGGCCTCCCTGATGCGCGACCGCGGCTACCCGACCGAGGGCTTCGACCAGCAGGTCAAGGACCTGTCGGTGGAGCACGGCCGGACCCTTGACCACTACCGGGCGGCCCACGAGGTCAACGACCTCAGCACCCGGCACGAGGCCACCACCGAACAGCTGCGCGGCGCGATGGTGCACTACCGCGCCCTGTTCGACGAGCTGCTCACCGACGGCGGCGGGCGGCGCCACGCCCGGGCCTGACGAAGGGCCCGCGCCGACACATCACCCTGGAAAGGCGGATCCGACATGGAACGCGAGCGCGTCTCCCGCGGAAGCGGCCTGGCCACCGAAGACCTGGCGGAGACCCACGCGCCTCCCGGCCCCCCGCAGGACCACCCCGACACCGCGTCGAGGGCACCGGAGTACCCCGGCGAGAGCACCGGATCGCGAGGTGGACCGCCGCCCCCGGACGAAGCGGCAGGGGCTCCGCGGCAGGAAGCCACGGCGGACGAGGTTCCCGAACTCCTCAGCGGGCACGACGAGGAGGAATTCCGCGCCCGTTGGCAGCGGATACAGAGCGAATTCGTCGACGACCCGCGCGACGCCGTGCACGCCGCCGACGCACTGGTGGCGGATGTCATGCAGAAGCTGGCCTCGACGTTCGCCCAGCACAAGCAGGGCCTGGAAGGGCAGTGGACCCGCGGCGAGCAGGTCGACACGGAGGATCTGCGCACCGCGCTGAAGCGTTACCGGTCCTTCTTCAACCGACTGCTGACCACCTGAGGTCCCCACGAGTGGGGCTCCGCCGTGACGGCGGCGCCCCACTCGTCGCTGCTCCGTCGCCCGTCAGGGGCTAGAAGTCCTCCAGGCCGGTTCCCCGCTGCTTCTCGCGCGGCCGGATCCCCTGCTCTTCCGCTCGCGGCTCCTCCTCGTCCTCGCGGGCGGGCTCCGATCCTCGTCCGGCCGACTCGTCGGGATCCCGGTCCGGTTCCCTTCGACGGTCGCGCTCTGGGAGTCCCATGCGAATCCCTCCGGCTTCTCGGAAGAGAAACAAAATAAGCATTTCACTACGATGCCGATGATAGGCGCAAAGGATTCGAGCCGGAGATCCCCACCGGACCACGGTTGTGCAGTGCGGAAAACGCCGTTCGCCATGGCCGCCGTACACGTGCCGGAAGGCAGCGTGCCGGCCTTCTCCAGACGGGCCCTGCCGGTCACGGACGCCGCCGACGGGTCGGGGCCGCTGCGGGCGCTCTCCGGCGGGGCCCGGCCCCTGTCGGAGATCTGCGACAACCTGCGGTACGGAGGTGCGGCCCCCTCCGGCGCCCTGTTGCTCCTCGCCCGGACACGGGCCCAGTTGCGGGCCTGGGACGTCGATGACGAGACCGCGCACAACACGGGGTTCGTCGTCAGCGAACTCACAACGCCACCCTGACGTGCGAGGCCTGCGACAGCAGCCCCGCCGCACCGTTGCTGAGGCACGCCCGCACCGTCGACGAGGGCGGCCGTGGCCGTTCATCATCCCCCAACTCGCGACCGCCTGGGGGACGCGCTGCACCGCCGACGGCAGGACCATCTGGGCCGAGCAGCCCCTCGCCTGCGCGTGAGGCACGCGAGCGCCTGGGCCGACAGCCGCACTCACGCCGTGACGATCCGGCTCTCCACGCCCGGGAGCCCCTTGTCCCACCAGTGTCCGTAGCGCCGGTAGACGGCTGGATCGCGATCGGCGAGCAACGCCCGGAGCTTCACTGCCTCCGTGCAGAGGCCGTCCCACGCGGCCTTGCCCAGCGTGCGGAAGGCGGTCAGTTCCAGTCCACCGCCGGTCGCCCGCCACACCCCGGCGACCTGCCCGTCGACAAGCAGACAGGGCAGCGTGTCGCCGTTGCGCCGCACGACCACCGGCCGGTACTCCTCCGGCACGACCCGGCCGGCGCCGGTGTGGGCGAACAGGACGCTGTCCCACATGGGGAGCAGGCGCGGCGGCGCCGGCGTGTCCTCGTCCGGGACGGTGGCGCCCGCGAGGTCGTACAGCGGCGTGCGGCCGGGGCCCGCCACCTGCACCACCTCGTCGCCGAGGCCCTGCAGCGCCCGGGTGACGACGGAACGCTGGAGCAGCGTGAACCGTGCGAAGTCCTGGGCGGAGCCGGGTCCGAACGCGCGCAGGTAGGAAAGCAGGAGTTGCCGCACCCCGGCGTCCGTCTCCTCCTGCGTCGGCGCGGGGACGGCCGCGGCGGCCCGGTAGGTGTTCGGCTGCGCGAACGACCAGGGGCCGCCGGCCGGCACATGGTGCGTCGGCGCGTAGGTGCGCAGCGCCCACCACACCCGGTGGGCGTGCTCGCCGAACCGCGCCGTGACCCCGGCCTCGACCTCGGGGCCGGTGCGGGGCCGCGCGAGGAAGCCGGCGAGTTCGGGGAGGACCGCGTCGGCGTCCTCGGGGCGCAGCCCGGTCGAGCCATAGCGCCGGTCGTACAGCCGGGACGCCCGCAACGTGCGCACCATGGCGGCGTGGTGGCCGGCGTGGTCCTCGGCGTGGACGGCGTGCAGCGTGATCCGCATCAGGGTCGACTTCACTATCCGGCCGTCCGCGAACGCCGCGTCCAGGTCCTCCGGGGCGAAGTCCCGCACGCGGTTCCACAGCGCCAGGTACGGCGAGGCCGGGCTCTGTGCCTGCAGCGCGCAGACCCGGCGTACCGCCTCGGCCACGTCGAGGCGCCGGCGTTCGAGCAGGAGCTGACGGTCCAGGGTGGCGAGGGCGAGTTGCCGCGTGGTCAGGCTCATGGCCGGATCATGCCACCCGGGTCGGACAGGGCGTCCGGCCCGCCGCCCCGAATGCGCCGTGCATGCCGGCGCGACGGCGGGGCACACGCGGGGTCAGGAGGTTGATGACATGGTTCCTTTGCTGCTTGTCCTGCTGCTGGCCCTGATCCTCTTCGGGGCGGGATTCGCCCTCAAGGCCCTGTGGTGGATCGCGTTGGTCGTCCTGGTGGTGTGGTTGCTCGGCTTCGTGTTCCGGGCCGCGGAGGGTGGCGGGCGGCGCCGCTGGTACCGATGGTGACCTGACGTACGCACGCAGCATGCCGGGGTGCCGGCCGCGAACCGCGGCCGGCACCCCGTTCGTCGTGACCCGTTCGCCGAGGCGGTGTTATCCGGTCAATCCCCTTGCGGCAGCGGTCATCGCCGTCCGGCGGGGTACACGGGGCACAGATGGCCGGAGCAGCCCGGCCCATGCCTGCCAGGAGACGCCGATGCGGGAGGACTGCCGCCTCACCGTCCGGGAACGCGCGGCGCTCGACGGGATCGAGCGCCTGCTCCGCCATGACGACCGGACCCTCGCCCGGCGACTGCGCACGATGCGCCTCCACACACCCCTGCGGGAGGCCGCCGCCCGGTTCGCCCGGTGGCCGCGGGCCCTGCTGGTGACCTTCCTGGCCGGCACCACCCTCGCCCTGTTGCTGTCGGCCACGCTGACCACGTCACCGCCCCTGGTGTGGGCGGGCACCGCCTCGTGGATCGTCACCCTGCTCACCGCCGCCTGGCCGGTGGCGGGTGGCCGGCGCGTGCGCCGCGGGCGGCAGGCCGCGTGACGGCCCCTCAGCCGGCGGACGGTGGCCGGGGGGCCAGCGCGGCAAGGACCACCGCTGCGGTCACCCCGGCCCAGGCGACGGGACCGAGCGGGGTGCAGCCGAAGAACTGGCTCACGCCGGGGGTCTGGATGACCGCGATGAGTGCCGCCGCCGAGCCGAGCACCGTGAGCCACACCAGGGGGCTGTGACGGCGGCCGGTCACGGTCTGGGTGAGCTGGGCGCCCACCACCCCGCACAGGGCCATGGTGCTGGTGCGCCGAGCACTGCCAGGGGTGACGGTGCCGGCCAGCCAGGCGATCGTGGCGCCGAGGGCGGTGAGGATCCCGCGGTGTCGGATCTGCCGGGCCAGGGGCGCGCCAAGGGTCCCCAGACCCAGTGGAGCGGTGCCGGTCCTCGCCGCATCCTGCTCCTGCGGTCCGGATGCCTTCGCCTCGGCTGCCGTGCCCGTGGCGCCTTGCGGGGTCACGGCGACCGCCATGGCCGGGAACATGTCGGTGAGCAGGTTGACCAGCAGGAGTTGTCGGGTGGACAGCGGTGACGCACCGGAGACCAGCGTCCCGAGCAGGGAGAAGCCGATCTCGCCGGCGTTGCCTCCGATCAGGACGGTCAGTGCGTCGGCGACGCTGTGCCACAGGGCGCGGCCCTCGGCAACCGCCTCGATCAGCGCGGAGAGTTCGTCGCGCACGATGACGAGGTCGGCCGCGTTGCGCGCGGCCGCCGAGCCGCGGACGGCTATGCCGACGCCGACGTCCGCGGCCCGGATGGCGGCGGCGTCGTTGGATCCGTCACCGACCATGCCGACGACCCGCCCGGACTCTCTGAGGGCTTCGACGACCTGGAGCTTCTGTTCGGGCGCGACGCGTGCGACGACGCCGCAGTCACGGACGAGCGACGCCCGGCCGCCGCGGTCACGGGTGGCGAGATCGTCACCGGTGACGACGGAGACGCCCTCGGGCCAGCCGAGCGCGACGGCGACGGCGCGTGCCGTCTCAGGGTGGTCGCCGGTCAGCATCACCGGCCGTACGCCCGCCTGCCGGAGACCGGAGACCAGGGGTGCCGCGTCCGAGCGGGGAGTGTCGGCCAGGGCGATGAAGCCGGTGAGCCGCAATGGATGGTCCTCCAGGGGGCTTTCCAGCGCGCGCTCGAACTCATCGGGCTCCAGGCGTCGTTCCGCCACGGCCAGTACACGCAGGCCCTCCGCCGCCAGCCTCCCGGCCGTCTGCGTGGTGGTGTCCTCGACGTCGGGACAGAGGGGCAGCACCACCTCCGGGGCGCCTTTGACCACCAGCAGCGGCGTGTCCTGCGCGTCGTGCCCGGTGGCCGAGGCGTAGCCGCGGGACGCCTGGAAGGGCTGGGTGTCGCCGGGGGTCCAGTGCGGGTCGTCGGCGGCGGCCTCGAGCACCGCCCCGTCGGTGGCGTGGGCGTGGACGCCGTGGTCGTCGCCTGCCGGGGGGCAGGTACGGGCGGCCTGGCGCAGGATCGCGAGGCCCTCCGGGGAACCGGTCGCATGGTCGCCGCCGTCGGGAGCGGCGGTGCGGACCACGCGCAACCGGTTCTCGGTGAGGGTGCCGGTCTTGTCGAAGCACACCGTGTCCATCCGGCCCAGTGCCTCCAGGGTGCGCGGGGTGCGCACGAGCACGCCGTGTTCCGTCAGCCTGCGGGCCGCGGCGAGTTGAGCGACGGTCGCGGTGAGCGGCAGCCCCTCGGGGACGGCCGCCACGGCGACGGCGAGTCCTCCGGACACGGCCTGCCGCACGGGGGTCCCGCGCAGCAGTGACAGTCCGGTCACCGCGGCGCCGCCGGCGAGGGTGAGGGGGAGCACGGTGGACGTCAGTTCCCGGAGCCGGGCCTGCACGCCGGGCGCGGGCGGCATCCGTGCGGCCAGGTGGGCGGCACGGCCCGCCTCGGTGTCCTCGCCGGTGTCGACCACGACGGCGCGCCCTTGGCCGGCCACCACGGTGGCGCCCTCGAAGACCATGCAGTGCCGGTCGGGCACCGGCGCCCTGGGCGTGGCCGCGACCTGTTTGAGGGTGGGCAGGGACTCGCCCGTCAGGGAGGACTCGTCGACTTCGAGGTCCTCGGCCTCGAGCAGCCGCGCGTCGGCGGGAACCACGTCGCCGGTGTGGAGTTCGATGACCTCGCCGGGGCTGAGCCGTCCGGCCTCGACGGTGCGGGTGTCGCCGGTATCCGGGTCGACGACGCGGCGCGCCTGCTGACGTTGACTCACGGCCAGCGACGCCAGGGCCTGTTCGGCGCGCAGGCGCTGAATGCCGCCGACGAGTGCGTTGACGCCCATGGCACCGGTGACCAGGAGGGCGTCGACGGCCGAGCCCAGCAGGGCGGAGGCGGTGGCGCCGACGGCGAGCACGGGGGTGAGGGGGTCGTCCAGTTCGGCACGGACCGCGCCGACCAGGCGTCCGGTGAACCGCAGGGGGGCGGCGGCGGGTGACGCGGCCACGGCCCGGCCGAGGCGCGCGGCCGCCGACGGTGCCCCAGTGGCCTCCTCGCGGAGGTCGCGCTCCGCCTCCCGCAGTCGGTCGAGGACCTCGTGGGGTTCCAGGGCGTGCCAGGGCACGCGGGGCCGTGGCCGTGGCACGTCGTGGCGCAGGACGCGCCGTGCGCTGTGCCGGCCGTCGACGAGGGCCGCGGCGGCCGCCGCGTTGACCGGGCTGAGCCGCAGTCCCACCCGCCAGGCCGCGCGTCGTCCCCGCGAACCGCGGGTGAGCACCATCAGTTCCGACAGTGTCGCCCCTGCCTCGGCCAGCACCTTGGCGTGCCTGGCGGTGGCGCGAGAGCCCGGAACGGCGGCCAGCAGCCGCCAGACACCGCGAAGGTCGTCCAGGACGAGGGCGTCGGCCGCCCAGAGCACGGCACTGCCCGCGTCGACCACGGTCACCGCTACGTCGCTGCTCAGCAGTCCCGTCAGCACGTCGTCATCGGGTGTGGTTCCGGCCTCCGCCCGTGCGACGGTGAGGACGGTGCGCTGTGATCGACGGAGTTCGCGCACCACCTCGGTCAACGGGTCTTCCGGGGATACGAGTTGGTCGGCGAGCGCGCCGAACTCCCCCAAGGTGCCGTCGTCGGCGACGACGACGTGCAGGCCCGCGCGGCGGGCGGCCTCGAGCACCGCCTCCGCCAGGGGGTCGACCTCCCGGCCGACGAAGACGGCGCCCACCTCGCGGTTGTCCTCGTCCAGGACCGTCATCCGCCCCGTACGGGTGCCGGGCGCGCTGCCGGGGACGGGGCGCAGTCGCACCTCCGGGTCGCCTTCCCGCTGCTCGTCCTCAGCCCGGAGGGTGGCCGCGACGGCGTGCCAGAGCCGCTCGTGGTCCCAGTCGCCGACGGTGGGGCCGGCCTCCAGCACGGTGCGTCTGCGTCCGCTGAGTACGGAGTGGTGCAGCACGACGGTGTCGACCAGTTCCAGTTGCCGGATCCGCTCCATGTCGCGTACAAGGACCTTGCGTCGGGCAAGTCCGGTGCCCAGGGCCGCGGTGTACGCGACGGGCCCGTAGCGGGCGGCGCGCGGCGCGGCGGCCAGGACCGCCTCGGCGGCCTCGGCGCCGTCACGGGTGAAGGCCAGGGTCGCCGCGGCCCCCAGCAGCCCTCCGGTGACGGCCCGGTCGGCGTACTGCTGGGCGGGCATGACGTGCAGGCGGGGCCGCCGTACCTGTGGCGTCGGAAGACTGTGCCGCTCAGGGGTGCACAGCCGGTCGTGGACCTCGTCGAACAGCGCGGAACGAGCGACCGATTCGACGAGCTGACCCGCGCGCAGGGCCGCGTCCAATACCAGGGCGGTCGGGGACTGCCCGAAGCCGTGCGCGGCCGCGTAGGCGGCTGAGAGGACCACGTCCGTGGCCGGTTCCCCAAGTCGGTCCTGGAGCCAGGACCGCGGTCGCGAGTCCTCGCGCAGCGCCGTGACGGCGGCGGTCACCATGCGTGGGGAGCGGTTGAGCCGCAGGACTCGCGCGGTCGTGGCGGTGGCGATGCCCGCCACGTCGCAGCAGAGGGCGACGGCATGCACGCGGGCGCCCGGGGCCCGCCCCGGGTGGCCGTGCTCCAGTGCCGGTTCCCCGGGCGGCTCCAACTGCTCGTCGTCGGCCAGTTCGGCCGCTCGCGCCGCCACGCTGTCGGCGACCGCGTCCTCGGCCAACTGCACGACCAGTGACTCCAGACCGCCGTCCCAGTAGGCGGCCAGCACTTCGGGATGCCGGGCCAGTGACGCGGCGACCCTGCGGCCGGCCGCCTCCAGTTGCCTCGGGGCGAGGGCGGATCCGGGGCGTGGGCCCAATGGGACGTGCAGTCGGCGCACGCCGACCCAGCAGCGTCCCGGGTTCATCGCCTGCCGTGCGGCCCTGCCCAGCCGTACGGCGCCGCGCGAGGCGGTCGCCGCGCTGCGCACTGCCGCCCGCGCACCCGCGTCAGCCAGCGGAAGCACATGCCGCGCGACGTCGGTGGGGGCGGCCGCCGCGAGTCGCAGGCCCGCCGCGGGGAGTCCGATGAGCAGCCCCAGCCCGGTCGCCGGCCTCATGCGGTGGCGGCCTTCGCCTTCTTGCCCTTCGCCTTGGTCCGGCCCTCCTTGGCCTTGATCTTGGCCTTGCTGGGACCGCCCTCGGGAACCGGCAGCTCATCTGGCATCGTCATGGCGTCCGGTCCCTTCTCGGCCATCGGCGCCTCCCGCGTCTGCGGAGCGGACATGTGGCCCTGCGCGTGCGGGGCGGCCGGTACCCGGGTCTCCGGCGGGACCATGGAATCCTGCATTTCCGGTGTACCCGGCGCGCCTTGGGCCTCGGCCTGGTCCTGGAGCGGTGCCTGCCCGCGCCGCGCGGCGGAACGCTGCTGCGTCAGCCACACCGCGGCGGCTCCCGCAGCCGCCACCGGCCACTCGACGACTCCGGCGACGCCGAGGAGTCCCGCCCCCGTGTACGCGGCGACCCGTCGTGTCTGCGGCGAGACCACGCCCACCGTGTCCAGCACACTGTCGAACGCCCCCTTGACGGCGTCGGCACCCGGCAGCCGCTGCGCGGTCGACCTCATCGTGTCCAAGGGATGCGCCACGGCCTCCATCACGGCCGACGACGAATTACGACCACTTTCATCCATTTTTCTCACCTCATATACGTGCTGCCCAGAAATGCGGAGCCGAACATCCCGGGTCCGCCGGAGAGCGGCGGGGCCGCACGATGGAAGGAAGGCACCGACCCGTCGCTCCGGAGGCACCACATGGCGGCCGAGAACCCTGTCCGCGTGATCGTCTTCGACGTCAACGAGACCCTCAGCGACCTGACGCCGCTGGGCGGGCGCTTCGAGGACGTCGGCGTGTCGCGGGACGTGCTGCCCACCTGGTTCGCCGCGGTCCTGCGCGACGGCTTCGCACTGACGGCCGCCGGCGGGTACGCGGACTTCACGGAGATAGCAACGGAGAACGTCCGCGTGCTGCTCACCGCGTCGCCGGGCTGGAGCGGTGACGCGGAGGACGCCGCACGCCACGTACTCGAGGGCTTCACCGAACTCACCGTGCACCCGGACGTACCCGACGGCGTACGGGACCTGCGCGCCGCCGGCTACCGGCTGCTCACCCTGACCAACGGCTCGGCGGCGACCACCCGGCGCCTGCTGGGCGGTGCCGGCTTGCTGCAACACTTCGACGCCCTGCTGGACGTCTCGGGGTCCCGCTGCTGGAAACCGGCGGCGGCCGCCTACCACCACGCCGTCGACCGGGCCGGTGTGCGGCCCGAAGAGGCGCTGCTCGTCGCCACCCACCCATGGGACGTGGACGGTGCGCGGCGAGCCGGACTCGCGAGTTCCTGGCTGCGCAGGGGCACGGCCCACTACCCCGCCTTCATGACACGGCCGGACCGTGAGGCGGCGAGTCTGCCGGATCTCGCCCGCGCCCTCGGCGAGGCCGCCCACTGACGTCCGGCGGGTCCGCTCAGGGCCGCGCCTCGGCTACCTCCTCGACCACGTGCCGGTTCAGCGCCGCCCGCACCAGGGCTGCCGCGAAGACCGCGTACGCGGCCTCCGGCACCAGGTCGGCCAGTGCCTCCGGCCGTGCGGGCAGTCCGAGCCGTTCCGCGCCCTTGAGCGCCTTGTCGTCGAAGAGCGGGCCCGTCTCCGGCCAGACCGCCTGCACCTCGCGCAGGAAGATCTCCACACCGACGGGTCCCAGCCCGGGAACCTCACGCAGGGCGCGGCGGATCGCGTCCGGGTCGCCGTCCGCCTCGTCCCGCAAGCGGCGCAGATCGCCTCCGTAGCGGTCCAGGAGCAGCTGTGCGCCGTCCCCGAGCTGCGTCGCCGTGCGCTCGTCGTAGCGCCGGTAGTGGCCCCGGCCGAGGGCGTCGACCCGCTGCTGCCAGGTGGCGTCGCGCATCCTGCGGGGGTCGCGCATCCCGGCGGCGAACAGCTCGTGCGCCGCGGCGGTGGCCACGGACGCCTTGATGCGGGCGCTGAGCAGGCACGCGGCCACCAGCACCTGGTACAGCGGCTGCGGGGTGTGCCTCAGCTTGACGCCGGCGTCCTCGGCGTAGGTATGGCCTTCGTGGTCCAGCAGGGCCTTGACGGTCGCCTTGTCCTTCGTGGTGTCCCGGTCCCGGGTCGTCCCGGCCATCTCGCATCACCTTCTCGGGAAACGCAGTGTCCTCGTCGGGTCTGCTACCCGGTGTGCAGCCGGTAGACGGCGAAGGCGCTGTCGATCACGGGCTGGGCCACGTTGCGGACGCGTACGCCGCCCGCGGTCATGCCCCGCTCGACGCCCCGGTGCGCGTGGCCGTGCACCGCGAGGTCGGCTCCGCCTTCGTCGATCGCTTCCGCCAGGAGGTAGCTGCCGAGGAACGGGTGGATCTCGGGGGGCTCCCCGGCCAGGGTGTCGGCCACGGGCGAGAAGTGCGTGAGTGCCACCCGTACCGTGTGCGCGTCCCGCGGCAGTCGCTCCAGGGCGGTGCGCAGCCCCGTCGCACAGCGGCGCGTCAGGGCCACGAATGCCTTCATCTCCGGTTCCCCGAACTCACCGGCGCTCCGCCCGGCGAAGCCGCCGCCGAACCCCTTGGTACCGGCGACGGCCAGCCGCGTCCCACCCAGGTCGACGACCGTGCCCTCGCCCTCCAGGACGGTGACCCCGGAGGCGGCCAGCACGGCTGTGACCTCCGCCTCCTGCCCGCTGTGGTGGTCGTGGTTGCCGAGCACGGCCACGACGGGCACCGGTAGCCGGGCGACCTCACCCGCGACGACCTCGGCCTCCTCCACGGTTCCGTGACGGGTGAGGTCCCCGGCCAGCAGCAGGACGTCCGCGCACTCCCGCAGTGTCTCGAAGGCCGGCCGGAGCGTGTTGCGGCTCTCGAGGCCGAGGTGGATGTCGCCGACGGCGGCCACGCGGATCACGGCAGTTCCTCGGCGTGGTCGGGGGCCGCGACGCTGCTGATCCGCAGGTCGCAGACGACGGGTGAGCCGTCCGCCTCCTCCTCGGCGATCCGCACGATGGCATCCCGCTCGGGCACGTCGGACACGGTGCCCGACAGCACCACGGCCCCACCCCGCTCCTCGACCCGGACGCCCAGCTCGGCGACCTCGTCACCGGCCAGACGGCGACGCAGGCGCTCGATGAAGTAGTCGTCGGTGGCGCTCATGACAGGCCCTTTCCGGGGTCGATGACGCCGAGTCGTCCGAGGAGGTACAGGAACGCGTCGGGCAACGGCTCCGACTGGTACCGGTCACGGATCCGGCCCCAGTCGATGCGCTCGCGCAGGGTACGGGCCAGGGGCAGCAGGGCGGTGAAGTCGCAGTGCTGCTCGGTGAGGGCGCCGAGGAGGGTGCTCAACAGCTCGGTGGGCGGCAGGACGGGCATCCGCACGGAATCCACGGGCAGCACGGGGGCGTCGCGCAGGAGTTCGGCGGTCACCGGGCAGCGTCCGAGTTCGAAGATCAGGTCGATGTCCTCGCCGTCGGCCCGGGCCTTGACCAGCCAGTCCTCCGGGGCGGGCACGGCCTGGACACCGTCCTCGGCCAGCACCCTCAGCACCGCCTCGGCGTCCTCACGGCGAACGCAGAAGTCCGTGTCGTGCTGCAGGTTTCCCGGTACTCCGTGCGCGTAGGCGGCGACGCTCCCGGTCAGCGCGAACGGCAGCCCGGCCGCCTTCAGCACGGCCGCCACCCGCTTGGTCGTCTCCAGGATGGCCTGCGTGTGGTCCACCGGCAGGGCCTGCTCCGTCCCGGTCCCGGCGGGGGCGGCACTCCCCGGTCCGGCCTCACCGACCTCACCGGCCTCACCGGCAGCGAGTCGCAGCCGGCCCGGCGGCCGGCCGGCCTCGGCGTCGTTCATGAGCGGCCCTCCGTCCTGCCGCGCCCCGTGGACGTGCCCTCACGGGCAGCCGGGGCGCGCTCGTCCGAGCGCGTACCCGCCCACGCCCGCGGCACGCCCCTGAAAGCCTGCGTGAGCCTCGTTGACCCGATCGGCTGGACTTCGCGCAAGGAACGACGGCGTCCGAAGGCCCCCCGGGTACCGATCGCCCCATGAACGTGAACCCCATTGAGATGCAGAAGGCCCTGGGTGGCGTGGACTACCCCGCCTCGAAGCAGGACATCATCGACCGCGCGAGCAGCAACAAGGCGGACCGCGACATCATCGACGCGCTCGAAGGCCTTCCGGACCAGGAGTTCGGCTCGCCCGCCGAAGTCAGCCGGGAGATCGGCGGCAACTGACCGTCCCCTCACGTGCACGGCACGTCGCCCCGAGGCGGCGTGCCGTGCACCACGATGGCCGCCGGGCGTCAGTCGCCGCGCGGCAGGCGTCCGGTGCGGAGCATGCGCAGGACGGCGCGCTCGGCGGGGCCGTGGGTCGCGGGGACCCCGTAGGAACCCTGGTCGCCCAGATCGGGCAGGGCCGCCGCGATCGTCACGCCCTCCTCGTAGAGCTCGACGACCCGGGGGTTGATGTACGAAGCGCGGCAGACGGCGGGGGTGTTGCCGAGGTATCCGGACACCTCTCTGGCCGCCCGGGCGATCGCGCGACGACGGCCTGATTCGCTGCGCGCGACACCCTGCGAGACCGCGAGGGCGACCGCCGCCATGACGGTCGCGTGCCAGGTGCGGAAGTCCTTGGCGGTCGCCTCCGTCCCCGCCAGGCCCTTCAGGTAGGCGTTGACGTCAGCGCTGCTCACGTCCTGCCAGGAGGGGCGCTCCCAGTAGGCGAGCAACCGGTCGCCGCCCCCGCGCCGGTGCAGGAGCGCGTCAAGGCTGCGGTACGTCGGCCCGTCCACGACGCCCTGGACCCGCTCCTTGCCGTCCTTGGCAGGATAGGTGAACACCACCTCGCCGCGGCGGCAGCGGCCGTGTTCGCGCAGCAGCGTGGTCAGCCCGAAGGTGTCGTTGAGGTCGACGTAGCGGTCGCTGCCGATCCGGAAGAAGCCGAGGTCGAGCAGACGCACGGCCGTCGCCAGCACACGTTCCCTGGTGAGCCCCCGGTCACAGAGGTGGGCCTCCACGACTTCGCGCACCCTGGGGAGGCGCTCCGCGACGTCGAGGACGTGGTCGTGCTTCGCCTGCTCCTGCTCGGCGCGGAACTGCGGGTGGTAGAGGTACTGACGGCGGCCCGCGACGTCGGTACCCACCGCCTGGAGGTGCCCGTTGGTCCGGGTGCAGATCCACACGTCGCGCCACGCCGGCGGTATCACCAGCGCTTTGATCCGTTCGAGTTCGGCGCCGTCGCGCAACGCCGCCCCATGGGCTTCGAGGTACCGGAAGCCGCGTCCGTGGGGCTGGCGGGCGTAGCCGGGGTCGGTGGGCCGGCTGTGGTAGAGGCGCAAGGGGTCCTCGGAGAGCTCGTGTCGCCGCCCGGGCTTTCGCGCTCGCCCCGCCGGTCGGCGGGGCGAGCGCGCCGGGCCTGGTCCTTCAGCTTCGGTCACCCGGCTGCCCGGTCTCCAGTCCCGGCCGGACCGTTGCGGTCCACCGCCCGGACGGGGCACCCCGGTGCCGCCGGTGCAGCGGGCTACGGGCGTGCACGGACCGGCTGTACCCGGCCGACGGCGTCGATGCCGGATGCAGGGGCCGGCTCAGGTCTCGTCGTCGCGCTTCTCGGGTCGGTGCATCTCCAGTCCCTCGAGGGGGTTGCCGGCCAACGTACCGTGTTCCGCGGAGTAGCCTTCGGCGCCGGCGGCGGTGCCGCGGACCACCCGCTCGTGCGCCCGGTCCTCCTTGCCGCCGGCCGCGCCGGGCCCCCTGACGGCGGATTCCGCTGCTTCCTTGTCCCGCTTCTTGCCCATGGTCGGCCTCCTCATGTGTCGTCGCTCCTCGACGTGACGACCGAACAGGGCGCACCTGCCCGAGGCGGGTACGACAAAACACTCCCGGGCGACGCGAGCCTGACCACGGGTACAGGTTTTGCCGCAGTCGGACGGGCAAGGCGTCAGGTGCCACTGGGGAGTGCCGCCGCCGGCCGTCGTACGGGCCGGAAGTCGCTCGCCTGGAACGACGGTCGGCGGCCGGCCCCCGGACCGCCGCACCTGCGACAACAAGCCCGGTCCCGTCCCGGGCCCACCGGACGGTACCGGGCGCCGTAGGACTCACGGGAAGTGATCACCATGTCCGCAGGCTCGAGCCGCGATCGGGCGGCCCCGAAGGGCCGCCGGGGAGGGGCGCCGCCGTGACCGCCGACTGCCGGGTGATCGTCTATCCGCCGTCGGACACCGGCGGCCGTCATGTGCGCGTCGACGGGGAAATCCTCGGCGTCGCCTATGACATGCGTGACTTCCTGGAATTCCTGCGGCGAGCGGGTGTCAACCCCCTCGAGGTCAGCGTGACCGACCCCGACCTCGTCGAGTGGCGCGGCGCCGGCCCGTCGGTATGGCGGTGCGGTCACACCGGCCCCAAAGAGCTCGTTGCCGGGCACGGTCCGGGGCGGGAGGACGCGGAGGACTTCTTCCCGCCGGCGCACGCCGACATGGTGGACGTGACCCTGGACGGCCCTGCCGACCAGGTCTCACGCATCCGGGCGTGGATCGAGAGCCGTGCGGCGATCGGCAGCAGCATGCTCATGGAGTTGCCGGACGGCAACGTCCGCTGCCGGATCCACCTCCTGGCCACGGATGACTGACGGCGCTTCGGCACGACGTGCGGCTCCGCCGGGCGCCGTTGCACGGGTCAGGCGGGGACCGCGGAGTCGTCGTGCGGGCGGGCGCCCGGCAGGTGGAGGCGCGCGGCGATGAGGGCGGCGTCGACGTCGCTGGTTCCGGTGGCAACGCACAGCGTGTACGAGACGTCGTCGAGCCGCCGCCGTACCTCGGGGTCCTCGGGATCCAGCAGGCGGAGCGTCTGGTACCGGTCGACCAGGTCGTCCAGCACGGCTGGGTGGGCCATCAGCATGGCGTCTCCTCAGGTCGAAGTGGCACGCGTTCCCACGCCGCGCCTTCCCCGTCCGCGCCGGCGCATGCGCGGGCGCGAGGGCCGCTACCGAATGCGCTGGTCACCGCCGTATCCCGTCACCTCGGCGCGGTGTCTCCGCAACGGGTGGCCAGGTGGGAGCCGGAGCACCGGGACGGCCGCGTCCACCCGCTGCCCTCCGGCTCTGTGCCGGCGCCGCCATGCGGCTCCTCGCGAAACTCGCCCTTCTCCGCACGCCCGCCGCGTGCCGGTGGGCCCGGCTGACGCCGGGGTCGACGGCGGGATCCCAGGTGATCACGTCCGCCGCCCCCGCCCGGACCTGGAGCTGGGTGACGACCCGTTGCCAGGTGCCGTCCCTCTGCCAGCGGCGGAACAGGTCGTACACCCGGCCCCACGGCCCGTACCGCTCCGGCACCTCCCGCCAGGGCACCCCGGTGCGGACCCGGAACCGTATGCCGTCGATCAACTGCCGCCGGGTCCATGTCGCCGGCCGGCCGACCTTCTTGCGCACGGGCAGCAGCGGCTCAAGCACCGCCCACTGCTCGTCCGTCAGATCTCCACGAGCCACGAATCAAGATCATCCCATAGCAAGATCCATTGCCGTCACGCGCCCCCGGACGACGCCTACGCGCGATCACCCGCATCCTGCGTCCGGACCACTCGGGCGTGCTCACCGACGCGCTGCGGGAGCAGCAGGGTACGCCCTCGGGCAACCGGCCGGATGCGCGGGTCTGTTGAAGCCGGAACGGACGGATGGGGCTGCACGCCGGCCGGGTTTGCGAGCTGCGGCCGCGGCACCGGTCGACATAGCAACCGCGACGTGGCCGAGTCCGAAGCCGAGGCCCACCGATGAGTTCCGCCGGCTGGGCCGGTCCACCACGACGTACGCCATCGAGCCGCACCCTGGAGACCCGCCATGACCGATCCCGCACACCCCGGCCGCATGTTGTTCGTGAACCTCCCCGTGGCGGACCTCGAGCGCAGCAAGGCGTTCTTCGCCGGGCTCGGGTTCGCCTTCAACCCGGTGTTCGCCGACGAGAGCAGCGCCTGCATGCTGGTCGGCGAACACGCCTTCGTCATGCTGCTCGGCCGCGAGAAGTTCGCGGAGTTCTCGAAACTGCCGATGGCCGATCCCCGCACGCACGCGCTGGCGCTGTACTGCTTCAGCGTGTCGTCCCGCGACGAGGTCGACAGGGTCGGCGCCGCCGCGCTCGCGGCGGGCGGCACCGAGGCGGACGGCGCCGAGGACCACGGCTTCATGTACGCGCGCAGCTTCTTCGACCTCGACGGCCACGGCTGGCAGGTCATGTGGATGGACCCGGCGGCGGCGGAGCAGGGCCCCGAGGCGTTCGCGGCCTCCGTGCCGGACGCCGACACCCCGGCCTGACGCACGACCGCGTGCGCCGTCAGCCCCGCCGCGGCGGCTGCCTACGGTGTCCTGACGGCTGCAGATAGTGACGGCCGTTCCTCCTCCCCCTGGGGATCGTGGGCTTCGTGGCCCACGGCCGACGCTGTGCGTCGCGCCATCGCCGCGGGCCTGGCCTGACCCCCGCGCGGCGGGGGCCTACGACCTGTGGCACGCACGCCGGGTCGTCCCGGTCGGTCGAGCGGGGCGGCAAGGGCGTGTCGTCACATGAGCTCCCCCAGCTACCGCTGGGAGGTGCCCCCACCGCCCGAAGGGCGGGCCCAGCGGCTCCCCCGGCTTGCGCCGGGAGGTGCCCCCAGGTGTGGTGCATCGCAGGGCGGAGAGTCGTCCTCGTAGTGGGCTACTCGGACGATTCGACAACGCAGCGTGGGGGCACCTCCCAGCGGAGCTGGGGGAGTGCCGTGCCTGGGGGCACCTCCCAGCGCAGCTGGGGGAGCGTCGCTGGGCAGGCGGGCGTTTGACGACACGCCCTAGCTAGGGCTACTCCTCTTTGGTGACGACGTACATCCGGCAGCGGACGGTGCCGTCCGGCAGGTCCACCAGCAGGCTCCGGACCTCGGCGGCCCGGAACTCGATCCACTCCCGGAGCAGCGCGACCTCGTCGTCCGGCCCCTGGAGGACGGCCTCGACCATGCGTGGGTTCGCCGGCGGGGTGAAGTCTTCCTCGGCTTCGTGGCTCACGGTTCCCTGGTTCCTGTGGCTTGCCGTCACCACACGTCGGGGCCACCTCCGTGCCATTCGATGAGGTCCTCGTCGAGGAGGCTGATGCCGTCGGGGTCGAGGCCCGCGCGCCGCAGGAACTCCAGCAGGTCGGCCGTGCGGTACGCGGTACCGAGGACCTCGCCGTCGGCGCGGACGACCCGGCCCCCGGTGTCGGAGGGCGGCATCACGACTATGCGGTGTTCCACCTGCCCAGCGTGCCCCTGGGCGGGTGTGCCCGCACCCTGGAAGTGCGGCCCCGCTCCAAGCGGACGAGATTCAGCCCTCGCGGGCGGGGTCGCCCAGTGGGCGCGGCCCCGTCGACCTGTGCCGCACACACGCGACGGGGCCGCTCGTCCCACCTGTGCGCACTGCACCTGGGGAGCGTACGCCTGCGCCTGGGGCCCGACCGGCGTCTCCTCCACCGCTCCGGTCCCCGCTGCGGCGCCGCCCACGCCTTAAGTGGGGATGACTTCGTGTCCCGTCGCGGCGGAACCTACGGTTTGTGGGTCACCCACAGCACTTCCGCCGGCCAGCGGTGTGCCCAGTCCGGTGGGTCGGTTGCGTTGTAGCCGTTGTGCGTTCCGCGTTCGGGCCGCGGCTCGATGAGGTCGTCGATGACGAGACCCGCGCCGCGCAGGACCTTGACCCAGCCGCCGTAGGTGAGCTGGTAGCTGGTCGCGCCGTCGCCTTCGGCGATGGTGTCCAGCCCGAAGTAGTCCTGCTGCAGCGTCGTGGTCACACGACCGGCGGCTTCGTCCCAGCACGCTTCGAACCACGGGCTGGCGACGTTGAACACCAGGCGCCCGCCCCGGCCCAGGACGCGTGCGGCCTGCGGGACGGCCACGTGCGGGGGCGCCCAGCTGAGCCCACCGAAGTCGCAGAACACCAGGTCGAAGCTGCCGTCGGCGAAGGGGAGTTGTTCGGCGGCGCCTTGCACCAGCGGGTAGCGGGCCGCGCCCATCGCGTCGGCCGCTGCGGCGAGTTGGGCTTCGGACAGGTCGAGCCCGACCACGGTGGCGCCCTCGGCGGCGAGCGCCCTGGACCACTGGCCGGCGCCGCAGCCGAGTTCGAGGACGCGCTTGCCGGTGACGTCGCCCAGGGCGTGCAGGTGCGCGTCGGGGATGGAGTACATGCCCCACAGGCGCGGTGTGGCGCCGATTCGCGGGTCGTGCCGTTGCTGGTAGGCGCTGCTGATCCGGTTCCATAGCCGCCGGTTGGCGGGGATGCTGTCCACGTGCCGACTCCAGCACCGCTTGCCGGGGGCGGTCAACACGATCAGGGCTCTGGCCGGCCCTCGGTCCGGCCCATGACCCGCCGGACGAGCCCTACGGCAGCGGCGTGCCGCCGGTCGCGTTGACGACCTCCGCCGTGATGTAACTCGCCTCCTGCGAGGCGAGGAACACGTACGCCGGGGCCATCTCGGCCGGCTGGGCGGGGCGGCCGAGCGGTGACTGCTTGCCGAACTCCGTGGTGTCCGGCAGCGTCGCGGGGATGAGCGGCGTCCACACCGGTCCCGGGGCCACCGCGTTGACGCGGATGCCCTTCCCGGCGACCATCTGCGCCAGCGACTGCGTGAAGTTGACGATGGCCGCCTTCGTCATCGCGTAGTCCAGCAGGTGCGGACTGGGCTTGTAGGCCTGCACGGAACTGGTGTTGATGATGGAACCGCCGGCCGGAAGGTGCTCGAGCGCCATCTTCGACAGCCAGAACATCGCGTACAGGTTGGTCTTGAGCACGCGGTCGAACTGCTCCGTGGTGATGGCGCCGATCCCGTCCGGCTGCGACATCTGGTAGGCGGCGTTGTTGACCAGGACGTCGAGCCGCCCGAACTGGGCGAGCGCCAGGTCGATCACCTCACGGCACTGGTCCTCCTCGCGGACGTCGCAGGAGAGGGCGACGCCCTTGCGCCCGGCGTCCACCACGAGCCCCACGGTGGTGTCCGCGTCCTCCCTCTCCTCCGGAAGATGGGTGATCAGCACGTCCGCCCCTTCGCGGGCGAAGGCGAGCGCGACCGCCCTGCCGATGCCGGAGTCGCCACCGGTGATCACCGCGGCCTTGCCCTCGAGCCGGCCGCAGCCTTCGTACGAGGTCTCGCCGTGGTCGGGGGGCGGGTCCATGGGACCGGTCCACCCCGGGTGCGGCTGGTCCTGCGCGGGGAAGTCCGGCTGCGGGTGGCGGGTGACCGGGTCCTCGTTGCGGGAGGTCATGGGGGTTGTTCCTCCGTCACTTCTCGATGGCGACGCGGATGGAGCGCACCTGCTGGTCGGTGGCGTCGGGGACGACCATCCCGGCCTCGACCCCCGTGCGCAGGTAGTCCAGCACCTCCCGGTCGAGACGTTCGCCGGGGAGGGCTGCGGGGATGCCCGGCGGGTACGGCGTGAGCATCTCGGCGGTGATCCTGCCCTCGGCCTCGGCGACCGGGACCTGCTCAGTGGGGCCGAAGAAGGCGTCCCGGGGCAGGACGACCTGTTCCAGGCAGAGCTCGCCCGGGCTCGGGACGTCCACGGCCGGCGTGGGGCGCAGGTCGTCCAGGTGGTCGGCGAGGTCTGCCAGGGCGGTCACCAGCACCTTGGCGGTGTCGTCGTTGTCGGCGTGGGTGAGCTGGGCACTGATCCGGCGATGGTCGCTGACGTGCAGGTTCACCCCGTGGTGGGCGCGCAGCCAGTCGGCTGCCCGGTATCCGGTGACGCCCAGCGCGGAGATGTCGACGATCACCTGGAGCGGGTCCAGATCCGCGGCCCGGTCCGGGCCGCAGAAGTCCTCCCGCCCGTGCACGTGGTAGCCGTCGAGCCCCTCGATCTGGCCGCGCAGGGCGTCGGCCAGGGCGAGAGCCCGGTCGTACAGGGCGTGCCCGTGCTCGACCATCTGACGGCGCCAGCCGTCCAGAGCGGCGTACAGCAGGACCGACGGGCTGGTGGTGCCCAGCAGGTCCTCGCGGGCCTTGAGCACGGCCGGGTCGACCAGGTCGCCCTGGAGGTGGAAGACCGAGGTCTGCTCCAGGGCGGAGCCCATCTTGTGCACCGAGGTGACGCACACGTCGGCTCCGGCGTCCATGGCCCAGGTCGGCAGTGAGGGGTGGAAGGGCAGGTGTGCTCCCCACGCCTCGTCCACGATGAGCGGCTTGCCCTGCCGGTGGCACTCCTCCGCGATCGCGCACAGGTCCGCGCACGTCCCGTACGGGGTGGGGCTGGTGACCAGGGCGCCCTTGGCGTCGGGGTGGTCGCGCAGGGCGGCGGCGACCGCCCGCGGGGAGGGCGGGTGGGCCAGGTGGAGGTCCGGATCCCACTGGGGGCGGACCCAGACCGGTTCCTGGCCGGAGAGGATCAGCCCGGAGATGACGGACTTGTGGGCGTCCCGGCCGACGACGAGCTTCTCGTGCGGTCCGGCGACCGAGAGCATGGCCGACTTCACCGACAGCGAGCTGCCGCAGGTGGAGAAGAACGTGTGGTCCGCTCCCACGGCGTCGGCCATGAGCTCCTGTGCCTTCTCCAGGACCCCGTGCGAGGAGGTGCGGTCGTCGAGTCCGCTGGTGGCCAGGATGTCGCAGCGGAAGACGGACTCGCCCAGCGCTTCCAGGACGCGCTCGTCGGTGCCCCGGCCCTGTTTGTGGCCGGGCGGGGTGAACGGTGTCTGTCCGGTCGCGTGGTAGGCGGCGAGCGCCTCCAGGACCGGCGCGTGCGAATGGTCCATGATCTGCGGCTGCCCGCGCCCTCCAGGGGGAAACGCCCCGGGGACGGGACTCGGGTCAGCGGCCGCGGTGCTCGGTCTTGGGCTCCTGCGGGTCGACCCCGGTGAACTCGGAGGTGTCCTTGGCGCCGCTGGGACGGCCGGAGGGGCCGCGTTTCCCGGTGTCCTTGATCTGCCGCTTGCCGGTCTTGCCGGCCCGCTCCTCTCCGCTGCGCGAGACGTCGTGCGCCGGTGTGCCGGCTGTGGACTCCGCGATGTCCTTGGGGGACGGTTCGCGGTTCTTCCCGCCGGGTGCGTAGGTGTCCGGGTGGAACGAGCGGTGGCCGCTGGGGTTGTCCTGCTGCTTCTCCGCGTCCACGTCGGTGGCCCAGCCGTGCTGGTCGTCGCCCTTGTGGCGGCTCGGCCCCTCGCCGTGCGGAGGATGCTGCTTCTTCGTCATGGCGCTTCCCTCTCGAAGAGTACCTTTCGCATATTTCCTGCCTTTCGGGGCGCGTGCCCCGGCAGCGGCGGCTCATGCCTGGCGCGGTGCAGCGCACCGGCGCGGGTAGGCGTCCGGCACACATCCGGGAGGTCACCCATGGACGAGCCCTTGGACCAGGTGTACGCCCGCGTCGCGGAACAGCTCGCCGCCCGCGCCGGGCCGCTGTGGGAGGTGGCTTCGACGCTCCACGGGGACCCGGAGCCGCCCTTCGAGGAGCGCAGGGCGGCCGAGTTGCTGACCGGCCACCTGGAACGGGAGGGCTTCTCCGTCCAGCGCGCCGTCGCGGGCCTGCCGACGGCCTTCGTCGCGGCCGCCGGTGACGGCGGTGCCCCGCGGGTGGCGCTGCTCCTCGAGTACGACGCCCTGCCCGGGATGGGTCACGCCTGCGGCCACAACCTCATCGCTGCGGCGGGGCTCGGCGCCGGCCTCGCCCTCTACGGCGCCGTGCCGGACGTGCGAGGAACCCTGCTGGTGGTGGGTACCCCGGCGGAGGAGCGGGGCGGCGGCAAGGTCGTCATGGCGGAGGCGGGCGTCTTCGACGGGGTGGACGCCGCGCTGATGTTCCATCCCGGCGTGCACAGCTGGTCGTGGGCACCGCTCACCGCTTCGGCCCAGGTGAGGGTGGCCTTCCACGGCCGGGCCGCCCATCCCACGGGCAGTCCGACCGAGGGGATCGACGCGCTGGCCGCGCTGATCCAGTTCTTCAACACCCTGTCCGTGCTCAGCCGGCGTCTGCCCGCCGGATCGCACGTCCAGGGCATCGTCACCGAGGGCGGCGAGGCCACCAACATCGTCCCCGAGTACGCCGAGGGGCTGTTCGGCCTGCGCGGAGCCACCACGGCCGCCCGTGACGAGCTGGCGGACGCTCTGGCCGACTGCGCGCAGGGGGTGGCGCACGCCACCGGCACCCGGACGAAGGTCTCCCCCGTCGACGCGGGTTACGACCACTTCCGCAACAGCGAGGTCCTTTCGGCGCGGTTCACCGCCCATCTGGCACGGGCGGGCGTGCAGGCGGGCGAACCGGTGCCGGGAGTCCACCTGGGTTCGTCCGACGTCGGTACGGTCAGCAACCGCCTGCCGACCATCCATCCGTTCGTGGCGATCATGGACGCCGACGGCTCCGACCACACCCCGCGTTTCGCGGCGGCCGCGGCCACGCCGCGGGCCCGTGAGGTCATGCTGGCCGCCGCGCGGGCGCTGGCCTGCACGGCCGCCGACGTGCTGGCCGATCCAGCCGTCACGGCCGCGGCGTGGGCGGAGCACCGCCGTCCGGATGGCTGAGGAAAGGGGGCGTGCCCGGCGTGGGAGGGGGAAGCCGCCCGGGGAGAGACCGTCCACGCACACCGGAACGGAAGGGAGTCACGTGATGGGACACGGCGGAAACGTCATCGCGGAACTCACGGCCGACCACCGCGAGGTGGAGGAGTACTTCGCCCGACTGCGGGCCCTGCCCCCGGGCGACAAGGAACGCAGGAAGGTCATGGACGAGGTCACCATCGAGCTGGTGCGGCATTCGGTGGCCGAGGAGATGTACCTCTACCCGGCCGTCCGGGAGCACCTGCCCGGAGGGGACGCCCTGGCCGACAAGGAGATCGGTGAGCACGCCGAGGTCGAGCAGGTCCTCAAGGACCTGGAGGACGTCGACATCGACGACGCCCGGTTCGACCAGTTGGTGGGCAAGCTGATCACCGACGTCACCGAGCACGTCCAGGAGGAGGAGCGGCAGCTCTTCCCGAGCCTGGCGCAGGCCTGTTCGCCCGAGAAGCTGAACGAACTCGGCGATCAGGTGCGCAGGGCCAAGAAGGTCGCACCGACCCGGCCGCACCCCAGTGCGCCGGACACCCCGCCCGGCAACAAGCTGCTGGCGCCGGGTACCGGACTGGTGGACCGCGCCCGCGACTTCGTCACCGGCCGCGGCAAGTCCTGACGCGACCGGCCACGCCGGGGGCCGCCCACACGGGTCGACCGTGTGGGCGGGCCCCCGCGGGGGGCGGAACGGCGGGCCCCCGCCGGGGGGGGCAGGGGGGCCCCCCGCCAAGGTGACCGCACCCCGGGGGGGGCGGCGGCCCCCGGGGGGGTGCCCGCCCCCCCCCACTGCGCCCCGGGCGGGGCCCCCCCCGCCCCCCCCCCCCCCCCGGGGGGCCCCCCCCCGGGGGGGCCGGGGGGGGGCGCCCCCCGGCGTGGCTCTGACGGGCGGCCCCCGGCGTGGCTCTGACGGGCGGCCCGCGTCAGAGTTCACGGAGCGCGGGCAGGAGGGTCTTCTCGGCCCAGTCGAGGAAGGCCGGCTGCGTGTCGCCGCCGACCTGGACGAGGGCGATCTCGGTGAACCCCGCTTCCGCGTACGGCCGGACCGCCTCCACGAAGGCCTCCGGGTCGTCCCCGCAGGGAATGGACTCCGCGACGTCCTCCATACGTACGTTCTCGCTCGCGGACGCGAAGGCCGCCGTGCCGGGCAGTTCGGAGTTGACCTTCCATCCGCCGCCGAACCAGCGGAACTGCTCGTGCGCCCGCCGGACGGCCGTGTCCCGGTCGGGGTCGTAGGACACCGGCAGCTGCCCGACGCGCGGCTTGCCCGCGCCGCCGTGCTCGTCGAAGGCGGTCACCAGATCCGCATCCGGCTCCGTGGCGATCATCAGATCGGCCAGCCGCCCCGCCAGTTCGCAGGACTGCGCCCCCGACACCGCGACCCCGATCGGCGGCGGCCGGTCGGGCAGGTCCCACAGCTTCGCCGACTCCACGTCGAAGTGCTCGCCCCGGTGGTTGACGTAACCTCCGCCGAACAGCGCGCGGATGATCTCCACGGCCTCGGCGAGCATCGCCTGGCGGACGTCCACGGCGGGCCAACCGCCGCCCACCACATGCTCGTTGAGGTTCTCGCCCGATCCCAGCCCGAGCCGGAAGCGGCCGTCGGAGAGCAACTGCACCGTCGCGGCCTTCTGCGCCACCACGGCGGGGTGGTAGCGCACGGTCGGGCAGGTCACGTACGTCATCAGCGGGATCCGCGAGGTGGCCTGCGCCGCCGCGCCCAGCACGCTCCAGGCGTAGGGCGCGTGGCCCTGCTCGTCCAGCCAGGGGAAGTAGTGGTCGGAGGTCACCGAGAAGTCGAAGCCGGCCTCCTCGGCCCGGACGACGTGGGCCACCAGGTCCTTGGGGCCGGCCTGCTCGGTCATCATCGTGTATCCGAATTGCGTCATATGGGGCGGCTGCCCGGTCGATCACCGCGGAAACGGCCGCGCACGCGTGTGTGCGCCGGCGGATCAGGGGCACCCGGAAAGTGCGGTGAGGCAGCCGCATGGTGGGTGAACGCCCCGGACGCCGGACCCCCCTCCGGCGTCCGGGACACCCATGGACCCTCCCCGTCTCAGTCGGGCGGCTCCTGCGGCGGCACGTCGCGCGACGCCTCGACGTCCTCGCTCTGCCGGTGCTTGCGCTTCGCGGCGCCGGGATCACGTCCGCGAACCTGCCGCGGATCCTGCCGGTCCTCCGGGTGCGGCGTCGTGCGGGGCGCCTCGTCGGATGTCTCTTCGTGCTCCATGTCCTTCTCCTCGCTGCGCGGTCAGTCACGCTCCGAAGCCGCCCACGGCCCCGCGGGCGCGCCTTCGGCGCCCTCGTCGTCCTCGTCCCGCCGGGCGCGTTCCCGCGGCTCCGGCGGCGGTGCCGGCGCCAGGGGTGCCCCGGGGACCAGGCTCTCCGGTGACGCGGCGTCCGGCTCCTCGTCCCGGTTGCGGTCGGGAGCCCGGTCTCGATCCGGTGTGTCCATGGCCCTCGACTGCCCTGCGTGGCGACGGGCATACCTGCGCCGCGCAGGGGGCGCCGGGCACCGCGCGGACTCCTCCTGGGCAGCCGCCCGCTCATCCCTGGACGGGACCACTCCCCCGGGCGGCGGTGTCCTGCGGATGCTGCGCCCGGTCGGCCGCCGGGCCGGCGAAGTAGGCGATGGTGGTCTTCAGCCCGTCCGCCCAGGACACGCGGGGCCGCCAGCCGAGCAGTTCCCTGGCCAGCGTGGTGTCGGGCCTCAGGTGCTCGGGATCCCCCGGCGGCCGCTCGACGAAGTGCACCGGGGATCGTGAACCGGTCAGGTCGAGGACGCTGCGCGCCAGGTTCCCCACGGTCATCTCCTGCGTGCCGCCGACGTTGACCGGTCGTACCGAGCGGCTCGCCGCGACGACGAGGATGCCCTCGATGAGGTCGTCCACGTAGCACAGGCAGCGGGTCTGGCTGCCGTCGCCGGTCACCGTGAGCGGTTCGCCGGCCAGTGCCTGCCGGATGAAGGTGGGCACCGCCCGCCCTTCGTGCGCGGGCATGCGCGGACCGTAGCCGGAGAACAGCCGGACGATCCCCGCGTCCGTGCCGTGAGCGGCCGCGTGGGCGGTGACCATGGCCTCCGCGAAGCGCCGGGACTCGGCGTTCGGCGACCGCGCCCCGACCGGGTCGACGTACCCGGGGTAGTCCTCGCGCTGCGGGTGCGACCTCGGATTCCCGTAGACCTCCGAGGTCGACGTCAACAGCAGCCGTGCGCCGTCCCGATGCGCGACGGCCAGGGCCCGGCGGGTACCGTCGCTGCCTGTTTCCATGGCCCGGAGGGGGTCGGCGCGGCACTCGCCGGGGTCCGGCCAGGCCAGGTGGAGGACGACGTCGTACGGACCGTCGAGCACGTCCGGTGCGTCCGGGGCGGCGACGTCGCAGGGCAGGAAGCGGAAGCCCGGGCACGCGCCCAGGTGGTCGAGGCGCGGGGTGTCGAGGCTCCGGTCCGCGCAGTCGACGTCGACCCCGGCGTCGAGCAGACGCTCGCAGAGGGCGGAACCGAGGAAGCCGGCTCCCCCGGTCACCAGGGCACGCCGCCAGGGCGGGGGCGGTACGAGGGGCGTCATGCATGCCCCCTTCCGTCGTCGGGGGCCTGCGACGGCCGGGCCGGCAGAGCCCGGCGGCGTCCAGGACGGGCGGTACGCCTTTCGGGTTGCCCCGCCCGGTGCGGCTTCAACCGCCGCACCGGTACCGCGCCCGTCCCGCGCGCCCCGCTCTCGCTCTTCCGGTGAAGGCCCTTTGACCTGCGCTCATGCACGGAACGCGCCCCGGGAAACGACAGGCACATTCACCCGAACGGCCCACACGGGCGGGCCCCCGGGACCCCCAGGGCCGATGGTGAGGAGTGGCTCGTCAGCCGCGCACGCGGCGAGATCCACCCGACGGGAGGAAATCGGATGACGCGCACTTCCTCACCCCCCTGGGACCACGCCGTCGTCACCGGCGGTGCGGGTTTCGTCGGCTCCCACCTGTGCGCCGCCCTGCTGGACGCGGGTACGGCGGTCACCTGCGTGGACGACTTCAGCACCGGTCGCCGGGAGAACGTGGCGGCGCTCCACGGCCGTCCCGGATTCACCCTCGCCCCCGGCGACGTGACCGAGGGCCTGACGGTGGACCACCCCGCAGACCTCGTGCTGCACTTCGCCTCCCCCGCCTCACCGGCGGACTACCTCCGGCTGCCCCTGCACACCATGGAGACCGGCAGCGCCGGTACGCGCAACGCCCTGGCCCTGGCCCGCGACCACGGCGCCCGCTTCGTGTTCGCGTCCACCTCGGAGGTCTACGGGGACCCTCAGCAGCATCCCCAGAGCGAGCGCTACTGGGGTCATGTGAACCCGGTCGGCCCGCGGAGCGTCTACGACGAGGCCAAGCGCTTCAGCGAGGCGCTGACCACCGCGGAGGCCGAGTGCCACGGCACGAACGCGGGCATCGTGCGGCTGTTCAACACCTACGGCCCGGGCATGCGCGGGCACGACGGCAGGGCGGTGCCGACCTTCATCCGCCAGGCGCTGTCCGGGGAGCCGCTCACGGTGACCGGCGACGGCAGCCAGACCCGGTCGCTGTGCTACGTCGACGACACCGTGCGGGGCGTCCTCGCGCTGGCGGCCGATGGCATGCGCGGGCCGGTCAACATCGGCAACCCCATCGAGTTCAGCATGCTCGACCTGGCCCGGCTGGTGGTCGAACTCACCGGCTCCGCCTCGGACATCCGCTTCATCGACCGACCCACCGACGACCCGGCGGTGCGCTGCCCCGACATCACGCTGGCGCGCGACAAGCTCGGCTGGGAGCCGCGGGTGGCCGCCGAGGAGGGGCTGCGCCGCACCATCGCGTGGTTCCGCGCCGAACAGGCCGCCGCCTGAACACCGCGTCACCCGCGCCCCGTCGCCGTCCCGTCCCGTGAAAGGCCGGTACGCCCATGCGCATCCTGGGTATCAACGCGCTCTTCCACGACCCGGCCGCCGCCCTGGTCGTCGACGGCCGGACCGTGGCCGCCGCGGAGGAGGAACGCTTCTCGCGGCGCAAGCACGGCAAGCGTCCGGTGCCGTTCTCCGCATGGGAGTTGCCGGAGAAGGCAGCGGCCTGGTGCCTGGAGCGGGCCGGGCTGCGGCCCGCCGACCTCGACGCCGTCGCCTACTCCTTCGACCCCGCGCTGGCCCGGCCCGCCGAGGACATGGGCCTGGACGACCCCTGGGACCATGTCCGGCTGACCTACGCGCGACAGGCACCCGCCTTCCTGGCCACCGCCCTTCCCGGCCTGGACCCGCACCGGGTGCGCTTCGTGGCGCACCACATGGCGCACGCCGCCTCCAGCGCCTTCGCCGCGCGCGACGCCCGCTCCTCGGCGGTGCTGGTCCTCGACGGCCGCGGCGAGAGCGCCTCGCACCTGGCGGCCCGCCGCATCGGGGAGCGGCTGGAGCCCCTGTACGCCCAGCGGTTGCCGCACTCCCTCGGCCTGGTCTACGAGGAACTGACCGAGCACCTGGGCTTCCTGCGCTCCTCGGACGAGTTCAAGGTGATGGCCCTGGCCTCGTACGGCCGGCCGCGCATGCTCGGCGAGCTGCGCCGGCACGTGTACTCCACCGGTGACGGCGGCTTCCACGCGGTCGGCGTCCCCTGGGCCGGACTGTGCCCGGCCCGGGCCGCGGACGAGCCGTGGACCCAGGAGCACGCCGACGTGGCGGCCAGCGCCCAGGCGGTGCTGGAGGAAGTGCTGCTCGACCTCGTGCGCTGGCTGCACGGGCGCACCCACGACGGCCTGCTCACGATGGCGGGAGGAGTCGCCCTGAATTGCGTCGCCAACTCGCGGGTCGCGGCCGAGGGCCCCTTCGACACGGTGTGGGTCCAGCCGGCGGCGGGCGACGCCGGCACCGCCCTCGGCGGAGCGCTGTACCTGGCGGCCGCCGACGGCGACGACCCCGCACCGATGCCCGGCGCGGACCTGGGCCGGGAGTGGACGGACGCGGAGCTCGGCGCCTTCCTCAAGACGGCCGCGGTGCCCTTCGAACGCCCCGCGGACATCGCCGTCACGGTCGCGGAGGCGCTGGCCCACAACGCGATCGTGGCCTGGTTCCAGGGGCGTTCGGAGTACGGGCCCCGGGCGCTCGGCCACCGCTCGTTGCTCGCCCACCCCGGACATGCCGGCAACCTGGAACGCCTCAACGACATCAAGGGACGGGAGCAGTTCCGGCCCGTCGCTCCGATGGTGCTCGCCGACCGTGCCGCCTCGATCTTCCACGGCCCGCTGCCGAGCCCGTACATGCTGTTCGTGCACGAGGTCGAGCCGGCGTGGCGGGAGCGCATCCCGGCCGTCGTCCACGTCGACGGGACCGCCCGCATCCAGACGGTGGACCCGGCCGCCGAACCGCTGATGTCGCGTGTGCTGGCCCGGTTCGAGCGGCTCACCGGGCTGCCGGTGGTCGTCAACACCAGCCTCAACACCGCCGGCCGGCCCATGGTGGACGACCCGCGCGACGCCCTGGAGTGCTTCGGTTCCACCCCGGTGGACCTTCTGGCCATCGGACCGTACGCGGTACGCCGTGCGGAACTGTTCGCCGACGGCGAGGGCGGGCCGCGATGACGACGCACCGCCCGTACGGGCCGGAGTACGCCGTGGTCGTGCCCACCCTGGGACGGCCCAGCCTCCAGGTGTGCCTGCACGCCCTCGCCTCCGCCGAGGGGCCGTCGCCCCAGGCCGTGGTCCTGGTCGACGACCGGCCGGCCGGCGGGCAGTCCCGGCCGTTGAAGGTGCCCGCCGGGCTCCGTCGGCGCACGACCGTGGTGCGGGGCCGGGCGGCCGGCCCGGCTGCCGCCCGCAACATCGGCTGGCGGACGGCTGGTCCGGTGCCCTGGGTGGTCTTCCTCGACGACGACGTGGTGCCCGGACCCACCTGGGCCACGGACCTGGCGGCCGATCTGGCCGCCGCCAGTGGCGTCACCGCCGCCGTCACGGCCCGCATCGAGGTACCGCAGCCGTCCGGCCGGCCCGCCACCGACTGGGAACGCAACACCGCCGGCCTGGCCACCGCGCGCTGGATCACCGCCGACATGGCCTACCGCACCGACGCGCTGCGTGCCGTGGGCGGCTTCGACGAACGCTTCCACCGTGCCTTCCGCGAGGACGCCGACTTGGCGCTGCGCGTCCTGAACGCCGGCTGGTCGCTGGCCGGCGGGCGGCGCACGACCACCCACCCCGTCCGCCCGGCCGACCGGTGGATCTCGCTGCGCCTGCAGGCGGGCAACGCCGACGACGTCCTGATGACGCGTCTGCACGGCCGTCACTGGTGGGGCTGGGCGGGCGCGCCGCGCGGCCGACTGCGCCGTCATGTGCTGATCGCGGCCGCTGCCGCGGCGACGCTCCCGCTGGCGGCACTCGGCCGGCGCTCCGCCGCCGCGGGCTGCGCCGCGCTCTGGCTCGCCGGCACCGCCGAGTTCGCCTGGGCGAGGATCGCCCCCGGGCCGCGTTCACGCGCCGAAGTGACCGCGATGGTGCTCACCAGCGTGGCGATCCCGCCCGCGGCCACCTTCCACTGGCTCCGCGGCCAGGTGAAGCACCGCCATGCCGGGCCGCTGCGTCCCTCGCCTGGGCGTTCCGCCCCGGCGCAGGCCCGGCCGGCCGGGGAGGCCGGAACATGACCGCCCGGTTCACCGCCGGCTCCGCCCACGGACCGCCGCCACCGCGCGCGGGAGGGCCCTGGCTGTTCCCCGGCACTTCGACGCCTCCGCCGCGTGACTTCCCGCAAGCGGTGCTCTTCGACCGCGACGGCACTCTCGTCGCCGACGTGCCCTACAACGGCGACCCGGAGCGGGTGGTGCCCATGCCCACGGCGCGGGAGGCCGTCGACGCCGTACGGGCTCGCGGCATCCCGGTCGGGGTGGTGTCCAACCAGTCGGGTGTCGCCCGCGGCCTGCTGACGAAACGGCAGGTCCTCGCGGTGAAGCGGCGGACGGAGACGCTCCTCGGGCCGTTCGCCGTGTGGGCGGTGTGCCCGCACCTCCTCGGCTGCGGCTGCCGCAAGCCCGCGCCGGGCCTGATCCTGGCCGCCTCCCACTGGTTGGGGGTGCCGGTGTCGCGTGTGGCCGTCATCGGGGACATCGGTTCCGACGTGGCCGCCGCCGACGCCGCGGGCGCCCACGGCGTGCTGGTGCCGACGCCGGCCACCCGCCCGGAGGAGATCCGCGCCGCGAGGGACACCGCCGTCGACCTGCGCGGTGCGGTACGGATGGTGCTGGCGGGAGCCGTACGGTGACTGCGCCGCGTACCCTCGTGGTCAGGCTGGACAGCGCCGGAGACGTCCTGCTGGCCGGTCCCGCCGTCCGCGCCGTGGCCTCCGGCTCGGCGCGCACCACCCTGCTCTGCGGGCCCCTCGGCCTGCCGACGGCCCGGATGCTGCCCGGCGTGGACGAGGTGCTGGTGCACGACGCGCCGTGGGTGGGCCTGGACCCGGCGCCGGTCTCGGCGGAGGCGACGGGCGAGCTGGTGGAGCGGATCGGCGGCGGGCGTTTCGACCGGGCGCTGGTGCTGGTCTCCTTCCACCAGAGTCCGCTGCCGGTCGCGTTGCTGCTCAAGCTCGCGGGTGTCGGGCAGGTCTGCGCGGACTGCGAGGACTACCCCGGCTCGCTGCTCGACCTGCGGCACCGCAGGCGGCCCCGGCGCCACGAGGCGGACGCGGCACTGGACCTGGCCCGTGCCGCCGGGTTCCCGCTCCCGGAAGGCGACGACGGAAGGCTGCGGGTCGTCCGGCCGCCGGGGACGGCCCGTCTGACCGGACCAGGCCCGTACGTCGTGCTCCACCCGGGCGCGGCGGTGGGGGCACGGCGCTGGAGCGCCGGACGGGCCGCGCGCGCAGTGGCAGCGCTCTCCGCGGCCGGCCACCGGGTGGTGGTCACCGGCAGCCGGGAGGAGAAGCACCTGACGGCCGCGGTCGCCGGCGACCACGCGCTGGACCTCGGCGGCGCGACGGACTGGCCCCAGCTGGCCGGCGTCCTGCGGTCCGCGCGGGCCGTGGTGATCGGCAACACCGGCGCGATGCATCTGGCCGCCGCCGTGGGAACGCCGGTGGTCTGCCTGTTCTCCCCTGTCGTACCGGCAGGGCGGTGGCGCCCCTACAGGGTGCCCCACGTGCTCCTGGGCGATCAGGAGGCGCCGTGCGCGGGCAGCCGCGCCAGGCTCTGCCCCCTCCCCGGCCACCCCTGCCTGGACTCCGTGGACGACGCCGCGGTCCTGGCCGCCGTCGACAGCCTGACCGGCCGCACCCGAGGAGGCACACTCCCGTGAACATCCTGCTGTGGCACGTGCACGGATCGTGGACGACGGCGTTCGTCCAGGGACCGCACACCTACCTGGTGCCCGTCACCGACGGGCGCGGTCCCGACGGGCGCGGCCGCGCCGCGACGTTCCCCTGGCCCGCCACGGTGCGGGAGGTGACCCCGGCCCGTTTGCGGGAGGAACCGGTGGACGTGGTGCTCCTGCAACGACCGCACGAGCTCGACCTGGCCACCCGGTGGCTTGGGGGCCGTCGCCCCGGACGCGACGTACCGGCCGTCTACCTGGAGCACAACGCTCCCGCCGGGCAGGTGCCCTGCACCCGGCATCCCTTCGCCGACCGGGACGACCTCACCCTGGTGCACGTCACCCATTTCAACCGCCTGTTCTGGGACAACGGGACCACCCGCGCGGAGGTCGTCGAGCACGGCATCGTGGACCCGGGGCACCGCTACACCGGCACCGTGGCCCGCGCGGCGGTCGTGGTCAACGAGCCCGTGCGGCGCGGCAGGTTCACCGGTACCGATCTGCTGCCGGCCCTCGCCGAGGCGGCGCCGCTCGACGTCTTCGGCATGCGGACCGAAGGTCTGGCCGAGCACCTGGAAGTGCCCCCCGAGCGGTGCCGCACGGCCGACCTCCCCCAGTCCGAGTTGCACGACGCCATGGCGCGGCGACGCCTCTACCTGCACCCCGTGCGCTGGACGTCGCTGGGGCTCTCGCTGCTCGAGGCCATGCACCTGGGCATGCCCGTGGTGGCGCTGGCGACCACCGAGGCCGTCGAGGCCGTGACACCGGGCACCGGCACCGTCTCCACCCGACCGGAGGTCCTGGCCGCCGCGGCCCGCCGTTACCTGCACGAGCCGGCCGCCGCCGCCGCGGACGGCGCACGGGCCCGCCAGGCGGCACTCCAGCGCTACGGACTCGAACGCTTCCTGCACGACTGGGAGCGCCTGCTCAAGGAGGTGTGCTCATGAACGGTCACCACGCAGCCGACGCCATGGCGATCGCCCTGGTCTCGGAGCACGCGAGTCCGCTGGCCACCCTGGGCGGGGTCGACGCGGGCGGGCAGAACGTCCACGTCGCCCGGCTGGCCGCCGCGCTGGCCGGCCGCGGCCACCGTGTGACCGTCTACACCCGCCGGGACGCGCCCGACCTGGCGCATGTGGTGCCACTGTGCCCGGGAGTGGAGGTCCACCATGTGCCCGCGGGGCCCCCACGGCCCGTACCGAAGGACGAACTGCTGCCGCACATGTCCGAGTTCGCCCGTCACTTGGCCCGGTCCTGGCGACTGCGGCCACCGGACGTCGTCCACTCGCACTTCTGGATGTCGGGAGTGGCCTGCCTCCAGGCGGCACGGCAACTGGGCCTGCCGTTCGTGCACACCTTCCACGCACTGGGCACGGTCAAGCGGCGTCACCAGGGAGCCGCCGACACCAGTCCCGCCTCCCGAGTCCTGTGGGAGACGGAAGTGGGCATCGGCTGCGACCGGTTGATCGCCACCTGCCGTGACGAGGTGATCGAACTGGCCGCGATGGGGATACCCGGGCGGCACGTGAGCGTCGTGCCCTGCGGGGTGGACACCGACCGGTTCACCCCGCAGGGGCCCGCCGCCCCGCGCGGCCCGCACCGCCACCGCCTGGTGCAGGTGGGACGGATGGTCCCCCGCAAGGGCGCCGCCGTCTCCGTCGCGGCGCTGTCGCGGCTGCCCGGCACCGAACTTGTCGTCGTGGGCGGTCCTCCGCGGGAGCGCCTGCACGAGGACGCGGAGGTGCGCAGGCTGCGCGAACTGGCGCTGACGGCCGGCGTCGCCGAACGCGTGCGCTTCACCGGCGGGGTGCCCGGCGAGCAGGTCGCCCTGTTGCTGCGCAGCGCGGACCTGGTGCTCTGCCCCGCCGACTACGAGCCGTTCGGCATCGTCCCGTTGGAGGCGATGGCGTGCGGCCGCCCGGTGGTGGCCACGACCGTGGGCGGCCACCTTGACACCGTCACCGACCCCGGTACCGGACGGCTCGTCCCGCCCCGCTCCCCCACCGCCCTGGCCCTGGCCGCGCGTGACCTGCTCGCGGACCCCGCCGCCCGGGACGCCTGCGGGGCGGCCGGCCGCCGTCGCGTCCTCAGCCGCTTCTCCTGGTCCCGGGTCGCCGAGTCGACCGAGCGTGTCTACCAGGGGGTGCTCGCCCCCGGTGAGGTGACGCCGGCTGCCGCGGCCCGGAGCTGACCGGCCCGCCCCCCACCGACCCAGCCGACCAAGGAGGTTCGGGATGAGCGACTACGCGCGCGACTCCGTGCAGCGGCACTGCCAGTCCCTGCAGGAGGCCCTGACCCGGTTCCGCCGGCAGAACGTGGAACAGGTCACCGCCTGGGGCGCCCACCTGGCGGCGGTACTGCCGTTCGGCGGCCGTCTGCTCGCCGCCGGCAACGGCGGCAGCGCTGCGCAGGCCCAGCACCTGACGGCCGAACTCGTCGGCCGCTACCAGCAGGAGCGCCCGGCGTACTCGGCCATCGCCCTGCACGCCGAGACGTCCAGCGTGACCGCCATCGGCAACGACTACGGCTACCAGGAGGTCTTCGCCCGGCAAGTGGCCGCGCACGGCCGCCCCGGAGACGTGCTGGTGCTGCTGTCCACCTCCGGCCGCAGCCCCAACCTGCTCACCGCCGCCCGTACCGGACGGGCCGCCGGCCTGCGGGTGTGGGCGCTGACCGGGCCCCGGCCCAACCCGCTGGCTGACGCCGCCGACGAGGCACTGTGCGTGGACGCCGACGGCGCGGCCACCATCCAGGAGACCCATCTGGTCGCCGTCCACCTGCTGTGCGAGTGCTTCGACGACGCCCTCACCGCTCCCGGGGCCGAACCGTTCACTCCTGCCGCCGCCGTTCACCGGAGGACGTCGTGACCGCCCGCGCACCGCTGGTCGTCGTGGGCGACGCCCTGCTGGACCAGGACATCGACGGGGCCTGCGCGCGCCTGGCCCCGGACGCGCCCGTACCGGTCGTCGACGTCGCCCACGACCGGTACCGGCCCGGGGGAGCCGCCCTGGCGGCGGTGCTGGCCGCCCGCGGCGGCAGGCAGGTGCTGCTGGTCACCGCCCTCGGCGGCGACCCGGCGAGCACGGCCGTGCGCCGCCTGCTGACCCCCCGCGTAACGCTGGTGGAACTCCCCCTGTACGGGACGCTGCCCGTCAAGACGCGCGTCATGGCCGACGGTCGTCCCCTGGTCCGGGTGGACCGGGGCAACGGCGCCCCGGGCCGGCCGGGCCGGGCCGTCGCCGAGGCGGTGCGGCAGGCGCACACCGTTCTGGTCGCCGACTACGGCCGGGGCACCGCGACCGCCGTACGTGAGCAACTGGCCGCGCTGTGCCGCCGGGCGACGGTGGTGTGGGACCCGCATCCGCGGGGGCAGGCGCCGGTGCCCGGGGCGCGACTGGTCACGCCGAACGCCACCGAGGCACGCGCCTTCGCCGACGGTGCCGCGGCGGACGCGTCCCTGCGGGCCTGCGCGGAAGCGGGCTCCGAACTGGCCGGTCGCTGGCAGGCGGCGGCGGTCGCCATCACCCTCGGCGAACGGGGGGTCCTGCTGGCCCGGCCCGGAGCGGCCGCACCGATGCTGGTGCCGGCGCCGTACCGGGCGAGCGGCGACGCCTGCGGCGCCGGGGACTGCTTCGCCGCGGAGGCCACCGGGGCCCTGGCCGACGGCTGCCTCCCCGAGGAGGCCGTGCAGCACGGCGTGGCCGAGGCCACGGCCTTCGTGGCGGCCGGCGGGGCGGCGAACCCCGCCCTGTGGAGCAGCGGGCCCGCCCACCCGGCCGACCGCACCCGGGTGGAGACCGACCCGTTCGCGCTGGCCGAGCGGGTCCGTGCGCGCGGCGGCACCGTGGTGGCCACGGGGGGCTGCTTCGACCTGCTGCACGCGGGCCACGTCGGACTGCTGGAGAGCGCCCGCCGGATCGGCGACTGCCTGATCGTGTGCGTCAACTCCGACGCGTCGATCACCAGGCTCAAGGGCCCGGGACGGCCGCTGTCCCCGCTGGCCGACCGGGTGCGCGTACTGGCGGGGCTGGGCTGTGTGGACGCCGTCGCCGTGTTCGACGAGGACACCCCCACCGCCGTGCTGGGCCGGCTGAAGCCCCAGGTGTGGGCCAAGGGCGGCGACTACAACGCCGACGCGCTCCCCGAAGCCGAGGCCATACGGTGCTGGGGCGGCCAGTGCGTGGTCCTGCCCTACCTGGACGGCCGCTCCACCACCCAGCTCGCCCACCGTGCCGCCGCCAGCGTGCGGCCTCCCGCGTCATGACGGACGCCACCAAGCCGCGGCTCCTGGTACTGCGCGCCCTCGGCCTGGGCGACCTGCTGACCGCGGTCCCGGCCCTGCGGGGGTTGCGCCGGGCCCTGCCGGACCACGAACTGGTGCTGGCCGCGCCCGCCCGGCTGGCGGACGCCTGCGCCGCGACGGGGGCGGTGGACCGGCTGCTGCCGACGACTGCCCCGGGCCGCGCGGTACCCGCCGCCTTGTCGTGGCGCGCCCCGCCGCCCCGGCTCGCGGTGGACCTGCACGGCAACGGGCCGCCGAGTCACCTGCTGCTCCAGCGGCTGCGGCCGGAACGGTTGCTCGCCTATGCCCACCCGGCCACCCCCGACCTGGCCGGTCCGGTCTGGCACGAGGACGAACACGAACGCGCCCGCTGGTGCCGGCTGCTCACCTGGTACGGACTGCCCGCCGACCCGCTGGACCTCGCCCTGCCCTGCCCGCCCGTCCCCTCCCCCGCCCCCGGCGCGGTGGTGGTCCACCCGGGCGCCGACGCGCCCGCACGGTGCTGGCCACCCGGCCGGTTCGCGGCGGTCGCCGACCGGCTGCGCCGTACGGGCCACCGGGTGGTGGTCACCGCGGGAGCCGGTGAGGCCGCGCTGGCCCGGAAGGTGGCGCACCGGGCGGGCCTCGCCGCGGGCGACGTGCTGGGCGGCGACGCCGACGTGCCCTTCGCCCGCCTGGCGGCCCTCGTCGCGCACGCCCGGTGCGTCATCGTGGGCGACACCGGTCTGGCCCACCTGGCCTCCGCCTTCGGCACCGCCTCGGTGGTGCTCTTCGGCCCGGTGTCACCCCGTCTGTGGGGCCCGCCCGTCCGCCCGTGCCACCGCGTGCTCTGGTACGGGGAGCACCACGGGGCGGCCAGGCCGGGCGACGCGCACGGGCTGCGGCCCGACGAGCGGCTGCTGCGCATCACGGTGGACGAGGTCCTGCACGCCGCCCGCGAGGCAATGCGGTCGCCCCGGCCCGGCCGGGCCCCCGGCGAAACCGCCCGGGTCCGTACGTCCTGAACGTGGTCAGGGTCGCTGGGCCTGGCGCAGGGGGTGCCACTCGAAGAGCAGGATGGTCGCGTCGTCGCTCAGGCGCCCGTGCTGCGAACCGAGGATCGCGTGGACCAGACGCCTCAGCACTTCGGGCGCGGGCTCCCCGGCCGCGGCCGCACGGTTGATGTAGTCGATGAAGCGTTCCTCGCCGAAGGCGTTGCCGGTCAGCCGGGCCTCCGTGACGCCGTCGGTGTACAGCAGGACCCGGTCGCCCGGTTCCAGGCGCACCTCGTGCACCTGCCGTTCCCCGGCCGCGCCGAAGTCCATCCCCAGTGGCAGGCCGGGTTCCCGGAGGAACGCGCCGGGCACGAGGGCGTGGTCGCGCAGCAGGTAGGGCGGCGGATGCCCGCAGTTGACCCACCGCAGCCGCCCGGTCGTCATCTGGAGGTCGAGGAAGATCCCGGTGGCGTAGCGCTCCGGGAACAGTCGCTGGAGGTGTTCCCCGACGGTGTCCACGATCACCGGCAGATCGGCCCCGGTCCGTCGTGCGTTGCGGCAGACCGCCAGCACGACCGAGGAGGTCAGACCGGCGGCGAGGTCATGGCCCATGGCGTCGACGATGGTGGCGTGCAGGAGGCTGTCGACCACCGAGTGGTCGAAGGCGTCACCACCGACCTCGTAGGCGGGCTCGACCACGGCGCTCGAGGTGATCAGCTCGGTCCCGATAGTGCGGGGCGGCAGGAAGGCCCACACCATCTCCGCCGCCACCCCCATCGGCGCTGCGCGCTGCGTACGGGCCACCCGGTCGCTGTAGGTGCCCTTGGTCGCCAGGGCCATCGCCACCAGGGCGGCCACGGACTGGCAGCGACGGACCGTCGCCGCGTTCAGGATGCCCGTCTCCACCCTGAGCACGCCCAGTCTTTCGACGCCGTCGATGATCGGTACGAACAGCACCACGGTGTCCTGCTCGCCGGGCTGGATGCGCAGGGATTCGGACCGGTAGGCCCAGCCGGCCAGGCTGGCGTCGATGGGCACCCGCTGCGGCGGCCCCCCGCCCGCTTCGTCGGTCAGCGCCACGAGGACGTTCTGCTGGAGGTCGGCCACATAGATGGTGGTGCTGTCCAGTCCCAGGTCCGCGTAGTGCTGCTGCACGACCTGCGCCAGTCGCCCCGGCTCCGTACGGTGCAGCGCGTCCAGCAGCGCGTCCATGGCCGGGTCGCTCTGTCTCGCACCCATCCGTCCCGCCGATCTGCGACGACATCTCGCCCCCATCTCACGCCGGACCGGTCCCGCGTGCATCCGCTGTGCAGCGTTCCGGGCACATGGCCTCACCGGCGCGACGCCTCGTCGGCCCCCGGGGACACCGGACACGAACGCGGACGGCGAGTAGCGTGGAAGTCGCCGCCTCGCCAGGGCGTGCCGTCTCCTTCCCCCGATCCGCGCCCTGACGGGGGCGGGTTCGCGGCGGCCCTGCCCTTGCTCTCCACACCGACCCCGAGTGCGGGACCGCCTGCGGCAGCACCCGGCCCGGCCGACAGGAGTCAGCACCACTCGTCGGGCCCGCCCCCGCACCACTCGACCAGATCCGGGTCCAGCACCCGTGACGAGTCGGGGTCGATGCCGGCCTGCCACAGGAATTCCAGCAGATCGGCGAGACGACGGGCCGTCCCGGCGTACCTGCCCTGGATCGACACCCGGCGCCCGCCGCCCACCGGCGGGTGCACGATCACCGGGGCGGCGTGTTCCCGCGAGGCCATAGGGCCAGGATGACGCGGGCGGCGACCCGGCGCATCAGCGAACGGACCCGGTACGGCGGCGCGAACACCGCTGCACCCCCGCTACCGGGGGCCGCCGGGCATCCCGCTACGCCGCGGCCTTGAGCGCCGCCCGGGACGCGGTGCCGGCACGGGCCCACAGACGAACCGGCCGGGCCGTACGGCGCTGCCGCAGCAGACAGCCCGCCGCCACCGAGACCGCGATGAGCGCGCCGCCGCCGACGAGGGCGCCCCGTGCCCCCGCGAGCTCCATGAACAACCCCAGCGCCGGCGGTCCGGCCAGCCCGCCGAGGGTACGCACGCTCCCCCAGATGCCCAGTACCCGGCCCCGCAGGTGCGGCGGCGGGTCGGTCTGCAGCACCGTGGTGCCCGCGGTGTCGGACACCGACTCGACCAGGGCCATCGGCAGCACCATCACCAGCAGCAGCGCCAGCGACGGCGCCAGTCCCGCCACCACCTGCAGCAGGCCACCCACCGCGGCGAGCACGCCGACCAGCCGCACGGACGGCCGGCGCAGCCGGGCGCCGAGCACCGCACCGCAGATGCCGCCGAGCGCCAGCACCGTGGAGACCGTCCCGAAGGCACCGGCTCCGGCTGCGAGCGGCCCGGTGACCAGCACGGCGAGGGTCAGTTGGTAGTTGCGGCCGAAGACCGCGCTGAGCGTGGTGATGCCCGCCAGGGCCACCAGGCGCGGGCGGCGTACGAAGAAGGCCAGGCCCTGCCGTACGGACAGCGCCTCCCGCGTCTCGCCCTGCCGCGCCCGCGGAGCGGGACGGCCGGGCGCGGCGGCACGGGTGACGGCGCCGGCCACGGGGCGCAGGAAGGGGATGACGGCAGCGACGAAGCAGAACGACAGCCCGTTGGCCGCGTAGGCGGCTGCCGTGCCGAAGCCGGCGACGGCCACTCCCGCCAGGGCGGTGCCGGCCAGCCGTCCCGCGTTGGTGATGAGCGACCCCACGCCGATCGCCGAGGGCACGTCCTCCTTGTGCACCAGGTCGTTGCCCAGCAGCGCGCAGGCGGGCCCGTCGACGGTGGCGATGATGCCGGTGACCGCGGCCAGCGCCATCAGCACCCCCATCGAGAGACCGCCGGTGGCCACGAGGACCGCCGTGACGAACCCCACCGCGCCGAGCAGCAACTGGCTGACCCCGGCGGTGAGCTTGCGGGGCCAGCGGTCAACTGCCGCCCCGCCGGCCAGGCTCACCAGCACGCCCGGAGCCGCCTGGACCGAGATCGACAGTCCGGTGGCGGCGGCGGAGCCCGTGATCTGGAGCACGAGCAGGTTCTGCACGGTCAGCTGCATCCAGGTGCCGGTGTTCGACACGAAGTTGGCGACGGACCACCAGCGCATGCTCCGGTGGCGCAGGGAGCGCCACGGGGAACGGGAGTCGCTGGGAACGGCGGCGGACGGAACCGGGGAAAGGGGCATGGTGGTGTGATCGGGGGACGAGCCCTGCGGCGCACAAGGCGGGCGAGGGCGAAGGTCCGCAGCCCCGGCGGGAACACCGGAGCCCTCGGCCCCTCACCGACGGACGGATGCCTAGGCGTCGGGTCTCACCCGGCCACGGCGCCGCCCAGCGTGGCAGAGCACCCCCTGTGACCGGGGCCACCCCACAGCACATGCGCCCGGTTTGCCCACTGAATCCCCTGTGCGCCTTGGGGTCGGCGTCCCCGGGTGGGCTTGCTCACACGCGGGCACGGGTCGCCGCGGGGTACACACGGTTGCCCCTTCCGGCATGCCCGCGGACGTGACGGCGCCCACAGTGGAGGGCGACCGCGCGGCGCCGCCCCACCGGGCGGAGCGCGCCCTTCCCGAGCGAGAGGCAAGCACATGAGCAAGGCGGCCCACGTCGACCTGCACGGCCGGCAGGCCCTGGTCACCGGCGCGGCACGCGGTCTGGGCGCGGCCATCGCCCGCCGTCTCGCCGGTGCCGGCGCATCAGTCCTGGTGGCGGACGTACGCAAGGACCTGGCGCAGGAAACCTGCGACGGCATCGTGAGGGACGGCGGCACGGCACACGTCGTGGAGCTGGACATCCGCGACGCCGCGGCGGTCGCCACGGTCTTCCGCGACCTCGACGAGGAGCGGACGCCGGTGGACATCCTGGTCAACAACGCGGCCGTGGACGTGTCGAAGCCGGTCGAGCACCTCAGTGCGGAGGAGGTGAACGGGGTGGTCACCACGAACCTGCTCGGCCCGGTCTACCTGGTGCTGGAGGCCTACCGGCGCATGGTCGCCCGCGGGGGCGGCCACATCGTCAACATCCTGTCCACCGCGGCGACCCGCACCTGGACCGAGGCCGGTCCCTACGCGGCCTCCAAGGCTGGCCTGCGGGCCTTCACCCACACGCTGTTCCAGGAGGCGCAGCGCGACTGCCCCGGCATCGGCGTGACGGGTGTCGTCGCGGGCGGCATGCACACACCGTTCATCCTGGAACGGTTCCCCGACGCCGACGTCACCCTGCTGCAGAGCCCGGAGATCGTCGCGGACACGGTCCTGTACGCGTTGTCGGTGCCCGCGGGCAGCGCGTTGGCCGAGCTGGTCGTCGTACCCCGCAGGGAGCCCTCGTGGCCGTGACGACGGACGGGACCCGCCGCGTCGCGGTCGTGACCGGATCGGACTCCGGCATCGGCCGCGCCACCGCGGTACGCCTGGCCGCCGACGGCCTGGACGTCGGCATCACCTATCACCGCGACCTGGCCGGGGCGGAGGCCACCGCGGAGGAGGTCCGCCGGTACGGCCGCCGGGCGGAGGTCAGCCGGCTCGACCTGACCGCCCTGCCCGCGGCGGCCGATGTGCTCGACGAGCTCGTCGACCGCTTGGGACGCCTCGACGTCCTGGTGAACAACGCCGGCACGGGCACCATGACGGCGTTCCTCGCACTCGACCTGGCCACGATGCGAAGGGTGGTCGACGTCGACCTGGTCGGCCCCTTCCTCTGCAGCCAGCACGCGGCCCGTCGCATGATCGCCCAGGGGGACGGCGGGCGCATCGTCAACGTCACCTCGGTCCACGAGCACCAGCCGCGGGTCGGAGCCGCCCCGTACTGCGCGGCGAAGGGCGGGCTCGGACTGCTGACGCAGGTGATGGCGCTGGAACTCGCGGAGCACGGCATCACGGTCAACGCCGTGGCACCCGGGGAGATCGCCACCCCGATGACCGGCCAGGAGGACCAGGACGCCGGCGCCGAGGAGCGTCCCGGCATCCCCCTGCGCCGTCCAGGTGACGCCCGGGAGGTCGCCGCGGTCATCGCCTTCCTCGCGGGTCGCGAGGCGGCCTACGTCACCGGCGCCTCCTGGTCGGTCGACGGCGGGATGCTGCGCATGGGGCCCATGGCCGGTTCCCATCTCAGGGACGACTCCTGGCGGCGCCCCTGACGCACCGCGCGGCGCGACACGTCGATGCGTCCCTCGCGGGAGACCGACCCACGCAGCGCGGTGTTCCGTCCGCCGCAGCCGGACGCCGGATCCGGCGAGGAGAAGGACGAGGCGCAGGTCCCTGCTGTACGTCGCCGTGGCCCTGCTGCGCTGACCGTGGCGAGCCGCGCCACTGGCCGGCTCGCCCCGCCCGGTGTCGCCTGGCGGCCACCGCCGTCCGCGCGCCACTCGGCTCGGCCGTCACCACCGGGGGCCCGTGACGGGGCACCGCGTTCTGCACAGCCGGTGTCGTCCGCTGCGCGGCCTGGCCCGTGGCACCGGCGCCGCGCGCCCGACACGCACTCGGGGGCACATCCGCCGCGAACGGCGGACATCCCCGCGGGTCCCGTTTGTGCGCCGGCGGCACCGGTTACCGGCAGGCGAAAGGGTTTCCCGAGGACGAAGCAGGAGAGTGCCATGGCCAACGAGCCGGGCCCGGTGAAGAAGATCGTCGACAAGGTGATGGACGCGGCCGCCGAGCTGACCCCGGCGGGACGCGCGGAGATCCCGGGCGTGCCGGGCAGCATGCCGCCCACGGTCGAGGAACCGGTGGAGCCGCACCCGCCGCTGCCGCCCAAGCCCGATCAGGGTGTGCCCACGCCGCTCAGCGCGACGGGCCGCCCCGACGGCCCGTCCAAGACCGTCCGGGCCCAGGACGGGGCGTTCCTCACCACGGCGCAGGGGGCACGGCTGCCGGACACCGACCACTCGCTCAAGGCCGGACCGCGCGGCCCGGTGCTGCTGCAGGACCACCATCTGCGCGAGAAGGTCATGCACTTCGACCACGAGCGGATCCCGGAGCGGGTGGTGCACGCCCGGGGTGCCGCCGCGCACGGCGTCTTCCGCGGGTACGGCACGGCGGCCGAGGTCTGCAAGGCCGCCTTCCTCGCGAAGGACGTCGACACGCCGGTCTTCGTGCGGTTCTCCACCGTCCTGGGTTCGCGGGGGTCCGCCGACACCGTACGCGACACGCGGGGGTTCGCCACCAAGTTCTACACGTCCGAGGGCGTGTTCGACCTGGTCGGCAACAACATCCCGGTGTTCTTCATCCAGGACGCGATCAAGTTCCCTGACATCATCCACGCCGGCAAACCCCACCCGGACCGGGAGATCCCGCAGGCGCAGAGCGCCCACGACACCTTCTGGGACTTCGTCTCGCTGCACACCGAGGCCACCCACCACACGATGTGGAACATGTCCGACCGCGGCATCCCGCGTTCCTTCCGCACGATGGAGGGGTTCGGCGTCCACACCTTCCGCCTGGTCGGCGAGAGCGGCGCCACCACGCTGGTGAAGTTCCACTGGAAGCCGAAGGCCGGTGTGCACTCCCTCGTGTGGGAGGAGGCGCAGATGATCAGCGGCATGGACCCGGACTTCCACCGCCGCGACCTCGCCGACGCCATCGAGGCGGGCGCCTTCCCGCAGTGGGAGCTGGGCATCCAGACGTTCCCGGACACCCCCGAGCAGACCTTCCAGGGCATCGACCTGCTGGATCCGACGAAGATCGTCCCGGAGGAGCTGGCGCCGGTGCAGCCGGTGGGGCTGCTCACCCTCAACGCCAACCCCACCAACTTCTTCGCCGAGACCGAGCAGGTCGCCTTCCACGTCGGGCACCTGGTGCCGGGCATCGACATCACCGACGACGCGCTGCTGGCCGGGCGTCTCTTCTCGTACCTCGACACGCAAATCACCCGCCTGGGCGGGCCCAACTTCCCGCAGATCCCGGTCAACCGGCCGCACGCCGCCGTCAACGACATGCTGCGGGACGGCTTCCACCAGGACGCGGTGCACACCGGCGTCGCCCCGTACAAGCCCAACTCCCTGGACGGCGGTTGCCCGTTCTTCGCCGGCGCCGGGGACCGCGCCTACATCGAACACCCCACGCCCGTGGCGGCGGCGGCGAAGGTGCGCGAGGCGCCGGCGTCGTTCGACGACCACTTCAGCCAGCCCCGGTTGTTCTGGCTGAGCATGAGCCCCGCCGAGCGCGAACACATCATCGCCGCCTACACGTTCGAGCTGGGCAAGTGCTACGAGCAGGCCATCAGGGAACGCACCCTCAAGGTACTGGCGAACGTCGATCCCTACCTGTGCCGGCAGGTGGCGCAGGGACTCGGCCTCCCCACTCCCACGGCCACCGAGCCGCTCGCCGACGCGCAGCCCAGCCCCGCGCTCTCGCAGGTCGGCCACACCTGGCCGACCGACGGACGCGTCATCGGCATCGTCACGGACGGCACCGGTGACCTGGGCGCGGTGGACGCCGTCCGGCGCTCGGTGCTGGCGAACGACATGGTCGCGCTGGTCGTCGCGCCCACGGGTGGCACGCTCATGGGCGAGGGCGCCGATCCGGTCACCGTGCAGCGCAGTTTCGCCACCGCGCGCTCGGTGGAGTTCGACGCCGTGCTGCTGGCCGGGACCCCCGGGCCGGCCGCCGACGCCCAGGGCGGCCGTGACGCCAAGGCGGGCGCCCCGCCGCTCGCCGCGGCGCCGGTGGACCCCCGCATCGTGCTGATGCTGCAGGAGGCCTACCGGCACGCCAAGCCGATCGGGGCCTGGGGCGACGCGGCACCCGCCCTGCGCGCGGCCGGCATCGACGACGGGGCGCTCGGCGTCGTCACCGGCTCCGACGGCGAGGGGGTGCTGCGCGACGTGACGGCACTGCTGGGCGCGCACCGGGTGTGGGACCGCTTCCCGGCCCCGGCGGAGAGCGACGCGGTCTGAGTGCCAGGACCGACGCAAGCCACCTCGGCCGGTTCGCGCCGGCCGAGGTGGCCCCTTCACGGGCACCGGTCAGTCCAGCGGATCGTGGCCCCAGTTCATCAGCGAGTACCGCCATCGGGTGTCCGTGACGTCGCCGCCGGGACGCTGCTCGACGTGCCGGTGCACGTAGCCGACGACCTTGCGCATGTGCGCCAGGTCGCCTTCGCTCAGGTCGCCCTTCTTGGTGCGCAGGAGCGTGACGATGCGCCGCCCTGAGGCGTGTCCGACGCTCTCGCCGCCGTCACTCTGGCCGACGCTCTTCGACTCCTCGGTGGCGAGCCACTTCTCGAGCCGGTCCGCGGTCATGTTGACCGCCTCTTCGAAGGCGTCCACCGTCCGGTTCCGGTCGTCGTGCTTCTGGGCCTGGGCCATGGCTCATCCCTCCTTGCCGAGCGCTCCCGGCTTGTGCACGGCCGAGCGACCGCTCTTGTCGCTCTCCACCTCGTACTGCGGTTGCTCGCTCGACGCGTCGACGGTCCGGCCCGCGGCGCGGGTCCGTTTCGTGATCTTCTTCTTGACCTTTCCCGTCACCTTCTGGCCGTGGCTCTTCCAGGACACCTCGTCGCCCTTGCCGAGATCCCGTTCGCTCATGGCATCCTCCTCGGCTGTCGCCCCCGCACTGGTGCGCCTGCCCATGCCACCGCGTCCGATGCGGCATGTTCCGCCATGCCCGAGCAGGGTGACCGGCAGTGGCGCTCCCCTCACTGCCGGACGTCCGGCACCGGCCCCGGCGCACGGGGCCTGTCACGCTCCGAGGGTGTCGTCGTCCACGACCTCAAGGGCGGACGGCGTCCTCCGCAGGTCCCTCATCCGGCTCCGCTGCCCCACCGCTCGGGAGTCGGCGGCGCACTCGGCAAGGGCAAGTGCGCCGCCCTGCGGGACACCACCGGACCGGGCCGCGATCAACGGATACCAGAGCGGCAGGTCGTGACGTCGATCTGCGGGACGCCCCGAGAAGGGAAGTCACCCGTACGGCGCCTTCGCGCCCACAGCAGGCGTAGCGCACGGGTCAGGCGCCGACGCGGGGCTGCCGGGCCATCTCCCCGACCGCCGCGCCCACGGTCGGGGCAATCCGCTCCGGTCGCCGGTGGCCGCACTACGAAGGACCTTGGCAAAGGTGCCCGGACACCTTGAAGTGCGGGAAAGGGCAGCGGAAAACGCGAACGTGGTGGAAGGGCGGCACCAGGCATGGCTGTGCAGGTGGAACCGACACAGGGGGCGGAACGGGAGCGGCTCAAGCCGGGCGCCGTCATCGTCGACTGGCTGACGACGACGGACCACAAGAAGATCGGGTCGCTCTACCTGGGCAGCGCCTTCGGATTCTTCTTGATCGGCGGTGTTCTGGCACTGGTGATGCGGGCGGAGCTGGCCCGGCCAGGCATCCAGATCCTCTCGAACGAGCAGTACAACCAGGCGTTCACCATGCACGGCACGATGATGCTGCTGATGTTCGCCACCCCGCTGTTCGCCGGGTTCGCGAATGCCATCATGCCGCTGCAGATCGGCTCCCCCGACGTGGCGTTCCCGCGGCTGAACATGCTGTCCTACTGGCTTTTCCTGTTCGGATCGCTGATCGCCGTGGCCGGCTTCTTCACCACCCAGGGGGCCGCGGACTTCGGCTGGACCGCCTACACCCCGCTCTCCGGGGGCGAACGCACCCCCTACGCAGGGGGCAACATGTGGATCCTGGGCCTGGCGATGTCCGGGTTCGGCACGATCCTCGGCGCGGTCAACTTCATCACCACGATCATCTGCATGCGCTGCCCCGGGATGACCATGTTCCGGATGCCGATCTTCACCTGGAACATCCTGCTGACCTCGGTGCTGGTGCTGTTCGCGTTCCCGGTGCTGGCCGCCGCCCTGCTCGTCCTCTTCGCGGACCGCAAGTTCGGCGCGCACGTGTACGACCCGGAGAACGGCGGGCCGCTGCTGTGGCAGCACCTGTTCTGGTTCTTCGGCCACCCCGAGGTCTACATCATCGCCCTGCCCTTCTTCGGCATCGTCACCGAGGTCATCCCCGTCTTCGCCCGCAAGCCCGTCTTCGGCTACGTCAGCCTGATCGGTGCGACCATCTCCATCGCGGGCCTGTCGGCCACCGTGTGGGCCCACCACATGTTCGCCACCGGTGCGGTCCTGCTGCCCTTCTTCGCGTTCATGACCTACCTGATCGCCGTGCCGACGGGGGTGAAGTTCTTCAACTGGATCGGCACCATGTGGAAGGGGTCGCTGAGTTTCGAGACCCCCATGCTGTGGGCGATCGGCTTCCTCGTCACCTTCCTGTTCGGCGGCCTGACCGGAGTCGTCCTGGCCTCGCCACCGCTGGACTTCCACGTCACCGACTCCTACTTCGTGGTCGCCCATTTCCACTACGTCGTCTTCGGCACCGTGGTGTTCGCGATGTTCGCCGGCTTCCACTTCTGGTGGCCCAAGTTCACCGGCAAGATGCTCGACGAACGCCTGGGAAAGATCCACTTCTGGACCCTGTTCATCGGCTTCCACACCACCTTCCTCGTCCAGCACTGGCTGGGCGCCGAGGGCATGCCCCGCCGCTACGCCGACTACCTGGCCGCCGACGGCTTCACCACCCTGAACACCGTCTCCTCCATCGGCGCGTTCCTGCTGGGCCTGTCCACCCTGCCGTTCCTGTACAACGTGTGGAAGTCGGCCCGCTACGGCAGGCCGGTCGAGGTCGACGACCCCTGGGGCTACGGCCGCTCCCTGGAGTGGGCGACCTCCTGCCCGCCCCCACGGCACAACTTCCTCACCCTGCCCAAGATCCGTTCCGAGTCCCCGGCGTTCGACCTCCACCACCCCGACGTCGCCGCCCTCGACCAGGAACTCAACGCCGGCCGCCGCGACGTCGTCGAACCGGGCCAGGGCGCCGCGAAACCGCTCGGCGAGGGGCAGGGATGACGTGGCCGGCCGGTGGGGCCGGCGATCCCGCCGCAGCGGACGGCATCGCGCGGTGCGAGGACTTCCTCTCGTGGCATGCCGAGGCAGGCGACGCCAGGATCGCCGCGCGTGCCTTCGCCGACCGCATGCCATGGCTGACCGCCGGCCAGCGGGACGAAGTGCTCCGGCTCTACGTCGCCGACCGCCTGGAACTGGTCGGCGTGATGCTGCGGCGGACCTCCCGGCGCGAAGGGGATCTGCACAGCGAGTACGACCTGCGCCACCGGACCTTGCGGAACCGCCTGCTCTGCACGGTCGTCACCGTCGCCCTGCTGACGGCGGCGGTCTGCATCCCCGTGCCGCTGCTGTTGCTGCTCACGGGAGACTGAGCCCCGTTGCCCGACGACCCGTTCGGGCGTGCGGACCATCTGGTGTCGGCAGGTCGGCGCACACAAGCGCTGGGCCCTCGCCGCTCGCACGACGGGGGCCCAGCTCTCACACGGCACCGAGGGCTCATGGACGTAGGGCCCTCCAGCACTCACGACCAGTTTCGTCACGCCGGAGGCTGCGCGCGCCCGGGGCGGTCCGGGCGGGTGATCTTGACGGCCCGTCGGCATTCCTGCCGTCCGTCGCGGCCGAAGCGAGGGCAGGCGTGCGCGGCACGCCCGCCGTCGGCTGCGTTCGCACCACGCTGTGGACCTCCGGGGTCGGCGCCGTGGCCTCGGCCGGTGCCGGTCATCCCTGCCGTTAGGGGCGGGGCGTGAGCCTGGTGACTTCGATCGTGGTCAGTCGGCGGAACCCGATGCGCTCGTAGAGCGCCATGGCGCCCGTGTTGGTATCGATGACGTGGAGGAAGACCTCGTCGCCGCGGGCACGGATGCGGGCGGCGACAGCCCGCATCAAGCGGGTGGCCAGCCCCTGGCCGCGGAAGGCCGGGTCCGTGCACACCGCGCTGACCTCGGTCCAGCCTTGCGGGTTGCCCGTGGGTGCGGAGAAGCGTTCGCCGGCCATCGCGGCGAGGACGCCGTTCCGGCGGATGCCGAGGTATCCGCCCAACTCGATGGTGCGCGTGAGGAACGGGCCCGGTGTGGTCCGTGCGGCCAGATCCGCCATGGCCGGAACGTCGTCGGTGGTCAGTTCGCGGATCTCCGGGTCCTCCGCGTCCTCGGGGCCCGCGGCCAGTCCGGCTCCGGAGAACTGAACCACGTTCAACCGGTGGAGATCGATGTGGTGGTCGGCCGCCCAGGACTCGGGCAACGCCCCTGGCTCCCGGTGCAGGAGGGCGCCGCCCGTCCGGCGGGTGAGTCCGGCGAGGTCACGCCAGTCCTGTTCGGTGGCCTCGTCCGGAACCGCGGCGAAGGGAGCCACCGAGTCCAGATATCGCAGGGCCCGGCCCTCACCGTCCGCGAACCGCGCGTGCCGGCTGTTCAGCGCCGCGAACACCACGTTCACCAGCACCCTCGTGTCAGGGCTCGTTGAGGCGTCATGCAAGGGGGTGGTCATGACCATCCGGTCGGTCGGGGCGGCTTGTGCCGCGCGGTTGCGGTGGGTCGGGGTCGGTGCGCCGCTCGGCTCCCGCTCTCCCCCGCCGCTAGAGGGCGGGGTGCCGGTCGTGCACCGAGCTGAGTGTTTCCAGCAGCGAGGCGGCATGGAGAACAGTCGATTCCGCGTACGGGGCGGCCGCCAGCTGTACCGCGATCGGCATGCCGTCGCTGCTCGTGCCGAACCGCATCGACAGGGCCGGATGCCCCGTCAGGTTGAAGGGGACGGTCGTCGAGCTCACATGGAAGGCGCCCATGGTCCGGCCGTCGAGGGTGAACTCCTCCAGCTGGTGCCGGTGGGCCGGGATCGTCGTCACGGGGAGCAGCAGGACGTCGTACTGATGGAAGAACGTCGCCATGGCGTCCCGGAGGCGCTCGACGGCCTGCTCGGCCAGGACGAAGTCCTCCACCGAGGTGTCGGGCATGGTGGCCACGAACCTGGAGTAGCTGAACATCTGGTCCTCGTGGCCCGCGGTGACCTGGCGGAAGGCCGGCTTCACCTCCATGGTGCTCAGCTTGGTCCACAGTTCGAGCGGATTGTCCCGCTCGAACGCCGGGATGCTCACGGCGTCGACCCGGGCTCCCACCCCCTGCAGGGCTTCGGCGGCCGCCTGGACGGTCGCGGCGACCTCCGGGTCGGTCGGGCCGAGTCCCGAGTCGACCAGCCAGCCCACCCGCAGGGGCCGGTCCGGGGTGTCGCCCAGGCCGGTGTCGAACCCGGGTGGGACGGTGGCGAATCCGTCGGCGCCGTCGGGGCCGGCCAGGAGGGTGTAGGCGAGTGCGAGGTCGCGGATGCTGCGGGCCATGGGACCGACGTGCCAGTTGCGGCGGGGCTCGCGCGGCCAGATCCCGGTCATCGGGATGCGCCCGTGCGTCGGCTTGAAGGACGAGACACCGGTGTCCGCAGCCGGCCCGCGTACCGAGATGGACAGGTCGGTGGCGAGCCCGAGCGGCGACATCCCGGCGGCGATCGCGGCGGACTCACCGCCGCTCGAACCGCCGGGCGAACGGTCGACGTCCCACGGGTTGTTCGTCCTGCCCGTCAGGAGGTTGTCGGACTCGATCCAGTACGAGAACTCCGGGAGATTGGTCTTCGCCAGCAGGATCGCGCCGGCTTCCTTGACGCGCGCGACAGCGGTGGCATCCGTGTCGGGGACACGCCCGGCGAAAATGGGCGAGCCGCGCTGGGTGAGCACCCCAGCGGTGTCGAACGAGTCCTTGGCCGTGAAGGGCACGCCGTGGAGCGGTCCTACGTCCCCGCCCCGGGCGAGCTCGTCGTCCGCAGCCTTCGCGGCCTCCAGCGCACCGTCGACGAGCGTGACGATCGCATTGAGCCGCGGGTTGACGGCCTCGATGCGATCCAGATGCGCCTGCACCACCTCGACCGAGGAGACCTTCCCGGCACGGATCAGCTCGGCGAGCTCGTTCGCATCGGCGTAATTCAGGTCGGTGGTCATGATGCGTCCTTTCTGGACCGGTCCACTACTGCGCCCGAACCGGTCTGTGCGCGAGGAATGTGCGCGGACGTCGAGCAACGACAGGACAGGGCAGGCGCCGGCTTCGGGAACGGCCGTGCCGGTGTCGAGGACATCCGCGGCGGCAGAGGAGTTCTCCGGCGACGAGACAGCCACGTGACGCACAGCCCGTTCCGGCCGGCGATCGGGGCCGTTTCACCGGGGCCGCCCTGATGGACGATCAGGAAGTCCTTCATGCGCAAGCGAACGCCTCATGTGCGGCTCGCGGGACTGCTTCGAGGCACGTGGCAGGCCGGCCAGGAACCAGCGGAGTGTCGACGTACAGCATGAGGAGGACCTCCTCAAGACGGCCGGGACGGCCGCGCTCTTGGGATCTCGTCCGCGATCGGATACTATATAGGTCATCATACATCGCACAAGGAGAAGGCGCGGGATGGGCAAGCGGACGGACGCCAAGCAGAAGATGGTGCAGGCCGCCAAACAGCTGATCCGGCAGCGCGGCTACAACGGCACGGCCTTTTCCGACGTGCTCGAACTCAGCGGCACATCTCGCGGCTCTGTCTACTTCCACTTCCCTGGCGGCAAGACACAACTGGCCATCGAAGCCGCCGAAGCCCACGCCTTCGAGCAGGTGGAGATCATCGACCGGGCCGCGCACCAGGCGACCTCCGCAGTCCAGCTGGTCGAGCTCTACATCGACCTGGGTCGCGAAGGCATGATCGCCGGCGAATACGGGCGCGGCTGCGCCATCGCACCACTGATCATCGAAGGTGCCACACAGGAGTCGGCCGAGATCGCCGAGACCGGGCGCCGGGCCTTCTCGGAGATGACCGACAGGCTCGCCTTCCACTTCGTCGCCCTCGGCGTCGCGCGGACCTCGGCGAGGACTCTCGCCGAGGCCACGATCGCTGGCATCCAGGGAGCGATGATCACCTCACGCGCCCTGCGAAGCCCCACGCCGTACGAGTCCGTGCGCGCCGTACTCGTCAGCCATGCCGCGAGCGTGTCGCCGAAGAGCGGCGGACGCATCCGTACCTGACGGTCGCGGCACCGGCTCCACCCCAGGGGCCGGCAGCGTGCCTCCGGAGCCACCCCTCCCACGGAGGGTCGCTCGTCGCGTCCTTGTACTGCGGGGCCCGTCCGGTGCCAGTAGTATGCAGGGCGACATACATGTCAATCGTGCACCGGAAACGGGGCAGGCTACCGATCGGCGGTCGCAGCCCCGGTGTCCACCGCGGCCGCGAGGTGAGGGCGCCGACGATGGCGCTACCGGTCTAGGTGTACTCGGCCGACACCCCGGCCCCGACCTTGGGTGACGTTGGGGGGGACCACCACGGTGCCATGCCGCGCAAAGGCATGGGCCCCTGGAACCAGCCTGGTGAAAGACGCGGGACCGGACCGCCCCCATGGGCTCGACCGCAACAGAACCTGCTCGAACCGCGGCGCGCACGGGCAGCCCGCCAACCGGCGGACGAGCGTGTCGGACCACTGCGTACCACCGGCCTGGCCACCGTGGCCTGCAGTGATCCTGGACGCGCCTACGCGCCACTGCCGGGCGATCCCTGCGGCAGAAATTGCCGCTGCGGCGCATGATGGTACTGCGGTCCTGTCGTACAGACGAGCCCATGGCGGGACCGCTTGGCGCGTCACTTTCAGAATGCGGCGCCCACTGGGGATGTGAGGCAGTCGTCCAAAGGGACACAGGGCACCGCTCGAGGAGGTGGGATGCCTCGCAGGGGCTACCGGACGGTGGCGGCGATCGCAGTGTTCGCCGCGGTGAGTGCCTGCGGCACCCTGGCCGAGCGGCAGGACGCGGTGTCCACGACGGCGGTCCGTTTCGAGCGGGACCTGAGTGACCGGCGACCCGAGTCACTGTGCTCGGCGCTCGCACCCGTCACTCGTGACGAGCTGGAGCAGGCGGCGGAGCAACCGTGCCACGAGGCGATCACCGGGGAAGAGCTGCCCGCCGCCGGTGCCGTACGCCACGTGGACGTCTACGGCGGTCAGGCCCTGGTGGTCCTGGAGCACGACACCTTGTTCCTGGCGCACTTCCCCACCGGCTGGAAGATCAGCGCCGCCGGGTGCACGCCGGTGCCACAACAGCCCTACCAGTGCAAGATCAAGGGCAGGTGAGACCCATGCGGACGTTGTTCGGCGGCACCCTTCTGCTGATCGCGGTCGGCTTGGCGTACTTCATGGCGCTGGGGCTGATGCACCGATGAGCACATCCCCGGACGCCCGCCGAAAGGAACCCCCCGAGCGGCGGCGGGTGCGGCGCTTCCTGCGCGACAACAGCCTCGGGCTGGCCTTCATGTCGGCCTTCCTGCTCGCCCTCGCCGGACAGGCGGTAGCCGGCCACGCCGAATTCAACAACCAGCTCGTCACCGACGGTCTGGCTCCGGTGGGGTTCGCCGCCTACCTGGCGTCCTCGGACTTCGCCGTCGACGTGACGGAGAACTGGCAGTCCGAGTACCTGCAGTTCTTCCTCTACATCTTCGCCACCGTCTGGTTGCTGCAACGCGGTTCCTCCGAGTCCAAGGAACTCGGCAAAGCAGGCACCGAGTCCGACGAGGAACAGCGAACGGGCAGCCACGCCCACCGCGACTCACCCCGGCTGGCGGCGGAAGGCAACTGGCGCGGGATCCTCTACTCGCGTTCCCTCGGCCTGGTCATGGCGGTGATCTTCCTGCTGTCGTGGCTCGCCCAGTCCGTCGCCGGGGTCGCCGCGTACAACGAGACGCAGCTGCGCCAACTGCAGGCCCCGACCACCTGGTCCCACTACCTCTCGTCCGCCGACTTCTGGAGTCGTAGCCTGCAGAACTGGCAGTCCGAACTCCTGGCCGTCGGGTCCATGGCCATCCTGGCCATCTACCTGCGGCAGCGCGGTTCACCGGAGTCCAAGCCCGTCGGGGCGCCGCACGACGCCACCGGCGTCGAAGGCTGACCGGTGCCGGCGTCGGGCGGGCAGCGAGCACCCTGCTTCAGGCCGACCGGCGGGTGACCTCCGTGGCGGGAGCGGTCATCGGCTCGCCCACGCCCTTCCGTGTCTCCGCGGTGCCTCCTTCGGCGCTGGGCAACGAGGGGGCATGTGTGCCGTTTGTCCGATTTCGGCACGGGCAGGCGTGCAGTGTTCTCATGAACGGAGAAGAACGATGGCGACAGGTGAGACAGGATTCAAGGACGTGGCCTACGACTTGGTGTCGGTCCAATACCACTCACTGAAGGCGGGACACGACTACGGTCAGTACGTCAGGGACGCGAAGAGCGCCGGCGAGAACGACATCGCGGACTTCTTCCAGGACGTCATGCGGGAGGACTCCGAGCGTGCGGCTCGCTGCCACCAGTTCCTGTCGGAACTGGCCGAGAAGGGCGACATCGGCCCTGTCGCGTCCTGACCGCCGCACGGGTGCCCGGGTCCACCGCCCCGCGCGGCGGCGGACCTCCCGGGCGCCCGTGCGCCGCGGGTAGCGCCGGTAAGCCAGCGCCTCTGGTGTTGGTCACCGAGACAGTCGGAAGACCCGCTGGGGCGCGAGATGCCAGATTGCCTCGCTAGGCGCACGCTGTAAGCAATGAGGACAACCGCCGGAACGCCAAAGGCTCTCGCGGCCCTCAACTCCGATGGGCCGGTCCTTGTCCGTGGTGGTGTGACGGGACCGGCCCATTGGTGTGGGGCCGGGTCTGAACCGGTACGGGAAAGGGGCACTCAAAAGGAGCACCGCCATCGTCGAGGAGGAATCCACGGCCAAGCGTGATCCCCGTAAGGGCGACGAGGTGTCGTGGAAGAGCCAGTGGGCGAGTGTGTCGGCCACGCCTCGGGTCGGCGCATCGTCGCGCGACCGCGGGTTTCCCCGGTGTCGGTCTCGTCCCAGGTGTGGACCGGTCTCCATGGGTTAGCCGAGTCCCATGGAGAAGACACCCTTGCGAGCCCTGGCACTGGTTTGCACCCTCAGTCCTTCCCCGGCCCGCTCCAGCTCACAACTGCTGGCCGACCAGACACTCGAGGCACTGCGGTCGCACGGCGTAGCCGGCGAGTCCGTGCGCGTGGTCGACCACGATGTGCGCCCCGGCGTGGCGGTCGACATGGGTGACGGGGACGCGTGGCCGGCCATCCGGGAGAAGGTCCTCGCAGCCGACATCCTGGTGCTGTCGACCCCGATATGGCTGGGCCACCCATGCAGCGTCACCCAGCGGGTGCTGGAACGCCTGGACGGTGAACTCTCGGAGTCCGACGACCAGGGCCGCCCCCTGACGTACGGCAAGGTCGCGGCAGTATGCGTTGTCGGCAACGAGGACGGCGCGCACAAGGTCAGTGCCGACGTGTTCCAGGCCCTCAACGACGTCGGATTCTCCCTGGCCGCCGGGGCAGCCACCTACTGGGTCGGCGAGGCGATGCAGGGTACCGACTACCAGGACTTGGACAAGACGCCCGATGCTGTGGCCGCGACCACCAAGACGGTCGCCGCCAATGCCGCCCATCTGGCCCACATGCTGCGTGCTGCCGCCTTCCCCGCGGCGTGATGCACCACCGGCGGCGCACTCCAGGCCGGACACCCCACTCTGATGGCAGCGTGCACTGCGCACGAAAAGACACCCTGCGCGGAGGATCGGAGAGACCGGGAACGTGCGGTCTCCCGCAGAGGTGCTGCAAGGCATCGAGAGGACCGAACGGGCCCACCCCTCGTCCGATCATCAACATGTCAGAAGGAACCCCATGACCGCCTACGGATACTTCCTGTCCTCGGAAGAGTTCGCGCCGGCTGAACTGATCGATCAGGCACGCATGGCCGAGCAGGCCGGGTTCGAAGCCCTGGCCATCTCCGACCACTTCCACCCGTGGAACGACGAGCAGGGCGAAAGCCCGTTCGTCTGGTCCATGATCGGAGCACTGTCCCAGGTCACTTCGCTGCCGATCACCACGCTGGTCACCTGCCCCACGGTCCGTCTGCACCCGGCAATCAATGCCCAGGCCGCCGCTACAGCGGCTGTGCTCACCGACGGCCGCTTCCGCTTCGGGCTGGGGAGCGGTGAGGCACTCAACGAGCACATTCTCGGGGACCCTTGGCCCGAGGCCTCCGAGCGCCTGCAGATGCTGGAAGAGGCCGTCCACATCATCAGGAAGCTCTCCACCGGAGAGCGCGTCACCCACCACGGCACCCACTACACGGTGCAGAACGCCCGAATCTACACCGTTCCCGAGGAACCGGCACCGCTGTACATCTCCGGCTTCGGGCCGGAGGCGGCGGCCCTGGCCGGCCGCATCGGTGACGGCTTCGTCACCATGAAACCCGACGTGACGCTGGTCGAACAGTTCCGGCGAGCCGGGGGCGGCAGCAAACCGGTCATCGGCGGACTGAAGGTCTGCTGGGACACCGACCGGGCACGGGCGGTGAAGACCGTGCACCGGCTGTGGCCCAACGAACAGCTACCGGGCGAGCTGGCCCAGATCCTCCCCACTCCCGAACACTTCGAGCAGGCCGCCACTCTCGTCACCGAGGACATGATCGCCCACGCCATCGTCTGCGGCAACGCCCTCGACGACCACGTCGAGGCCGTCCGGGCCTATTCTCAGGCCGGCTTCGACGAGGTCTACGTGAACCAGATCGGCCCTGACCAAGACCAGTTCTTCGACTTCTACCGCGGGGAAGTCCTCCCCTGCCTGCGCGCGTGAGTCTCTTGGAGGGCCTGCGTTCATCTGGCGGGCTGCGTCTGGGAAGGTGCAGCCACGAGCTGGTCCGCGAAGACCGCCCCGAGTGATGATTCGGCGGCCTCATCGCCTTAGCGGTGGCGGCATGGGCCGCCGTCCGCTAGAGCTCCGACATGAGCCGCGCCGCCGCCTTGTCGCTGGCGTGCCCTTCAAGGGCGGCCCACTCTGCGACATCGAATGGCCACCGCCTGTCGGCGTAGGCGATGACGACGTGACAGCCGTCTTGGCGGACGGTGTGCCGGGCGTCGCCGGGTTCGGAACCAGCGGCCACGACCGCCGCAGCCGAGGCGGCGTTGCGGCACTTCAGGCGGGTCTTGGGCATGGTCAGCGCTCCTGCCTCGCTCGTCGACGCGTAGGACGGTGCCAATGCGGGAGCTTAGCCGCAGCAAAGATCAACGTCTTCCCATGGAGTGCATTCGGCGCAAAGACGCTGCCGTGGGTCCGAGCAGCAGCAAGAACGCCGCGCCCCTGGTTGCAGACGGCGGTAGTCACCTCAGAAGGCCCTGGGATGTGTCAGCAGGTCGGCGAGGAGGGGCCCCCTCTGAGCCTGGCGGAGGTTCTGGTGCGGTACCGAACGGCGCCGCAAAGGTCACTCTTGTAGCCGGGGACTCCGGCGGTGCTGAAGCCGTCTGGAAGCGGCGCGTTCGACTTCGTACCCCCGCATGACCCGCGTCCCGCTTCGCTGCGCGCCTCGGCGGACGGCCGGGGCCTGCGGGGGTGGCTAGGACGACAGGGCGACGATCATCGCGATGACCCCGGCGAGGAAGATCGCGACGACGCCGAGGATGATCACCAAGGGTGCGAAGCCCCATGCGTTGTGGAGTTCCGGTCGCTCGGGGAGGGAGATCCCCTCGGTGGTGCTGCTCTCAGCCGGGGGCGTCTCGGTGGGCGGCACCTTGTGATCGGTGCCGCTGTGGAGGCCGGATCGGTGGCCGGCAGGCGGCGTGGTCATGGCGCACCTCCCTGGGAAGGCGGTCAGTGCATCTGGTGTGTGATTTCCCGCGTACGGTCCGGGGAAACGGAGCCCCTCCCTCCGGGGGTCCGGGTCAGCCGGGTGCGAGCGCTTCGGCGACCACGCGCAGGTCCGCGACCAGCCCGGCGTACATCTCCTCGCGGTTCTCGCCGGCGCGCAGCACGGCGGAGGGGTGGACGGTGGCGAGCACGTGGGCGCCGTCGAGGGGCACGCCCGGTGTGAGGAGTCTGCCGCGCTGCCGGGTGACCCGGAACTCCGGGCCCATCAGCGCCTTGGCCGCGGTCGCGCCGAGCGCGACGACGATCCGCGGAGCGATCCGTTCCAGCTCGGCGTCCAGCCACGGCTTGCAGGCGGCGACCTCGCGGAGCGTGGGCTGCTTGTGGATCCGCCGCTTGCCGCCCTCGGGGACCGTGAACTTGAAGTGCTTGACGGCGTTGGTGACGTAGGCGTCGGCGGGATCGATGCCTGCCTCCGCCAGCGCCTTGTCCAGTACCTTGCCGGCCGGTCCGACGAAGGGGCGGCCCTGCCGGTCCTCCTGGTCCCCCGGCTGCTCACCGACCAGGACGACGCTCGCGGACGGCTCGCCCCGGCCGAAGACGGTCCGGGTCGCGTCCGCATGGAGCGGGCACCCCCGGCAACCGGCGGCGGCGCTGCGAAGCGCCGCCAGGTCCGCGTCCTCGGGGACGTAGGGCGAGGCGTCGTATTCCGCCATGTTGCGCGCCTACCCCCGCCATCCGGTACGAAGCGCCCGATCCGGGTAGCCGAGGCCCATGACGAAGCGACGACAGACCAGGACGGTCGTGGTGACCGGGGCCAGCGGTGGTGTCGGCAGGGCCGTGGCCCGCGCCTTCGCCGCCCGCGGGGACCGGGTCGCGTTGCCGGCCCGCGGGCGCACGGGGCTGGCCGCGGCGGCCGACGACGTCGTACGGGCCGGCGGCGAGGTGGCGCGTACGGGCTTCCGCTCGCAACCGCCGAGGAGGGCGATCCGGCGGCCCCGGTGAACCTGTGGTCGCCGGCCGACGGGGCCGGGGGGCACGATTTCGGCGCGCACGGCCGCTTCGACGAACTCGCGCACTCGTCGAGCGTCCAGTCCTGGGTGTCGCGTCACCACGCGGCCGTGGTGGCTGCGGCGCTGGCCGCCGCGGCCGCCGGGGTGGCGGTCGCGCGCGGTCTGCGTGGTGTCTGAGGGGAGCGACAGGCGCCGCCTACCAGTAGTGCCGGCGTCCGCCGACCTGGTGCCCCACGGCGCCCAGCACCCAGAGCACGAGGCCGATGATCACGAGGATGATCCCGATGGTCCACAGGATCGAGATCCCCGTGAGGAAGCCGATGATCAGCAGGATGATGCCGAGGATGAGCATGGTGTCCTCCGTTGGTCCGCTTGGGTCCCCTCCGGTCCGCCGTCGCTCGGTCAGCCGCCGTTCAGGGCGCGCTGGAGTTCGGCCTTGTTCATGTGGGAGCGGCCGTCGACGTTGCGGCGCTTGGCCTCGGCGTAGAGCTGGTCGTAGGTCGGTCCCTGCGAGCCCTTGCCGGAGCGCTGTCCCCCGCGCTTGCCCGAGGACATGTCCTGGGTGGAGCTGCGACTGGCCGTCTTGGACTCGCCCGCGCGGGCGCGTTCCTTGTTGACCGTGCGGGCGGCGATCTCCTCGGCCCGCTTCTCGCTCTCGCCCCGGTCCTTCGCGCTCTCCTTGATGTGCTCGTACTGCCGCTCACGCTTGCGGTTCGACCCAGCCGGCATTGGTTTCACCCCATTTGCTCGTTTGGTCCTGAGTAACGGCTACCCCGTACCGGCGAATCATCACCAGGTTCACCCCCGCGACCTCCCGGAGGTCAGCCCAGACCCGCACCCACGGCATCGCGGCGTACGGTCTCGACGGTGTCGATCTGCTCCTGCGCCCGGTCCAGCAGCGTCCGCAGCCGCTCCTCGTCCAGGTCCTTCTCCGGGGTGAGCGACAGCAGCGACTGCCACAGCAGGCTCTTGCCCTCGATGCCCAGGCGCAGCGCCTCGAGTTCGATGACCGTGCTCAGCCCGGAGCGGCGGATGACCCGTCCGTTGAGCTTGAGCAGACGCGCCTTCTCGGCGAGCCACCCCGCGTAGATCTTGTGCCGGTGTGCCGGGACGTCGAGGGACGCCATCAGGTCGAGGAGGCTCTGCCGGTCCTCCTCGATCTCGTCCGCCACGCGCCGCAGTTCGTCGCCGTGGGGCGCGGACTTGTGGTGCTCGGCGAGGTGACGGGACATGAGCTGCCCAGTGGTGGATCCGGCCAGATGGTCGTTCAGGTAGATCTCGAGGGCTTCCTGACTCATGGCGGCTCCCCCTCGTCGCTCAGGCCCGGGCGAGCCGGACCTCGACCTGCCCGTCCGGGGATATCCGGCAGTCGAAGCGGGGCTGCGGCGCGGTCGCCGGCCCCTGGACGTTGGCGCCGTCCGTGAGGCGGAACTGGCTGCCGTGCCAGGGGCATTCGAGGCAGCCCTCCAGGACCTTGCCCTCGTGCAGGGGGCCGTCCGCGTGGTTGCAGCGGCCGGCCAGGGCGTGGAACCGCCCGTCGTCCGCCCGGACCACGACCACCGCCACCTCGTCGGCCATGCGCTGTACGGGTTCGCCGAACGGGAACTCCTCCGGCGCCCCGACGCGGTGCCAGCCCGGCTCCACCAGGACGGGCACCGCCTCCGCGTGGTTCATGCCGGCGCCCTGCCGGTAGGCGAGGTGACCGCCCAGCACACCGCCCGCGGTGGCGAGCCCCATGCCGCCGAAGCCGAGGGCCCGCCCGAGCACGGGGCGGCCCTTGAACCGGTAGACGAGGGAGGCCGCGTACGCGGTGACGGCGGCGAGGTTCGCGGTCGCGTGCACCAGGCCCACACGGGCCTGCCGGGGGCGCTGCTCCGCCCAGTCCACCCAACCGGCCAGGGCCGCGGGCCCGGCGGACGCCAGGCCCACCGCCACCAGACGGCGGGCGGCGCGGCCCTCACCGGGAAGCAGGTCGAGTATTCCGGCGCAGGTCCAGGCGCCGATCGGCAACTGGACGAGCACGGGGTGCAGCGGGTGGCCCAGCCACAGTCCGCGCAGCACGTCGCGTCCGCCGCCCAGGGGTAGGGCGCGCACGGCCCTGCGGACGCCCGCGGCGACGGCATCGAGCCACTCCTGGCCTTCCAGGGCGTCCATCACGGCGGGCACCGGGCCGTTCGGGGAGCCCTGCTTTTCGCTCGTAAGCCTCATAAGCCTCATGTGGAGCGGCTTTCCGCCCCGCTCCGACACAAACCCGGCATACGGCGCTTCCGTGCGCCGCCTGCGCCTACCCGCGCCAGTCGAGGCACATGACCGTGGCGTCGTCCTCCAGGTGGCCGTGGCAGGCCACCGAGACGGCGGCGGTCATCACCTGGACCACCTCGCGGGGATGCTCGGCGGCGGACTCGCGGAGCACGGCCGCCAGGTCCACACTGCCGGCCTCGCGTTCCTGCATGCCGTCGGTGTACAGCACGAGCCGGTCGCCGGCCCGCAGGTCGATGTCCTGGACGCGGAAAGGGGGTGCGGTGGGCACTCCGAACGGGAGGTTGACACCGAGGTGCAGCTCCTCCACTGTGCCGTCCCGCAGGCGCAGCGGCCACGGATGTCCGGCGTTGACCAGCCGGCAACCGGAACCGTCCGTGGCGAGCCGCACGAGCTGCCCCGTGGCGTGGCCGGTTCCCCCGTACGTGCGGAGCGCCGTGTGCATCTCGAAGGCCTGTTCCGCCAGGTCGTGCCCGGCGCGCCGGGCACGGCGCGAGGCGTTGACCAGGACGGTGGCCAGTAGGGCGGATGCCACGTCGTGCCCCATGGCATCGGTGATGGACACGTGCAGGGTGTCGTAGTCGAGGGTGTAGTCGTAGGTGTCGCCGCCGATGGAGTCCGCGGGCACCAGGGCGGCGGCGAGGGTGAACTGGTCCGCCTCGCAGCTGGGGGCCGACGGCAGCAGCTGGCGCTGGATCTCGGCGGCCAGGGTGAGCGGGGTGGTGCGCCTGCCCCAGTGGTAGAGGTCCGTGAACCGGCGGTCGGTGACGACGATGTAGGCCAGCGCGTGCGCGGCATCGGCCACCTCGGTCAGCACCTCGTCGGTGACCTCGGGCAGGGTCAGCTCCAGCACGCCGACGGTGTCCCCGCGGTTGGTGACCGGCGCGACCACCTGGTGACCCGGTCCGTCAGCCGGCAACCGCACCAGCCGCTGGCCGCGCAGCACATCGTGGTAGACGCTGCCGTGCAGAGGAACCTGGTCGGCGCTGGTGCCCTGCTGCGACGCGACGTCCTCGCCCACCCGCACCATCTTCTGGCCGACGATGTCGGGGAACAGGAACGACACCGATCTGGCCCCGAACCGCTCCCGGAGGTTGTGCGCCACGACGTCCAGGGACTGCACGGGCGCGGCGGCCTCCGCCGCGGCGAGGACATCGTCGAGTCCGAGCTTGTCGTGCGACACGGTGATCTCCCTCGCTCACCCGACGCCTTCCCCGGATCGCCGCGATCACCCGCCACCACGGCACGGCCGGGTCTCACGCCGTGAGGTCGGGCGTGCGCAGCGCGAGGAAGGCGACGTCGTCGTCGTTGTCGGTGGGCCGGGCGCGGTCCAGCAGCGCGTCGCTGAAGGGGTCGAGGGGGCGCCGGGCCAGGGAGGCGGCGTGCTTGCGGAGGCGGTCGAGTCCGTCGTCGATGGAGTGCCGGGTCGACTCGACCAGCCCGTCGGTGTAGAGCACGAGCGTGGACCGCGGGGGCAGGGTGATGACGGCGTCCTCTCGGGGCCTCGTGGTGCCGGTGCCCAGCAGGATTCCGTGCCCGTCGGTGAGGAAGCGGGTCCGTCCGTCGTGGTCCACCAGCAGCGGCGGCGGGTGGCCCGCGTTCGTCCACCGCAGTCGCCACAGGCCGTCGTCCCCGCTGGTGAGGCGCGCGAGGAGGACGGTGGCCATCGGTACCTCGGCGATGTGCATGACGGCCTGGTCGAGCTGGGTGACGACGTCGCTCGGCGACTCCGGGTGCGACCAGGCGAAGGCCCGCAGCATGTTGCGGATCTGGGCCATGCCACCGGCGGCGTCGAGGTCGTGTCCCACGACGTCGCCTATGGCGAGTGCGGTCGCGCCGTCGGCGAGCGGGAAGGCGTCGTACCAGTCGCCGCCGACCTGTGAGGCCTGCGGCGCCGCCACGTACCGGGCCGTCATCTGCAGCCCCGGGATCGTCGGCATCTGGGGCAGCAGGTGGCGCTGCATCGTCTCGGAGACCTTGCGCTGCCGCTGGTACAGGCGGGCGTTGTCGAGCGCGAGGCCGGCCCGGCGGGTCAGGTCCTCCAGCAGCGGCAGGTCGGAGGCGGTGAAGGCGTCCGGGCGGGCGGCTCGGCCCAGCGTGAGCGCTCCGAGCACGTCCCGCAGGCCGCGGATCGGGGCGATGGCCGCTGAGTGCATGCCGGTCTCCTCGAAGAGCCGGTGCTGCTCGACGGCGATGCCGGAGTCGGGCGGGCCGTGGTAGGTGGAGGCGCTCGCGATGGTGGACGCGGCGCCACGCAGCGCCCGGGAGAGCGGCATCGGCGATTCCTGCGGGAGCGGCGGCATCGGCCCCTGCAGGTCGGCGCGCTCGATCAGCACGCCGTCCTTGTCCTGCACGACCAGCGCGCGGCGCACCTCGTCGTTCTCGGTGAGCAGGTCGACGACCGCCCAGTCCGCGAGCAGCGGGACGGTCAGGGCGGCCAGCCGGTGCAGCGCCTCGGTCACGTCCAGGGTCGAGGTGAGCCGGGTGGTGGTCTCCGCGAGCAGGGCGAGACGGTCGAGTTCCGTCAGGGTCCTGGGACGCTCCTTCCCGTCCTCGCGGTGCTCCGGGGCCTCGTGCCGCTGATAGAGCATGACGAGGGCGCCGGACCTCCCCGGGCCGAGGACGTAGGGGGTCAGGAACCAGGACAGCCCGAGCAGGGTGCCGTCGGCATGGGCGAACCACGCCACGTCGCTGTGGCCCGTGCGCTCCGTGAGGAGTACGTCACGCATCTGGCAACGGGACCGCGGCAGGGTCCGGCCATGGCTGTCCCGGTGCAGGAGGTCATGGGCGTCGTGGCCGAGCAGTGCCGCGGCGGGCCGTCCGACGAGGGCTTCGACCGCGCTGTTGACCGCGACGATGAGCCCCTCGCCGTCCACGACGTAGGCAGGCGCCGCCACGCCTTCCAGCAGCGCGCCGGGCGCGACTACTGCCACGGCCCGTCCGGCCGGAAAGGGCGATCCGGTGTCCGGTACGACGGCGTCCATGCTCTCCCGTCCTCAGGTGCGACCTTCGGTCCCTGGGCCTACCCAGGCACCAGGATCCCATGCGGCACGCCCCGACGACCCGTCGTGGCGCCGAAGTCCGACGCCTCGGTGGCGGTCGGACGCCGCCGGTTCGGACGAATGACGTTAGTCGGCGCATCGTGGGGTAGACGCGACCTATGTGGCTTTTGTGCCCGCCGGGGGTCTACCACCCCCAGGACGACACGCTCCTGCTGGAAGACGTGCTGAAGCGTGAGCCCCTCGCGTACGGCGCCGACGTCCTCGACTTGGGGACGGGCACCGGCGCGCTGGCCCTGACCGCCGCGGAACGCGGCGCCGCACAGGTGACGGCCGTCGACGCCTCCGTCGGCGCGGTGCTCACGGCCTGGCTCAACGCCCGGCTCAACCGCCTGCGCGTCAAGGTGCTGCGCGGTGACCTCACCGCACCCGTGACGGACCGGCGCTTCGACCTGATCATGGCCAATCCGCCGTACGTGCCGTCACCGCGGGCCCGCCCTCCCACCCGGGGCCGCGCCGTGGCGTGGGACGCCGGGACCGACGGCCGTGTGCTGCTGGACCGGATCTGCTCCGACGCCCCGCCCCTGCTGACGCCGGGTGGCGTCCTGCTGCTGGTCCACTCCGGCCTCTGCGGTGCCGACCACACCCTCGGTCGGTTGCGCCGCGCCGGGCTGCGCGCGGTGGTCACCGAACGGCGGTACATCCCGTTCGGGCCGGTGCTGCGCGACCGGTCGGCGTGGCTGGAGGCCCGGGGGCTGATAGCCGCGGGCGAGGAGAAGGAAGAGTTGGTGGTGATCCGTGCCCAACGTGGACGATGAACCGTCGCGGACCCGCGTGACGCTCACCCGTGACGGCCCGATCCTGATCGAGGGCCCCGTCGAGGTCGTCCTCGACGACGGCCGCGTGGTGTGTTCCGACCGCTTCGTCGTGGCCCTGTGCGCCTGCCGCCGCAGCCGGAAGTACCCGTGGTGCGACACCAGTCACCGCCGGCGCGCCCGCCCGTCCGCGGCCCGCGAGGACTGACGGTGCGAAACGCGTGCGAACCGGCATCACAGCCGGGACCTCAGCACGTCGACCTCACAGCCCGGGGCGAACGGGTCGAAGCCGTGCTCGGCGAGCCAACGGACCCCCAGCAGGCTTCGCAACGACCACCACGCGCGGATCACCTGGCGGTCGACGTCGGTGCCGTAGCCGGAGAGGACGTCGGCGAGGTGCTCCTCGTGCCCGAGCGTCAGGGTGGCGAGGTCGAACAGGGCGTCACCCCGGCCCGCCTCGGACCAGTCGATGACGCCGGTGACCTCGCCGCCGTCGACGAAGACGTGCTCGATCTGCAGGTCGCCGTGCGTGAACACCGGAGTCCACGGCCGGAGCGCGGCCTCGGCGACCTGGCGGTTGCGGGCCACCAGATCGGCGGGCAGGACGCCGTTCGTGACCAGCAACGCGCACTCGGCGTCGAGTTCCGCCGCAAACTCGCCGGGACTCCGGCGGCGCCGGCCGGGCCAGGGCGGCAACGGCGCCTCGTGGAGCGTCCGGAGGACGGCACCCACCGCGGCCCACGCCGACGGGGATGCGGTCGACGGCTCGCCGAGGCGGCCGAGCGCCGTCCCCTTGACCTCGGCGATGGCGAGCACGGGCGGCCTGCGCCACAGGACTTCCGGGGTCGGCACGGGCGCCAGGGCCATCGCGTCGACCTCGACGTCGACGCGCTCCTGATCGGCGTCCACCTTCAGGAACACGTCGCCGACGCGCAGGGTCGCCCGCTCTGAGTGGGCGACGACGACTTCGACCTCATCCATGGGCGTCCAGTATCCCGGCGGCGACCGCCGGCGTCGCCGGGTTTGCCAGGTGCCGAGAAGGAGCCCGTACGGCGAGCCGGCCGGGTGGACCCGCCCCGCCCCCGCCGGCCGGTCATGGGCAAGCCTCAGATGCGACGATCGGCCGCCTTCCCGGCGTCCGCGGGTCTCAGCGCGAGCAGCCCGCGGGCGCAGAGTTCCTGGACGACGAGCAGCAGCACGTTGCCTCCGTCCAGGTCGTGATCCCCCGGCGGCGGCAGGGGCGGCAGGGCTTCCACGGGGGACACGTCCCGTGGCCGCGGGACACGGGCCGTCTCGTCACGGAGATCCTCAGCGCACTTCCGCGATATCGGCACCGCAGCATCCGTCTTGATGCGGCATCCGGGTGATGCGGCATCCGGATGATGCGGCAGGAAGCGATCAGTGCTCGGTCAGGTGGATTCGGGCCCACAAGGGCAGCACGAACCAGCACAGCAGGCACCAGGCGAGGATCACCGCCACCAGGTACACCACGTGGGAGTCGTGGGTGGCCACGCGGAGGACGAGCAGCAGCGCGGACGTCATGGTGGCCAGCAGCAGGACGAGCCCCGCGAACGTGAGGCGGGCGGCCCAGCGGACCGTCTCCGGTTTGATGCGCCGTCCCGCGACGATCCGGTGGAAGGAGACCGGCCCCACCAGTGCCCCGGTGGCGGACGCGCCCAGGACGACCGTGAGGATGTAGATGATCTTGTCCGTCTCTCCGAGTTGCGGATAGCGCGGGGTGAAGACCACGGTCAGCAGGAAACCGAAGAGGATCTGCACGCCCGTCTGGGCGACGCGGACCTCCTGGAGGAGTTCCGTCCACTGGCGGTCGGCGCGCTCCTCCCGGCTCTCTTCGCGGCCCTCCCGTCGGCCGGCGCCCTCAGCAGGCATGTCTTCCTCCGTCGTCCGATCGTCCGGTGTCCCGTCCCTGTTACCCGCGGCGTGCACGGGCGTCCCGGCCCGGGCACCGCTTCGTCGCGCACCGTTTCCGGCGGGCCGTCACGGAAGCCGAGCCGTCGGTATCGCGCGTTCCGACCCTTGGAGGATCACATGTCCGCTGCCGTGACGACCGGGGCGCGGCCGGTACGGGCCGGGCGGGTGAGCGCGACGCTCTTGCGGGACGCGCCGCGCCGGTGGAGGTAGGTACAGGCCATGAAAGCCCTCGTGATCAACTGCACCCTCAAACGGTCGCCGCAGTCGTCCAACACCTACGCGCTGGCCAGGGTCGTGACCGACCAGCTCGCGGCCTACGGCGTGGACATCGACTGCGTCCGCGCCGTCGACCTGGACATCAAGCCGGGCGTCACCAGCGACGAAGGCGACGGGGACGCCTGGCCCGAGATCCACGGGAAGCTGCTCTCCTCGGAGATCCTGGTCATCGCCTCGCCCACCTGGCTCGGCAGGCCCTCGTCGATCGCCCAGCGCGTCCTGGAACGCATGGACGCCTTGCTGTCCGAGACGGACGAGCAAGGTCGGCCGGTGGCCTACAACCGAGTGGCCGGGGTGGTGGTCACCGGCAACGAGGACGGCGCCCACCACGTCATCAGCGAGATCTCGGGGGCCCTCGCCGACCTGGGCTACACCATCCCCGGCCAGGCCTGGACCTACTGGCACCTCGGCCCCGGCGCCGGCCCCGACTACCTCGACGACGAACGCGGCCACGACTGGTCCCACAAGACGGGCCGGGCCATGGCCGCGAACCTGTACGGGGTCGCCCAGGCCCTGGCGGCCGCGCCCCTCGGCGCGCCGCCCGGGTGAGCGCGGGCGTCACGGGACCATGAGCACCTTGATGGCGCCGTCCTCCTTCTTCTGGAACATCTCGTAGGCCTGCGGCGCCTCCTCCAGGGGGACGTGGTGGGTGGCGAACCCGTCCACGCCGAGCGGGTCCTCGTCGGTCAGGAGCGGGAGGATCTCGTCGCTCCAGGTGCGGACGTTGGCCTGGCCCATGCGCAGCTGGATCTGCTTGTCGAAGAGCGTGAGCATCGGCATCGGGTCGGTCATGCCGCCGTACACGCCGGTGACCGAGATCGTGCCGCCGCGCCGGACCATCTCGATCGCCAGGTGCAGGGCTCCGAGGCGGTCGACGCCGGCGGTCTGCATCAGTTTGGCCGCCCAGGCCCGTGGCAGCAGGCCGGCGGTCTGCTGGACCAGCTTGCCGAGCGTGCTGCCGTGGGCCTCGGTGCCCACGGCGTCGATGACGGCATCGGGGCCGCGGCCGTCGGTGGCGTCCCGGACGGCCTGCACGAGTTCGTCCTGGTCCTCGTACTCGTCGAGGCTGAGGACCTGGGCGCCGTCGCGACGGGCGCGGGTCAGCCGCTCCGGCACGTGGTCGATGCCGATGACCTTGCCCGCGCCCAGGTGCCGGGCGACCCGGCAGCACATGTCGCCGATCGGCCCCAGGCCCAGGACGGCCACGCTGCCGCCCTTCGGGACGTCGGCGTACTTCACCGCCTGCCAGGCCGTGGGCAGGACGTCCGAGAGGTAGACGAACCGGTCGTCCGGTGGGCCGTCCGGGACCTTGATCGGCCCGAACTGGGCCTGCGGCACCCGCAGGTACTCGGCCTGGGCGCCGGGGACGCGTCCGTACAGCTTGGTGTAGCCGAAGAGCTCCGCCCCGCTGCCGTACTCGGTGACCTGGGTCGTCTCGCACTGCGTCGGCAGTCCCTCGCGGCACATGTAACAGGTGCCGCAGGCGATCTGGAACGGCACCACGACACGGTCTCCCGGCGCGAGGTTGTCCACCTCGGAACCGACTTCCTCGACGATGCCCATGGGTTCGTGCCCGAGGATGTCGCCGGGCGTCATGAACGGGGCGAGGACCTCGTACAAGTGCAGGTCGGAGCCGCACAGGCCGGTGGAGGTGATGCGCACCAGCGCGTCGGTGGGCTCCTCGATCCGGGGGTCGGGCACGGTGTCGACCCGTACATCGTGCTTGCCGTGCCACACGGTGGCCCGCATGATCGATCACTTCCTCGCGGTTGTCTTTTCGCGGCAGGACCATCGGGTACCCGAGGGGCAGGGGGTGAACCGCGCATCCCTGTGGTCCCGCCGATCCGCGCCGTCGGAGGCGTTAGGGACGGGACGGTCCGGGCACGCGTGGGTGGGGTGCCGAAGCGGTTCACCGACGAGCGAAGGGCGGACGACGCACATGGCTCGCGACGCGGACACCCCGAGGCCCGGGCCACCGGGCCGGACGGGGCGGCAGACCTGCACACGGCCGACCCGCTGGACGGACGGCCGCTCGCCGCCGCGCGCGCCCTCACGTCCGTCGCCGTGCTCGCGGCCCGGGGCCGTCGCCGTACTGCGCTGTCACCGGCCACAGCACCGTTGAAGCCGAACGAAGCCCAACAAGGAAGGTGAGTCCCCCGTGTCCCTCAAGGTCTCCGACTACGTTCTGCAGCGACTGCGGGAATGGGACGTCCACCACGTCTTCGCCTATCCGGGCGACGGCATCAACGGACTGCTCGCCGCCTGGGGGCGGGCGGACGACAAGCCACGCTTCGTGCAGGCCCGTCACGAGGAGATGGCCGCCTTCGAGGCGGTGGGCTACGCCAAGTTCTCCGGCAGGGTCGGCGTCTGCGCGGCCACCTCCGGCCCCGGCGCCATCCACCTGCTCAACGGCCTGTACGACGCGAAGCTCGACCACGTGCCGGTGGTGGCGATCGTCGGGCAGACCAACCGCAGTGCCATGGGCGGCTCTTACCAGCAGGAAGTGGATCTGCTGAGCCTGTTCAAGGACGTCGCCTCGGAGTACGTCGAGATGGTGACCGTCCCCGAGCAGCTGCCCAACGTCATCGACCGCGCCATGCGGGTGGCGGCCGCGAAGCGCACCGTCACCGCCGTGATCATCCCGGCCGACGTCCAGGAACTCGACTACTCGCCGCCCGAGCACGCGTTCAAGATGGTGCCGTCCAGCCTGGGCATGCCGACCTTCGCCCCCGTCCCCGGCGACGCCGACCTGGACCGGGCGGCCCAGGTGCTCAACGCGGGCGAGAAGGTGGCGATGCTGATCGGCCAGGGCGCGCGCGGCGCGCGGCCGGAGGTGGAGCAGCTGGCCGACACCCTGGGCGCCGGTGTGGCGAAGGCACTCCTCGGCAAGGACGCGCTCTCCGACGAACTTCCGTACGTCACCGGGGCGATCGGCCTCCTGGGCACGCGGCCCAGCTACGAGCTGATGCAGGACTGCGACACCCTGCTGGTCATCGGCTCCAGCTTCCCCTACACGCAGTTCCTGCCGGAGTTCGGCAAGGCGCGCGCGGTGCAGATCGACATCGACCCGTTCATGGTGGGCCTGCGCTACCCGTTCGAGGTGAACCTGGTCGGCGACGCCAAGTCGACCCTGACGCGGCTGCTGCCGCGGCTGGAGCGCAAGAAGCACGGCAGTTGGCGGAAGAAGATCGAGAAGGACACGGCCCGCTGGTGGGAGGTCATGGAACGCCGTGCCGGTGTCGCGGCGGACCCGATCAACCCCGAGTTCGTGGTGCACGCCCTCGACGCGCTGCTGCCCGAGGACGTCGTCCTGGCCGCCGACTCCGGTTCCGCGGCCAACTGGTACGCCCGGCACCTGCGGATGCGCGGCGGCATGCGCGGTTCCCTGTCCGGCACGCTCGCCACGATGGGTCCCGGTGTGCCGTACGTGATCGGCGCGAAGTTCGCCCACCCGGACCGGCCGGCGATCGCCCTCGTCGGCGACGGGGCGATGCAGATGAACGGGATGGCCGAACTCATCACCGCCGCCAAGTACTTCCGCGACTGGTCCGACCCCCGGATGGTCGTCGCCGTCCTCAACAACGGCGACCTCAACCAGGTGACCTGGGAGATGCGCGCCATGTCCGGCGCCCCGCAGTTCCTGCCCTCGCAGGACCTGCCGGACGTCCCCTACGCGGACTTCGCGCGCTCCGTCGGGCTGGACGGCATGCGCGTGGAGAAGCCGGACGAGGTCGAGGACTCCTGGAAGCGGGCACTGGCCGCGGACCGGCCCTTCGTCCTGGACTTCCGCACCGACCCGGCCGTCCCGCCGATCCCGCCGCACGCCACGCTCGACCAGATCGAGGCGGCGGCCGCCTCCGTCCTCAAGGGCGACTCCGACCGGGCCGCGATGGTCCGGCAGGGCTTCAAGGCGAAGGTCCAGGAGATGCTGCCCGGCCGGGGACGCCACGGACACGGCGAACAGTGAGCCCGGCCGCCCTGGACGCGCCCGCGATCTCTGCGGGCACGGCGAGGTCGACCGTGGTGCGTCCCCGCCGGACGGCCCGGCCCGCTCAGATACCCGGCGGGCGGTCGCCGACGACGGGGAGGAGCCGCAGTTTCTCGTGGCTCTCCGAGCCCGGGGTGGCGGTGTAGACGAGCAGGGACTGGGCCTGGTCGGCGTCGTACAGCACCTCGCACTGCAGCTCCAGCAGGCCCAGTTCGGGGTGGACGATCCGCTTGACCTCGCCGCAGCGCACACCGATCTCGTGCGCCTGCCACAGCTCGCGGAACTCCGGGCTCCGCGCGAGCAGGTCCTCGACGAGGGCGCCGACCCGGGAGCCCGCGCCGAGCCGGGAGTAGACGGCACGCAGGTCGGCGACGAACCGGCGGGCCAGCCCCGGGCGGTCGTCCTCGTGGTAGGCCACCCGGGCGGCCGGGTCGGTGAACCAGCGGTAGACCATGCTGCGGGCCGGTCCGGTGAAGCGCGTCTCGTCGCCGATCAGCGCGACGGACAGCCGCGTCTGCAGCAGGGTCTCGCCCAGCGCGGTGGTCACCTGGGCCGGGGTGTCGGCCAGCCGGTCCAGGATGCGCAGCATGCCCGGGCTCACGTGGTCGGCGCCCGGGACCCGGCTGGGGGTGTTGTGCCCGGCCAGCCGGAACAGGTGGTCGCGTTCGTCCAGGGACAGCCGCAGCCCCCGGGCGATGGCCGCGAGCATCGGCTCGGACGGCTGCGGGCCGCGCCGCTGCTCCAGCCGGGCGTAGTAGTCCGTGGACATGCCGCACAACGCGGCGGCCTCCTCCCTGCGCAGGCCGCGGGTGCGCCGGCGGGGGCCGCGCGGCAGGCCCACGTCCTCCGGCTGGAGCGCCTCCCGCCGGGTGTGCAGGAAGTCCGCCAGTTGTGCTCGGTCCATGGGGGATCTGTCCTCGTCGCGGTGGAGCGGCCGGGGGCGCCCGGCCGCTCGGTCCGAAGGGTACGCCCGGCCGGAGGCGGGCGGCGGGGGCCCGGGCACGGTGGGCTTCGGGCGGGGGCCCGGGCGGGGACGGCCGGGCGCGGGACGGCCGGGCGCGGGACGGCCGGAAGCGGGACGGCCGGCCCGGGCCCCGCGGGGGTCAGAGCAGCGTGCCGCCGGAGGCCTCGACACGCTGGCCGGTGATCCAGCCGGTGCCCGGTGCCAGCAGCGCGGCGACCACCGGCCCGATGTCCTCCGGCTCCGCCACGCGGCCGAGCGCCGCCCGGGAGGCCATCACGGTGCGCAGTTCCTCGTCGTCACGGATCGCCCCGCCCGCGAAGTCGGTCGCGACCGGCCCCGGTGCGACCGCGTTGACACTGATGCGCCGCGGGCCCAGCTCCTTGGCCAGGTAGCGCGTGTACGTCTCGACGGCCGACTTGACCGCCGCGTACACCGACCAGCCCTCTCCCACGAAGCGGGTCAGCGCGGTCGAGGTGTTCACGATCCGGCCGCCGTCCGCGAGCAGCGGGAGCAGTTCCTGGGTGAGGAAGAACACCCCCTTGAAGTGCACGTCGACCATCACGTCGAAGGCGTCCGCCCCGGTGGCGCCCAGCGGGGAGAACGCCGAGGAGCCCGCGTTGTTGACGAGGAAGTCGAAGGTCTCGCGTCCCCAGGTGGCGCGCAGGGTGCCGGCCAGGGTCCGGGCGAAGGCGGGAAGGTCCTCGAAGGCGGTGGTGTCCAGCCGCAGCGCCGCCGCCTTGCGGCCCATCGCGGTCAGTTCCTCCACCACCTCCGCGGCCTCCTTCTCGTTGCCGCGGTAGGTGAGGACGACGTCCGTCCCCGCGGCGCCCAGCGCGAGGGCGGTGGCCCGGCCCAGCCCCCGGTTGCCGCCGGTGATCACCGCGATCGTGTTCACGCTCATGTCCAGCTCTCCTGATTCCTCGGTCCGCGGCCGGGGCCCGGTCGGGCCCCGAACCGCTCACCACCAGGTTCGGCGCGGGCGCGGCTCCGATGAAGGCATCACCGATCCAGGGAGCGCCGGTCCCTCCTTCGGCGCGCGGGCCTTCGGAGGGGCCGGCCCGGCCCGGATCCCGGATGGTCAGGCGGGGTTGCGCCGGGTCCACCACACGGCGACCGCGACGAGGACGGCACCCAGCGCCAGGCACAGGCCCGTCGCCGTCCACTGCAGCGGCCAGAGGTCGGAGGCGGGGTGGTACTCCGCCCAGTGGCCGGTGATGCCGTGCGAGGCGAGGCACCGCTTGGTGTCCGTGCCGGCGACGTAGCAGTCCAGGGCGTCGGGGACGCGGTGCCCGTCCGTGGACAGCGGGCCGTCCGCGAGTTGCCAGGCGTCGCCGGGGACCGGTGCGTCCGCGGCGTGCCGGGCGTACACCGTGCGGACGGGCCACAGGTGCGGCCGTACGGCATCGAGCAGGGCGAAAAGACCGGCGCCGACGACGAGCGTGGCGGCCATGGCCAGGACGGTACGGCGCAGGACGAGCCCCAGGGTCGCCCCCAGCAGGTAGAGCAGGACGCTCATGCCGACCACGACGGGCCCCACCCCGTAGAACGGGTACCACAGGTGCCAGGGGAACATCGGCCCCATCGCCTGGGCGACGGGGTGCCACCACCACGTCATCGCGGCGGCGATGACGCCGCTGACGACGACGGTCATGGCGAGCGGCACGCCCATCTTCGCCGCGAACCAGCGCGTCCGGGTCACCGACTGCGTGGCCACCGTGCGGTACGTCCCCGACTCCAGCTCCTGCGCGAGCTGCGGCCCGCCGAGGAAAAGGCCGAAGAGGAACGGCAGCAGCAGCATGGCCTGGAGCGGCCGCCGCATCGGGAACTGGTACTGCTGGCCGAAGGTGTTGAGCCTGCCGAGGCAGGGGGTCGTGAACTCGTGGCCGTGGCAGGCCTCGAGGTGCTGCGCGGTGACGGCCGCGGCGGCGTGCTGGTGCTGTACGGCCGCGTAGACGGCGACGGCCGCCGCGACCGCCAGTCCGGTCCAGAAGGCGGTGCGGTTCTGCCGCCAGATCAGCCAGGTCAGTCCGCGCAGCCGCGGTCCGCGGCGAACAGCGGTGCGGGGGCGGGTGGTTGCGGTGCTCATGCGGCCACCTCGATGCCGTCGGCGACCTGTGCGCTGGGGGTGAGGAGGGCGGGTGCGTCGGGCGTCCGGAGGTAACCGAGCACCAGTTCCTCGAGGGTGGGGGCACGCAGGCCGGCATCGGCCGCCGGCGCGTGGGTCGTCCGGACGAGCATGCTGCCGCCGTCCCCGCCGTCCTGGCCGCCGGAGGTGGCGATGACCTGGTGGGCGTCCGGGTCCAGTTCCTGCCGCCGGCGCGCGGTGAGCTGCCGGTGCCCGGCGAGGAGGAGGTCCACTTCGCCCGCCAGCCGGACGGTGCCGTTGTTGACGAGCACGAGGTAGTCGCAGGCGCTCTCCAACTCGGAGACCAGGTGCGAGGACATCACGACCGTCGAACCGTGCCGCCGGGCCTCGGCCCGCAGGATGTCGGTCATCTGGTGGCGCACCAGGGGGTCCAGGTCGGCCATCGGCTCGTCCAGCAGCATCAGCCGGGGACGCTTGCCCAGGGCGAGGGCGAAGGCGACGCGGGTGGCCTGGCCGCCGGAGAGGGTGCCGATCCTGGCGTCCACGGGGACCCCGCCGGCGTCGATGACGGACTCGGCGGTCTCCTGGTGCCAGGTGGGGTTGAGTTCCCGGCCCATGCGCAGGATCTCGCCGACGCGGAACCGCGGGTAGAGGGCCTTCTGCTGGCTCAGGAACGCCGTGCTCCGGCGGGCCTCGACGCTGCCGGGACGGTGCCCGGACAGCGTGATGGTGCCGGTGGTCGGTGCGATCAGGTCGGCGGCCAGGGACAGCAGGGTGGTCTTGCCCGCGCCGTTGGGGCCGACGAGCGCGCAGACGCGGCCGGCGGGCAGGCGGAACGAGGTGTCGCGCAGCGCCCACCCGCGGCGGTAGCGCCGGCCCAGCCCGACGGTCTCGATGGCGGGGAGGTTGGGGGAATCGGTCATGACGTGGTGGCCCGTGTGGTCTTCCTGTCCTGGTCCGTCGGTCAGTGGTCGTGGGCGGCCGGGGCCGCGCGGTGACGGAGGCGCCAGAGCACGGTGAGCAGCGCGGCGCCCACGGCGACGAGGACCAGGTGGGGCAGTCCGGGGACGGGCAGGGCGGCGCCCCACAGCGTCAGGTGGGCCAGGAGGCGTCCGGTGAGGGGCACGGCGCCCAGCAGCAGGAGCGCGAGGCCGGCGAGGCCGGCGAGCAGTCGTGCGGGGCGCTGGGTGAAGGGGGCGGTGTGCGGGTGCGGGGTTCGGTTCATGTCCCCGAAGCTATGGCGCGGGCAGGGGGCCGGGCTTCGGCAGAAAGTCTGCGTTCCGCGGGCGACGGAAGTAGCGGAGGCGCTGGGCACCTATACCTTCGTCTATCCCCCCGTCCGCCCGCCCTTGCGCGCCCGGCGTGTGCCGGACGCGCCCCGGGCGCACCCTGGAAGTGCGGCCCCGCTCCGGCTTGCCGAATCCGCCCTCGGAGCGGGGCCGCGCCGCGGGGTCAGGCCTGGGCGCCGCGCAGGGTCCGGAGGTCGTCCGCCGCCTGCGCGCGCATGGCGGGCAGCAGCGGCCGCACCGGCTCCGGCAGGGCCGCGAGCATCAGCCCGACCTCCTCGGGGGTGCCCACCTCGTCGAGGAGGCCGATCATGAGGTGGCCGGCCACGGGCGGCGTCGTGGCGATCACCCGCTGCGAGAAGTCGGCCCAGTACTCGGGCGTGACGTGCTCGCGCAGGGCGGGGAAGAGGACGGGCTCCTCGTGGGCCAGGTGCGCGTGCACGGTGTCGCGTACGGCGACGGCCGCCTCGTGCAGCGCGGTGCGGGCCCCGTCCGCGTCGTCGCCGAGCGCGACGGCCGCGAGCCGGTCGAGGGCCTCGTCGAGCTGGTCGTGTTCCGCGCTGAGTTCCTTCAGGGCGATCGCGGTGGCCGGCGCCGTCGCGACGATCCGCGGCCACAGGTCCTCGTCCTCGGTCTCGTGGTGGTGGCGCAGGTTCACCACGAGGAAGTCCCTCAGCTGGGCCAGGTCGCCCAGGGGTGCGGAGGGGCGGAGGGCCGCCTCCGCCAGCAGCGCGGTGCCCACGCGGTGGACCTCGTGGGCGAGCCGGGTCTCGATGACGGCCATGGGCTCGTGCGGGGAGTGGTTCATGGAGCGGAACATATTCATTAGAGGAAATTATTGTCAATATAAGCACTTACGGTGGAGGGGTATGCTGCGGCGGTGACGAGCCGGAAGTACCACTCCCCCCTCCGCGCCCACTCGGCGGCCGCCACGCGCGATGCGATCCTGGGCGGCGCGCAGGCGCTGTTCCTGGCGCGGGGCTACGCCGGGGTGACCATCGGGGAGATCGCGGAGGCGGCGAGGGTCGCCGTGCCCACGGTGTACAGCAGCGTGGGCAACAAGCCGAAGATCCTCACCGCCCTGCTGGAACCGGCCCTCACCGACCCCGCCATCGCCGACTCCCTCACCGCCGTCGACGCCAGCGACGACCCGCGCGCCGTGGTCGAGCTGACCGCCGAGGGCACCCGGCTCACGCACGAACGCCACTGGGAGCTGGTGTACGGGCTCTTCTACCGGAACCCGCCGGGGGAACCGGCCGTCAAGGCGGTGCTCGACAAGGGCGCGGACGACTACGTCCAGGCCCTGACCCGGGTCGCGAACCGCCTCGCGGCGCTCGACGCGCTCCGTACGGAGCTGAGCCGCGCCGAGGCCGCCGACCTGCTCTGGTTCCACCTCGGCCCGCACGCGTGGATCACCCTTGTCGGCGAACGCGGCTGGACCTTCGACCGCGCCCAGGACTGGACGGCGCGCGCCGCGCGCCGGGAACTGCTCCGGCGGCCCTGAGGCGGCCGCTCCGCCCGTCAGTCCGCGGGCGTCGCGGAGAGCGCCCGGTCGGCGGCCCACGAGGCGAGGATGCGCAGCCCGTCGTGGGTGGGCGAGCCGACCTCGGCGGTCCAGATCACGAGCTTCTGGTCGGGGTCGGTGGTGGCGGTCAGCGTGTCCCAGTCCAGGGACAGCTCGCCGGCCACCGGGTGGTCGAGCACCTTGGTCCCGACGGTGAGCGTGGCCACGTTGTGGGCGGCCCACCACGTACGGAAGTCCGCGTCCCGCGCGGACAGTTCCCCGACGAGCGCGGTCAGCCCGGGATCGCCCGGATACCGGGCCGCCTCCATGCGCAACTGGGCCACACAGGAACGGGCGATGGTCCTCCAGTCGGTGTACAGCGTCCGCATGGCGGGGTCCGTGAACAGGATCCGGGGATAGTTCCGCCGTGCCTCCGGCAGCTTCCCGAAGTCGGTGATGAGCGCCGCCGCGAGGGTGTTCCAGCCGATGACGTCCATGCGCCGACCGAGCACCATCGCCGGAACGGCGGTGAGGTCGTCCAGGAGCCGCCGCAACTGCGGCTGGACCTTCTGGCGCGCGTGGCGCCGGGGGCGCGCGGTCTCCTTGCCGGCGAGGCCGAAGAGGTAGTCGCGCTGGTCCTCGTCGAGGTGGAGGGCCTCGGACAGGGCGACCAGGACCGGGGCGGAGGCCTGCATCCGGCCCTGCTCCAGGCGCGTGTAGTAGTCGGTGGAGATCGCCGCGAGCCGGGCGACCTCCTCCCGCCGCAGCCCGCTCACCCGGCGGTTCCCCTCGCCGTCGGGCAGGCCCACCGTCCGGGGGCTGAGCTCGGCTCGGCGTGCCTTGAGGAACTCGCCCAACTCGTTGAGCCGTGCGTCCGGGGCCATGGATCCAGTGTGGCACCGGCGCGGGCACCGCCCGGCGGGGACGTTCCCTCAGGGGACGGTCCCCCCGGGGGCGCCACCCTGGACGGCATGGGCTCCGTGACGCTCCGGCCCACCGTCAAGGGCCCGGCCGACCGGTTCACCGGGGACGTGTGGTTCGACGGGGTCCACGCGGGCTCAGGACCCTCGCGGATGCGCACGAACACCGGGCGCTTCTCCCCCGGCGCCCACCTGCCCGGGCGACGACCGCCCGGCGACCACCTTGACCGGAGAAGGTCCGCGACGAGCAGTACGGCGCTCCGCGCACCCGGAGCCGCTGAGCCCCGCCTCCCCCTCCCCGGCTCACAGGCCGGCGTCGGCGAGGACCCGGCGCATCCGCTCGGGCGGCAGGGCCCCATGGGCGGCGGCCTCGGAGGCCCGGTTCGTCCCAGCCGAGTCGCGTGCGGATCCGGTGCGTCGACGAACCCACGCGGCGCGCGGGACGGGAACCCGCGCCGGTACTCGGCGCGCTGACCAGCACATACCGAACGCCCCATGACGCGCCGCCCCGGTACACCACGACGGCCGTCCAACGTGGTGGCTCGTCATGCGTCCAACCTACCGACGGGGCACGGGCTTTCCGTCGGTCAGTGCGGCCAGGACGGCTTCCGCCTCCCGCAGGACGCCGCGCAGGATGTCGGCGGCGGGGCGGATGTCGTGGACGAGTCCGGCCGACTGGCCCGAGAAGGGCAGGTATTCGTCGCCGCGTCCGCGGCGGATCGCCGCCAGCAGGCGCGGTACGGCCTCGCCGGGGTCGACCCGTTCGGGGTGGTCGCGGAGGGTGTCCACGAGTTCCGTGCGCAGGGCGCGCGGGACGCCGGTGCTGCCGGGCCGGGAGTAGGGCGGCAGGACCCGTTCGCTGTTGAGTGCCTTGACGGCGTCCCCCGAGTCCGCGTCGACGATCCGCCGCTTCCACTCGTCGGAGACGTTCATCTCGGTGGACGCCAGGAACCGCGTGCCCATCGCCACGCCCTGGGCGCCCAGGGCGAAGGCCGCCGCGACGCCGCGCCCGTCGGCGATGCCGCCCGCGGCGACGACCGGGGTGTCGCCCGCCATGTCGACGACCTGCGGCACCAGCACCATCGTGCTGACGTCGCCGCCGTGGCCGCCCGCCTCGCCGCCCTGCGCCACGATGACGTCGGCTCCCGCTTCGAGGGCCTGGGCCGCCTGGCGGGTGTCGGTCACCTGCTGGATCCACGTGATGCCCGCGGCGTGGGCCCGGGCGATCAGGTCGTCCGGTACGGCCAGGTGGAACGAGATGGCGGCGGGGCGCGCGTCGAGCGTGGCCTGGAAGGCCTCCTCGTCGAACGGCCGCGTGGTGTGGTTGATCGCGAAGGGGCGGCCGGTGAGTTCGCGCAGCCTCGCCCACTGCTCCCGGAGCTCGGGGACGGTCCGCGCCGCGGTGCCCATGCTGCCGAGTCCCCCCGCCTCGCAGACGGCGGCCGCCAGGGCCACCTCGTCCCAGGGACCGAACGGAGCGCAGACCACCGGCCTTTCGATGCCGAGCAGTTCGCACAGGGGGGTGTTGAACATGCCGACCTCCGGCGCTGCGACGATCGTGGAGGCCGCGGCCGGGCGGCCTCGATCTGTCCAGTATGCGCCTTTCACTCCGGCCCCACGTGGCGCGGCGGACTACGGGCGGATGCCCCGGGCCCGCTGCTCGTCCTCCTCGGTGAAGGGGGCGTTCCAGCTGGCCAGGATGCGCAGCTTCTCCTCCGACGGGGATCGGCGGTCCGCCCTGTAGACGACGACGCTCTGGCCCTTGCCGCCGGGCAGCGTCATCGCCTCGTAGTGCAGGGTCAGCTCGCCGACCGTCTCGTTGCGGAACCTCTTCACCCCGTAGGAGTGCTCGTAGAGCCGGTACTCCGCCCAGAACCGCGCGAAGTCCGGGGACGCGACCGCGATCTCCCCCACGAGCTGCTCCAGCACCGGGTCCGCGACGCGGTCCGCCGCCACCTGCCGCAGCGCCGCCGCGACCTGCGGCGCGATCGTGTTCCAGTCGGCGTAGACGGCCCTGGCCCGGGGGTCGAGGAACGTCCAGCGGGCGAGGTTGCGCTCCTTGACGGGCATGGCGTCGAAGTCGGCGAGGAGCAGCTTGGCGGCGTGGTTGACCGCCAGCACCTCCAGACGGGGCCCGTGCACCATGGCGGGCAGGTCCAGGGCGTGCACCATGGCGACGACGCCGGGCCTGGCCTTCACGGCGGGCGGCGCCGCCGGGGCGGGGGTGGGCCGGCTCCCCGCGTTCCGTACCAGCGTGCGGAAGTGCGCGCACTCCAGTGGATCGAGCTGCAGGGCCCTCTCGACCGCGCCGAGGACCTCCTCGGAGTTCCGGCCGATCCGCCCCTGCTCCAGCTTGGTGTAGTACGCCACGCTCACACCCGCGAGGGCCGCGACCTCCTCCCGCCTGAGTCCCGGTACCCGTCGGCTGCCGAGGCCGACGGGCAGTCCCGTCCGCCCGGGGTCGATCGCCGCCCGCCGGGAGACGAGGAAGTCCCGCAGGGCCCGCTCAGCGTCCATACCCCAGGTATAGCCGAGGCGCGCGCCCGCGGGGCGCCGAAGGTGGCTCTGCGAGTAGCACCCTCGGCACGGTCACGCCGCCCCTTCGCCCGGGGCCCCGCACCTGGTGCAGTCGAAGGGGAGAACCTCCCGGAAGTCCCTCGCGGTGACCCTCCGGACGTCCTCACCGACCGATCCCGCCCCACCAGGAGACACGCATGCCTTTCGCCGTCGCCGCCCTCGCCGCCGCCGGTCCCGACGCGCCCGTGGAACCCACCACCCTCGAGCGCCGCGACCCGGGCCCACACGACGTCGTCGTCGACATCGCCTACACCGGCATCTGCCACACCGACATCGCCCTCCTGCGCAACCACTGGATGGAGGGCCTGTTCCCCATGGTCCCCGGGCACGAGATCACCGGGACCGTCGTCGCGGCCGGCCCCGGGGTCACCCGCCACGCGGTCGGTGACCGGGTGGGCATCGGCTGCTACGTCGACTCGTGCCGTACCTGCGAGAACTGCCTCGCCGGCCATGAGCAGCACTGCCTGGAGGGCGAGGTGCTCACCTACGGCGCGCTCGACCACGACGGGCGGCCCACCTTCGGCGGCTACAGCCGCAGGATCGTCGTGGACGAGAACTACGCCCTCCGCGTCCCCGACGGCCTCGGTCTGGACGTCGCCGCCCCGCTGCTGTGCGCCGGGGTGACGATGTACGCGCCCCTGCGCCGCTGGGGCGCGGGGCCCGGCAGGAAGGTCGCGGTCGTCGGCATGGGCGGGCTCGGCCACATCGGCGTGAAGCTCGCGCACGCGATGGGCGCCGAGGTCACCGTCCTCAGCCGGAGCCTGTCCAAGCGCGAGGACGGCCTGCGGTTCGGCGCCCGCGACTACGTCTCCACCGAGGACGCGTCCTGGTTCCGGGACCACGCGCGCGGCTTCGACCTGATCGTCAACACCGTGTCGGGCGGCATCGACACCGACGCGTACCTCGGCCTCCTGCGCCTCGACGGCGTACTCGTCAACGCCGGGGTCACCGCCGAGCCCGCCGCCTTCCAGGGCATGCTGCTCGGCGCACAGCGCCGGATCATCACCTCGACGAAGAACGGCAGCCTCCGCGAGTGCCAGGACCTGCTGGACTTCTGCGCGCGCCACGGCATCGCCGCGGACATCGAGACCGTGCCCGCGGAGAGGGTCAACGGCGCCCTCGACCGGCTGGACCGCGGCGACGTGCGCTACCGCTTCGTGATCGACCTCGCCACCCTCGGGCAGGGCTAGGCGGTCCCTCAACCAGTCCGCTCAAAGTTCGGCAAAACCACCAGGAATGGATTATTTGCCGCAGTACGGTGGGAATCCGCCGCCCAATGCAGGCTCCGCGACCGGTTCAGGAGGAAGCCCGCATGGCAGATCGACTTGACGTGGCGTCGCTGGCTCCCGGCGATCGAGCGAATGCGATCCGTGAACTCTCGGGGTTCGTCGTCAACGGCCGCGCGGAGGTGGACCTTCCGTCGGACCCGAATCGCCAGCGGGCCCACGCGACCACCAGCGTGCTCGGGTCGGTGAAGGTCTCGGAGATCGACTGGAACGTGACCCGTATCCGGCGCACCGATGCCCCGGCGGACGCGGACACGGTGCCGCAGATCCTCGTCTCCATCCGGGAAACGGGCGTCTCCCGGTTCCACCAGGCGGGCCGGCACGGACTGATAAAGGCCGGGGACCTCATGGTGCTCGACAACGCGAAGCCCTACGAGGTCCTGTTCCACGGCCCAGTACGTGGAGTTCTGGTGAGCGTTCCCACGCACGTCCTGGGGCTGCCGCCGTCCCTGCTCGATCGGATCACTGCTGGTCCGCTCAGTTCGGAGCGGCCGGCCGTGGGCGCCACAGCGGCGTTCTTCACCCGACTGGCCCGTCATCGGGGCGCTGCCGGTGAAGCCGATACCGCCCTGTTCACCGAGCCCGGTGTCGACCTGATCAGGGCCGTGGTCACCATGGCCCTGTACGGGGACGACCTGACCGGAAGTCTCCTGAACAGCACGCTTCTTGAGCGTGTTCAGGAATACGTGCGCCTCCATTTGGCAGACCACGATCTGACGGCCGAACGTATCGCAGCGGAGCACGACGTTTCCGTGCGCTGGCTCTACCTGACCCTGTCCCGAGCGGGAATCACCCTGGGTGAATGGATCAGGATCCAGCGCCTCGAACAATGCAGGAGGGAACTGGCGTCGCCAGTGCATCGGTTCATGACGATCGAGGCCATCGCCCACCGGTGGGGATTCGCCGGCGCACCCCACTTCAGTCGCGTCTTCAAAGCGGCGTACGGCGTGAGCCCCCGCGACTTCCGGTCGGGTCGGAGTGGGCTTCCACCGGAGACATGACGGGGCCTGGGGTAGGTCACCAGCCGGTGATGCGCGGCCAGCGCGCGTGGATCACCGGGGCGGGCTCGGTGCCCTTGCCGCTGTCGACGACGTGGTAGCCGTGGTACTGGGCGGCGGTGGCGCAGGCGTGGTTGGGCAGGATGCGCAGCCGGGTGCCGACCGGCAGGTCGGGCAGGCCGGTGCCGTCGCGGGCGGTGAGGGTGCCGTGTTCCTGGCTCGCGGCCGTCATGACCAGGTTCGGGATGAGGTGGCCGGCCACGTCGGTGACCAGACCGTAGCCCTGGTCCTGGGCCTGGGCGGCGGTGCCGCGGTCGCGGGACATGGCCATCCAGCCGCCGTCGGTGACGACCCACCCGTACTCGGGGCGGTGGCCGATGACGGTGACGACCACCGACAGGGCGAGGTCCTGCACCTGGCAGACGTCGAGGCCGGCCATCACCAGGTCGAAGAACACGTAGTTGCCGGCCCGCAGTTCGGTGACCCCGGTGAGGTCCTCGGCCGCGTGCGCGGTGGGGGTGGAGCCCCCGCTGACGCAGGCCACGGGCAGACCGGCCGCACGGAGACGTTCGGCTGCACCGACCGCGGTGTCACGTTCGTTCCGCGCAACCAGGCGCTGTTCTCCGGCGCTGTAGGCGTAGTACGACTCGCCCGCGTGGGTGAGCACGCCGTCGAGGCAGGCCGCGTCGTGCAGGATGCGGCCGATCTCGGTGAGGGCGGGGTCGTCGGGCTTGATGCCACCGCGGTGGCCGTCGCAGTCGATCTCGATCTGGGCCGGGATGGGCAGGCCGGCCCGGCCGGAGGCTTCGGCGACGAAGGCGGCCTGCTCGGTGCTGTCCAGCAGGACCCGCACGGTCACGCCGCGGCGCAGGAGAGCGATGACGCGGGGGAGCTTGTGGGGATCGATGCCGACGGCGTAGGTGATGTCGGTGTAGCCGCCGTCGGCGAACGCCTCGGCCTCGGCGAGGGTGGAGACGGTGACGGGACACGTGTCGCCGTCGTTCAGGAGCGCGGCGACGTCGAGGCTCTTGGCCGTCTTCATGTGCGGGCGCACATCAGGCCACGGCCTGCGTCCGACGGCGGGCCGGAACGGGGCGGAGAAGCAGGTGCGGAGGGTGCGGCCGGTCCGGTGCCGGTCATGTACTGCCCTTCTACTTGGCGTAGTTGTAGACCGTGGCCCGGGACACGCCCAGCAGGTCCGCGATGGTCTGCGCGGCGTCGCGCCCCTCGAAGTAGCCCTCGCCCTGCAGCTGTCGGACGAGCGCCCTCTTGTCGTCCCGGCTCAGCGACCGGGGGGTGGCACCGCGCTCCGCGGCCAGCGCCTCCACCGTTCGGCGCAGCTCGCGCACGTTGCGGTCCCGCAAGTTCTCCAGCGGGTGCTCGCGGTGCTCGACATCGGTGGCCACGAGGTTCGACAACGCCAGCGTCACCGGCGACAGGACGGACACGTCGAGGTTCAGGCACAGGGCCGCGATGTACTGGCCCGCGGCGTTCTTGATGCCGATCGACGTGCTCTTCACCGGCCGACCGTCGGGAAACCGGTTGGGGTAGTTCTGGATCACGCTCGGGTACTGCGGATCCGCGATGCGGGCGAGGCCCAGCTCCGTGGCCGAATCCCCGACCTCCCGGCCGGAAAGGTTGTTCTCGATCACCCGGATCGCCTGCCGTGGGTCCCGCAGGTCGTGCAGCACCACCTCGCACAGCCCGGGAAACATGCGGCCCAAGGCCACAGCGATCTTCTCCGCCTCGCGGACGAGGTGCTCATCGCCCTCGGCCGCAGCGACGGCCGCGGGACCCCTGCGGTCGCCCTCCGGCCCCTCGGCCACGGGATGCTCCACGGCCCACCCTCCTCCACGCTGGACTAACATTCCATCTTTGGACGATGATGCTAAAGCATGCTCCGAGCCGTGTTCAACCCTGCCTGGGCCGTCGGCACCCGGGAGCACAGCGACAGGGACCGGGGCATGAGCCGGTCGTGGCCGGGAGCAGCACGGGTGTCAGGGTTCGGCTGCCCACACGTCGCAGCAAGCACCGTTGCGGGGACCAGCCGACGTGGCCGAATTCGGCGACCCCCGCCACGCCGCCGGACCCGTCCGCGGTGCGTTCCCGCCGGTGACTGGGCAGGCTGGGGATATGCGCACCGAGGGGCCGCCGGTGATCGTGGAACCGCCGCTCGACGGGCGGAGGGTCGTGATCCGGGGAGACTACTTCGGCACCGCGTACGCGCTCTCGGACCTGCTGCGGTTCCTGTGGCTCGCCGGGTACGACGCCGGCGCGATCAGCCTGACCGACCCCGCGCAGGTGGAGTGGCGCGGGGGCGGGCCGGAGGCGTGGTGAGGACGTGGCGGGCGGACGCGCGGTTCAGCGGGGCGAGACGTAGCGCGAGCCGGGGCGCAGCCGCACGGCCCTGGCGCGCGGGGGAGCCTCGGGCCGACCGGTCTGGCAGTCGGGGCAGAGTTCATGTCGGCCCTGGTCGGTGACGACGGTGCCCCAGCTGAAGCACGCACCGCACCCGCGGGCCAGGTCGACGTCCGCTCGGGGAGTGGGGTAGGGGGTTCCCTCGGCTCCTCGGGTCATGTGGCACCCCTCTGTGCTACCTCCGGAGATTTTGCGTAGTTATTACCCATCTGCCCCGGAATACACCCTTCCCGGGGCAGGTCTTTCCTGATCAGGTCCTTCCAGTGCGGCGCAGACGGCGCACGCTCCACTGCGCCAGCGGCTGCAGGGCGGCGATGAGCGCCTCGCCGTCCGGGGCCAGCTCGTAGCGGACCTGCACGGGGGTGCTCGGGATGACGGAGCGCACGATGAGGCCCTCGGCCTCGAGCTCCTTCAGCCGCTGGGCGAGCAGCCGGTCGGAGATGCCGGAGATGACGGCGCGGTACTCGCCGAAGCGGCGCGCGCCCTGGGACGCCGCGGACAGGATCGCCCCCGTCCAGCGGCGTCCGACGAGTTCGACCGCGCCCTGGAAGCTCGGGCACGCCTCGTCGTGGACGGAGCCGCGCTCCAGGCGCGCTGCTGGCGGCCGGTGGCCGGCCGTCCCATGGGATGCCGTGGTCATGCCTCGGAGCGTAGCCGCGTACGGCCGTGGGGCGGGGCGCCGTGCCTGGTCCCGCCGGTACCAGGACGGGCCCTCCCTGGCAGCCGGGGAGGCGCGCCCCGCGGCCTGGGACACGACCTGGCTCCGCGCCCCCACGGCGCGCCGGACCACACACCGCACCCACCACGACCACCGAGGACGACGCGCGGCACGGCATCCGCAGGCCGCCGGGGCCGGCCCCCGCCGGCGGCATGCGGGGCATCCCGACGGTCACCGCGATCGTTTTCACGGCCATGGCGGCGAGCAGCACGCCGCCCCGAGGCGTCGTGCCCCGCGTCTCGTCGTGTCGGCCGCGGCCGGGTTCGCTCACGCGGGAGCATGGAGGGGCGGTCGCCGTCCACGGGCACGCCCCGCACGGGCCGGCGCCGCACGGCGAACAGGGACGATCATGGAGGGCGCGGTGTCGGACGGGGCCGACGGGGGCCGGCAGTGGGCCTCCGAACCGGGTTTCTGGCGGCAGGTCGTCGACCATCTGGTGGTGTCGCTGGTCGTCGTCGGCCCGTCCGGGCGCGTCGTCGCGGCCAACCCGGCCGCCGAACGGCTGCTGAACCGTACGGCCGAGGCGATGACCGGCGAGGACTTCCACGACCTCGTGCACCGGCACGCGGACCCCGGGCGCACCGGGGCGCGGTGCGCGTTGCTCGAGGCACTGACCCGCCGCGAAAGCGCGGGCCGCGCGGACGGCGACAGGTACCTGTGCGCCGACGGCAAACTGGTCGAGGTCTCCTGGTCCGCCGCACCGGTGACGGACGGTGACTCGTTCAAGGGCACCGCGGTGGTGTTCGCCGCCCTCTCCGACGACCGCACCGAACGCGCCGAGCACATGCACGCCTTGGAGGACCTGACCGGCCGCCTGACTCTGGTCGCACAGATCACCGCGGTGCTCAGCCAGACCCTGGAGACGGACGAGGCGCTCGCCCGCCTCGGGCGCCTGCTGATCCCGGGCCTGGCCGACTGGGTGGCGGTCGACCTGCTCGTCGGCGACGACGAGACGCACCGGGTGGCGGTGACCGGGCCCGACGGCCGGGACCGCGGGCAGGAGGGCTGGCGCGCCCGTCTCCCCTCCACCGGTGAGTCGCGTTCCGCACTGGTCCAGGCGGTGCGCGGGGCGGTGCCCGTGCTCCACGAGCAGGCCGGGGCGGCGGCACGTCCGGACTCCCCGCTGGCCGCGCTGCACAACGGCTTCCTGCAGTCGGTCGGGGCGGCATCGGCGCTCACCGTGCCGCTGGGCTCGGGAAGGCATGCGACCGGGGCGCTGACCCTGGTCCGCACCGACCCCGCCGTCCCCTTCGGCAACGACGAGCTCCAGCTCGTCGTGGACATCGGGCGCCGGGTCGGCCAGGTGCTGGACAACACTCGCCGGTTCGGCCGCCAGCGGGACGTCGCCGAAGCGATGCAGCGCAACCTGCTCGCCCCGCTGCCCCGGCCCGGACGGCTGCTCATGGCCGCCCGCTACGAGCCCGCGCCCGCCGCTTCCCAGGTCGGCGGCGACTGGTACGACGCGTTCCAGCTCAAGGACGGCGTGACCGCGCTGGTCATCGGCGACGTCGTCGGCCACGACCTGACAGCCGCCGCGGGCATGGCCCAACTCCGCGGAATGCTGCGGTCCCTGGCCTACGACCGCACCGAGCCCCCCAGTGCCATCGTCGACCGCCTCGACGAGGCCATGCTCGCGATCACCACCGTCCCCATGGCCACCCTCGTCCTCGCCCGCGTCGAGGGACCCCGCAACGGCCCCTGGACCCTGCACTGGACGAACGCCGGGCACCCGCCGCCGCTGCTGCTCACGCCGGACGGCCACGGGCGCTACCTCGACGAGGCGCGCGGCCCGCTGCTGGGCGCCCGCGTCGCCACCCGCGACCGCCGGCCCGACGCCGCCACCCCCCTGCCGCCCGGGTCCACGCTCCTGCTCTACACCGACGGTCTCGTCGAACTGCCCGGCGTCGACCTCGACACCGGCCTCAGCCGGCTCCGCCGCAACGCCCTGGCGCTCACCGACGAGCCGCTGGAGGAGTTGTGCGACCAGCTCCTGGCCCGCATGCCGCCCGGCAACGTGGACGACATCGCCCTGCTCGCCCTGCGGCTGCCCCGGTCCTGAGCGCGCCAGGGGACGGCACATCACCCCTTCGGCTACCCAGGGTGCGCACAACGCAACCAAAAGTGATCCTTGCTGTGGGTTCGTCCCTCATGACAGGACAGTCCCCGCCGCGTACGGCGGGGTGGGCGGCACAGGCCGCCCGCGGAGAACCCATACCTGGAGGTGACGTGTTGTACCGAATAACCAGGCCCATGTCATCGGCACAGCGGCGCTTCGGCCTCGTCCGCGTGTGGACGGTCGCCGCGAGCGCGGCACTCGCGTCCTGCTTCGTGACAGGCACGGCGTACGCCGCCCCCGCGGACGGCGGCACCGCGGCGCCGAGCGCCGGGCAGCGGTCCATGCACCCGTGCTACCCGTATCCGACGCTCCCCAACTACTGCCTGAACCGTCCGGGCATCCCCGGCGTCCCGGGACCGCAGGGACCGGCCGGTCCCGCCGGTCCGCCCGGCCCGGCCGGGCCCGCCGGGCCCGCCGGACCTCAGGGCACCCCCGGCGTTCCGGGTGCCTCGGGCGGTCTCGCGGGCGCGAACACCCTGGTGCAGCTCTTCCCCGCCGACGGTCAGGACCACGCGCTGGCCTGCCCCGCCGGGCAGCTTGCCATCGGCGGCGGGTTCAAGGTCGTCACAGCCACGGTCGTGGGCAGCTTCCCGAGCGGGAATCCCTCCACCTCGTGGATCGTCAACGCGGTTCCCGCCGGGGTGGGCACCCCCGGCGTGTACGCGGTCGTCGTCTGCGCGAACAGGGCCACCCCCTGACATGAGCCGGCCGGGCCCGGTGCACCGCACGGTGCGCCGGGCCCGGCCGTTGCCCGGACGTTGCCAGGACGGCGCCGGGTCGCGCGGGCGCAAGGCACCGCGTGACCCGGGCAGTTGTGCCGGTCGGACGCCCAGGGGACCGAAGCGGCCTCCTACACCTTCCCCAGGCCTCCCGTCGAGCGCGACGCGTCGCCGCGACCGCGGCGGAGGCTGTCGGGACGGAGCGTCGCCGCCGCGAGAGCCAGGACCAGCCCGATCACGCCGACGACGACGTTGTTGGTGATGGTGCGGGTGGTGCTGACGTTGCCCGTGACGCACCAGGGCGAGATGATCGTCCACAGGGCGATCACCGCTGCCGCCCAGGCCCTGGAGTGGGTCCGCTCGAAGCCGCGTCCCACGCCTCCCATGAGGAGGGCGTACGCGATTCCGGCGATCAGGTTGTTCACGGCGATCGTCGACAGCGCGTTGAAGCCGAACAGTGAGTTGAAGCCCACGATCCACGGTGAAGCGGCCAGGTAGGTGCCCGTGAGCAGGCCCATGGCCGCGACGGCCTGACCGCGGTTGGTGGCGGTCGCGCGCTCGTAGTCCGCGCGCAGTTCGAGCAGATCGGGGTGCTGCTCGATGCCGGGTTGCGTCCGAGACATACGGACCATCTCCGTTCATTCCGAACATGTCACATAATCCCCATACCCGCACTCGTGCGTCCGAGTCCCGTCGAGCGACGTTCCGGGCCGGACGGTGCGATCCCGAAGGTGCGTGCCCCCGCCGCGGCGGCGGCGGTCCGCCAGGTCCTGGCGTGACGTGCCACGGCGACGCCCTCCGGGCGAACCGGTCACGGGCGAACCCGTCACGGGAGAACGGGAACCCGGCGGCCGGGATCGACAGGTAAGAGGCGACCACGTCAACCGCCCCGCGCGGTGTCCCCCTCCACCCACCGGCCACTTCGCCGTGCCCGGTAAGAAAGGCATGCCTTGACACACCAGAGACGAGCGCCGGCTGCGGCGTTCGCCCCGCTCATCGCCGTCACCGTCGCCACGGCCCTGCTGGCCGGAACGGCCGGCGTCGTGCAGGCCGCGCCGTCCGACGGCGCGGCCCGTACCGGATCGCTTCCAGGGCCCGCACCGGACGCCGGCGCCCCCACCGCGCGGACGGTCACCCTCGTCACCGGCGACAAGGTGAGCCTGGACGGCGCCGGCCAGGTCGTCGGCGTCCGGGCCGCCGAAGGGCGCGAGGGCATCACGTTCCGCGTCTCCCGGGCGGCCGGCGGGCACACCGTCGTGGTGCCGCGCGACGCCGAGCGGCTGATCGCCGACGGCACCGCCGACCCGCAACTCTTCGACGTGACCCGGCTGGTGGGCTTCGGGTACGACGACGCCTCCCGCCCCGACATGCCGCTGATCGTCAGCTACGCCAAGGGCCGCTCCGTCGCGGCGCGCTCGCTGTCGGCCGCCGGCGCCCGGGTCACCCGGGACCTGCCCAGCGTCAACGGCGACGCCCTGCGGGCCCGCAAGTCCGAGGCCGCCGCACTGTGGCGGACGCTCACCGGCAGTGGTGCAGCGCGTTCCGCGGCCGCCGCCACCTCGGCGGACGTCGAGAGGATCTGGCTGGACGGCACGTACGAGGCGAGCCTGGACCGGAGCACGGCCCAGATCGGCGCCCCCGCGGCCTGGGCGGCCGGCTTCGACGGCACCGGTGTCACCGTCGCCGTGCTGGACACCGGGGTGGACGCGACGCACCCGGACCTCCAGGGCCGCGTCGACGCGCAGGAGAACTTCTCCGATGCGCCGGACACCGTCGACCGCGTGGGCCACGGCACGCACGTGGCCTCGACCGTCGCGGGCTCCGGGGCCCGGTCGGGCGGGACGTACAAGGGCGTCGCGCCCGGGGCGCGCATCATCAGCGGCAAGGTCCTCGGCGACAGCGGATCGGGCAGCGCCTCCGGCATCATCGCCGGCATGCAGTGGGCCGTGGACCGCGGTGCAAAGGTCGTCAACCTCAGCCTCGGCATCGACGACTCCTCGGAGACCGATCCGGTCGAGCAGGCCGTGAACGAACTGTCGGCGGAGTCCGGCACCCTGTTCGTCGCCGCCGCGGGCAACAGCGGTCCCGGCGCGGGCACGATCGGTTCGCCGGCCAGCGCCGCCGCCGCGCTCACCGTCGGCGCGGTGGACCGTACGGACGCCGTCGCCGAGTTCTCCGGCCGCGGCCCCACGGCCGACGGCAGCCTGAAGCCCGACCTCACGGCCCCGGGCGTGGACATCGTCGCCGCGCGGGCCGCCGAGGGCACCGAGGGCGAACCGGCGGCCGACGGCTACGTGTCGATGAGCGGCACGTCGATGGCGACCCCCCACGTGGCCGGCGCCGCCGCGATCCTCGCCCAGCAGCACCCGGACTGGGACGGGGAGCGCATCAAGGCCGTCCTGACCGGTTCCGCCGTCGCCGCCCCCGGGCTCTCCGCGTACGCGCAGGGATCGGGCCGCGTGGACGTGCGGCGGGCCATCACCCCGCAGGTGACCGGCAGCCCGCCCTCGCTGGGCTTCGGGACGGCGCGCTGGCCCCACACGGACGACCTGCCCGTCACCAAGGAGATCGTCTACCGCAACGACGGCGACCGTCCGGTGACCCTCGACCTGGCCACCGAGGCCTTCAGTGACGACGGGAAGCCCGCCGCCGAGGGCATGTTCACCGTCTCTCCGGCGCGGCTCACCGTGCCGGCGGGTGGCAGCGCGACCGCGTCCGTGACCGCCGACCCCCGCGCGGGCACCGCCGACGGCGCCTTCGGCGGCTCGGTGACCGCGACGGCCGGGGACACCACCGTGCGGACCGCGTTCGGCGTGCACCGCGAGGTCGAGTCGTACGACCTGACGGTCAGGCACCTGGACCTGCGGGGCGAGCCCACCGGGGACGCCGAGACGGGCGTGTACGGGCTGGACGGCGACATCTGGCGGGACTACGCCGACCCCACGGACGGCGAGTTCACGGTACGGCTGCCCAAGGGCCGCTACACGCTCGAGGGCCGCGTGGCCACCGGAGCCGGTCCCGACGACGGGGAACTGGCCCTGCTGCTGCACCCGAAGTTCACCCTGGACCGGGACACCACCCTCGTCATGGACGCCCGCGAGGCCCGGCCCGTCCGCATCACCGTGCCCGACCGCGCGGCCCGGCACACCGACGCCATGCTCAACTTCGGCGTCGCCGTCGACGGAGCCGGCTACACCGCCACGTACGTCATGCGCGGCTTCGACGACCTGCGCGTCGGACAACTCGGGGCGCCCCTCCCGGCGGACGAGGCGTTCGCGCAGTACAACGGCACGTGGAGCCACGGCCCGGTGAACTACCGGCCGGTCTGGAACCGCACCGGCGACCTCTCCGGATTCACCGCGCAACTGCGGCGCCGGGACTTCGCCGAGCTGGCCGTCACCATCGGGGCACCCGCCCCGGGCAAGACCGGCAGCCTCAGCGCCGCTCCCCTGCTGCCCAACGGCTCGCTGTTCGACTTCTTCCCCGAGGAGGTCGCCCTGCCGCGCACCGTCACCGACTACGTCCTGCCGGGCGTGAAGTGGCAGTACGCCATCAGCCAGTACGGCGCTCCGGGCGCGGACGGCGAACCGCGGTGGGACAGCGGGCAGACCGTCACCCGCGCCAGGGCCTATACCGCGGGCAAGCGGTACGCGCAGCGGTTCAACGTGGGCGTCTTCGGTCCGCACCTCTACGCCGCGGGCGGGGAGGCGACCGGCGCGATCCGTGCCGGCGACGACTTCAGCGCCTACGTGCCGCTGTTCTCCGACGGCGCGGGCCACGCGGGCGTCTCCGACTACACCGCGGCCCGGAGCGCGCTGTACGCCGACGGCACCCCGGTGTTCACCGCCGGCACACCCCTGGACGGTGACACCCACACCCTGCCGCCCGGGCGGCGGGCCTACCGGCTCACCACGGACGTCACGCGCGCCCGGTCGAACTCCGCGGTCAGCACCCGGGTCACCGCGGAGTGGACCTTCCACTCCGCCCACGTGGCGGGGGACGACGTCGCCTGGCTGCCGCTGTCGGCGGTGCGCTTCACGCCCGAGCTGGGGGCGGCCAGCACCGCCAGAGCGGGCAGGGCCTTCACCGTCCCGTTCACCGTCGAGGGCGCGGCCACCGCACGCACCGCGCGCAAGCTGGCGGTCTCCGTGTCGTACGACGAGGGGAGGACCTGGCGGCCCGCCGAGGTCGCCGACCGCGAGCGGCTCGAACTGCGCCACCCCGCCCGCCCGGGCACGGTCTCGCTGCGCGTCGTCCTCACGGACGCGCACGGCAACACGCTGCGGCAGACGATCTACCGCGCCTACCGGACCACCGCGTAGCCCTCCGCCCCGCGTGGGCCCCCGGGCCGTCTGCCGGGGCCCACGCGCCGCCGCGGGCGGCCCGGTCTCACCAGCCCGGCAGCCTGGGCAACTCATCGACGTACGCCGCGTCGCCCGGCTCCGCCTCGGCGATGCGGCTGAGAACGCGCCTGAACTCCTGACGCTCCGCTTCGTCCATCGAGTCCAGTTCCGCCGCGATGTTCTCGAGCCCTTGGGAGGCGATGTCGCGATCGATCTCATCGGGCGACGAATGATCGCGCAGCACGATGGCGGAGAGCACTGCCCTTGCCAGGTGGATTTCGATCACCGATGTCCCTACCTCGCGGGGATGGTCGTGCCGGCCTGGCCGGCCGGCGGTTCGTGACCGTCGTCGGCGGCCGCCTGCGTGGGAAATCCCTGCACCGGCGTCAGCCCCCGTGTCACCGCGGCACCGCCGCCGGAGGGGCGGCGGTGCGGCCGGGCGGGCCGTGGGGTGGCGTCGCGGGCCGTGGGGGGCCGGTTGTTCACAGGCGGAACGAGGCCGCGACCGGGAGATGGTCGCTGCCGGTGGAGGGGAGGGTCCAGGCCGACCGCGGTTGCAGGCCGCGCACCAGGATGTGGTCGATCCGGGCCACGGGGAACGACGCCGGCCAGGTCAGACCGAATCCGGCGCCCGACTCGGCCTGCGCCGAGCGCAGTTGGGACGTGACCTCGGCCAGGGCCCGGTCGTCCGCGGTGCCGTTGAAGTCGCCCATGAGCACGGTGCGGGGCAGGGGTTCGGCGCGCAGGGCGGCGGCCAGGGCGCGCGCCGCGGTGTCCCGCCCGGCCGTGCCGAAGCCGTACAACGGCGTGACCCGGACCGACAGCAGGTGGGCGACGTAGACCGCGACGGGGCCCTTGGGGGTGCGGACGGTGGCGCGCAGCGCGCGCGGCCAGGGCGCGATGTCGACCGTCCGGGCGTCGGCGAGCGGGTAGCGGCTCCACAGGCCGACCGTGCCCTGCACCGACTGGTAGGGGTAGCGGGCGTGCAGCGCCGCACCGTACGCGGTCGCGTTGTCGCCGACCTCCTCGACGGCCACCAGGTCGGCGCCGGAGGCCGCCAGGGCACGGGCGGTGCGCGCCGGGTCCGGGTTCTCCTCGTTGGCGTTGTGCGTCACCACGGTCAGGTCACCGCCCGCCGCCCGTTTGTCGGCCAGCGTGCCGCCGAAGAGGGCGCACCAGACGACGGTGGGCAGCAGTACGGCCACCGCGGCCGTCGCCGAGCGCCGCAGCAGCGCGCACAGCAGCAGGACCGGCACGACCAGCCCGGTCCACGGCAGGAAGGTCTCCAGGAGGCTGCCGAGGTGGCCGGCCGCGTTGGGGACCTGGGCGTGGCCCAGCATCAGCAGCGCGGCCACGGCGGCGACGGCGGCCGGGACGCGGCCGCGCCGCCACGCGCCGGGGCGGCCGCCGGGACGGTCTTCGCCGTCGGGGTCCGGCAGGGCGCCGGGGATGCGCAGGAGGGTGGTCACGGACGGCTCACCTGGCCCCGGTCCGGGCACCGCGGGCCGCGGAGCCGGGGTCGGTCCCCGCCACCCACCGCCGTACGCCCTCCACCAGCGCGTGGCTCGCGCCGAGGGCGGCGTTCAGGCCTTCCTGCGGACTGGTGCCGGAGCGCTGGTGCAGGACCACGCCGAGGGCGAGATGGCCGTGCCCGTCGCGGTCGGGGGCGGTGGCGGCCCACATCAGGGCGCCGCCCGCGGGGGTGCTGGAGCCGGTCTTGAGCCCGATCACACCGGACGTGCCGAGCAGGGTGTTGGTGTTGGCGATCGGCCCGGGCACACCGGGCACCGTGGTGCTGGGGAGGGCGACGACGGCCCGGAAGACCGGGTCGCGCATGACCTGCCGGGCCAGCTTCAGCTGGTCGCCGGAGGTGCTGACGGTCGTGGGCTCGATGCCGCTGGCCCCGGTGTAGGTCGTCCGGTCCATGCCGAGGTCGTCGGCGGCGCGGTTCATCTTGTCGACGAACGCCTCCTGCGTGCCGGCGTCCCAACGGGCCAGCATGCGGGCGACGTTGTTGCCGGAGGGGATCAGCATCAGTTCCAGCAGCCGCCGTTCGCTCAGCCGCTGCTCCTCCCGGAGCGGCACGCTGGACTCCACGCCGGACACCGACTCCTCCGCGGCCTGCCGGTCGACGGTGATCCGGGGGCCGGTCGCCCCGCCGCGCAGCGGGTGGTCGCGCAGGACCACGTAGGCGGTCATCACCTTGGTGACGCTTGCGATCGGCACCGGACGCTGTTCGCCCCTCGTCCCGAGGTCGGCCAGCCCCTCCACCAGGACGCTCGCCTGCCCCTGGGACGGCCAGGGCAGCGGCACGGTCAGGCGCGGAACCGTGCGCCCGCGGTGGTCACCGTCCGTACGGGAGCGCCCGGCCCCGTGGCCGTCGTCCCCCGTGGTGACGACCAGTGCGCCCAGGCCGATCAGGGTGGCCAGGGCGGCGGCCCCGGCCGCGACCGGGACGGGGATCCGCCGCGGCGGACGCGACGCCCCCGGCAGGGGCCGCGGTCCCCCGGACCGCGGCGGCGGGGGACCTGGCGCTTCGTGCTCTCGGGGTTCGGGGACCGGGCGCATGGGCGGGGCACCTCCACGGGTTCACGGCGTGGCTCTCACGCACACCGCCCACCGTGGGGCGCGCCGGTGTCCGGCCGGCCGTCACCGTGTCTCCGTCACCGCTCTACCGGTCATCCGTCGTGTATCGACCCGGGCGCGCCCCGGCCCGGTCGCGCGCGGGCCCGGCGGCAGCTCAGCCGGAGGCCGGCAGCCGCAGCGTGGCGACGGCGCCGCCGTCGGGCGCGTTGGCGAAGGACAGCGACGCGCCGATGACCCGGGCCTGGCCGAGCGCGATGGTCAGCCCGAGGCCGTGGCCCCGCCCCCGCTCCGACACCCCGGTACGGAAGCGCTGGGGCCCGTCCGCGAGCAGTTCGGGCGGGAAGCCAGGACCGTGGTCCCGCACGGTCACGGTGGTGCCCGCCACCGCGACCTCGACGGGCGCGCCGCCGTGCCGGTGGGCGTTGACGACGAGGTTGGCCACGATCCGGTCGACCCGGCGCGGGTCGGTCCTCGCCCGCGCGGCGCCGTCCGGGGTGAACCGGGCCGGCAGTCCGGTGCGGGCCAGCGACTCCCCGACCACCTCGGCCAGCGGGACCGGTCTGGCTTCGGCCCGCTCGGCGCCCGCGTCGAGCCGGGAGATCTCCAGCAGGTCCTCCACCAGGTCCCGCAGCACCCCCACCCGGTCCCGGACCAGGTCGGTGGCCTCCCCCTCGGGCAGCAGCCCGCTCGCGGTGACCAGGCCCATGAGCGGGGTGCGCAGCTCGTGGGCGACGTCGGCGGTGAAGCGCTGCTCGGTCGTCAGCCGCCCGAGGAGGCTGTCGGCCATGGAGTCCACTGTGGCGGAGATCTCCGTGATCTCGTCGCCGCCGCGACGGCCGGGCGGGCCGGCGGCGGTCCGCGCGGCCAGGTCGCCGGCCGCGATGCGGCGGGCGGTCCGCGCCACGCGCCGCAGCCTGCGGTGCGGCAGCTCGGCCGCGAGCAGCGTCAGCGGTACGACGACGGCCAGCGCGGCCAGGGAGTACTTCCACATGTGCCGGTCCAGGGCACGCCGGGTGAGCAGGTCGGGCGTCATGTCCGTCGCGACCGCCACCGGCCGGTCCCGGTACAGCCGCGCCGCCCACATCCGCGGGTGGTCCCCGGGGCTGTCGCCGTCGTACCAGGTGGCGTAGCCGGCGCTCGGTCCCTGGCCGTGCCGCAGCCGGTCGAGCAGCTCGCCGGGCATCGCCTCCGGGACCGTCTCCAGCCCGTCGGGCGGTGTTCCCTCGTCCTTGTACGCGACCACGGCCTGTTCCAGCTGGGCCGCGGCCTTCGCGCCGCCGTCGTTCATCGACCGTGCCAGTGTGCTGCGGTGGACCAGCACTCCGACGGTGAGCGCGATCACGCAGCAGGCCAGGGTGACGAGCAGGGCGATCTTCCAGCGCAGGGAACGCCAGTTGAGCAACTCGCGGACGGTGTCCATGTCAGCGCCGCAACTTGTAGCCGAAGCCGCGGACGGTCTCGATCCGTTCGGCTCCGACCTTCTTCCGCAGCCGCTGCACGCACAGGTCCACCACGCGGCTGTCGCCGTCCCAGCCGTAGTCCCACACGTTGCGCAGCAGGGTGTTCCGGTCCAGCACCACGCCGGGGTTCGCGGCGAACTCCAGGAGCAGCCGCAGTTCGGTGGGCGCGAGCGCGACCGGTGCGCCGGCCCGGGACACCTCGAGGCCCGCGGTGTCGATCGTCAGGTCGCCGAAGACGAGGCGCGCGGGGCTCTCCGTCTGCTCGGGCCGGGCCGCCGGGGCGGACGGGCCGAGGCCGGACGGACCTGCGCCGGTGTCGGGGGTGAAGGTCGCCCGCCGCAGCAGGGAGCGGATCCGGGCCACCAGCACCGCGGTGTCCACGGGCTTGACCACGTAGTCGTCCGCGCCCGCCTCCAGGCCGGAGACCACGTCGAGGGCATCGCCGCGCGCGGACATCATCAGGATCGGGTCCATGCTGGTCTCCCTGACCCGCCGGCACAGCCCGATGCCGTCCAGGCCCGGCAGCATCACGTCCAGCAGGAGCAGGTCATGGCGGCCCTCCCGGAACAGTTCGAGTCCGGTCAGGCCGTCGGCGGCCGAGGTGACGCGGTAGCCGTAGCGCTCCAGCGCCATGGTGACGGCCCTGCGGATCACCTCGTCGTCCTCGACGAGCAGGACGGTCACGGGCGCCGGGGCCGCCGCCCCCTCTGTCACGGAAACCGACATCTCTTCCCATCGGACGCAGGTACAGGGCCTCCATCATGCGCGAGGCGGGTCCCCGCCGGGCATCCGCCGCCGCTCGGCCGCGCATCAACCGTGTATCAGCGGGCGCTGCGCCTCACGACCGCCCCACCGGCATCAGGCGTAACGGGGTTCACGGCACGTGCGGTCCTGTGACGAAGCGGTCGTGCCCGTCGTAGGGCCAGGCGTTGGCGACACAACCGTGCAGGCCCTTGATCTGCTGCATCATCACGGGGGCGAGTTGCCCGGGCCCCGCGCACGTCGTGTGCGTGTAGCCCAGGAAGTGCCCCATCTCGTGGTTGACGATCAGCGCCCGGTAGTCGTGGATCGGCCCCTTGAACGTGGGCGAGCCCTCGGCCCAGCGCTTGAGGTTCACCACGACCCCGCCGGGCACCTCGCAGTTGTACTCGCCCTCGGTGTCCTGGTGGATGCCCGCCCAGCACAGGGCGTCGGCCGTGCCCGGCGTGGCGATGCTCACCGTGAGGTCGTGGGGCTGTCCCGCGCCCACCAACTGGAAGGCGTAGGCCGGGTTGTGGGTCCAGCCGCGGGGCGCGGCGAGGATGCCGGCGATCTCGTCGGCGGCCTGGGGCGGCGAGACGTCGAGGCCGGTCTCGACCTTCACCACGTAGCGCAGCGGCCGCGGGCCGCGCCCGACCTTCACGCCGCCGGCCTGCGCGGTGACGAACGTGCCGCTGCCCGTCGCGGGGACACCGATCCTGGCGGGGGTGGGCTTCTTCGTCGGCTTCTTCGTCGGCTTGGGCTTGGGGGGCGGGGTGGGCGTCGCCGTCGGTGAGGGGGAGTGGGAGGGCGTGACGTGCGCCACGCTCCCCCGGTGCCGCGTCCCGTCCGAGGCCTCGCCGCGCCCGCCGTCGAGGAAGAACGCGACGGAGCCCAGCAGTCCGGCGACCGCCAGCGTGACGACCAGATAGCGCCGGCTCCGGCGGCGCGGACGGCGCCTGCGGCCCGAGGTGCGGTGGCGGCCGGCGCGGTGGGATGCATCCATGGCAGCTCAAAGTGGCCATCCGAAATGATCGCCATGAGCTCGCTGGATCACGAAACGGTAACGCACGCCTGCCGGAAGACCTCTCCGCCGGCGACGGAGCCGCCCCCGCGCCCCGGGTATGACCCTTCTGTAACAGCTCCCACGAGGGGCCCTTTCCCGGGACGGCCGCCGATCGCGATCTGCTTACACTGGCGAAGTGCCACGAGTCCTGATTGTCGAAGACGACCCAGATGTCCGTAAGGCCGTCCAGTTGGGGCTGCGACACCAGGGGCACGACGTCTTCGCCGCCGGAACGGGTGAGGAGGGACTGGAGCAGCTCCGCCCCTTCCACCCGGACGTCGTCGTGCTCGACCTGATGCTGCCGGGAATCTCCGGTCTCGACGTGTGCAGGCGCATACGGGAACGCGACCAGGTGCCGATCATCATGGTCACCGCCAAGGGCGACGACATCGACGTGGTCGTGGGCCTGGAGGCCGGGGCGGACGACTACGTCGTCAAGCCGGTGCAGGCCCGCGTGCTCGACGCGCGCATACGGGCCGTGCTGCGCCGGCAGGACGCGTCGGTCTCCGACTCCGTGCGGCCCCGGGCGGAGTCGCACGGGGAGCTGGCCATCGACCGGGCCGGCCTCGTGGTGACGCACCGCGGCGAGACCGTCGCGCTCGCCCCCTCCGAACTCCGGCTGCTGCTGACCCTCTCGGCCTCGCCCGGACAGGTCTTCAGCCGCCAGCAGCTCCTCGAAGCCGTCTGGGAGCACAGCTACTACGGCGACATACGGCTCGTGGACGCCTGCGTGAAGCGGCTGCGCGGCAAGCTCGGCGAACTGGGCGGCGCACCCCGGTACATCCAGACCGTGCGCGGCTTCGGCTACCGCTTCGGTACCGCGTGAGCCGCCGGGGACCGGCACGGGCGCGACGGGACGCCCGGGAGCACGGGAGCGCCGCGGCCCACGACGCCACGGGCTCCGCCCGTACGGGCTCCGCCGGCATGCCGTACGACGCCAAAGGCTCCGCCCCCACGGCCCACGACGCCCCGGCCGGGCGTCGCGGCCGGCGGCGGTTCCACCAGGCGGCACTGGAGAAGGTGCCGCTGCCACTGCGGGGGCTGCGCTCCCGACTGGTGGTGGCCTTCGTCCTGGTGACCATGGCCGGCGCCCTGAGCACCGGGGCCGTCGCCTTCCGGGAGGCGCGCACGGGGGTGCTGCAGCAGAGCCAGGACGCCGTCATCCGGCAGTTCCGGGCCGGTGTGAACGAGGCGGCCCTCAACATCCCCCTCCGGCCGGGCCAGTCGGACCTGGATGCGGCGGTGAACCATGTGCAGCGCGCGAACCAGTCCCAGCAGTGGCGGGTCATGGCGACCTACGGCGACCTGCGCGCCTGGGCGGTGGGCGCCCAGTTCGACATGCTCAGCCCCGAACTGCGCCGTTCGGTGGCGACCAAGCGCGCCGCCGTGTTCCAGCGGGTGAACGCCGACGGGCGCCCCTGGCTCGTCGTCGGCCTGCCGGTCACCTACGACAGCGGCGAGGCCAAGGAGCCCACGCTGTCCGGGCTCGTGATGTACCTGGCCGTGCCGCAGGACACCGAACAGGCCTACGTCGAGGCGATGGTCAGCGCCATCGAGCACGCCACCCTGGTCGCCCTGGGCCTCGCCGTCGTCCTGGCACTGCTGGCCGCGAGCGGAGTGCTCCGTCCCGTACGGGCGCTGCGCGGCGCGACGCGCCGGATGGCCGAAGGGCACCTCGACGTCCGGCTGGCCGTCACCGGGACCGACGAACTCGCCGACCTCTCCCAGTCCTTCAACCACACGGCGGCGGCGCTGGAACGGTCGGTCGCGGAGCTGCGCCGCATGGAGGCCCAGGCCCGCCGCTTCGTCGCGGACGTCTCCCACGAACTGCGCACCCCGCTCGCGGCGATGTCGGCGGTCACGGACGTCCTGGACGAGAACGCGCTGCGCCTGGACCGGGAGACCGGCGAGGCGCTGCGGCTCGTCAGCGAGGGGACGAGCCGGCTGAGCGTGCTGGTGAACGACCTGATGGAGATCTCCCGCTTCGACGCGGGCGCGGCCGAACTCAACGTGGACGAGATCGACCTGGCCGACTTCGTCCAGCACACCCTGGCCGCCCGGGGATGGCAGGGCGGGGTGGAGACCCACCTGCCCCCGCCCGGCACGCTCCGGGCCCGGGTGGATCCGCGCCGGCTCGACGTGGTGCTCGCCAACCTCGTCGGCAACGCGCTGCGGCACGGGGAGCCGCCGGTGCGGCTGACGGTGGGCGTGCGCGAGGATCCCGCGGGCGTGCCGTGGGCCGTCATCGAGGTCGCCGACAACGGACCGGGGATCGCCGAGGAAGCCATGCCGCACATCTTCGAACGCTTCTACAAGGCCAGCAGCTCACGCACCAGGAGCGAGAGCAGCGGGCTGGGCCTGGCCATCACCGCGGAGAACGTGCGCCTGCACGGCGGCCGCGTGAGCGCCGCCAACCTGCTGTGGGGCGGCGCGGCGTTCACGGTCGAGCTCCCCCTGCACGGCGCCCCCGGCGACCCCGCGGCCGACGACGACGCGGGTGCCCGGTGAGGCGGGCGCGCCTGTGGGCGCTCACGACCGGGCTCGCGGCGGCGCTCGCGCTGACGGCCTGCGGGGTCCCCCCGTCCGGGGTCATCGAGGCCGGCGAACCGGCGAGCGGCATGTACTCCCCCGTCCCGCAGAACGCGAAGCCGGTCCTCGTCTCCCTGTACTTCCTCGAGGACGGCAAGCCGAGGGCCTTCGTCCGCAAGGCGACCACCCCCTGGGACGTCGAGGCCGCCGTCCGCATGCTGTTCGGCGGACCGAGCCCCGACGAGGCCACGCAGGTCACCACGGAGCTGCCCCGCCTGAAGGACGGGCTGCAGGTGAAGACCGGCAGCGACGGCGTCTACGTGCAACTCCCCAAGGGCCTGCCCCCGTTCAGCCGCCGGGCCATGATGCAGCTGGCCTGCACGGTGTCCGGCGTGGGCGGGCCGTTCACCGCGTCCCGCTCGACGGACGCCGCCGGCGGCGCCGTCGGCGGCGCTGGCGAGCCCCCCTCCGACGCCCGCCCCGACGCCACAGTCCACGTCCTCGGCGACGGCTGGACCAAGACCCAGACAGCCGGCCCCTCGTGCCCCGCCCCGGCCGGGCAGTGACCACCGGGCGCCGGCCTACGACGGGGCCGAGGTCAGCCCGGCCCCTGCTCCCGTGATCCGGCACGGCCACGGGCGCCGCACCGTCCACGGCTGATGCGCGTCGGTCCGTCGGCGTCACCGGCATTCCGCTCGCCGTGACGCGGCGCCGTGTGACCCCGTGGACGTGACGGCACGTCAGTCAGCCGTGGCCGACCGGTGGTCACGGGCGATCGCTACCAGGTGCGCCGGCGCCAGCTGCTCCAGGGTGAGCCGGCTCGCGACGGCGACGAGTTCGCCGATCTCGGTCGCGACCCGGTAGGGGGCGGAGCGGCCGGGTGCCGGGGCGTCGGGCAGGCCCGCGATCACTCGCAGGTCGGCCACCGGCATCTCCGGCACGGGGCTGATGTCCTCGGTGATGCCGATCGTCGACCCGGCGCGTCCCGACGCCTGGGCGACGGCCTCGGGGGTCAGGCGTCGATGGTTCATCAGGCCTCGCAACACGTCGGCGAACCGTCCCTTCATCCCCGCAGGTTACGTCCCCGCGAGCCGGATGGCCACGGCTGAGAGGAACGAACAGTGTGATCCGGCACTCGACATCGCATCCTTGGCTCCGCGCGAGGCCGCGGCGATGCCGTGCCCCACGGTCGACCCGGCGCCGCGGCAGGTCGTACGGCACTTGGGCGGTCGGAACCGCACTCGACCGACCGCCACCCGGGCGGGGCGAGCACGAGGGCGGGCCACACGGTTCACAATGAACGGGCACCACTCTTCACAGCGAATTCATCCGTGCATATGATCACCCAGCCCAGGTGACGCCACCCCGCAACGGCCGGCGCCCTGGACGGCAGAGGACGGTCTCGTCCCCTGCCCGGACCCATCGCAGGGACACCGTTGAGATCACACGTCAAACGCTGGAGTGTGCCGGTCATCGCCGCCGCTTCGGCTCTCGCGCTCACCAGCCCGATCGGGGCTGAGGCAGTCACCCCCGTCGGCACCCCGGCTCCCCCGCCGGCGTCCACGGCGGACCATGTGCCCGCGGGGAACCACACCGTCACACTGATCACCGGCGACGTCGTGACGACCGGTCAGGCCGCCCGGGGCGGCGGCGGTTCCGGCGGTACCGTCACCGTCCGCGGGGCCGACGGGCTGCCGGCCCGGACGCGTATCGTGACGGCGGGGGACGACCTGTACGTCTATCCGGAGTCCGTGCTGCCCTTCCTGGCGCAGGGCACCCTCGACCGGCAACTGTTCAACGTCACCGGCCTGATCGCCGACGGTTACGACGACGCGCACCGCGACCGGCTGCCGCTGATCGTCTCCTACACCGAGCCCGGCGCCGCGCGCCGCGCGTCCGCCGTCCCCGAGGGCGCGCGCCGGGTGCGGAACCTCGACAGCATCCAGGGCGCCGCCCTCACCGCCGACCGCTCCCGCGCGGACGACTTCTGGGAGTCCGTCGCCGGGAAGGCGGCCGGCGACGGCGCCCGGGCGCGGAACACCCGGCCGTCCTTCGCCGGCGGCATAGCGCACATCTGGCTCGACGCCCCCGTCCACGCCGACCTCGCCGACAGCACCGCGCAGATCGGCGCCCCGCAGGTCTGGCAGGGCGGTGACACCGGGCAGGGCGTGGACGTCGCCGTCCTCGACACCGGCGTCGACGCGAGCCACCCGGACCTGGCGGACCGCATCGCGAACCGGCAGAGCTTCGTACCGGACGAGACCACCGACGACTACGCCGGACACGGCACCCACGTCGCGTCGATCATCGCCGGCACCGGTGCCGCTTCCGGCGGCAAGGAGAAGGGCGTCGCGCCGGGCGCCGGGCTGCACATCGGCAAGGTGCTCGACAAGTACGGCAGCGGACAGATCTCCTACGCCCTGGCCGGCATGGAGTGGGCGGCCGTCGACCAGCACGCCAGGATCGTCAACATGAGCCTCGGTGCCGGGGTGTCCGACGGCACCGACCCGATGAGCCTCGCCGTGGACCGGCTGACCGCCCAGACCGGCGCGCTGTTCGTGGTCGCCGCGGGCAACTCGGGTGCTCAGGGCAGCGTCGCGACACCCGGTACGGCCGCTTCGGCGCTGACCGTGGGTGCGGTCGACGCCACCGACGCGCTGGCCCCGTTCTCGAGCAGGGGCCCTCGTGTCGACGGCGCGCTGAAGCCGGAGATCACCGCCCCCGGCGTCGACATCCTGGCGGCCAACTCCCGGTTCGACGGCAACGACCAGGGCGCCTACCAGTCGATGAGCGGCACCTCCATGGCCACCCCGCACGTCGCGGGCGCCGCCGCCCTGCTCGCCGCGGCCCACCCGCAGCTCACCGGCCCGCAGTTGAAGGACCTGCTGGCCAGCAGTTCGCGGCGGACCCCGGCGTACGACGCCTTCGAGGCGGGGAGCGGCCGGCTGGACGTCGCCGCGGCGGCACAGGCCGAGGTCTTCGCCTCCGCGACCGCCTACGCGACCGCTTCCGCCGCGCAGGACGAGGGCGGCACCGTCCGGCGCCCGGTGACGTACACCAACACCACCGGCACACCGGTCGCGCTCGCGCTGTCCGTCGAGGCGCCGCAGGCTCCGGCCGGCATGTTCCGCCTGTCGGCGTCCGACGTCGTGGTCCCGGCACACGGTACCGCCGAGGTCACGCTGACGATCGACGGTTCCGCGGGCACCGCCAGGACCCACTACTCGGGCCAGGTGCTCGCGACGGACACCGCCGGCAGGGCCGTGGCGCACACCGCCCTCTCCCTCGGCTCCGCCACGATGCACCAGCTGACCCTCACCTTCAAGGACTCCGCGGGCAACCCGACGTCCGGCGACGTCTGGCTGCTGAGGGCCGGCCACGACGACCCCGAGATCATCGGTGTCGGGCCCTCCGGCACCGCGGAGTTGCTCCTGCCCGACGACGTGTACTCGGTGCTCTCCTACCAGGAGGTCGAGGGCGTCCACGGTCCCCATTCCCGGGGCCTGGCCCTGCTCGGCGACCCCGACGTCCTGCTGGACCGCGACACCACGGTCACGTTCGACGCCACCAAGGCCAAGCGCATCACGATGACCACCCCTCAGCGCAGCGACGTGACGTTCCAGAAGCTGGGCTACAACCGCGTCATGAACGGCGTCCGGTCCGGTCTGGCCGCCGACGGGCTGTACTACGACAGCATCTGGGCGCAGCCCACCACCCACAAGGTGACCCACGGCGACTTCGCCCTGACCGCCCGTTGGCGGGCCGAGAAGCCGGCGCTGGCCGTCGCCACGCGCACGACCGACTTCACGGGCATCCTGCGCCAGGAGGGCATCACCCCGCTGCCCGCGGGCACCCACAAGCTGCCCCTGGTCTTCGCGGGCCAGGGGTCGGCCACGGACTTCGCCCACCTCGACGCGCGCGGCAAGGCCGTCGTCGTCCGGCACAACGACGACGTCAGCGACTGGGACCAGGCCGCCAACGCGGTCGCCGCCGGCGCGAAGCTCATGCTCGTCGTGGAGAACGGGTACGGCCGGCCGCTGCGCTCCTACGCGCCCCCCGGCGAGCAGGCCGTGGCACTCGACGTCGGCCTCCTCGGCACCGAGGAGGGCGAGACGCTGATCCGGCAGGCCGCGGACGGCGGAACCGGGATCACCGTCGGGTCCGAGACCGCGAGCCCCTACGTCTACGACCTCGCGCACGTCTGGCACAACGAGATCCCCTCGACGATGACGGTCAAGGGCGACACCAAGGACCTGGCCCGGATCGACGTCACCTTCGCGAGCCCGAAGCACGACGTCCTCGGCAGCGAGTTCCGCTACGAGTGGCTCGACGGCGTCGACTGGTCCTCCGGCCCCCTCATGCCGGAGCCCGCGTACGGGAAGCGCACCGACTGGGTCTCCACGAGCGGCGTCCGCTGGCACCAGCAGGCGTACGTCCCGTACCTGGGCTTCGAGGAGGGCGCCAGGGCCGCCTATCGGGCGGGCAGCAGGCAGTCGGAGGAGTGGTTCAAGCCGGTCCAGCGCCCCTTCCTGAACGACACCTTCTTCAACAACCTCCCGCCCACCCGCCGCGGCGACCACCTGTACGCCGACATCCCCGCCTGGGGCGGCGGCGACCACGTCGGATGGAACCAGGACCCGGCCGGCACCCAGCGGCAGTCCCTGTACCAGGGCGGCACGGAGCTGGGCGAGGGCGGCGCCACCGACGTATGGGGCGACGCCCCCAGTTCCCGCAGGCTGCCCTACCGGCTGGTCGTCACCGGTGATCGCGACGTGACCTACACGCCGTACTCGTCGCGCACGCGCACCGAGTGGGACTTCGTCTCCGAGGCGGCGACCGACGGCGTCACCGTGGTGCTGCCGCTGGTGCAGCTCGACTACGGGATCGCCACGGACGCGGCGGGCCGCGCCGGGCGGCACGACACCTTTTCCGTCACCGCCGCCCACCTGCAGCGCGCGGGCCTGGCCGGCAGGATCGGCGCGGTGGGGCTCGAGTTGTCGTACGACGACGGCCGGACCTGGCACAAGGCCGACCGCGGCGGCGACGGACGGTTCCGCCTCGACGCCCCGCGCACGGCGTCCTTCGTCTCGCTGCGGGCGAACGCCGGGGACTCGGCGGGCAACTCCGTGCACCAGACGGTGATCCGGGCCTTCGGCCTGCGCTGAGGCGCACGCCCACCGGACCCGCGGCACATGCGGCCGGTCCGTCCGCGGTGGTCGACCCCCGCGGCCGGACCGGCCTCGTGCGCACTCATGCGACGGCAGGCCGGGACCCCGTGACCGTCACCCGATCGCCGGGGCCGCCTCCTGGCCGTCGAGGGGTACGTCCAGCCGGCCGGCCACGGCGGTCAGGGCCGGTCCGAGCGGGAGCGCGACCCGGGTGAGGGCGTGCCGGTCGCCCCGGGTCGCGTCGCGGTTGACGATCAGCACCGGCTTCCCGGCCTCGGCGGCCTGACGGACGAACCGCAGCCCCGACATCACCGTCAGCGAGGACCCGAGGACCAGCAACGCGGCCGCCCCGCGGACCAGTTCGCGGCACTGCTCGACCCGCGCGGGCGGTACGGCCTCGCCGAAGAACACCACGTCGGGCTTGAGGACCCCGCCGCAGACCACGCAGGGCACGACGTGGAAGTCCCCGACCTGGTCGTCGGTGAGGTCGGCGTCACCGTCCGGGTTGATCCCCGCGGCCACCGGCGCGAAGCCCGCGTTGGCCTCCTCCAGCCGCCGCGCGAGTTCGGCGCGCGGGCTGAGCGCGCCGCAGGTGAGGCAGACGACCCGGGCCAGGCTTCCGTGGAGTTCCACCACGTCCTCGCTGCCGGCGGCCTGGTGCAGGCCGTCGACGTTCTGGGTGATCACCCCCGAGAGCAGGCCGTGCCGCGCGAACGCGGCCACCGCCCGGTGTCCGGCGTTGGGACGCGCGCGGCCGAAGGTGCGCCAGCCCAGGTGGCTGCGCGCCCAGTACCGCCGCCGGGCCGGGGCGCCGCCGACGAAGTCCTGGTAGGTCATCGGGGTGTGCCGGCTCAGGCTCCCGCCCTCCCCCCGGTAGTCGGGGATGCCCGACTCCGTGGAGATGCCCGCCCCGGTGAGGACGAGTACGCCGCCGCCGCCCAGCGCGTCCGCGACCGGCCCCACGTCCGTGGTACCCGGCGGCAGGTCCTCGGTCGGGGTCCAGCTCAAAGTGGGGCGCATGCGCATGCCGCAAGGGTACGCAACGGCGTACCCCGCCCCACTTCCCCGGCCGCGGACCGCACCGCCGGGGCGGACCGCGCCGCCGCCGCACCGCCGCCGCCTCACCGCGCCGCCTCACCGCCGCCGCCTCACGTCAGGAGGCGGGCGACCTCCGCGGGGTGGGCGAGGTGCGGGAAGTGGCCGCTGCCGGGCAGCACGGTGATCGTGACGTCCGGCAGGGCGCCGGAGAGCCACGCGCGGTACTCCGGGTCGGGCTCGGCGCCCGCGACATAGTGGTACGGGGTGCCCCGGGCGGCGATGCGCTCCAGCCGGGCGGCGTTGCGCTCGTCGAGCGTCACGGGCGGGGTGGTCAGCAGCTCGTCCCAGTACGTCAGCAGCAGCTCCGGCGCGGGAACCGCGTCGGGCCGGGCGAGGGCCCGTGCCTCGGGCGGCAGGCCGTCGATGCCCATGCGGCCGAGCAGGCCGTTCCAAATGGCGTCGTGGCCGGGGCCGCGCAGCACCTCGGCGTTGCGCTGCAGCATCTCCGCGAAGCCCCCGACACGCAGCGGCTGGTCGATGTTGACGACACCGCTCGCCGGGTGGGCCGCGGCGTACGCGGTGGCGATGGCGCCGCCGAGGGAGTGCCCCACCACGACGGGCCGGGTCAGGCCCGCCTCGGTGACGGCCCGGTGCACCACGCCGGCGACGTCGTCCAGCCCGTGCCGGTCCAGCGGCGGCGACTGTCCGTGCCCCGGCAGGTCCACGACGAGGACGCCGCGCGCCGGGTCGAGGGCCCTCAGCTCCCGCAGCAGCGGGCCCCATCGGTGCCGGTCGTAGCTCAGCCCGTGCAGCAGGACGAGCGGCGGCCGCCCGTCCGGCTCGCCGTGGCGCTCCGCCCGCAGACCCGCGTACGTCGAGGGTGCTCCGCCGGTGCTCATGTGGGGTGTCCTTCCTGTGGTGCGTGCCGTACACCCAGGAGGCGTGACACCGCAGGGAACGATCGGTTCGTGACGGCCGTCACAGCCGCCAGCGGCCGGGACCGCCGGGGGCGGGCTGGTAGCGCATGACGCGGCCGGTGCGCAGGGACGCCCGCAGATGGGCGCCGGCGAGCGGGGCGGCGGCCTCGATGCGCCGGACGGTCCCCCACAGCGCCTTCGTGGCGCCGACCCGGGCCCGCTCCGCCTCGTTGCCGTGGGCGCGGGGGCGGCCGCCCAGACCGGCGGAGCGCCGTAGTTCCGCGAGGAGCGCTCCGCGCTCGGCCTGTACGGCCGCGGCGGCGTCGACGTCCCCGGCGCGGTCGGCCGCGTCGAGCCGCTCGTCGAGCACGGCGAGCCGCCGGCGGTAGGCGGCGCGGGCCGTGTCGTCCAGCAGCGGCTCGGCGGGCGGGGCAGCCAGCCCGGAGCCGCCCGCCACGAGGTCGAGGGCGGGGATCTCCGCACCGGGCGCGGCCAGCAGCGAGCGGAGGTAGCGGGGGCCGCGCCCGTCGGGGACGAGGGCCGATTCACCGCCGGCCTCCAGCCGCCAGTCCCGCCCGTCGAGCACCCAGTGCCACGGGCCGACGTCCGCTGCCGCCCCGGACGCGGCCGTCGCCGGGGACGCGGCGGAGGCCCGCGGGGTGCGGAGCAACCCGTCCATGCCCAGGCGCTCGGCGATCGACCGGGCCTCCGCCCGGTCCTGCGCCGCCCGCTCCCGGTCCCCGGCGGCGTCCCGCCGGCTCAGGACGTCCGCCCGCGCCGCCAGGGTCCACGCGAGCCAGGGCAGGGCACCAAGACGGCGGGACAGCTCCGCGGCCGTGTCGAAGTGGCCGAGAGCGGCCCCGGGCCTGTCGAGGCGTGCCGCCAGCCGGCCCAGGTAGTCGTCGACGGGACCGGTGATCGTGTTGGCCCCGCCCCACACGACCAGCCGTCCCCGGTGGGGCAGCAGCGCCTCGTACAAGGCCCCGGCGGCCGCCGGGCTCCCGGTGCGCGCGGCGACGGCCGCGAGGTCGGCCAGCGCGCCGGTCCAGCGCGGCCCGGTGCCGGCGAGGACCGCGGGCAGCAGCCGTTCGAGTTCCAGACCGGCTTCCACGTCGCGCCCCGACTCCAGCATCGCCCGCGCCGCCGTGGCCTCGAAGAAGTGCCCGGGCAGCCGGCGCGCCATCCGCTGCCAGGGTTCGACGGGGGCTTCGGCGCGCCCGCGTACGACGGCCACCTGGTGGCGCACCGAACCGGCCAGCCGCTCGGTGTCGCCCACGCCCGCCCTGCGCCCGGCCACGAGGACCTCGCCGGCGAGCGCCTCGGCCTCGTCGAACCGGCCGCGGACGGTGGCGAGCATCGCCTGCCGGGCGAGTGCCACCACGCGGGCGTCGGTCTGCCCGGCCTCTTCCGCGGCCCGCGCGTACACGCCGAGCGCCGCCTCGGCCGCCGCCAGGTCGCCGGTCTCGGCGAGCGCCACGAAACGCCAGAACAGGCCGCGGCTCTCGGCCGCCGCGTCGCCCGCCCGGCGGGCCCGCACGACGATCTCCTCGGCGGTGGCGAGGCGTTCGGCGGTGGCGGCCGGATCCCACAGCGCGTGCAGCCGGCTGTCGAGGACCTCGGCGACGGTCCCCGGGTCACCGGACGCGCGGGCCAGGCCGAGCGCGGTGTCCGCCAGGTCGCGGCGGCGCGCCACGGCTGTGGTGTCGGCGAGCAGTTCGCGGGCGAGGCGGGCCAGTACGCGGGCGCGGACGGCCGGGGCGAGCGGCCGCTCGGCGGCCGCCTCCAGCAAGCGGACGAGCCCGAGGTCGAGTTCGAGGAACTGGGCCCGTGAGGGGGCGACCAGCGCCAGGTGCGCCACCGGGTCGGCGCCGTCGTCCAGCCCCCTCAGCCGCGCGGCCAGCGACAACGCGGGGCCGGGAAGCCCGCCGGAGACCAGCCACAGGGCGTGCACGGCGTCGGTCGGCAGACCCGGCACGAGCGCCGCGAACTCCGCCCCCGGCAGTCCGCCCAGCCGCAGCTCCGTCCCGTGCCCGGTGAACTCCCGCGCGGCGGCCAGGATCGCCCGCGGCCCCGGGGGCGGGCCGGCACCGGGGGCCTCCTCCGCCGAGCCGTCACCGGTGCCGGTGCCGGTGCCGGCGTCGGCCAGGAGGAGGACGGGCTCACCCGGCCGTCGGGGCGCCGCCGCCGCAGGCCCGGTCGGCGCGCGGTCCCCGGTCCGTTCGACCCGGATGCCGCGCCGGGCGGCCAGCTCCGCCGCGGCGGCCAGCAGCGCGGTCTTGCCCACCCCCGGCGGCCCGGTGACGACCAGGCGCTCGCCGGCCCCCGCTCGCAGCCGGTCGAGGAGGGCCCCGATCGCTGAAAGCTCCTGGTCACGGCCGATGAGGGACACGCCCCAGCCTAACCGGGGCCGTGGCTGCGGCGGCGAGGCGACGGCGGATGCCCGCGGGTCCCGGGGCGGTCCGGCCCTGTCAGACCTGTACGGTGCCGCCGTCGACGAAGAGTTCCGTGCCCGTGACGAAACGGCTCTGGTCGGAGGCGAGGAAGAGGACCACGTCCGCGACGTCGTCCGGGTCGCCGATGCGGCCGAGCGGGATCCGGGAGACCAGGAACTCCTTCAGCCGCCGGCCCTCCTCCGTGCCCGCCGCGAGGGCCGCGTCGAGCTGGGCCGTGGCGATCGTGCCGGGGCTGACGGCGTTGACGCGGATGCGCCGCCCCTTCAGCTCGTTGGCCCAGGTGCGGGCGAGGGAGCGGATCGCCGCCTTCGTGGCCGAGTAGACGCCGAAGCCCTCGGGCCCCTCGACCGTCCAGATCGAGGCCGTGAGGATGACCGACGCACCGTCGTTCAAGAGCGGCAGGGCCTTCTGCACCGTGAGCACCGTGCCCTTGACGTTCACCCCCAGGACGAGGTCGAGGTGCTCCTCCGTGATCTCGGCGAGTGGCGCCCGTTCCCCCACCCCGGCGTTCGCGAACAGCACGTCGACGCGCCGGCCGTCCGCGGCGACGCGCTCGTAGAGGCGGTCCAGGTCGCCCGGGGCGGCGACGTCGCCCCGCACGCCGGTCGCTCCGGTCCCGAGGGACGCGACCGCGGCGGCGAGCTCCTTCTGCCGGCGGCCGGTGACGTAGACGTGGGCGCCCTCGTCGGCGAGACGGCGGGCGGAGGCCAGGCCGATCCCCGCCGAGCCGCCGGTCACCACCGCCGTCCTCCCGTCGAGCTGCCCCATCACGTCCTCCTGCTCCGGGCTGCCGTCGGCACCATGGGCACGGCCTACGGGTCATGGTGGCAAACATCATCCGGGGTCGCAGCCGGTGGACCGGCTCAGACGCCGTAGATCCGTTCGGGCCGCACGATCACGGCCGTGCGGCGGTCCGCGGCCATGACCCGGTCGTACTCGTCCCAGTCGTCGTGGGTGCCGCCGGCCGCGGTGAAGATCTCGCGGAGCAGCAGCCGCACGCCGTCGGCGTCGACCGCCGGGTGCGGGTCGTCGGGGCCGATGATCTCGGCGGCGCCCTCCACCGTCGCCCAGTGCCACCCCGAGCGGACGGAGGCGGCGAGCCGGGGGCGCTCCCTGAGGTTGCCGAGCTTGACCTTGCCGTAGGTCACGAAGGCCACCACGTCCGCGTCGGCGAGCGGATGCCTCATGACCGCGAGGTTGACCACCGAGGACTGGATGGTGCTGTCGGCGCGCAGCGTCGACACCGTGCCCAGGCCCTGTTCGGCGCGGGCGAGTTCCGCGAAGTCGTTCAACGTTGCCACGTCGGTTTCCCCTGCCGGTCTCTGTTCGGGTGCGGGGCCGCGGACACGACCTGTCGGGACGTCCGCGGCATGCGTCGGGACCACGATGACACGTCGTCACCCAGCGGACCCGTCGGGCGGTTCCGGGGCGGCGGTCACCAGGGCCGATCCCGAGTTGCGGGGTGACAGGGCGGCACATAGCGTCTCGTCTCGTCCGAACACCCCTATATCGGCCCTCGGCCCTCGGCTCACGTGCCGGCCCGCGCTCCCGGGCCACGGCGGCTCCCTGCCGGGCATCGGCGCCGGGCATCCGTGCCACGTATCCGCGCGGCGCTTGCGCCGTCAGCGATGAGGGACGCGCACGCCGACGAGACTTCCCTCCCGGGAATCGGGACGACCGGAGATCTGCCATGCCCGACCTTTCCAGTCTGCTATCTCGGCGAAAGATCCTGCTCTCCTCCGCCGCCGCGGCGACCGCGGCGACCACGGGCGCATTCGGCCTGGCCTCCCGGACGCCGGAGGCGGCGAAGGGGACGGCGGCGGCAGCGGACGCCACGGCCGTGCGGCCCTTCCGCATCGACATCCCGGAAGCGGACCTCGACGAGCTCCGCCGGCGCGTCGACGCCACGCGGTGGCCCGACCGCGAGACCGTTCCCGACCAGTCCCAGGGCGTCCAGCTGGCGACGATGAAGATGCTCACGCGCTACTGGGGAAAGGACTACGACTGGCGGAGGATCGAGACGAAGCTCAATTCCCTCCCGCAGTTCAAGACCAGGATCGACGGGCTCGACATCCACTTCATCCACGTCCGGTCGCGCCACGCGGACGCCCTGCCGATGATCCTGACCCACGGCTGGCCGGGCTCGGTGCTGGAGTTCCTCAAGGTCATCGGCCCCCTGACCGACCCCACCGCTCACGGCGGCCGCGCACGGGACGCCTTCCACCTCGTCATCCCCTCGATGCCCGGGTACGGCTTCTCGGAGCGGCCCACCACCACCGGCTGGAACCCCAGCCGCATCGCCCGCGCCTGGGCCGTGCTGATGCAGCGTCTGGGGTACACGCGTTACGTCTCCCAGGGCGGCGACTGGGGCTCGGTGGTGTCGGACAAGATGGCGGCGCAGAAGCCCCCCGGGCTGATCGGCATCCACGTCAACATGCCGGCCACCGTGCCGCCGGACCTCGCGAAGAGGCTCGCCTGCGGAGACCCGGCCCCGGCCGGCCTCTCCCCCGACGAACGGGCCGCGTACGACAAGCTCAACACCTTCTACAAGACGGGCTCCGGCTACTCGGCCATGATGGTCACCCGCCCGCAGACCGTGGGGTACGGGCTGACGGACTCGCCCGCGGGCCTCGCCGCCTGGATGTACGACAAGATCGCCGCCTGGACCGACAGCGACGGCGACCCGCTGCGGGTGCTCACCAAGGACGAGATTCTCAACGACATCAGCCTCTACTGGCTGACCGACACGGCGGTCTCCTCCGCGCGGCTGTACTGGGAGAACAACGCCAACAACTTCAACGCCGTGTCGGTGGACATCCCCGCGGCCATCACGGTGTTCCCCGGCGAGATCTACCAGGCGCCCCTGAGCTGGGCGGAACGCGCCTACCACGACCTCGTCTACTACAACAAGGTTCCCCGCGGCGGCCACTTCGCGGCCTGGGAGGTCCCCGGCATCTTCACCCAGGAGCTGCGCGCCGCGTTCTCGGGCCTGCGCGACGCCGGCACGCCGGGCAAGTAGCGGGGAGGCGGACGTGACCGGGCGCTTCGACCCTTACGGGGTGCTGCCGCCGGTGCCCGGGTTCACGCCGGCCGGCACGGACATCGCCGACGGGGAGACCCTGGGCGTCGCGCAGCGCAGCGGCATGTTCGGCAGGCCGGGCGAGGACCGTTCGCCGCGTCCGAGTGGAGCGGCCGGCCCGCCGGGACGCGGAGCTTCGCCGTTACGTGCTACGACCCCGACGCCCTGACCGCCGGCGGCTTCTGGCACTGGGCGGTGTACGACGTCCCCCCGTCCGTGGAGCACCTGCCCGCCGGCGCGGGCGACGAGGCCAGCACGGACATCACCGACGGGGCGAAGATGCTCGCCGACGACACGGGGCGACGCTGCTTCCTCGGCGGCGCGCCGGCGCCCGGCGACGCCGCGCACCGCTACATGTTCGTGGTCCACGCCCTGGACGTCCCGGCCCTCGACCTGAGCTTCGCCGCTTCCCGAGGCGGGGACCCGGCGAGGGGAAATGTGCGGCCCCGCGGTGGCTCATCACCGCAGGGCCGCGTCCCCATGCCCGGGCAAGGGGCGTCCCCACACCCGCAGTGCTTGCCCGGTCAATGAAGTAGAACATTGAACGTAAATACGGGCAAGTAGCTTGAGTTGCCATCAATTCTTGAAGGCCGTCTTCGGGCGGGACAGCACCTTCGAAGGCGCGCGTGCCGGCCGGCCCCGGAACCGAAAGGCATCAGGCCCTGTGACGGATCACCACGCGAACCCGCGGTCGTGGATCGCCCGCAACCACGGTTCCCGGCAGGCGGGCTGCGAAGCGCGGGCGCCAACTCCGGCGAAGGCACCGTGTGTGTGATGTGATCGCGTGGGGGCGCGGTGACGTGCCCCGAGAGCGTCCCGACAGGAAAGGTGCCGTCATGAACGACCGGGTCAGTCCCGTCCGCCGCCCTGAGGGGATCAGCGTCCTCGGGGGCCCCACCGCGGTGATCGACGTCGGCGGGCTGCGCCTGGTGTCGGACCCCACCTTCGACGATCCGGGCGACCACGGGTACCTCACCAAGACCGCGGGGCCGGCCGTCGGCGAGGACGCCCTGGGGCCGGTGGACGCCGTCCTCGTCAGCCACGACCTCCATCCCGACAACCTGGACACCCGCGGCCGCGCCTTCGCCCTCGGGTCGCCCCTCGTGCTGACCGGCCCCGCCGCCGCACGGCGCCTGGGCCCTCCGGCCGAGGGGCTCCCGGCCTGGGAGAGCGTCTCGCTCCCCCGCCCTTCCGGTGGCACCGTCACCGTCCTCGCCGTCCCCGCACAGCACGGTCCCGACGACGGCGAACGCGACGAGCAGGGGCACGTGAACTGCGAGGTCACCGGCTTCGTCCTGACGGGGGACGGGCTCCCGACCATCTACGTCAGCGGTGACAACGCCTCGCTCGCGGTGGTGGCGGAGATCACCGGGCGGGTGCCGCCCGTCGACGTGGCCGTCCTGTTCGTGGGCGCTGCGCGCGTGCCGTCGAAGATGCGCGGCAGGCCGCTGACGCTCACCGCGCAGCGGGCCAGTGCCGCGGCCGCGGTGCTGGGGTCGCCGGTGGTCGTGGCCGCCCATTGCGACGGATGGGCGCACTTCAGCGAGACCCGCTCCGACATCGAGCGGGCCTTCGACGACGCCGGCATCGCCGGCCGGCTGCGCACCGCGGGCAACGGCGAGTGGATCGACCTGGGCCACCCGGTCACCGCGCGCTGACCGGGGCACGGATCCCCCATCTGACTTTAAATGACGCACTCAGCCGTGATAGCTTCTGCCCCGGCAACGGGACAGGCCGCATCGGCGTAGACGACCGGTCACTTTCATCCTGTGGTGATCCGCTCGTCGCCGCTACGGGCAACGCGGCGGCCGGCGACCTGTCCCGCTGTCCCCCAAAAGGCGAGCCGGAAAAGAATTCTCGCGCGGGGACGTCGAGAACCCGTGACCCGCTCCGTCCCCGTGGTGAAGGCGGCCACAATGGGTCGCACCGGCACCGAGGAGCCCCACGATGGCCAAGTACCTCCTGCTCAAGCACTACCGCGGCGCACCGGCCGCGGTGAACGACGTGCCCATGGACCGGTGGACACCCCAGGAGATCTCCGACCACGTCCAGTACATGCACGACTTCGCCGCCCGCCTGGAGAAGACCGGCGAGTTCGTCGACGGCCAGGCGCTCGCCCCCGAGGGCGCCTGGGTCCGCTACGACGGCGAGGGCCGCCCGCCCGTCACCGACGGCCCCTTCGCCGAGACCAAGGACCTCATCGCCGGCTGGATGATCATCGACGTCGACAGCTACGAACGCGCCGTCGAACTCGCCGGGGAACTCTCCGCCGCCCCCGGCGCCGGCGGCCGCCCCATCCACGAGTGGCTCGAGGTCCGCCCCTTCCTCACCACCCCGCCCACCATCACCGAGTGACCGCCAGGGCGGGGCGTACGCCTTGGTCGCCCGCGCTGCCCGGCGCCCGCGATCTCCTGCCCGGATGCGGGAACTCCCGTGCGGAAAGCACACGTTGAGCGGTTGACCACGGGCTTGTCCGGGTCGACGGCCAGCGCATCGCGCGACAGTCAGGGAGGGTTCAGCACATGGACGACATCTTCGGGGAGATCGTCGAAGAGATCGTGGAGGAGACCGCCGAGGAGATCGGCGGGGAGGCCGCCGAGGACATCGTCGAGGGGCTCTTCGACTGACCGTGGACCCCACGGCATGCGGCGGCGGTCCGGCCGCCGCCGCATGCCGGGCGCACTAGACGAGTAAGTCCGAAGCCCGGTCAGTGGTCGTAGGCGATCAGTGACCGGGTGACGGGGGCTGCGGTGTGGTTGTTGTGCCAGATCGCGGCGGCCATCGCGAGGACGCGCTGGGCAACCCGGATCGCGACGCCCTCGAAGCTGCGCCCGCCGTGGTCTTCCAGGTCGAGCTGACCCTTGAGGGTGTCGTTGACCGACTCGATCAGCTGCCGGACCTTCTTGAGCATGGACTCGCCGTAGCGGGCCTTCTCGTCCTTGCGGGACGGACGCAGCATGGTGATGCCGTACTGGCCCAGCAGCGTTTCGAAATCCTTCCCGGCGAATCCCTTGTCGCAGATCAGGAGGATGCCGTCGTGCTCGGCAGCCACGCCGGCGTCGACTTCGAGCATCGCGGCCAGCACCTCCCGTTCGCCGATCTTCGGATTGGCCAGCGCCCATAGGATCGGCATCCCGGCCGGGGTGCATACCAGGTACAGCTTCAGCCCCCAATAGAACCGCGAGTGGCTGGCGCAGTAGCCGTAGCCCGCCCATCCGGCCAGATCCGAGCGCTTGACCGTGGGCCGGGACATGCCGCAGGGCCCCGGGGTGGAGTCCGCGATCCAGCAGTCGTCCAGCCAGAAGTCGCTGGACTTCGCGAGCATCCGGATGACCCGCTTGACCAGGCCAAGCGCGGCACGCAGCCGTTTGTTGTAGCCGGACTGCTGCGGCAGATAGGGAAACATGCTGGCCAGGTGCTTGCGGGCGTAGCGCAGCCAGTGCGCCTCGGAGGTGAAGCCGAGCATCGCCTGGGCGACCGCAACACACACCAGCTCGGAGTCGGTCAGCACCGGCGGTCTGCCCGTCCACCGCGGCACTCCCAACTCGTCATCGATCTTCACGTACAGTGCGGTCAAGAGGGTGTTCAGGTCTTGCGTCACAACATGATCTTGAACACCCTCTCTTCACGCCCGATCACCGGCCCGGGACATAGGACTTACTCGTCTAGGGCCTGTTTCGAAAGTAGCGTCGGCCGCCCGGAGGGCGGGTCCCGCGGCGTCTGGTGCGGTGCATCGCAAGGCGGAGAGTCGTCCTCGTAGTGGGCTACTCGGACGATTCGACAACGCAGCGAGGTGCCGTGCCAGGCGTCGCGGGACAGGCGGGACTTTCGAAACAGGCCCTAAGAGGCCGGGGCGGCGAACGCCCGGTCAGAAGGCCGGTTCCGGCCCGTCGTCCGGCGCCGCCGCCGAGAAGGGGGCGTGGCGGACGTACCACTCGGTGCCCAGCACCCGCTCCCGTGCCTCCGCGGGCAGGCCGGCGATCAGCCCCGGCAGTCCGCCGCGTTCGACCTCGCTGCGGTGCGCCAGCACGGCCGCGGTCTTCTGCGTCAACCAGGGACGGACGTCGACGGTCGAGGTGATCTCTTCGTCCGGCACGGCGTACACGGCCCTGCGCGCACCGATCACCTCCCTCAGCGAGGCCAATGCCGAGTGCGGATGGGTGGCCAATTGGAGTGAGCGCGGGCGCCAGGGAGGGCCGGCGTCGGGGTGGAGCCGGCCGAGCGCGGCCGCGTGGACGGCGAGCACGGTCACCCGGTGGGTGTGCACGTGGTCCGGGTGGCCGGGCAGTCCGCCGTGGGCGTCGTGGGTGACGACGACGTCCGGACGGAACTCCCGGATGTGCGCGACCAGCCGGCGCACCGCCTCGTCGAGCGGCGCGTCGCAGAACCTCGGGGAGCCGGGGGCCGACGCGGGCACCCGGGCGTCGGCGTAGCCGAGCATCCGCGGTTCGCCGGCGCCGAGGATCCGCAGCGCGTCGGCGAGTTCCGCCGCGCGTGCGGTGTCCGCGGCCCAGGTCGCCGTGACGACCGCGGTACGGGCGCCGGCGGCCGCGCTGCGGGCCAGCACTCCGCCCGCCGACAGCGACTCGTCGTCCGGGTGGGCGAAGACCCCGAGCAGGCTCGGCACGGGCATGGACGGACCGCCTTCCCTCGGGCTGCGGGCAGCTGCCCGAGGGAGCAGGCGCCTTCCGGCGTCGTCCGCTCCGGTGGGCCGCTTCACCCCTCGCGTCGATGGTCCCAGGGCGTCACAGGAGCGCGTCGAGGACCCACAGCTCGGCGAGGTGGAAGAGGAGGGCGCCCACCGGCGTGAGCGCGGCGCACAGCCAGTAGCGGCGCACCCCGGCGCGAGCCAGGCAGACGGTCAGGAGGGCGGTGAGCAGCGCGCCGACGGCCAGGAAGACGGTCGCCTCGCCCCAGTAGTGGAGGGTCAGGCCCAGCCAGAGCCCCTCCCCCGGCACCACCGTGCCGATCACGGCCCCCGCCACGGCCCGTACGTCACCCCGTCCGTGCCGCGCGGTCCATCCGGCCCACCCCAGCAGCGGCCCTCCGGCCAGCCCGGCCAGGCCCGGCGGCTGTGCCGAGCCCTCCGGCGCCGAAGGTGTCCCCGAGCGTGGACGCCGTGTAGTAGCCGGCGCACGTGGCGAGCATCATCACCGCTCCGGCCCAGGCGGCGAGCGGCCGTGAACGTATCAGGGCACCGGCCGCGGCGGTCCAGACGATCCACGTGGACGAGGAGTTGGTCGCCCGCTCGAGCAGGGGCGTGGTGCCGTGCAGGCCGTAGGTGGCCCAGCCGAGCAGCAGCCCGAAGACCACGGTGACGGCCAGGACGACGACGGCCTCGCCGCGTCGGCCGGGGCGGGACGCGAGGGATGCGGTAAGCATGGCGCGCACTATACAAGCCGTCTATACACGCAATGTATAGCGGGACAGGGGCGACGGCAGGGCGCGGGACGGACTCACGGCACCCCGGCCGGGTGTGGCACGCTCCCCCGGGCACTGTCCATGTGGTGCGCCCGGATGAAGACGAACAGCCCGGCCACGATGTCGTCCGACAGCCCGGCCAGCACCGAGGCCGGCGAGTCGTCGGTGGAGTGGGCGATGGCCTCCACGAGACGGGCGAGGTCGCCGACCGCGGCCGCCTCCACTCCCCCCGGGTCCGTACGGTCGTCGGCAGTCGGTCGGCCGGTCATGCTCCTCCTCCGGTGGGGGGCGGGTGCCCGCGTCCGCCCACGGGCCCTGCCGTGACATAGACGAGGCCGCCCGCGCGGGTGTGACAGCCCGAGGGCCGCCGCCGGCGCACTCGACTGTGCCGGTTTCATCGCCACTTGAGGCTTATCGGCCCCATCCTGCGTGGCGCAAAGGTGACTTGTCCTGTGAACGACAGCGCGACGGGGCTGACCGCGAGGAACACCCACGTCACGCTGCCCCCATGAGTCACATGAACAACAGATGGCGGGCGGGCGTCACCAGCCCCCGGCCGCAGCTCGTGGCGGCGACCGCTCTCGCAGCCCTGCTGGCGGGACTCGCCGTGACCCCCGGCGCCGCCCACGGGGCCGAACCCGCCGACGCGGCGGCGCGGCCCCGGGCCGCCGGCGTCCCGCCGACCGCCCGGCAGCAGGTCACCCTCATCACAGGTGACCGGGTCACGCTGGAGACGGACCCCTCGGGCAGGCAGAGCGTGTCGGTCGAGCCCGCCGAGGGCCGCGAGCACATCCGGTTCCTCAAGCGTCAGGACGGCGGGAAGTGGACGGTCGTACCCGTCGACGCGCTGCCGCTGCTCGCCGCGGGGCGGCTGGACCGGGCGCTGTTCGACGTCTCGGCCCTGGTGAAGGGGAAGTACGCGGAGCGCGGGAGCCTGCCGCTGATCGTCCAGTACACCGGTGCGGCAGGCACCGCCGTGCGGCGGCTGACCGCGGCAGGCGCCGGTGAGGTCGACGCCATCGCCGGGACCTCCTTCGCCACGGTGTCCGAACGCCGCCGGGACGCGGGCGCGTTCTGGAAGGCCATCGCTCCCGGCACGGCCGACGCGACGGTCCTCGGCGCGGGTGTGCGCCGGGTCTGGCTCGACGGTCGCGCCAAGGTGCAGCTCGACACGACGGTGCCGCGCATCGGCGCGCCGCATGCGTGGGAGAAGGGCCTGACCGGGGAGGGGGTCAAGGTCGCGGTGCTGGACACCGGCTACGACCCGAACCACCCGGACCTGAAGGGGCTGGTGGTGGACTCGGCGAACTTCACCGGTGAAGCGGACACCACCGACGGCCACGGCCACGGCACCCATGTGACCTCGACGGTGGCCGGTTCCGGTGCGGCCTCCGGAGGCCGCTACAAGGGCGTGGCACCGGGGGCACGGATCCTCGCGGGCAAGGTCTGCACGGCCGACGGCAACTGCGACGACTCCGCCGTCATCGAGGGCCTCGCCTGGGCCGCCCAGCACGGCGCGAAGGTGATCAACCTCAGTCTGGGCGACACCGACACCCCCGGGACCGACGCGGTGGAGGCCATGGTCGACACCGTGACGCGTGACCACGGCGCGCTGGTGGTGGCCGCCGCGGGCAACAACGGGTCGGGCAGCCGGGTCTCCTCGCCGGCCTCCGCCGACCGGGCGCTCGCCGTCGGCGCCGCCGAGGCCGACGACGACCGCGCGGAGTTCAGCTCGGTCGGCCCGCGCACCGGCGACTCCGGGCTGAAGCCGGACCTCATCGCCCCCGGGGTGAACGTCACCGCCGCCATGGCCGGCGGGACCACCGCCGAGGACGGCTACGTCGCGATGAGCGGCACCTCCATGGCCACCCCGCACGTCGCGGGCGCCGCCGCCATCCTCTTCCAGCAACACCCCGACTGGACCCCGGAGCAGGTCAAGCGGCGGCTGATGCAGACCACGGACGGTGCCAAGGAGCGCGGCGCCTACTACCAGGGCGCCGGACGCGTGGACGTCGCCCGCGCCGTCGACCAGCAGGTCACCGCCGACACCACCGCCCTCGACTTCGGCCTGGTCCAGTGGACCGACGGCGTGCGGAACCCGGTGAGCCGGACGATCACCTACCGCAACCCGGGCACCGCGCCGGTCACCCTGCACGTGACGCACAACGCCGGCCGCGGCGTCCGCGACGAGCCCGCCCCCCAGGGGCTCTTCCGGCTCGGCGCCGACCAGGTCACCGTGCCCGCCGGCGGCACCGCGGACGTCACCCTCACCGTGGACCCGCGCGCCACCACCGAGTACGCCGCCTACAGCGGCGTGGTCCGCGCGACCACCGCCGACGGGGGCGTGTCGGTCCGCGTCCCGTTCGGCATGGACCTGGAGCAGCCCTCGCACGAACTGCGACTGACCCTCAAGGACCGCGCGGGCAAGGCCCCCGCGTACGCCTACCTGCTGATCGACTCCGCCGACGGCGGGACCTACGAGCGGGAACTGCTCGGCGAGTCCGGCACCACGCTGCGCCTGCCGAACGGCACCTACTCCGTGAGCGGCTTCTTCTTCGACGCCGACTTCACCGAGGCGACCGTCGTGGGCGTCCCGAAGGTCGTCACGACCGCCGACCGTTCGGCGGTCATCGACGCGCGCGCCGCGGAGCCCGTCACGATCTCCGCCCCCAGCCGCACCGCCCGCATCCTCTCGACGGAGATCGGCACCATCAGCCAGGGCGACGAACTGCTGTCCGTCACCGTGAACGACGCGGTCGGCGACGACCACGTCGAGCACCTCTACGCCACTCCGACGGCCCGGCACAAGGACTCGAAGTTCACCTACCTCGTCAACTCCGTCTGGGGCGAGCCCGCCGCCGCCGGCGGCAACCCGCCGTCCGCGTACTACCTGACCCGGCCCGTGCACGGCGCCATCCCGGCCGACCCGGGCTACCGCCCCCGCAGGTCCGAACTGGCGCAGGTGAACACCACCTTCGCCGCCACCGCCCCGGGCACCACCGCGACGCGCCTGCTCTACATGTACGTCGACAACGTCCGCTTCGCCCTGCAGCGGATGGACGGGCTGCGCGTCCCGGACCGGCGCGTCGACTACTTCTCGGCGGCCGACGGTCTCAGCTGGCAGACCGGCTTCGACCAGTGGAACATCTTCGACCCCGACAGCCCGCGCGGGCAGATGTACCTCGGCACCCTCCGCGGCTACCGGAGCGGGGCCGAGTTCGAGGAGCGCTGGAACCAGGGGGTCCAGGCGGTCGGCTTCTCGCCCCAGTACATGGACACCTTCCGCGACGGCGACGACCTGTGGATCGGCGTCCAGGACGCCGCCAACGGAGGCATGGACCTGGTGGCCGGAACGTCGGCCAGCCGTGAGCCGAAGTGGGAGCTGTCGCGCAACGGCGAAGCCGTCCCGGACTTCTACGGCTTCGCCACGGTCCCGGGCGACCCCACCCCCGCCGACTACCGCCTGACGCTCGACCAGGACCGCGACCTGGCCCCGATCAGCTCCGTCTCCACGAAACTGCGGGCCGAGTGGCGGTTCCGGTCGCAGACCACGGCGACCCCGCAGACGCTGCCGCTGTACGCGGTGCGCATGGCCCCGGAACTCGACGAGTGGAACCGCGCCCGGGCCGGACGTGAGCTCCGCATCCCGGTCCTGATCCAGCGCCCGGTAGGTGCCGCCGGGATCGCGATCCGCACCTTCACCACCGAGGTCTCCTACGACGAGGGCAGGACCTGGCGCCCGGCGAAGGTCACCGGCGCCGGCACCGAGCGCACGGTGACCGTCGACCACCCGCGCCACGCGGCGGGCGGCTCGGTCAGCTTCCGCACGTACGTCAAGGACGCGGCCGGCAACACCTTCAAGCAGACCGTCGTCAAGGCCTACCTGCTCAAGTAGCCCTGCACCACGCACTGGCAGGGTCCGCCGGTTCCGACCGGCGGGCCCTGCCGCCGTGTTGTGCGGGCGGCCCCGCTGCGCCCGCGGTCACGCGAAGTCCGCGGAGGACACCAGGCCCTCGACGAACGACCGGAAGTCCGGGGCGAGGAACAGCTCCTCCTCGAGTTCCGCGTCGAGCCACGTCACGGAGGGTTCCCCGTGCGGCCCGCACACCCGGTAGTCCAGCGCGACCGAGCAGGGCCCGTTCCCCGAGACCAGCACCACCGGGGTGGGCAGCCCCCATTCCCGCGCCAGGTAGGGGCTGTCGAGCAGGGAGAGTGCTTCCCCTGTGCGCCCGATGCCCATGACGAACTCGAACGGGACGTGGTCGGCGCTCCACGAGGTCGGCGCGCTCGTGGGGAAGGCGTCCCTGGCGGCCGCGACCACGCCACCGTTCTGATGGCGCAGCAGGGCCTGCAGGGAGCCGGGAAGCGTGACGCCCAGCGCGTGCTCGGCCTCCGCGACGGCCCGGCCGGTCAGGGGCGGCTGCGTCCCGTACGGGTCGCCGGGGTCCCAGAGGGAGCGGAGGACGTCTTCGAAGCGCGCCATGGCCGGAATCGTAGGAGCCGCGGCCGCTGCTCCGGCGCGTGGTCCGGGAGCGGCGGCATTTCAGTAGAGTCCTTACATGCTGCTTTTCCACTTCACGCGGCCGGAGCGGTGGCCGCTGATCCTGGCAGACGCAGAGCTCAAGGCCACCTGGCCGACGGATCAGGAGGACCTGCCGGAGCTGGCGCGGAGCGTGCACCTCACGTCCGACCCCAGCCCCGCCTCGCTCCCGGAACCCTTCCGGGACTGCACGGTGCGGTTCACCGTCGAGGTGCCGGCGCCGGAGGCGCAGCGTTGGCACGCCTGGGCGGGGACCCGGCTGCCGGCCCAGACCGTCCACGTGCTGACCGCGACGCACTTCGGTGAGCGCCCCGACGAGTGGTTCGTCGTGGAGCGGGCGATCCCGTCGGCGGAGTGGGTGTCGGTCGTCGACCTGCAGGTGCAGAAGCCGCTCTGGCCCGGTCCGTAGGACCGGCGGCGGGCACGCGCCTGACGCGCCCGCGCCGCTCGCCGCGGGAAGCACGGGACACCGGCACTACGCAAAGGCCCGTCGCGCGTGCATGCTGGTGCCTGCCGGCGGAAACGGGGGGCCAGTGGGAACGACGACTCATGGCGTGGCGCGCGCCCGCGCGGGAGCGGCCTTGGCCGCGGCCTTCCTCCTGCTGCCCCTGGTCGGGTGCGGGCCGGCCGGGGCCGGTGTCGTCCCGGAGGGCGCGATCTCGCTCGGCCTGTTCCCGGCGATCGCGGGCGTCGTCCTTCTGCCCGCGTTGTGCGAGGAGCGACCCCCGCTCCGGCACTCGTCGTCGCGTCTGACCGCGCGCACCCTGACCGGCGAACGGTCGGTCGACCTCGACCGGATCACCGGCGTCCGGCTCCTGACGTCCTTCTCGGTCGGCGGCACGCAGCGGACCCTGCTGGTGCGCGACGCCCACGGTGTGCGCCTGGGGGCCTCACGACCGAGCGAAGCCGCAGGAAGCTGCGCCGGGCGATCGAGAAGGCGGAGGCGAACGCCGCGCGAGGAGTCCCCGGGCCCCGGGTGAGCCGAGCCGCCCGGACCCATCTGGGTCTCGCCCCGGGGCGTGGTCTCGCCGTCCACACGACCCTCGTCTTCCTCCTCGTGACGGTGTCCGCAAGCCTCTACGTGGCTGCTGCGCTGCGACTGGGCGGGCAGTAGACCTCGTCATACGATCTGCGGGCGCGCGGCCTTCGTCCGGACGTGACGGACGGAACGGTGCGGCATCCTCAGCCTTCATGGGCACGGTAGTTTGGCCCTCGTGAGGGAACCTGGACCGGTCGCCTGGCCGCCTGCTCCGATCAGGACCGAGCGGCTCGTGCTCCGCGAGTCAGCGGCCCGTGACCGTGCGGCGCTGATCGAGCTGTTCGCCTCGCCGGAGGTGGGCACGTACATCGGCGGTGCCCGGCCGCGTGACGAGTTGGAACGCGAGGTGCCGGAGGTGCCCGGGCGGCGCCCCGGCTTCTTCGTGGCCGAACTCGACGGAGCGGCGATCGGCATCGTCACGCTCGATCGGCACGCCCCGGAGCGCCCGGGTCACGTCCGTCCGGAAGACGGGCAGGCCGCCCTCGGCTACATGTTCCTGCCGCATGCGTGGGGACAGGGGTACGCCGCCGAGGCCTGTTCGGCGGCGCTCCGATGGTTCGCCGACACGCACCCGGGCGCACCCGTGGTGCTCACCACCCGGACCGCCAACGCCCGCTCGATGGGCCTCACGGCGAAGCTGGGGTTCACCGAGGTGGAGCGGTTCGAGGATTACGGCGCCGAGCAGTGGCTCGGCGTCCGGTCCCCGGTCACGCCGTCCTGGAAGTCCGTTCGTGGAGCGACGACGTCCAAGTGACGCCGGTGGCCGCGCTTCGCCGGTTGCGGGCACGCCCGTGGTCCGGAACGACCGGTACCCCACGGGCTCGGCGACACTGCCCGGCGCCCGCTGAGCGCTCCCGGTCGCCCCGCCCTCGGCGAGGAAATTTCACGTCAAGCACTCGGGTGCTTGTCTTGGCAAGAGATTCGGGGGCCCAGTGACGCGGCCGAAGTCCGGTGCTCTCCCCCGCGGCACGGGCGGCGGGGCGAGAACCGGTCTCGCCCCGCCCTGTCACCCGTGTCCGGGGGCGGGTGCCGTCAGCGCAGCGTGTACGCCGTCGGGATGGTCTGGCGGACGGTGTTGCCCTGGCTGTCGGTCGCGCTGATCCTCAGTCCGACCCCCCTGGCGGCCTGGTCCCGCCGGGGGTTCTTGATCGTCGTGGTGAAGGTGTTCCTCCCGGCGGCCCGGGTGGTGGCCGGGCGCCAGGTCCTGCCGCCGTCGAAGCTGGTCTCCGCCTTCAGGGACGTCACCTTGGGCAGGGCGGTGAGGCGTTCCTGGTAGTAGCCGGTGACGGTGACCTCGTGGGCCGCCCCGGCCTCGGCGGTGTTGTCCAGGGCCAGGCCGAAGTCGTAGCGCAGGAAGATCAGCGGCTCCGGCCGGCAGGCCGCGTCGTTGCTGCCGACCACGTCACCCATGCACGGGCTGAGCTTCGGCGCGTCGTCCTTGGCCGCCGTGGCGGAGGTGTACTGCCACACCGTCCTGACGTCGTTGGTCTCGGCCTCGAACGTGTACCGGGCCGACTTCGCCGGCAGGTCGTAGGAGACCAGGTCGCCGCCCTTGCAGCCGGACAGCGCCAGCATCACCGCGGCGGCCAGCACCATGAGGGCCCCCCTGCGGCGCCGTGCCGACGGCACAACGGTGTTCATCGTGTCGGTCCCCTCCAGGGTGTCGATTGCCATCACAGGGTCGTCCAGTTCTGGTCGGCGAGGTGCTCCTTGCGGCCTTCGACCTCGTCACCGGACGCGTCCAGCAGCCTGAAGTCGCAGGTGGAGTCGAGGTTCGGCACGGTGGGCAAGGGAACCCGCCCGCAGGACGGGATCTCGAGGAAGTCGTGCTGGAGGAGCTCGTCGTCGACGATGCCGATCAGCGCCTGGCGGCCGCCGCCGCTGCCCGTGAGGTAGACGGTCGGGTAGAAGGTGTCGCCCTGCCGGCAGCCCGCGCACGGTCCGGCCGCGACCGAGAAGCCCGACGCGGTCTTCACCTGCGGCACGGCCCCCGGTACGGCGGGACCCGCGTTCCAGTGGATCTCGTTCTCACCGGTGAGCACCAGGTCGTTCATCTCGGTGCGGTTGTGCTCCAGGAAGGAGTCCGCTCCCACGTCGGCCCAGGAGGCGGTGAAGCCGCTGATGGCGTCGTGCTGCCGCTTGACGAAGGTGGTCAGGGTCCGCTGCGTGGCCGGGTGCGGCAGGGACACGTACGACGTGATGGGGGTGGCCCGCAAGAACTGCCGCCAGCTCAGCTGGTGGACGGTTCCGGGCCGGGCCGCGTGGAAGTGGAGGTCGACCCGGTCGAGGTCGCCCTTGCCGACCCGGTAGTCGTTCGGCCGGATCTGTCCGTCGTCGTGGTACCTGGCGGCGTACGCCCTTGGTACGGCGCTGCCGCCGAGGCTGATCCTGACGTGCGACCGGTCGGCCTTGATCCGCTTGATCAGGTCTTCGGCCTCGGCGTAGGGCACCGACACGATGGGCAGTGCGGCGTACGCCCGGATCTCCGGGCAGCTCTTCGGCCCGTCCACGCACTGGTCGAAGGTCGCGGGGCTGCCCAGCGAGGTGAGGCCCGGTGCCGCGACCAGCACGCCGACGGCGCCGGCGGCGGCAGCGGCGGCCACCCGCTCGTCACGGAGCCTGGGGTGGTCGCAGGTGGTCCGACAGATGTCGGTCGGCGTCAGGAGCACGAGCTTGCCCCGCGCGTCGACGTCCGCGAGTTCGGCGGCGGTGCCGGTGCCCGCGTGGACCACCGGCAGACGGCCCTTGACGGGCAGCCGGGGAACCGCGATCGCCGCCTCGCGGGTGGTCGGGTCCCCGTTGTCGCGCAGCCACGCCTGCGACTCGCCCAGGGTGGCGTCCGGGCTCACGTAGCGGGCGGACAGGGCCGCGGGGGCACCGCCGCCCGTGGCGCGCAGGGTGACGACGGGAGTCGTCCGCGAGCTGTAGAAGTCGTGGGTGAAGGTGCCCTCGCTCACCTTGCCGGTGGGCAGGACCCACCAGTTCGGCTCGACGGCCCTGTAGTCGAACGAGAGCGCCGAGCCCATCGCCCATGCCCCGGTCGCCGAGACGCGGTTGACGACGTCGGTCGCGTTGTAGGTCTCGGTGGACTCCGGGTACTGCACGCTCAGCCGCTTGGCCTTGCGCAGGTCAAGGGTGACCGTGCTCTCCTTGGTCAGGCTGACCTCCGGCGCGATCGGTGTGGCCTGCTGCAGCTCACCGGCCGCGTCCCGCCAGGTCACGGGCATCTGCACCGCATAGGTGCCGCGGAAGAGCTCCTCGGTCACGGAGGCGGCGCCGTTCTCGAAGACCTGGCCCGCGTGCAGGTGGACCTGGTCGTCGACCGGCAAGAAGGCGGCCGTGCCGTACGTGACGTCGGTGGCACCCGCCGGGGGGACGACGTTCACCGTCAGCGGGAACTTCTGGGCCTCGAGGAAGGTGTGGATGCCCGAACTCAGCCGTATCGCGCCCTTGTCGTCCCGGGCGGTCAGCAGCCCGTTGTAGCCGCCGTAGGCGCCGTCGGTGCCCAGCACCCTGCCGTCGAGCGTCACGGACACCTCGGCGGAACCGGCCGCGGGGAGCACCACCGTGTCCGTGCTGAGGGTGAACAGCCCTGCCGCGGCCGGCTTGCCGTCGGCGAAGGAGACCGGCATCGTCAGGTGCAACGTGGTCGCCGCGTCACCGCGGTTGGTGTACGTGATCTTCTTCGTCACCGGCGCGTGCGGGTGGGCCAGGCGGCCGAAGTTCAGGTTGCCCTTCGGGACGACCAGCGGGTTGGTCGCGGTCGCGAGGTCGACCAGGCCCGTGCCCTGGGCGTACATGTCGTGCCCCAGGTCGGAGGCGGTGTCCATCAGCAGTGCCTTGATCTGCCGGCCGGTCAGCTCCGGGTGCTGCTGGGCGATGATCGCCGCGGCGCCGGCCACGTGCGGCGTGGCCATCGAGGTGCCGTCGGCCGCGGTGTAGTACTGGTCCACGGGCGTGCCCATGGCCGTTCCGGCGGCGCGTGCCGCGACGATGCCGACGCCGGGGGCCGCGATGTCCGGCTTGGCGGCGCCGTCCCCGATCCGCGGTCCGCGGTTGGAGAAACTCGCCATCGCGCCGTTCTTGTCGACGGCCGCCACGGTGAGGGCGTCGTCGGCGGAGCCCGGGGAGACGACCTTCTGGGCGACGAAGCCGGAGTTGCCGGCCGCGACGACGAACAGGGTCCCGGTCTCACGGCTGATCTCGTTGAGCGCCTGGCTGAGCGGATCGGTGCCGTCGGTGGGCTCCCCGCCCAGGCTCAGGTTGACGACCTTGGCCCCGGAGTGGGCGGCCCAGTCCATGGCCGCGATGATGCCGTCGTCGGGGCACTGCCCGTTGTCGTCGCAGACCTTGCCGACCAGCAGCTTGGCGCCGGGGGCGACGCCCTTGCGCAGCCCCTTGGACGCGGCTCCGCTGCCGAGGACGGTGGACGCCACGTGGGTGCCGTGCCCGTGGCCGTCCTTGGTACCCGTGGGGCTGCCGGTGAAGTCGGCCTGCCCGACGATGCTCCCGGACACGTCCGGGTGGGTGGCGTCGATCCCGGTGTCGAGCACGGCGACGGTCACGCCGCTGCCGTCGTAGCCGCGTTCCCAGGCGACGGGCGCGCCGATCTGCGGCACCGACTGCTCGAGGTCGACATGGGCCAGGCCGTTGAGCCAGACCTTCTCGACCCCGGCCAGCGAGCCGGCGGACCGGGCGGCAGCGGATGTGGCGGACGTCTTGCCCCGCACCTCCCGCCACCAGCGGCCGCCGTCGGCGACCTTCATCGAGCGGCCGTTGATGCTGGGGAGCGACCTGCCGCCGGACGCCCCGGCGACCTTGCGTGTCTTCTCGGCACCGGCGGTGCCGGTGTAGGTGACGAGCACCGGCACCGCGTCGCCCTTGCCCGCCGCGACCAGCGTCACCAACTGGCGCAGGTCGAAGAGCGACCAGTCGAGGAGTCCCTTGCCGACCAGCGCGAGGGCGTCGTCCGGGACGACGTACACCTTGCCCTGGCGGGTGATGGTGCGGAACACGACCGGGGTTCCGTCGGGACGTGCCGCGCTCTCGGTGTCGCGGACGACCGGCTTGCCGTCGCCGTCCACGCCGATGTGCACCGTGTCGCCGGTGATCAGCGTGACCGGGACGGACCCGCCGGACGCGGCGACGACGCGCGCCAGGTCGTCGTCGGCGATCGCGGTCGGGCTGTCCGTCCGTACGACGCCGGACGACGGGGTCTGCCGGGCCGGCTCGGCGGCCTGGGTCGCCGTCGTCGACACGACCATGCCGAAGACGGTCAGACCGACGGTCACCGCGCCAAGGCGTCTGCCGAGACGCTTCCTTGCTCTTGGCCTCATCTATGGGTCTCCTGTGCGATGGATGGCGGGCAGGATCGGGGAGGTCGGGAGGTACGGCGGGCAGGCTCGCGGGACAACGGCGTTCCGCGGCCGGCCGGGACCTTGTCGAGCTAGAGCGGTTCGTACTCGCCGGCAACGGCGGCATCACCCGCGTCCTCGGTGGTCGGGGCGTCGGCCGGCGCGGCCTGCGGTCCTGCCGGTACCGGTTCGCCCTTCGCACGGCGAGCCGAGACGGCCGGGTCGTCGGCCGTACGGGGTGTGGGCGGTTCTGCGGGCAACATGGGCACGAGTGTGCGACCGGGCCCGGCCCCGGCTCGATTGGTCGGATGCGGGATTTAATCCCGCCGCGCGCGCCCGGGCTTTTCTTCGTGCCCGGGGCGGCCCGCGGAATTCACTCGTCGACCGGGGACGGTTGCCTCAACTCACCGACCAGACCCGACTCGACCACCCTGATCGCGAGCGCCGTCCGCGACGTCACGTGCAGCTTGCGCATCGCCGACCTGACCTGACTGGCGACGGTCTGCGCCGACACCACCAACACGTCAGCGATCTGACGGTTCGTCATACCCTCGACCAGCAGGCGGGCCACCTCCAGCTCGCGCGGTGACAGCCGGTCGCCGTACCCGGGACGTCCTCGGCCTCGCGCCGCCGCGGGGGCGTCCCCGGCCCGTGTGCCGAGGAAGCGGGTGATGCGGTCGGCGTCGTAGTGGGCGCCGAGTTCCGACAGCGCCCGCGCGACCTCGGACAGCAGCGGCAGCCCGGCCTCGTCCCGGCCGTCGGCGAGCAGGCAGCGGGCGGAGCGCTCCCGGGCGAGCAGGGCGTCGTACGGGCGCGGCAGCGCCTCCCACGCGGCCGCCGCCCGGCGGAACAGCGCGGCGCCCTCCGCGAGGCCTCCACCGGCTTCCGCCACGATGGCGCGGCACAGGAGCAGGGACGCCTGCGGCGCGGGGGCGTCCCGGTCGCCCAGGGCCGCGGCGAAGGTGTCCACCAGGTCGGCGGCACGGCCGAGCCGGCCGGCGGCGACGAGGGCCGCGACGCGTGCCGGGGCGAAGTCGACGGCGCGGGACCAGAGTCCGCCGCCGACGGCGATCTCGGCCGGCTGGTCGGTGAGGCGGAGCGCTCCGTCGACGTCGCCGTCGCGCAGGCACAACTGGGCGAGCGCGGCGGCGGCTTCGATGCGTTGCTGGTCGTCGCGCCCGGCGAAGCGCAGATGCTCCTCCGCCGCCTCCCGGTCCCCGGCGGCGGCCCGCATCAGGCCGGCCACCAGGGCCGCCTCGCAGCGGTCCTTCAGCCGTACGCCGCTGTCGTCGTCGACCAGGCGTGCCGTCCGTTCGGCGAGTCCCGGCCAGGCGCCGGTGAACCAGTCGAGGTGGGCCCGGGAGGAGGCGATGCTGTCGAGGTAGTCCAGCAGCTGGTGGCGTTCCGCGAGTGCCCGGGCCCTGGCCAGTCGCGCCCCGGCCTCGTCGTACCGTCCCCAACGCATCGCTTCCTCACCGACGTTGGTGTGGCCGATGGCGACGATGGACGCCTCCCGCGGGTCCAGGACGTCGTCCGGTATCCGCCGGGCCGCCTCCCAGCCGCTCTCCTCGCCGAGCATCAGCAGCGCGAAGGCGCGTTCCACGGACAGCCGCAGCCGGTCCAGGGAGGCCATCGACCGTGCCGGGGGCGGTGCCTCCCGCAGCCACCGCAGGTGTTCCGCCACCGGCCGCGCGTTCCCCAGGGGCAGGGCGAGCAGGACGCGGGCGCGCGCCGCCTCCGGTGAGTCAGGCGGGAGATGGGGCACCGCCGCGAGGACCTCGCCGCGCCCAGCCTCGATCTCGCCGGCCACCATGAGCACCCGGCCGATCTGGAAGCGGAGCATGGCCTGCTGACCGGGCGTCAGGAGCTGGCCGGCGAGGGCCGACCGGAGCGAGTCGATGGTCCGCGAGTACGGGTCGGAGCCGGGCAGCGCCTGGAACTGGATCTTCGTCACGAGTCGCACCAGCGACTCCGCGGGGAGGGCCACGCCGGTGACCAGGCTGTGCAGCAGCAGAGCCGAGGTGGCCACGTCCCCGGACTGGAGGCAGAGCTCGGCCGCCCGCTCGGTGTACCGGCACGCCGGGCCCGCCTCGCCGGCCAGCCGGAAGTGCCGGGCCAGCTGTGCCACCGGCGGCACCGGCCACCGCTCCAGCGCCCGGCCCGCCCGCAGGTGCATGCCCCGCCGCTCCTCGGCCGGGATGGCGTCGTACACGGCGTGGCACGCCAGCGAGTGGCGGAACGACCACTGCCCGGGCCTGTCCTCACGCAGCAGGCCGCCGCCGAGCGCTTCGGCGGCCGGCGCGGCGAACCCGTCGTCGGGCAGGCCGGTGACGGCCCTCAGGGTGGCGTGGTCGGCCGGGCCCGAGAGCACCGACACCGCGTAGAGGACGGTGCGGGTCGCGGGCCGGAGCCGCTGGACGCGTTCGAGCATGGCGTCGCGGATCGTGGGCGGCACCTCGATGCGGTCCAGCCGGCGCCGTGCCCACCCGCCGTCCCGGTGGACCAGGTCGGCCCGGTCGTGCATGAGCCGTACCGACTCCTCCACCGCCAGCGGCACGCCGTCGGTGCGGGCGTGCAGGAACGCCGCGAACTCGGTCGAGACAGGGCCCCCGGTGAGCATCGACGACACCAAGGAGGCGGTCTCGCCGACGTCCAGGGGCTTCAGCGTCAGCCTCACCAGGTGCGCGCCGGCGGGCGGCCGCGAGGTCAGCCGCAGCAGCAGGGAATCGGCCGGCACTTCCTCCCGCCGGTAGGTCAGCACCACGCTGAGCGCCTGCGGCCGGCGGGAGAGCAGGAAGAGCAGGAACTCCAGCGTCGCCTCGTCGGCCCAGTGCACGTCCTCGATCACCAGCACCGCGACGTCGAGCCGGCCGAGGAGTTCGACGAAGGCGCTGAAGAGCCGGTGCCGGGCGGCGGTCGCGTCCTCCAGCGGCTCCGGCGCCGGGGGCAGCTCGTCGGCCCACTCGGGGAACAGGGGCCGCAGTGCGCCGCCCAGCCCGCTCAGCCGGAGCCTGGCAACGTTGTCAACGCCGCCACGCACGGCGTCCACGACCGCGCCCAGCGTGTACGGCACCCGCAGCTCCGGGCAGGCCCCGACCAGGGAGCGCCGCCCGCGTTCGGCCTGGACCGCCAGGAACTCGCGCAGCAGCCGGGTCTTGCCGATGCCGGCCTCGCCGTCGAGCAGGACCACCGCGGGGGTCCGCCCGAGCGCCGAAGCCAGCGTGTTCAGCTCCACGTCCCGGCCGACCAACCGCGGCGCGGACAGCGCCGGCAGGTCACCGACTTCGGTACGGACCCGTCCAGCCACCCTCGTGCCCCCTCAGTCGACCGCCGCCGCGCCAGTGCCGACCCTATCCGCGGGAGATCATCCGGGTGGCGGCATCGGCTCGGACAGTTGAACGACGGGTGATCCGGGGCCCCGCCGGAGCCCCCCCGGGAGCCCGGCGCGTCACCCGTTCGGCGTAATCGGCACGGCGGCCCGGGGCACCTCGTGCTGGCCTGGAAGGGGGTGTACGAGCGAGGCGACACCGTGCGCGACCTGCGACAACAGCATGTCGGCCCACCCCCGATGCCGACCGGCGCAGCGTCCCCCAGCGCCGCGCGTCGCCCGCGAAGACCACAAGCACGGGAGCAACCCCATGGCTGACCCCACCAGGAGCAGCGGCGGCGGCATGATGAGCGAGCTGCAAGCGCTGCTCGAAGGTGCGACGAAGTTCCTGAGCGACAGCGGCCTCAAGGGCGTCGTCGACTCGTGGCTCGGCAACGGCCCCAACGAACCGGTGACCACCAAGCAGATCGAGAACGCGTTCGGCGCCGACAAGGTCGCCGAAGCCAGCAGGCAGGCGGGCGTGAAGCCCGAGGCCCTCGCGGCGGAGCTGCCCGAGGTCATCGACAAGGCGTCTCCCGACGGCAAGATCGACGTTCGGAGCAGCAGCATCGAACCGTCCTCCATCGACGACCACAAGAAGTCGGTCATCGACGCACTGGGCCACTCGTTCGGCGACCGCCGCGGCTGACCGCCGGCATGGACGGCAGACAGCCGGAGGGCCGGCATCACCCATCCGTGACGCCGGCCCTCCCACGACCACCTCGGGGTGCATCCGCGATCCAAGTCCCCCGCCTCCGGGGTGGGTTCCGGCCGCTCCTCGCCGGGCGAGCAGGCGAATCGGTACGGCCTTGAACTGAAGAACGGCGCCGTCCGCCTCTTCGCGGTCAGGAATCCGGAGGGGCACCCCGACTTCGTGCCCCGCGAGGACGAGATGAAGGCGCCCTTCGGCGTCAACGCTCCCGCGTACGCCCACGCGATCCTGACCACCCGCGAATTCCTAAGCCGATGGCCTCATGAGCGGACGACCGGCCCTGCCGTGACGACCCGCGCGGCGAACCCCGGGGAACCGCCGGAGGGCGCGTCCGCGTCATCCGGATGGAGTGGACGGCCGCCCGTCGCGCCAGCCTAGACTGCCGGGCATGGCATGCCGCATCAGCGAGTTGGTCATCGACGCCGCCGACCCCGAACGGCTCGCGGCGTTCTGGAGCGAGGTCCTCGGCTACGTCGAACTCGGCCGGGAGGACGACGGAAGCATCGAGATCGGGCCGGCCGACGCCGGCTTCGGCGGTCCGCAGCCCACCCTCGTCCTCAGCCCCAGCAGCGATCCACGGGCCGCGAAGCTCCCGCTGCACTTCGACGTCAACGCCACCGACCGCGACCAGGACGCCGAGTTGGAGCGGCTGCTCGCCCTCGGCGCCACGCACGCCGACGTCGACCAGACCGGCAGCGAGGCCTGGTACGTCCTGGCCGACCCGGAGGGCAACGAATTCTGCCTCCTGCGCCGACGGCTGCGGCCCCTGCCCCCGCCCGCCCCGGCCGGGTGACGGAGGCGTACGGCCGCGGCCCGGAGGTCACCGGAACTCCGGTGGGCGCGGGCACTACGATCGCGCGCAGGGAGGGAAGGTGGAATCGATGGGACATGCCGTCGCCGCGCTCATCTACGGAGTGCCCGTTCTGGCGGGCCTGGCCCTGATCGTGGCCGCGATCGCGATCCCGCGATGGCGCCGCAGCGCGGTCGCCGCGATCGAACGCGACGAGGCCGTTCGGTAGAGGTGAGTGGGGGCTGCCGGGCCGAGGGACCGGGTGGGGGGCGGACGCGTCGCGCCGCGGATGACCCGTACGTAGGGTCAGGTCCTCGCTCGGGCGTTCGCACCGACCCCTCGACGACCCGTGCCATCGCAGCATGGCGGGACCGGCGCTCACAAGGAGGCCGAATGCCATGACGGCAGTCAAGGCGGTCTGGTACTTGTGGCGCCGGTGTGCAAGGGTCGAAATGACCAGCCTGGCCTGGTGAGGGACCCCGCGCTACCACATGGTCACGACGAGTGGCCGACGGATGGTACGGGTGGTCTTACTCGACTGTGGGCGGCACCAAGTCGCCTGCTTTACGGCCGCTTTCCGAGCGGGAGCCGACCGTGAGGGGCTCTGACCCGAACGGTGGCCTCCCATGCGACGTGCAGGCATCAGTGTCAGAGAAGTATCCACGCGGACGACCATCAGGCTGACCGGCGAACTCGACCTCGAGACGTGCCCCGGCATCACGGCGGTCACGGACGCGCTGCGCCTGGAGGGCAGGACCCTGCGCGTGGACCTCACGGGCGTCACGTTCGTCGGCTCCACCAGTCTCAACATGCTGCTGAACCTCCGCCTCCGCGCCGAGGCCGAGAAGGGCGCGCTCGAACTCACCGGCCTGCGGCACCAAGCAGAACGCGTTCTCGACCTCACGGGGACACGGGACCTGTTCCGCATCCTCCACCGCGCCGAACCCGCGGCCCCCGACAGCGCGGTCGGCGCCTGCTGTTGAGGGCTCGCGGCCCGCCGCTCACGCGACGTCACCCAGGCGCCGAGGGGGCGTTTCCGCGCCGAGTGCGGCATCCGGCAGGAAGGCGACCGCCCCTCGGACTAGGCTCCCGACGAGCACCGCCCGACACGCCGACCAGCGAACGTGGAGCGCTGACCATGCCCGAGACCCGCCTCAAGTGTCGCGACGCCTCCTCGGCCGCCGCTGTCGTGGCCGCCGGGACCGCGCCCGGCGACCCGCGCCACACCGTCCGGCAGGACGGCCGGCACGTCGTCATCGCGTACACGGACGCGGAGTGGCCCTTCGACGTCGCCGAGTGGGCGGCCCTCGAGGGATACGCCAGCGAGAAGGCCGCGGTCCGGGTCATGGCCCGGCTCCAAGCACGCCCGGACCTGCGCCGCCGGCCGCGGGGCGCCGTCCGCCCCTCAGTTCCCCAGCAGGGTGACCGTCTCGTCCAGCGGCGCCCGGCCCGTACGGGCGGACGCGTCCGACGCGTCCTCGAATCCGATCGACATGCCGCAGAAGAGGATGAGCCCGTCCGGGGGTGACAAGATCTCCGCGACCGTCGCGTGGTACTTCGCCCACGCCATCTGGGTGCAGCTGTGCAGCCCCTCAGCGCGGAGCAGCAGCATCACGGTTTGCAGGTACATGCCAACATCGGACCACTGGGGCCCGCCCATGTCGCGGTCGATGTAGCAGAACAGGGCGACGGGCGCGCCGAAGCACTGCCAGTTGGCGGAGGCGGCCCTGTGGCGCGCCTCCTGATCCTCGCGCGCGATGCCGAGCGCGCCGTAGCGCTGCTCGCCGAAGGCGGCTCGGCGCTCGCTGTAGGGGGGCTTCAGTGCGGGCGGGTACTGCTCGTACTCCGGCTCGTCCCAGGGTTCACCGGCGGCCAGGCGCTCACCGGCCCGCTTCTTCAGCAGCTCCAGCGGCTCGCCGGCCAGCACGTAGACGTGCCAGGGCTGCAGGTTCGACGCCGACGGCGCCCAGGCCGCGGTCGTCAGCACCCGTTCCAGCACCTGCCGCGACACGTGCTGGTCGCGGAATGCGCGCACAGCCCGCCTGCTCGTGACGGCCTCATAGACGTCCATGGATGCGCTCCCCTTCGTCGGCGCTCATGATCGTTACCCTTGGTACTGTAGTACGTGAGATAGTTTCATTCAACACGGTAGTGTGTTTGACTACCTCGGGTACGAACCCGCTGCCCGCGGTGACCACCCCGGGCCACCTGCCTTTGGAGCACGTCCATGGCCACGCTGTTGCACCTCGACTCATCCGTCTTCCCCGGTGAGGCCTCCTCCTCCCGTTCGGTCGCCGCCGCGTTCCGCAGGGCGTGGCAGGAGGAGGACCCGGAGGGCAAGGTCGTCCACCGCGACCTCGCCGCCGACCCGGTGCCGCACATCACCGCCGACGCCTGGTCCGCCGGCTTCCACGCACCCTCCGAGCACAGCCCGGAACAGGCGGCCGCGTTCGCCACGCGCCTGCAGCTCATCGAGGAACTGGAGCGGGCCGACGCGCTCCTGATCGGTGCCCCCATGTACAACTTCACGATCCCCTCGACCCTGAAGACCTGGCTGGACAGCGTCATCGTGCCCGGCCGCACCTCGGGTGAGAGCCCGTCCGCCCAGGGCAAGCCGGTCCTCGTCGTAGCCAGCCGGGGCGGCTCCTACGTTCCGGGCACTCCGCGTCACGGCTACGAGTTCGTGCAAAATTACCTGGAGGCGGTGCTGCACGGCTCGCTCGGCCTGGAGGTGGACTTCATCGTGCCGGAGCTCACGCTGGCCCCCCGCAATCCGGCCATGTCGGAGCTGATCCCGCTCTACGAGGCCTCCCGAAGGCGCGCGATCGAGGACGCCGGCGTCAAGGCCAGGGAGATGGCGAAGCGTCTCTCCGCCGCGTGACGCGGTAGCCCCGGCGCCCCGACCCGCCCCGGCCGTCCCGTCGCTCGCCCGCGCCGCGCCGCGCCCGGCGAGCACCCCTCGCCGACGACGGCGCTCCGTCCGGCGGGGCGGCAGGCGTGGGCCCGGGGCGCCGCGCGCTCTACGCTTCGCCGCCCCCCGGATGCGCGAAACGGGTCAGCAGTTCGCCGAGCAACTCCGGTTCACCGGGGCCCAGTTCGGCGACCAGGCGCTCGGCCGTCGGCGCGGCGGCCGTATGCGCCGCGTCGAAGAGCTCCATGCCCTGCGGTGTGATCTCCACGGCCCGCACCCGCCGGTCCCCCGGGACGGGCTTGCGCACGGCGAGCCCCTTGCGCTCCAGGTCGTCCACGACCCGCATGATCCCCGCCTTGTCGGTTCCGGTCGCGACCCCCAGGTCGCGCTGCACGGTCGGACCCCGGTCGGCCAGCCATGATTCCGTTCGATACCGTCTCGACCGACACCGAACCGCCTCCGCGACCGTCTACACGGAGACCCGTGGCCGCGCCGCCGTGAGGTGGTGCACGGCGGTCTCACCGGAGTGGAGGGCCAGCAGGCCGCGCAGTTCCTCGGCGGCGGCCTCGAGGAGGTCGCCGTCCCGCGAGCCGTGGAGGGTCTCGAGGATGAAGACGGCCCTCGTGGAGTCCTCGGTGACGCGGGTGTGGTGGGCGTCGCGGTGGTTCCAATGGCGTGTCAGGACCCGCTCGGCGTCCGCGTAGACGATCTCGCCGGGCTTCGGGTGCTCGACGGTGCCGGGTTCGCCGAGCGGGGTGAAGGTCTCCGTGCCGTCGGCGGGGCGGATGACGACGTCGCCGGAGACGTTGTCCAGGTCGAAGGCGCCGGCGGGCAGCCCGTGGTGGGCGGAGACGGCGTTGTACGTATCGACCGCGGGGTTGATGCGGGGCAGCGCGCCCCGCTTCGCGAGGCGGCGGCCGAGCGCGTCCACGCTGGGGCGGACACGGCGGGGGTTGGTGCCGAAGGAGCGGTAGGCGGTGTGCCAGGCCTCGACGCGGGGGTCGGTCTCGTCGGCGGGGTGCCATGTGCCGTCCCCGAGCCGCCGTTCCAGGTCCTCCAGGGTCGCGGTGGTCCGGGGCCAGGGTTCACGGCCGCGCAGTCCGGTGGCGGTGACCAGGGCGATGAGGGTGTCGGGGAACGCGTCGGCGACGGCGGGGTCGAGGCTGAAGGCGGTCATGTGCGGGGCTTCCGTTTCCTGGGTCGTGACGGGTATCGGGACGGGTCTCGGGTCGGGGCTTCGGGGGGCGCTGCGGGGCGGCGTTCCGGGGCCGGCGTGGTGGGCGTGGCCGTGCGGCGCGCGGGCTCGGTCAGGTCAGTGCGAGGAGGCCGACGGCCGCGGCGGCGGTGCCCATTCCGACGAGCTGGCCGCGGTGGATCCGTTCGTCCAGTACGCCGCGGGCGAGCAGGACCGTCCCGGCCGGGTAGAGGGCGGTGATCACGGCGACGACCGCCAGGTCGCCGCTGCGGGCGGCGAGCAGGAAGAGCAGGTTCGCCAGCGAGTCGAGTCCGCCCGCGGTGGCCGAGATCGCGTACGCGGGACGCTCGGGGCCCAGCGTGCGGGACAGCGCGCCGGCCGCCGCCAGGGTGACCGCGGAGGTGACCGCCCGGCCGACGATCAGCGGCGCGATGCCGCTGTCGGAGGGCGCCTGGTGCAGGCAGACCAGCTGGAGGGCGATCGCGGCGCCGGCGCCGAAGGCCATCAGCAGGGCGGTACGTGAGGGCCGCGCGGCCCCGGCCCCGTGGCCCGCACTGACGAGCACCACCGCCAGCAGCGCGAGGGGCAGGCCCACCAGGCCGGCCGGGCCCAGGTGCTCCCCCTGCAGCAGGCCGACCCCGACCGGCAGCACAGCGGAGACCAGGGCGGTCACCGGGGAGAGCACGTTCATCGGGCCGATCGCCAGCGTCCCGTAGAGCAGGGCGAACGCGGCGGCGGAGGCGACCCCGGACGCCGCGCCCCAGGCCGGCGCCCCGCCGCTGAAGGACGCGTCGAGGAACGGCCAGAGCAGCAGCTCGACGACGAGGCCGGCCGGGGCCGCGACCGTCACGGCGCGCAGCACATGGGCCTTGCGCGCGCCGAGGCCGCCGAGGAAGTCGGCGCATCCGTAGGCGAGCGAACTGCCGAGGGCCAGCAGCAGAGCGATCACGGCACATCCCTTACCATTCAGTGGAACGACCGAACCGTACATCGGATCGACCGCCACAGGCCAGTCAACCGACCGGACGGTTCATTCCACTGGTACGCCGACGATCGACGAAGACGGGAAACGGGGACGACGGATGGCCGAGGCCGAGACAGCACTGCGGACGCTCGCACACAACGTCCGGGCCGCCCGGACCCGGGCCGGCCTGTCCCTGGACGAACTCGGCCGCCGCGCCCAGGTCAGCAAGGGCGCGCTGGTCGGGCTGGAGAAGGCCCAGGGCAATCCGAACTTCGCCACGCTGGTGCGGCTGGCCGACACCCTCGGCGTCTCCGTCTCGGCACTGATGGAGGGCGGTTCCGAGGGCCGTGTCCGGGTCGTGTCCGCCGACGCCCTGACCCCGCTGTGGACCGGTGAGAAGGGCGGCCAGGCCCGCCTGATGCTGACCACGTCGGGGCCGGCCCCCGTCGAGGTGTGGCGCTGGCGGCTGGAGCCGGGCGAGGAGTACCCCAGCCACCCCCATCAGGCCGGCGTGGTGGAGACCGTCAGCGTCACCCAAGGCCGGATGACGCTGGTCGTCGACGGTACCGAGCACACCGTTGAGGCCGGGCAGACCGCCACCTTCGAAGGCGACGCGGCGCACGCCTACCGCGGTGCGGGCACGGAGACCTGCCACCTGATCATGACGGTGCACCTGCCGCCCGGCCCGCCCGCCGGCGCCTGAGGACGCGGGTCACGGGGGCGCCGAGGTCCGCGGCGCGTCAGCCGCCGGCCGAGGTGCGGGCGAACCAGGTGCGCGCCTCTTCGACGGGCAGGACGCGGGTGAGCTCGGCGGCCCCCGGGAGCAGCGGGAAGAACCGGTCGGCGGACCAGGCGCGCTCGTACTCGGGCGCGTCCAGCACGAGCAGGCGGCGTCCCTCCACCACGGGGATGTCGTCGGGCAGGCCCTCGTTCCAGATCCGCTCGCCGTCCGGGGCGAGGAGTTCGAAGGCCCCGATCGCGACGGCGTCGGTACGTCCCCGGGCCCGCCCGGGGTCCGTGGCCAGGCGGACGCTCTCGGGCGTGGGCGGGGTGCCGGGCACATGGCCGCCGCCGACGAGGACGTGGGCGAGCAGGGTGTGCAACTGGTGGTTGTCGCCGATGCCGCCGATGCGCACCTCGAACGCCCTCTTGGTGGGCCGGTGCAGCACGACCAGGGGCTCGTCGTCCAGCACCGACAGCGCGTGGACCAGGCACTTGAGGTCGTGCCGTTCCAGCGCGGCCAGTTCACGGGAGGCGGGGAGGCAGGTGGCCGCGTACCGGCGACGCACCTCCGCGCTGCGGCACAGCACCGCCAGCGCCGGCGGCTGCCACTCCTCGACCGAGCACCAGGCCAGCGCCAGGCGGGTGGCCTCGTGGGGGTCGCCGCCCAGGCGGGCCAGAAGCGCGTCGTCGATGATCTTCCCGTCGGGCTCGGGCAGTTCGTCCTCGGCGCCGCCGGACGCCGTCCAGCGGCGGGCGAACTCCATGGCGTCGAGCAGGTCCTGGTGGACGCCGCCGAGAACGGGCTCCGCGCAGGCCATCGGGTCGGCCCCGCTCTCGACGCAGAAACCGGCCGCCATCGCCAGCAGCGGCCGTGGGCCGGTGGGCGGGAAGGAGGGGATCAGAGCCGCCAACCGGGGCCCCGCCAGGACGCGTTCGGCATCCCCGGCCTGCTGTACGCCATCGATCGTGGCGGCGAAGGCGCGCTCGGTGCGGGCACCGTCGCGGGCGGCGACGGCCTCTTCCAGCTCCGTCACGACGGCGCCGAGGTCCGCGGACTTCTGCTTCCTCTTGAAGATCACCGGCACACCCTAGGCCAGGGGTGTGCCGACCGTCACCAGCCGGCGGCCGTGGCCCGAGCGGCCGTCAGGGGGGGTTGCCGGACCCGGCGCCCTGTCCCCCGTGCACGCGAGCGGAGGCACCGTCAGAGGGCGGGCCTACAGTCGGGGCATGGAACTTTCACGCGAGGAACGGGAGAGCTTTCTGTCCGAGCCGCACGTGGCGGCGCTGGGTGTCGCGGCCGGTGACGATCGCGGCCCGCTGATGGTCCCGATCTGGTACTCCTACGAGCCCGGCGGCCTGCCGTGGATCCTCACCGGCGCCGGCTCCCGGAAGATGACGCTGATCAGGGCGGCGGGCCGCTTCAGCCTGCTGGTACAGCGCACCGAGCCGACGCCCCGGTACGTCTCGGTCGAAGGACCGGTCACCGAGGTGACCGAGGGGAGCGGCGCGCTCCACCGCGCGATGGCCGGACGCTACCTCTCGGGTGGGGTCCTCGACAGGTTCGTGGCCATGGCGGAAGAGGAACTCGCCGATCACGTCGTGGTGCGCATGCGGCCGGAACGCTGGCTCTCCGCCGATCTGGGCACGGTCGACTGACCTCCTCCGGGGTGGGCAGCCCTCCGGGCCGGACGGAACCGTCCGGCCCGCGGGGGCCCGCCTCCCGCGGGCCGCGTGCGGCGCCGTCCGCGCAGCGAACCGCGCGCCCGGGCTCAGTCCTCGGCGATCTTGATGATCGTCTTGCCGGGAAGGCGGCGCCCGACGCGGGCGAAGGCGTCGGGGGCCTCGGCCAGCGGCCGCACGTCACCGACGACCGGCTTGAGCCGTCCGTCCCGCACCCGCCGGACGAGGTCGACGAGACGGGCCTGGTCGACCTCGACCACGAAGAACACGGCCCGGCCCCCTTCGGGTCGGACGGTCGGCGGCTCCGCGATCGTGACGACCGTGCCGCCGGTCCGCACCAGCGCCGTCGAGCGCTGGAGGATGTCGCCGCCGAACACGTCGAGGACGAGGTCCACGGCCCCGACGTCCTCGAGCCGGTCGTTCTGCAGGTCCACGAAGACGTCCGCGCCGAGGCAGTGGGCGGTGTCCCGGTCGGCGGCGCGGCCGGTGCCGATCACCCGGGCGCCCGCCTCGTGCGCGAGTTGCACGGCGAGGGACCCGACGCCGCCGGCGGCACCGTGGACCAGGACGGTCTGCCCCGCCTCGAGACGGCCGTGCTCGAACAGGGCCTGCCACGCGGTCAGTCCGGAGATCGGCAGCGCCGCGGCCACCGTGTGGTCGACGTCCGCGGGCAGCGGAGCGAGGTTGCGGGTCTCGACGGCGACGTACTCGGCCAGGGAGCCGTTGCGCGCCCAGTCAGCCAGGCCGAACACCCGCTGGCCCACGGTCAGGCGCGTGGTGCCGTAGCCCAGTTCGGTCACGACGCCCGACAGTTCGTGCCCGGGCACGGTCGGCGTGCGGTCGCGGCCGGCCCGGTCGGTCCAGGTGGCCGGCCAGTCGAGTTCCCCCGGGGTGAAGCCGGCGGCGTGCACCCGCACGATGACGTCGTTCTCGGCGGCGTGCGGGTGGGGCAGGTCCGTGAGGGCGAGCCCGCCGACGCCGGCGTCACGGTCCCGAACGGTGATGGCTTGCATGAGGTTTCCTTTCCGGGGGTTTCTCGAAGGGTGGCGCGGCGGCGTGCCGTCGGCGTCGTGACCGGGAGTCCCCACCGCTCCCGGTACAGGGGCTGGACCGGCGAGGGCGCGCTCCCCCTGGCCGCCGTCGCCACGGTGGCGGTGGCGAGCACGGTGCAGGTGGCGCCCCGCCCGGGGCGACGGCCGCAGTGGTGCGGACCTGCCGATCGCATCGTGTCGCCTTCCGTGGCCGCCTGCTCAGCTCGGCCAGGGAGCGCCGAGGATGCGCTCGACCGTGGTCGTGCGGCGGAAGCCGGGCACGAAGTGCTCCAGCACGTCCGAGTTCACCGTCCCGTTCGTGGTCTCCGGGCGGTGCTCGAGGCCGTCGACGAAGGCCTGCAGGAACTGGTTCTTGAAGTCGCCCCGCGGGTGGACGGCGGTGACCTCCTCGACCCGGGCGGGGTCCAGCTCGTCCAGGCCCAGGCCGAGCACGTCGGTCAGCACGCCGAGATTCGTGAGGGCGATCTCCGGGCCCATGCGGTCGGGGATCCCCGGCGTCGTGTGCAGTGCGATGGCGGTCCAGACCGTGTCGGCTGCGGCGGCCGGGAATCCGTGGTCCAGCATGAAGGTCCGCGCGTGGTCGGCCCCGTCGACCTCGAACCGCTGCTCCGCGTCGGAGAACGGCGTCATCAGTCCGGTGTCGTGGAACATCGCGGACAGGTAGAGCAATTCCGGGTCGGGCTTCAGGCCGAGCCGGTGGGCGTGAATGGCACCGAAGACGAAAACGCGCCGGGAGTGGTGGTAGATCAGGGGGCTGGTCATCTCCTCGACGAGGCGGGTCGCCTGGTCGGCCGCGGCCGTTTCGGGAATCTCCACCCCGGCGATGGTCTCGGTCATATCTGCACTTCCTCACCTGCGCGTGTTATCAATGGAAGGTGTTTCCGTCTTCCACACTGCCGACCACCGGGCCTTCCGCGCCACCCCGGTCGGGCCACGGTCCACACCTTTCCGGACGGGCGGGGAACGGGCCTGTGGACGCGGCCGCGCACCGGGTCGTGATCCTCGTCTACGACGGGGTGACGCTGCTGGACATGGCCGGCCCCGCGGAGGTGTTCGCGGAGGCGAACCGGCTCGGCGCGGGCTACGAGGTGGTGCTGGTGTCCCCGACCGGGGAGGACGTCACCTCGTCCATCGGGGTCCGGATCGCGGTCGCCGGCGCCGCCACCGACGCGGCTCCCGACACGCTGGTGGTGCCCGGCACGGACCGCTACCCCCGTAACGCCATCGGCCGTGACCTGGTCGAGGCGGCACGGGCGCTGGCGGTCGAGGCGGACCGGACCGCTTCCATCTGCACCGGGGCGTTCGTGCTCGGCGCGGCGGGCCTCCTGGACGGCAAGCGCGCGACCACGCACTGGAAGGTCACCCACGAACTCGCCGCCCGGTGCCGTACGAGCAGCGTGGTGCCCGACGCGATCTACGTCCGGGACGGCGCCACCTACACCTCCGCGGGCGTGACCGCCGGCATCGACCTCGCGCTGGCCCTGGTCGAGGAGGACCACGGCCCCGACCTGACCCGTGACGTCGCCCGGTCCCTCGTGGTCTACCTGCAGCGTTCGGGCGGCCAGTCGCAGTTCTCGGCGCCGCTGCAGGGGCCCCCGCCCCGGTCCCCGTCCATTCGGAGGATCGCCGACCTGGTGACGGCCGACCCCGCTGGGAACCATTCGGTCGGCGAGCTCGCCGAGCACCTCAATGTGAGTCCCCGGCATCTCACCCGGCTCTTCCGCGACGAAATGTCCACGACGCCGGCCCGGTACGTGGAAACGATCCGGTTCGACATGGCAAAGGCATTGCTCGACCAGGGGCACACCGCGACCCAGGTGGCATCGCTGGCCGGCTTCCCGAGTTACGAGAGCATGCGCAGGGTTTTCGCGAAGAGGATGGCCATCAGCCCCGCCGCATTCCAGCGCAGGTTCCGGACGGCTCATCGAGCCGAACCGGCATGACGCCGAGGCCGAACCGGGAATTCGCCGACGCGGGGCGATCCGACCGGCGAGGTCCGCGCGGCGGGAGGGAACGCGAGGCTCAGCCACTCCGGTGGTGATCGCCGTGGGCCCATTGGTCCGCCCTTTTCGACCCGGAATGGATCGGTCACCCGTACCACTGGCGCCGTAGCGTGGCCAGTACGACAAGGGGCCGTCCACTCCGAAGGGACGACTCCGCTCGATCACAGGAGCGTTGACCATGCGTGTCTTCGTTGCCGGCGCCACTGGCGCGGTCGGCCGTCAGCTCGTTCCGCTGCTGCTGGCCGAGGGGCATCACGTCACGGGCGTCTCACGGAGCGAGGCGGGTGCCCAGCGCATCCGGCGGCAGGGGGCGGCTGCCGTACGGGCGGACGTGCTTGACCGGGAGGCGCTGCGGCACGTCGTCGCCGAGGCCGCGCCGGACGCGGTCGTGCACCAGCTGACCGACCTGGCGGCCGCGGACGGGGAGGCGACGGACCGGCTGCGGCACGAGGGGACGGGCAACCTGGTGGACGCGGCCGTGGCCGCGGGCGTGACCAGGATCGTCGCCCAGTCGATCGCCTGGGCCTACGTGCCCGGAGAGGGGCCGGCGGACGAGGGCACCCCCTTCGACACCGGCGCGGCGGCGCCGCGCGGGCGGATGGTGGAGGGCGTCCGGGCCCTGGAGGAGAAGGCCGGCGAGATGGGGGCCGCGGTGCTGCTGCGGTACGGCATCCTCTACGGCCCGGGCACCTGGTACGCGCCGGGAGGGCCGGTCGCCGCGGCGCTGGCCGGGGACGCGTCCGCCCGTTTCCTGGGGAGCGTCGTGGCCGACCACTCCGTGATGTCGTTCCTCCACGTCGCCGACGCCGCCCGCGCCGCCGTCGCCGCGCTCGGCTGGCCCTCGGGCCCCGTCAACATCGTCGACGACGAACCCGCGCAGGCCCGCGAGTGGCTGCCGGCGCTCGCCCGTGCCCTGCGCGTGCCGGTCCCCGAACCCGTACCGGGGCGCCTGGACTGGGCGCGCGGCGCGTCCAACCGGCTGGCCCGTTCCCGCGGGTGGCGGCCCGAACACGCCTCGTGGCGTTCGGGGTTCGCGGCGCACCCGGCCTGAGGCCCCGGGCCGCGGATTGGTCCGTGATCGCGCCCCGCGATTGGACCACGTCCGAGGATGCGCCCCGCCGTAGGTTCGCGCCATGACGGCAACGGCTCCCGCCCCCATGAACATCTGCGTCTTCCTCTCCGCCGCCGACCTCGACGAGCACCACACGCGGCCGGCCCGCGAGTTCGCGCGGCTCCTGGGCGCGGGAGGCCACACCCTGGTGTGGGGCGGGTCCGACACCGGGCTGATGAAGGTGGTCGCCGACGCCGTGCGGGAGTCGGGCGGCCGTCTCGCGGGGGTCTCGGTCGGCTTCCTGCGGGAGTGGGCGCGGCAGGACGCCGACGACATGGTCTTCGCCGAGGACCTCGCCTCCCGGAAGGCGCGGATGCTCGCCGCGGCCGACGCCGTCGTCGTGCTGGCCGGTGGCGTGGGCACCCTGGACGAGGTCACCGAGGTCCTGGAGCTGCGCAAGCACGGGCTGTACGACAAGCCCGTCGTGCTGCTGAACACGGCGGGCTTCTACGACGGCCTGGTGCTCCAGCTCCGGCGGATGGACGCGGAGGGCTTCCTCCCGCTGCCCCTGGCGGACCTGGTCTTCGTCGCCGACACCGGCGCCGCCGCACTCGCCCACCTGGAGGGTCGCCCCGGGACGGCCCGCGGGGCCGCCCCCGTGGAGCGGACCGGCGGCTGAGCGCCCGCGGGCCTACGGCAGCACTCCGCAGAGGGTGTCCAGCGCGCCGGTCCACGCGCTGTCCGAGGGCGCCGCGTAGTTGACCACCAGGGCGTCCCGCCCGGGCGGGCGCCGGCCGGGGCCTGTCGCTTCGTGGGCGAACTCCCGCAGCCCGCTCACCGCGAGTCCCCGCCCGGCCGCGGCCCGGACGACGGAGGTCTCCGTCCCCCGGGGGAGTTCGAGGACGACCTGCAGCCCCGCCGCCATGCCGGTCGCGCGCACCCCGGGGGCCCGCTCCGCCAGGGCCGCGACGAGCTGGTCGCGGCGGCGCCGGTAGCGCTGCCGCATCGACCGCACGTGCCGGTCGTAGGCGCCCGAGACGATGAACTCCGCGAGCGTCAACTGCTCGAGCGTGCTGGACATGTAGTCGCCGAACCCCTTGGCCTCCACCACCTCGGGGACCAGGCCGTCCGGGACCACCATCCAGCCCAGCCGCACCCCCGGCGCGAGCGACTTGCTCGCCGAACCGAAGTACACCACCCGCAGCGGGTCCAGGCCCTGCAGGGCGCCCACGGGCCGGCGGTCGTAGCGGAACTCCCCGTCGTAGTCGTCCTCCAGGATCAGGCCGCCCGTCTCCCGGGCCCAGGCGACGGCGGCCGTACGCCGCTCGGGGCTGAGGGCGACTCCCGTCGGGTACTGGTGGGCGGGGGTCAGCAGCACCGCGCCCGCACCCCGCAGTCCGGGCAGGTCGCCGGTGCGGGCGCCGTGCCCGTCGACGTACAGGGGCGGGGTCCGCAGGCCGGCGCTGGTCAGCAGGTCGCGGTAGAGGTCCAGGCCGTACTCCTCGACGGCCACCGCCGGCACCCCACGCGTCGTGAGCACCCGCGCCATGAGCGCCAGTCCGTGGTGGAAGCCGGAGCAGACGACGATCCGTCCCGGCTCGGCGTGGACGCCGCGGGCCCGCGCCAGGTAGTCCGCGAGGGCGGCGCGCAGTTCCGGCCGCCCGCGGGGGTCGCCGTAGCCCAGGGCGTCGTTCGGCGCGGCGGTCAGGGCCCGGCGGGCGGCGGCGAGCCACTGGGTGCGGGGGAACCTCGCGAGGTCCGGCGCGCCGGGCTGCATGGCGTACCTGGGGCGCGGGGCCCGCGGCCTGACGGGACCGGTGACGGGAGCACCGGCCGGGGGGCCCTGCGGCTCCGCCCGGGGTGCCACCCGGGTCCCGGAGCCCTGCTGGGCGGTGAGCCAGCCCTCGGCGACCAGTTCCGCGTAGGCCTCGACGACGGTGTTGCGGGACACGCCGAGGTCCGCGGCGAGCGTACGGGAGGGCGGCAGACGGGTGCCGGGCGCCAGGCGCCCCGTGCGCACGGCCTCCCGCAGGGCGTCGGTGAGGCCCGTGCGCAGCTTCGTCCCGTGCAACTCCAGGTGGAGGTCGGCGCCGAACGAGGAGGACGGCGGTTCGGCGGCGGAATTGGTCTGGGGATCGCTCATGGAATTGGACCATACTCCCGTACCACCTCACGCCTAGCGTTGCCGGCATGACGATGAACGAAGCACACGAGAACACCATCCGTCTTCCGGAGCACACGGCGCGCATGGACTGGGCGAAGCTCGCGCCCGAGGCCTTCAGGGCGCTGGTCCGTCTGGACTCGGCGGCGGGCCGCGGCGTCGACGCCGGCCTGCTGCACCTGGTGAGGATCCGCGCGTCGCAGGTCAACCACTGCGCCTTCTGCCTGGACATGCACAGCAAGGACGCGCTGGCCGCCGGCGAGTCGGCGGAGCGGGTCGTCCAGCTCGGGGCGTGGACGGAGGCGAAGCACTTCTACACGGCACGGGAGATCGCCGCGATCGAGCTCACCGAGGCGATCACGGTGGTGACGGACGGGTTCGTACCGGACGGGGTGTACGCGAAGGCCGCCGAGCAGTTCGACGAGACCGAACTGGCGCACCTGATCGCCGCGATCGTCGCGATCAACGCCTTCAACCGCATCGGTGTCTCCACCCGCATGGTGCCCGGCCACTACACGCCGGGCGCCTGAGCCGCCGCACGCCGGTCCGCCGCACGCCGGCCCGCGGCGCGCATGACCTTCCACGCGCACGACCTTCCACGCGCCCGGAACGCCGGGCGCCCGAGACGCCCGGGGCCGGGCGGACGTCAGGTCCCGGGCGGACGTCCGCGCCCGGCGGGCATCCGTCCCCGGCGGGCACACTGACGAGGAGACCACCGTGGGTACCGCTCCCCCTTCCGCAGGCCGGACGCTCCGGCCCCTGGCGCGCGCCGCCGACGAGTTCGTGCTCACGACCGTCCTGCTGTTCCTGGCCGTGACGGTCGTGCGATGGCTGCGCGACCCCGGCTCGCCGCTGTGCGTCGCGGACCTGCGCGTCGCCCTCGTCGCCATCGGGGCGATCAGCGGTGCCGTCCTGACCGGCCTGATCCTCAGCCCGGCCGGGCGGCGCAGCGGGGGCCACACGAACCCCGCCGTCACCGTCGCCCTGTGGCTGATGAATGCCTTCCCGGGCCGGCACGTGCTGCCGTACGTGCTCGCCCAACTGGCCGGATCGGCCGCGGGGACGGGCCTCGCACGCCTGGTGTGGGGCCGGGCGGTCGGGTTCCCGTCCGTCTCGTACGCCGCGATCCGGCCCGCCCCGGCGTGGCAGCCGCTGCCGGTCCTCATCGCGGAGGTCGCAGGCATGCTCGGGCTGACCCTCGTCATCGCCTTCTTCGTGCTGCGCCCGCGCTTCGTCCGGGCTCTGGCCCCCGTCATCGGCCTGTCCGTGGGGGTGGTGATCGCCACCCTAGGCCCGCTCAGCGGGGGCTCGGTCAACCCGGCCCGGCAGTTCGGTCCCGCGGTCCTCTCCGGACAGACCACCGACCTCGCGATCTACCTGCTCGCACCCGTCCTCGGAGCGGCCCTCGGGGCCGGGATCCACCGGGTGTCCGTCCGGCTGTTCCTCACCGGCTCCGGCCTCCGGCCCGCGCCCGCATCCGTGCCCGCATCCGTGCCCGCGTCCGTTCCCGCGGGTCCGCCGGCGGGTCCGGGTTCCGCGAGGGACGCGCAAGCGGCCGCCGTCGTCCGGCAAACCACCGAGGGCAAAAGGGTGAGATAGTTCCCCATACCATGACAAAATGGCCGATTCCCCTGAACCTGTTCGGCATGCCCTTCGGTCTCGTCGGCCTCGCGGACGCCTGGCTCGTCGCCGCCGGCGCGGGCCGAGCGCCGCGGGGCGTGGCGGACGGGCTGCTGATCCTTTCGGCGGCCGTGTGGGTGCTGGTGACGGTCGCCTACCTCAACCACGCGCTGCGGACCCGTTCCCTGGCCCGGGACCTGACCGACCCGGCGGCCGGGCCGTTCGCGGCCCTGTGCGTGATCGTCCCGATGGTGATCGCCGCGAACGGCCTGTACGCCCACGCACCGACGGCGGGACGGGTGGTGACGGACGTGTTCCTCGTGCTCACCGTACTGCTCGGCGCCTGGTTCACCGGTCAGTGGATCTACGGGCGGGTCGACCTCGACCGGTTCCACCCCGGCTACTTCCTGCCGACGGTCGCCGGCGGCCTGCTGGCCGCGGCATGCGCGGGGGCGGTGGGGCAGCAGCGGCTGGGCCAGGTGATGTTCGGGCTGGGGACGGTGTGCTGGATGATCCTCGGCTCCGTGATCATGGGACGGCTGCTGTTCCGCCCGCTGCCGCCCGCCCCGCTGCTGCCGACGCTGGCGATCGAGGTCGCCCCCGCCGCCGTGGCCAGCCTCGCCTACTTCACGCTCTTCAACGACGCCATCGACGGGGTCTCGGCCTTCCTCGGCGGCTACGGACTGCTGATGGTGCTGGCCCAGCTCCGGCTGCTCCCGGCCTACCTGAAGCTGCCCTTCATGCCGAGCACCTGGGCCTTCACCTTCAGCTGGGCGGCCGTCGCCGCCGTCGCGGTCCACTGGGTGGAGCGCCAGCGCACGCCCGGGGCCGCCGCGTACACCTACGTGATCCTCGCCGCGATCACCGTGCTCATCGGCGGCATCGCCCTGCGGACCGTGGTGGCCCTCGCCCGGCGTCAGCTCCTGCCCCCGGCGCCGCCACCGCAGGCGACCCAGCCGCAGGGCGGCGGCGCCTGAGGCCCGTGGAGCCTGGGGCCTACTTCTGCAGGAAGGACTGCAGCAGGTTCGTCACTTCCTGGGGCTTCTCCTCCGTCACCCAGTGGCCCGAACCCTTGATCACGCGCCCGTCGACGCGCACGGCGTAGTCCCTCCACTGGTCGGCGATCCTGCCGCCGAACGACCCCTGCCCGCCGATCGCCAGGACCGGCATCCTCAGCTTGCCCTCGGCCAGGAACTTCTTGTTCTGGTCGACGTCACCGCGCAGCTCGCGGTACATCTTCATCCAGGCGAGCGTGCGGCCCGGTTCCTTGAGGTAGTGGGCGTAGAAGTCGTAGTCGGACGGCGTGAACGCGGACTTGTCCACCAGGAGTTCGCCGACGAAGCCCTGGACGAAGACCCGCTCGTGGCCGGAGATGAGCTGCTCGGCGAGCGGCAGCTGGAACAGGCCGAAGTGCCACATCGACGGGGTCTTCGGGTTCGCCTCCAGAGCCGGGAAGCGGTACAGGCTGTCGTCCGGGATGGGAGCCTCCATCACGGCCATCCGGCGGACCTCCCGCGGCCACTGGGCCGCGTAGGCGTAGCTGACCCACAGGCCGACGTCGTGCCCGACGACCTGGACGCCGTTGTTCAGCTTCAGCTTCTTCAGCAGTTCGTGCACGTCGTCGGCCATCTGCGCCTTCGAGTAACCGCCCTTGGTGACCTCGGAGTTGCCGGCGCCGCGAAGGTCGACGGCGATCACGGTGTGGTTCTTGGAGAGCGGGCCCATCTGGTCCCGCCACTCGGCCCACGACTGGGGGAAGCCGTGGATCAGCACGACCGGTGAGCCCTTGCCGCCCCGCAGGTAGTGCATGCGGAAGCCGTTCACCTCGGCGTACCGGGACGTGAAGCCGGACGGGGGTTTCGCCTGCGGGAAGTCCGAGGGCGACGGTGACCTCGCCACGGCCGCGTCCTGCCCGCTGCCGTCGTCCCGCCCGACGGCGCTCGCGCTCGCGTCCGGGGAGACCAGCAGGACGGCCGCCAGCACCGCGAGGAGCGCGACGAACCGGTGGCCGAGGCCCCTTCTCGCTGGGACATCCATGATTCACCCACCTGAAGTCATCATGCGATACACGTCGTTGGGCCGCCGGCCGCCCACCGGCGCGCGCTCACGGCGGAAGCGGCCCGCGGAATCCGGGCAGCGCGCAGGCGCGTTCCCCCGCGCGTCCCTCGTCCTCCCCGTGCGGCGGTGAACACCGCATGTGCGGGAGCGACGTGACCGCGCTCCGGGCTGTGCCCGCCACCGGAGGCAGAGCTGGACATCGGCCCTACCGCACCATCATGAGCACAGCCCGCGGGGATACGCCATTGGGGGGAAACATCCAGGTCGGGAGGCGTGCGCCCCCGCCGGCCGGAGGCCTCCGCGCGCTCCTCGGCCCTGGGACGGCGCCCCGCGCAGGGCTGCGTTCCGCCGGCGGGTCCGGCTGGGGGTGCCCGGTGACACAGACGCAACATGTGGCGCCGCGCACCCCGGCAGCCGGAACGCCGGTCCCCGGTGGTTGGCGGTCGTCGCCGCCTGCCCGCGTCACGCCGCGGGCCCCTGACCCGGACGGTGCCGGGGCGACCGCCGGGCGACGTGTCCGGCGGCGTGGCGAAGCGAACGCCACGTCACCGCCGCCCAGGCCGCCGCGAGCAGGACGTAGAGCGCCACCGCCGTCCACACGAGGAGCTGGGAGCCGGTGCGGGCGGCGAGGACGCCCGTGCCGGTGACGCAGGCGCCCTGCGGGAAGATGAAGGACCACCAGGTGGGCGCGAAGGGCAGTCCCGCCCTCAACTGCCGTACGGTGAGCGCGGTGGCGAGCGCCAGCCACAGCATCGCGAAGCCCCACAGCCCGATGCCGCCCAGGAGTGCGAAGGCGGCCGCGCCCCGAGCGGACGGGCCGGGCAGCGCGCTCGGCGCCGCCGTGGCCAGCGTGCCCATCGCCGTCACCGCCTGGTCGATCGCGCCCAGGCCGATCCACACCGTGGGCACCACGGCCCCGGTGGGCGCGTCGTGGTGGACGAGCCGGCTGTAGACCATCGCCAGCACCAGCAGCACCGCCACCAGGCCGAGCCCGAGCATCGCGTAGCACGCGAGCAGCAGGGCCAGCCGGGCCTGCCCGGCGGGGGCGTGCGGGACGAGCAGCGCGCCCGTCGCGGCGGAGACCAGCGGCGGCACCACCGGCATCAGCCAGCCGCCGAACGCGGCGTCCGGGGCGAAGCGGTGCCGGGTGACCATCAGGTAGGGCACGGCGCAGGCCGTGACGAGGCCGAGTGCGGTGCCCAGTGACCACAGCACCCAGTCGGCGGTCAGGGCCGCGCGAGCGCCGAACAGCCGTCCGCCGAGCAGCAGCGCCCCGGCCCCCACGGTGAGCAGGGCCATCGGCGGGGCGCCGAGGAACTGCGCCAGCGCCGGGTCCGCGGCGTGCGTCCGCAACGCCCGCTGCCGCAGGTAGCCGGCGACGAGGAGGGCCAGGAGCAGCGCGGCCCCCGCCCAGACCACCGTGGCGGCGTCACGCAGCCACGGTGAGCTGCGCGGCAGCGTCACCGCGGCGTTGGCGACGATCCCGGTGCCCATGACGGCGGCGAACCAGCCCGGGCCCAGATGGGGGCGCCGCGTCCCGGTCCGCGCGCCCGGCCGGGCACGTGGGGTGGCGTGCCGGGGTCCCGGGTCCCTCGGGGGCAGCAGGAGGGTCCGGGTGTCGCTGGGCTCGGATGTCACGGCGGAGAACGCTTCTTTCCTCGGATCGGGGATCGCCGACGGCACTCGGCGGAACGGCACCCCGGCCCGGCGGCTCACGGGCCGCGGCCGAAGCCGTGGGCTCGTCGGCGACCCTCCGACGTTACGGTGACACCCGGCTCCCACCGCATCACAGCGTGTGCCACGACGCCCTCACTTCGGGACGTCGGCCTCTTGCGCCGGACCGGTGCCGTGGGTAAGGGCCGGGGGCGCCCCGGTGCGAGGTCCTGATGTGACGCCTCCCGGGCACGTCGCGCTCTCCGCGCCGGTCCCGCACCGGCCTACCGTCGAACATGCCACACGGTCAGCGGTGCGCTGCCTCCTCCGGCACGCGGAGGGGACGCTCCCCCGCCGGGAGCGAGGCGCCGGAAGACGAGGTCCTCGGGCCGTGCCGGCCCGGGGACCACGCCCGCCATCGCTGTCCCGAACGAGGAAAGAAGGCGATCCACCCAGTGGCGTCGACATCAAGCGCCGAAGAGCCCGCACTGCGCGGTCCGGAGTTCGGCCTCAACGAATGGCTCGTGGACGAGCAGTACGAGCGCTACCTCAACGACCCCGGATCGGTCGACGCGAGCTGGCGGGACTTCTTCGTCTCCCCCGGCTCCCCGGCCGCGACGGCGGACCGGCGGGAGCGCGCCGGCACCGCGGCCCCCGGCGACGACGCACGGGACGCGGCGGTCAAGGCCGTCCGCGTGGCCGCCCTCATCCACGCCCACCGGGTGCGCGGGCACTTGGTGGCCGAAACCGACCCGCTCGCCGCCGGACCGGCGCCCGGGCACCCGGAACTGGACCTCGCGGCCTTCGGGCTGGGCGACGGGGACCTGGAGTCGGAGTTCGTCGTCGACGGCTTCGCCGGACGGACCACGATGCGCCTGCGCGAGGTGCTGGACGTCCTGCGCACCGCCTACTGCGGGACGGTGGGCAGCGAGTACATGCACATCCAGGACTTCGGGGAACGCCGCTGGGTCCAGGAACGGGTCGAGGCGCCCCCGCCGCGGCTGGACCGGGCGGGCCAGTTGCAGGTCCTCTACCGGCTGGGCGCGGCGGAGGCGTTCGAGACCTTCCTGCAGACCAAGTACGTCGGCCAGAAGCGGTACTCGCTCGAGGGCGGCGAGTCGGCGGTCGTGTTGCTCGACGCCCTGCTGCTGCGCTGCATCCGCGACGGGGTGGGGGAGGCGGTCATCGGGATGGCGCACCGGGGCCGGCTCAACGTGCTGGCCAACATCGTCGGCAAGTCGTACCGGGACGTCTTCCACGAGTTCGAAGACGCCGCGGACATCCTGTCCGCCCAGGGCTCCGGCGACGTGAAGTACCACCTAGGTGCGGAGGGGACCTACCGCGCCCTGGACGGCCGATCGATCCCCGTCTCCGTCGTGGCGAACCCCTCGCACCTGGAGATCGTCGGGCCGGTGGCCGAGGGCGTCGTGCGTGCCAAGCAGGACCTGGCCGGCGGGGACCGGGCGGACGGTGACGGGGAGCCGGGCGAAGGAGCCTTCCCCGTCCTGCCGGTCGTCGTCCACGGCGACGCCGCGTTCGCCGGGCAGGGGGTCGTCGCCGAGACGCTGAACATGTCGCAACTGCCGGGCTACCGCACCGGCGGCACGGTGCACGTCGTCATCAACAACCAGCTCGGCTTCACCACCGCGCCCGCCAGCGGCCGTTCCGGCACCTACGCCACCGCCGTGGCGCGGACGGTCGAGGCCCCGGTGTTCCACGTCAACGCGGACGACCCCGAGGCGGTCGTCCGGATCGCGCGCCTGGCCTTCGACTACCGCCAGGCGTTCCACAAGGACGTCGTGATCGACCTGATCTGCTACCGCCGCCACGGGCACAGCGAGGTCGACGACCCGTCCATCACCCAGCCGGCCATGTACGACCGCATCGACGCCCGGCCCTCCGTGCGCAAGCTGTACGCGCAGTCGCTGGTGGAGCGCGGGGATGTCGACGAGTTGCAGGTGGCGGCGGCCCTGCGGGACTACCGGGAGCGGCTGGAGCGGGCGTTCGCCGAGACGCGGGCCCTGCCGGCGCCCCGCTCCGGTGCGGCCGCCGGGCCCAGGGGCGTCCCCGGGGAGGACGCCGAGGCTCCCGTGCCGACCGCGATCACCGAGGCGACCGCACGCAGCGTCATCGCCTCCCAGACGGCCCAGCCCCCGGAGTTCACGGTGCACCCGCGCGTGCTGCCTCAGCTCCGCAGGCGCACCACGATGCCGGACGCCGGCACGATCGACTGGGCCACGGCCGAGACGCTGGCGATCGGCTCCCTCCTGTCGGAGGGGGTGCCGGTGCGGCTGTCAGGACAGGACTCCCGGCGCGGCACGTTCGGCCAGCGGCACGCGGTGCTCACCGACCGGCGCACCGGAGCGGAGCACACCCCGCTGAACGCCCTCAGCCCGGGCGCCGCGCGGTTCTCCCCCTACGACTCGATGCTCTCCGAGATGGCCGCCCTGGCCTTCGAGTACGGCTACTCGATGGAGCGGCCCGACGCCCTGGTGCTGTGGGAGGCCCAGTTCGGCGACTTCGCCAACGGCGCGCAGAGCGTCGTCGACGAGTACGTCGCGTCGTCCGAACAGAAGTGGGGCGAGCGCTCCGGGGTCACGCTGCTGCTGCCGCACGGCCTGGAGGGGCAGGGGCCGGACCACTCCTCGGGCCGGATCGAACGGTTCCTCCAGCTGTGCGCGCAGGGGAACATGACCGTCGCCGTCCCCACGCTGCCCGCCAACTACTTCCACCTGCTCAGGCGTCAGGCACTCGGCGAACGGCGGCGTCCGCTGGTCGTGTTCACCCCGAAGTCGATGCTGCGGCTGAAGGAGGCGACCTCCGCGCTGGCGGACTTCACCACGGGCTCCTTCCGTCCCGTCCTGCCGGACGCGGCGGCCGACGGTGCCGGGGTCCGGCGGGTGCTGCTGTGCTCGGGGAAGGTCTTCTACGACCTGGACGCCCACCGGCGGAACACCGGCGTGCGGGACACGGCGATCGTCCGCCTGGAGCGTCCCTATCCGTTCCCGGACGCGGAACTCGGCGCGGAACTCGCCCGGTTCCCCCGTGACGCCGAGGTGCGGTGGGTGCAGGAGGAGGCCGCGAACCAGGGCGCGTGGTCCTTCGTGAGGCCGCACCTCGAGCGGCTGGCCGGGCACCCCGTGAGCTGCGTCAGCCGGCCGCCCGCCTCGGCTCCCGCGGTGGGCTCCGCCCGGCGGCACGCGGCCGAGCAGCGGGAACTCGTGGAGTCGGCGTTCCGCTGACCCCGCGACGGGGCCCGGCGGGCCGGGCTGTGTCGTCACATCGCCGTCCCCGGCTTCCGGCCGGGGACGGCACTGCCTATCCTGTCGCACCGGGGCGGAGCCGTAGCGCAGAGGTAGTCGCGTGCGGTCTCCAGAACCGTGAGGACGCCGGTTCGATTCCAGCCGGTTCCGCCCTCCCGTACCCTCCGCTCCTGCGCTCTCCGCTCCGGGACCGGCCGCCGGGTGTCACGGTCGGGGTCACGGCCCTCACCGGCCAGGAGGTCGAGGCTGTGGCGGTCGCTGCGCAGGCGCCGGTACGTCACGGCGCCGGGTGCGAGCAGGCCGTCAGGGCGTCGCGCCCGGTCATCGAGGCGGCCGCAAGGACCCGCAGTTTCGCGGCCGCGACCGCCGGCAGACGCGTCCGGCGGGCCCCAGGCATGGTGGAGGCAGGGCGCCGGAACGCATCGAAAGCTCCGCGGTGGCCCCTGGCCGCCAGCCGGAGGAGGCGTTCCTCCGCCGGTTCGTGCAGCGCGTCGCTGCGCGATCCCGGGCCGGCCGGACGCCCGGGGTGCCGCCCAGGTCCTGAGGCGGCCGTGGCACCGCACCACACGTCCGTGCAGGCTGGGGAGAAGGCACGCGGGGCGGAAGGGAGGGGCGCTGCGCCCGCCCGAGGACGAACGAGCGCCACCGGGGCCGCGGCCGGGCCCGTCCGGCTCAGCGGCCGGCGGCGGGCGGACCTTCGCCGGCGGGCCAGGACACGCGAACGGTGCCGGCCCCTCCCCCGGCCCCGAAGCAGACCTGCCGGCAGTTAATGTGACGTCCCGTCACCGCGGTCCGGATCCGGCCGCTTCCGCGGTACCCGGGCCGGTCGTCCGGAAGCCGGCCCGGAAGGCGGCCGGGGTCACGCCCAGGTGGCGGACGAAGGCCCGGCGGAGCGACTCGGGTGAGCCGAAGCCGGTGCGCCGCGCCACGACGGCCATGGGGTCGTCCGCGGTCTCCAGCACCGCCTGGGCGGCCTCCAGCCGCACCTGCTCCACGTACCGTCCGGGACTCGTGCCCACCTCGTCGTAGAAGAGCCTGGTGATGTGACGGACGCTGACGCCCGCCCTGCGGGCCATCGCCGACAGCGAGTGGTTGTCGCCGGGGTTCTCCGCGACCGAGTCCAGGACCTCGCGCAGCATCTCCTGGCGCGGCTGCGGCAGCCGCGAGCGGGCGCTGAACTGGGACTGTCCGCCGGGCCGTTGCATGAAGACGACCATGTCCTTGGCGACCGCCCGGGCGACCTCCGCCCCGTAGTGCTCCTCGACGAGGGCCAGGGACAGGTCGATCCCGGCGGTGACGCCGGCGGAGGTCATCATCTTCCCGTCGCGCACGAAGATGGCGTCCGGGTCGACGCTCACGGCCGGGTAGCGCAGGCCCAGTTCACGGGTCTGCCGCCAGTGGGTCGCCGCTCGCCGGCCGTCGAGGAGGCCGGCCGCGGCCAGCAGGAAGGCGCCTGTGCAGACCGACGCCGTGCAGTGGGCCCCGTCGCTCAGTCCGCGTACGACGTCCAGCAGCGCGTCGTCCTTGACCAGGGTCTCCCACTCCGGGCCGCCCGGGACCACCAGGACGTCGCTGGGGTCGCGTACGTCGTCGACGGACAGGTCGGCGCTCAGACGCGTCCCGGCGGCGGTGACCACGTCCGCTCCGTCCTCGGAGACGACCTGCACCCGGTACGGGCCGCCCCAGTCGTTCGCCGAGGCGAAGACCTCGATGGGGCCCGTCACATCGAGCAGGCGCACCCCGGGGAAGACGAACACCCTCACCGTGAGCGGACCCGCTCCGGAGCGCTTGTGCACCATGGGACACCTCCCGGTCATGCGCCGCGCGCACCTCGCCCGCCGCGGCTCGTCGCCTGAGCGGGGGGAACCCGGGGCCGCCCCGGCGGCCCGGCGGTTCCCCGGTTTCCACCTCTCATCGTGCGCCCGCCGCCCTCGTCCCGGCCACGACCTGCTTGCTCCCTGCTGGGAGGCGGAACCTCCCAGTCCTCACTCCCGCACCGCGGGCCCGCGGTCGGTCGCGGCGGCCGCCCCCGAGCCGCGGGCGCCCAGCAGCGCGAGGCAGTCCGGCCACAACGGGCCGAGTCGCGCCGTGTCGCCGTACAAGGTGGCGAACAGGACCCGGCCCTCCACCTGGGCGAGCAGGGACCGGGCCGCCTCTCGCGGGTCCGCGACGCTCACCTCGCCCCGCACCCGCGCCTCGTCGACGACCGACTCGACCATGCCGACCTGGGCTTCGCAGATCTCCCGCAGGCGTTCCCGGACGGCCGCGGTCTGTCCGCCCGCCTCCGCCGCGAAGCCGGCGAACACGCGGACCGGGACCTCTCCGCAGTCCCGTCGCGCGTCGCGCCGCCGGACCCCCGCCGCCTCGAACAGGGCACGCAGGCGTGGCAACGGCTCGACGCCGGGCCCGAGGAGACGCAGCCAGGTGCGCCGTTGCGCGTTCCAGTGCTCGTCCACGACGCTGAGCGCGAGCGCCTCCTTGGAGGCGAAGAAGTAGTGGAAGCTGCCCCTGGGCACTCCGGCCGCCCTGCAGACCTCCGCAAGGCCCAGCGCCGCGTAGCCGCCCTGGTCGAACAACGCGTGGGCTGCGCGCAGAATCCGCTCCCCGGCACCACCGGCATGTTCCATGACGTCGACCATACGACCGGTCGCCTACCTCTTCGGCGGTCACGTCCACATCCGAGGGCCCGATGTCCTCCGATGCCGCGACCGGCCTCGCCCGCACGCGCGTTGCCCCTCACGGACGGGACGACGGAGACGAAGGGACGGACCGCACATGGACCCGGCAGGACCACGCACGACCCCGACGCAGGACACCGACGGCTTCCGGCCGGAACTGGTCGTCATCCCCTGCGGCTCCCGCAAGCTGGACCACCGGGCCAGGGCGGCCGACCTGTACACCGGCAGCTACCACCGGGCGTGCCGGAGGGCCGCCGAGGCGCTGCGCCCCGACCGGCTCCTGATCCTCTCCGCGCGCTACGGCCTGCTCGACCTCGACGACGAGATCGACCCGTACGACACCCCGCACGGGCATGCCGACGCGGTGACCGCCGCGCTCCTGCGCACCCAGGCGGAGGGCCTCCGGATCGCCGACGCCGACCCGGTGCTCGCCCTCGGCGGTGCCCGTCACGTCGCCCTCGCGAAGGCCGTGTGGCCGCACGCCCAGACCCCGTTGGACGGGACGCGCGGCATGGGTGAGCAGTTCGCCCGGCTCGCGGCGATGGCCCGCCTGGCGGGTACGCCGTCCCCCGCCACGGCGAAGGGACGCGACGCGCGACGGGCCGCGGCACGGCGCCGCCTCACCCCCTGACCGGGTCGCCGCGGCCCGCAAGCGGGGTCGCGGGGCCGGGCCGGTCTCCTCAGGCCGCCCTCGGATCGTCCTTCGGGTCGACGTACTCCAGGGAGATCGGGCCGATCGCCGTGACCTGCGTGATGTACTGCCCGGACTTCGCCCAGTGGAAGTGGGGGGTACCGCCCGGCAGCACGATGCCCGCCCCGGGTGGGTACGCCAGCAGCCCGTCCTCGTCGAAGGTTTCTCCGAGCCCGATGTAGAAGACGCCCGAGATGACCGTGTACACCCGGTCCTCTTCGTGCCGGTGCGGCATCAGCCTCTCGCCGGAGGGCAGTTTGACGCGGACCACGTAGGGCGCGGGCTCGGCGGGGTTCCCCACGACGACGGCGAGACGGGCCGCCGGCGGGAACGCCGGGAAGGTCCGCCACTCGACGTCCTGCGGCAGGAACGACCGGAACACCTCCTGGCCCGGCTGGTGGGTGACCATGGTCGGGACCTCCGTCCGCGAGGCTCTGGCTCGGCCCGCCCCGCTTCCCATGGTGCCCGCGGCCCACCCGGGGCTGCCATCCGGCCCCCGGGGGGACACGGCGCCGCCCGCCGTTGGGCCATCGGGACCGAGGCGCCGCGCCACGCGAGCGGGCAAGCGCGTTTCCTTGGCCGCCGGTGCCATCCTGCCGACGTCGCCGGCCGACGTCGCCCACACAGGAGCCCCCATCCCAGGACCCCCCACCCGTGTCGTCGCCGACCCCGCCCCGCTGGGTCTGGCCGCCTTCGGGGTGACGACGTTGATGCTCGGCCTGTTCAACGCCGGGGTCCGGCCGGAGCTGGCCGCCGCGGTCCTTCCGACGGCGTTCCTGTGCGGCGGTGTCGTCCAGCTGGTGGCCGGCGTCTTCGAGCTCAAGCAGGGGGGAACCTTCGGCGGCACGGCGTTCTCCCTCTTCGGGGCGTTCTGGATGTCCTACGCCGTGTACGCCCACGTCATCGAACCCACGCTGCCGCCCGACGACGCGCACATCGCCACGGGGGTGTTCGCGCTCCCCTGGGCGGTCGTGGCGGCCTACCTGACCGTGGCGACCCTGCGGACCACCGGCGTGCTCCTCGCCGTCTTCGTGAGTGCCACGACGACGCTCACCGTGCTGTCCGTCGCCGAGTTCGCCGACTCCGACCCCGCACGGCGGGCCGGCGGGGCCACCGGCCTCGTCAGCGCGGCGCTCGCCCTGTACGGATCCTTCGCCGGCGTGATCAACACGACCTGGGGGCGGCATCTGATCCCGACCTTCCCCGACCCGGGGAAGCGCCTCGCCCGCCTCGGGCGCCGGCGGAACCGCCCCGTGTCCCTCACGTCCTCCACCGGCGAACGGGAGACCTCCCTCGCCGAGGCCCGGCAGGAACGATGACGCGGGACCGTACCGGCGGCCTGCGACCCGGCTAGACCGGCCAGGCCGGCCAGGAGACGCCCGTCAGCTGCTGCGAGCGCTCCCACAGGCGGCGGCCGAGTTCCGGATCGCGGGCCGCTCCCGACAGTCGTACGGGAACGGGGTGCCCGGACCGTCCGCCCCGGCCGTCGGGGCCGATGTAGGAGCCGCCGGGGAGACCGGGCTCGGTCGCCGCGAAGAGCTGGGGCAGCGCTCCCATCTCCGGGCTCTGCGCGAAGAGCCGGCCGGAGACGCGCATGGCGATCCCCGTGAGCCCGGTGCCCTTGCTCTGCATCGGCGTGTTGCTGTAGCCGGGGTGTGCGAGAACGCTGGTGATGGGCACCGCCGACGACTGCTCGCGCCGGGCGAGCTCCGCCCCGAAGACGGCGTTGGCCAGCTTGGACGCCGAATAGCCGGCGAGCGGCGTGTAGGTACGGGACCACGCGACGTCGTCCAGGTCGAGTTCGGCCTTCTCGTGCAGGTACGAGGTCACCGTGACGACCCTCGGCGCGGCCGACCGGCGCAGCGCCGGTTCCAGCAGGGCCGTCAGCGCGAAGTGGCCCAGGTGGTTCGCGGCGAGGTGCCGCTCCGCGCCCTGCGGCGTCACGGAGTGCCCGACCATGGAGATGCCCGCGTTGTTGACGAGGACGTCGACGGACTCCTCCGCACCGATCTCCTCCGCCGCCCGGCGGATCGAGTCCGGGTCCAGCAGATCGAGCCGGCGCACCTCCACGTCGGCGCCGCGGTACGTTCCGCGCAGCGTGGACGCCACCGCCTCTCCCCGTGCCGCGTCACGGACGGCGAGCAGTACCCGGCCGCCGTGCGCGACGAGTTCGCGCGCCGTCACCAGACCGAGGCCGCTGGTGGCCCCCGTCACGACGAAGGTGCGGCCGTCCTGTGCGGCCATCCGGTCGACGGTCCACCCGCGACCCTTTTTGCCCGTGTTCGTTGCTGGAACCGCCGACATCTCCGGATACCGCCTTCTCGTTGACACGTCCCGCCGAAGGCCCGCAGCGCGGGCCCCGGGCCGTGCACGAAGCTAGACCTTGCCATTAATGTGAAGGTCAAGCGGTGACGGCGGGACACGCCGTCCGCAGGGACGCCGGAGAAGGAGAGCGCTGTGAAGATCGGGGAACTGGCCGCGAAGACGGGAGTCGCGACGCGGCTGCTCCGCTACTACGAAGAGGTCGGCATCCTGCACCCGTTCCGGAGCCCGAACGGGTACCGCAGTTACGGCGAACCCGCCGTCGACCGCGTGCTGCAGATCCGCGAACTGCTCGAAGCAGGTCTCACGACCGACATGATCCGCGAGGTCCTGCCCTGCCTCGAGGCCACGAAGGACGAATCGGACATCACGGAGTGCCCGGCGGCGGCGGACCTGGACGGGCTGCGCCGGCAGCTCAGCAGCATCGAACGGCGGATCGACGTGCTGCAGCGCAACCGCGACGCGATCAAGAGGTTCCTGCGGGCCTGGGACGTCGCCCGGCCCGCAGCGGACTGACCCGCGCCGACCGTTGCGTGCGGGCCCGTACGGCGAGCGGGCCGGCACGGGGCACAATGGCGCACGCGGGGCCGGCGGACGACGGAGGGCCCGGGCCGGTCGCGGCCCCCGAGGAGGCGCGCGGCCCCGGCGGGGCCGAGGGCGGCACGCGATCGGCGTACCGCCCTCCGCACGATTGCGCGTGGCTGCCGTCGCCGGGTGCGACGACGGCGGCCACGTCCGTGCCGCGGCGGTCAGCCGCGGACGATGTTCTCCGCCTGGGGGCCCTTCTGCCCCTGCGTCACGTCGAAGGTGACGTGCTCACCCTCCACGAGCTCGCGGTAGCCGTTGCCGGAGATGTTGGAGTAGTGGGCGAACACATCAGGACCACCCCCGTCCTGTGCGATGAAGCCGAAGCCCTTCTCCGAGTTGAACCACTTCACGACGCCAGATGCCACTGTGTTCGTTCCTCACATGCTGCTGATGCGCCGCACCCCGTGGTGCGCCGCCGGACCCCGTTGCTGGGCCCTGGCCTTACTTACCGGATGAGCCGCCCCTCGCGCCACCGATTACGCGCGTGTCCAGCATCTCTCCGGCGCGAGCTCCGCTGCCCGGGGGCCCGGTCGGGTGGCCGGAACGGCCTCGCGGGGCGCCGTTCGCGGCATTCGTCCGGACGTATCCGAAAGCCGCCGACGTCGGCCCTGTTCGTGCCCGCGTGCGCGTCACGAGGTCCCGGTGGAGTCCGGCCGGCGGCCGGCCCTCGTCATCCGGACATGTCTGCGAGGGCCGCGGCGCGCAGGGCGGCGGCGAGGCGGGCGACGGGTTCGGCCGGCGGCCGGGGAAGCCGAGCCAGGACGAGGCGCCGGTGCTCCTGCGGGCCGCCGCGCACGGGCAGGACGCGTACTCCGGGCGGCGCGGCCGGGGCCAGCGCGGACGGTACGGTCGTCAGCCCGCACCCGCCGGCCACGAGGTGGAGTTTCGCCAGCCAGTCACGGGCGGTGTGGACGATCTCGGGCCGTTCGTCCAGACCCGGCCACACGCCCAGAAGCCGGTCCGAGCCGGACGACGAACCGGCGATCCACTGCTGCCCCCGCAGGTCCTCGACGTCGACGAAATCGCCCCGGGCCAGGGGGTGTCCGGTCGGCACGGCGACGCAGAGGGCACGCTCCGAGAGCGTCCGCAGCACCAGTGGGGGCGACTCGTCGTCGGGTGCGCGGAAGGGCGGGGCCGAGGACATCAGAGCCAGGTCGATGCTGCCGGCCCGCAGGGCGCGCGCCAGCGCCGCCGTCCCGCCCTCGCGGCTGATGACGCGCACACCGGGCGCCTCGCGCCGCAGGGCGGCGAGGGCCTGCGGGACCACCGTCGTACCGGTGGTGGGCACCCAGCCCAGGCGCACGGTGCCGCCCTGCGGGGGCAGGCCGGAGAGGTCGCGTGCGGCCGCGTCGATCTCGTCGAGCACGACGGTCGCACGGCGCATGACGAGCCGCCCGGCCTCGGTCAACCGCACGCCGTCGGGCCGTCGTTCCAGCAGTTCCGCGCCCGCGGTGCGTTCGATCGAGGCGATCTGCCGGGAGACCGCCGACTGCGTGTACCCCAGCGCGGCCGCCGCCGCGGTGAACGTCCCCTGCTCGGCCACCGCCCGCAAGACGCGCAGGGAGGTCAGCGACACATCGGTGAAGTCCATGATGTCCACGGATACCACGTGTGCGGGACGTGCCGGCCCGGGGCGGGTCGCCGGGCCCGGAGCGGCGTCCACCGGCGGTCGGTCATGCCGTCCCGGCGTACCGCTCCCCCGCGCCGGCTTCCTCGCCGGCGGCGCGCACGGCGGCGAGCGGTGGGCCACATCACGGAGGGTGCGCGCCTCGCGGAGGGCGTCGCCTCACGGAGGGCGTCGCCGCGGACGGCGTCCGGGTTGGCGTCACCTGGCGCCGGCGGGCAACGTCACGCCTGGCCGGCAACCGGCCGGGCGCGACCCTTCTCGTCGTCGGCGATCCGGTTCCCGTGGAAGCCGAAGGGCACGCGTCGGGGCGGGTGCGGCCTGCCACCGGCGCGGCGGTGCCGGATCCGCGCCGCTCATCGTGCCGCCTTCCCGTCCGTGCCGTCCCGCCCCGGGCCGGCGGGCCCGAGGGGTTGTTCGGACCAGACCGTCTTCCCGCCCTTCCCGTAGCGGGCGCCCCACCGCTCGGCGAGCTGGGCGATCATGAACAGGCCGCGGCCGCCCTCGTCGGTCGTCCGGGCGTGCCGCATGTGCGGGGAGGTGCTGCTGCCGTCGAAGACCTCGCAGATGAGCGTGCGGTCGCGGATGAGCCGGAGCGTGACGGGGTCCGAGCCGTAGCGGATGGCGTTGGTGACCAGCTCGCTGACGACCAGCTCGGTGATGAAGCTGTGCTCCTCCAGCCCCCAGGCGGCCAGTTGCCGGACCGCCTCGGACCGGGCGGACGCGACGGCCGCGGGGTCGTGGGGGATGTCCCAGGACGCGACGCGCCCCTCCCCCAGGGCGCCCGTCCGGGCCAGGAGCAACGCGACGTCGTCCGCGGGCGTGCCGTCGGCCAGGCCCGCGACGGCGGCCTCGCACAGTTCCTCCAGAGGGGTCCAGGGCGCCGCGAGGGCGTCGACCAGGTGACGGAGCCCGCGGTCCGTGTCGAGCGAGCGGCTGTGGATCAGGCCGTCGGTGTAGAGCGCGAGGACGCTGCCCTCCGGCAGCGGGACGCAGAGCGCCTCGAAGGGCAGGCCACCGAGCCCCAGGGGCGGGCCGCTGGGAAGGTCGAGGAGCCTGGCGTCGCCGTCCGGGGTGACGAGCACGGGCGCCGGGTGCCCGGCGCGCGCGAGCGTGCAGTGCCGGGAGACCGGGTCGTAGACGGCGTAGAGGCAGCTCGCCCCCAGGACGCCGGACGGATCGGCGGCCCCCACGGCGATCCGGCTGACGACGTCGTCCAGGTGGGCGAGCACCTCGTCGGGGGCGAGGTCGATGTCGGCGAGGGTCTGCACGGCGGCACGCAGGCGTCCCATGGTGGCGGCGGCGTGGATGCCGTGTCCGACGACGTCGCCGACGACGAGGGCGACCCGGGCCACGGACAGCGGCAGGACGTCGAACCAGTCGCCGCCGACGCCGGCCTCCGTGTCGGCGGGCAGGTAGCGGTAGGCCGCCTCGACGGCGTTCTGCGCCGGCAGGTCCACCGGGAGCAGGCTGCACTGCAGGGTCAGTGCAGCGGCGTGCTCGTGGGTGTAGCGGCGGGCGTTGTCGATGCAGACCGCGGCGTGCGCGGTGAGTTCCTCGGCGATGTCCAGGTCCCCGGGCCGGAAGGGACCGGAGTCCCGGGAGCGCGCGAAGGTGGCCGCTCCCAGCGTGGTGCCGCGTGAGCGGATGGGCACGGTCATCCGGGAGTGGACGCCGAGGCGGCGCTCGTGGGCGCCGCGCACCGGGTCGTCGGCGTCGCGCCGGGGGTCGCCCGGGGCCACACGCGAGACGAGCGACGGAAGGCCGCTGGACATCGCACGCGTGGTGGGCGATCGCGGGGGGTACGGGCAGGGCCCGCCCCGCGGGACGGGCGGCGGGACGTCGCCGCGGGTGGAGCGGTAGCCGGCCGAGCGCAGGCTCGCCGCGGCGGCGGCGTCGGCCGGTCCCGGCGGCGGCTCCTCACCGCGGAGCACCGCGGCGAGGAGGTCGACGGTGACGTGGTCGGCGAGCCCGGGGACGGCCGCGTCCGCCAACTCCTGCGCGGCGGCGGCGACGTCGAGCGTGTTGCCCATGCGCTTGCGGGCCTCGTTCAGCAGCGTGAGCTTCTGCTGGGCGCGGTGGTGGTCGGTGGTGGACAGGACGATGTAGCACACGCCGAGCGCCCGCCCGTCCTCGGCCTCCAGCCGGAAGCACGAGGTGGAGTAGGCCACTTGGTCCGGATCCGCCAGGACGCGTCCGAAGTGCTTGCGGCCCGAGGAGGCGATCCCGGTCTCCAGGACCCGGCAGATCTCGGCCTGGGTGCGCGCCAGGTCCAGTCCTGGCAGGACCTCGGCCGGGCGGCGGCCGAGGAACCGCTCCCGGGGAACGCCGCACATCTCCCGCATGGCGTCGTTCACCCAGGTGAAGCGCAGTTCGGTGTCGAGTACGGCCATGCCCACCGGCGCGGTGGAGGTGATCCCCTCCAGCAGGGAGCGGCTGGCGCGGGCCCACCAGGTGCGGGCGGTGTCGGCCGCGAGGATCACGCGCACGGCCGGCCCGCCCGGGGCGGGGAGGGGCAGGATCTCGACCTCCAGGTCGAGGCGGCGGCCGTCCCCGCGGCGTACGACCTGCCGGCCCTGCCATCCGCGCTCCGATCCGAGCCGGCCGGCGAGACCGGGGGCCCCGGCCTCGGGGGCCCCGGCCTCGGGCGCTCCGGTCTCGACGGCTCCGGTTTCGACGGCTCCACCCTCGGACGCTCCTGTGCCCGAGGCCGGGAGGACGTCCGCCAGGGGCCTGCCCACCGCCTCGCGGGCCGGGCAGCCGAGGAGGGCCGCCGCCCCGTCGTCCCATCCGCGGACGACCGCGGCGTCGTCGACCACGATCACGGCCGTCGCCGGACCCAGGGGGGTACCCGCCGCCGTGGAGGGACCTCTCGTGGGAGCACCCATGCCGGCCATCCCTTGCAGCTGTGTCCCGGGTCGGACGCACCGCTCCCATCCGGATACCGAGCTCTTTCCACCCTAACCGGGGCAGGTCGCCCCGACCGCTGCCCCCACCGGCCCCGTCGCCCGGCCACGGCCGCCGCCACCTGCGCGCTTGCTTGTCCTCGGGTGAGGACTTACCTTTGTCCGCATCTGAGGACATCCCGTCCCCGCTGCTCACAGCGGCAGAAAGGCCGGCTTCGCCATGCCCATCCCCGTCCGCCACCTCGGTCCCGACGAACTCGCCGTCGGCGCCGTGGGTTACGGCGCCATGAGCTTCGCAAACCCCTACGGGCAGTCCGGCTACGACCCCGAGCGGTCCGCCCGGGAGATCGTCGACCGCGCGCTGGACGCCGGGGTCACCCTCTTCGACACCGCCGAGGGCTAACGGCGACAGCGAGGAGATCCTCGGCCGCGCGACGGCCGGGCGCCGCGACCGGCTCGTGCTCGCCACCAAGTTCGGCATCGTCTCGGGTCCCTTCGGCGGGTCCGAGGCCCGGATGGACGGCAGCCGCGGCTACATCCGCAAGGCCGTCGAGCGCTCCCTGAAGCGACTGGGCACCGACCGCATCGACCTCTACTACCAGCACCGCGTCGACCCCCGGACACCGATCGAGGAGACGGTCGGTGCGATGGCCGAACTCGTCGCGGAGGGCAAGGTCCTCCACGTGGGCCTCTCCGAGGCCGCGCCGGACACCCTGCGCCGTGCCGCCGCAGTGCACCCGATCACGGCGCTGCAGACCGAATGGTCGCTGTGGGAGCGCGGGATCGAGTCCGAGATCCTTCCGGTGTGCCGGGAACTCGGCATCAGCGTCGTCCCGTACAGCCCGCTGGGACGCGGCGCGCTCACCGGCACCATCACCTCGCGCGAGGAGCTGCCGGAGAACGACCACCGCCGCGCCCTGCCCTGGTACTCGGAGGCGAACTTCGACCGCAACATGCGGACGGTGCGGGCCGTAGGCGACATCGCCGAGCAGCACGAGGCGACCCCCGGGCAGGTGGCCCTCGCCTGGCTGCTGGCCAAGGCCCCGGACGTCACCCCCATCCCGGGCACCCGCCGGGCGGCCTTCCTGGCCGAGAACGCCGCGGCGGCCGAACTCGTCCTGACCCCGGAGCAGCTCGCCGCCCTCGACGCCCTCACCGTCACGGGCGACCGGGAGCAGGCCTCGGCGATGGCCGCGACCAACTGGTTCGACGGCGTCACGCCGCCCCTGCCGGCCTGACCGTCCGGCCGCGGGGGCCGGGTGTGCGCCGCGTCCTCCCGCGGCCGACCGGGATCCCGGGAACGGCCGGGCCTCATGAGGCGCACGCACAGGGGCGGTGCGCGTTCCTCATTGGACGCGTCAACCACGGGAATTTACCGTGGTCACGAGGGCCCCCGTCCGGGCCGAGGGGGCTTCTTCCCCCTGCGAAGGAGTACGTCCATGGCCGACAGCGCCACCGCCGGGGACCCGCGTGCCGCGGACGAGGTGTTCGACCACGTGATCGTGGGAGGAGGCGCCGCCGGAAGCGTGCTCGCGGCACGCCTAAGCGAGGAACCGCCGGTGCGCGTGCTGCTGCTGGAGGCCGGGCCGGCGGACACCGACGCGCGCATCGCGCCGCCGCACGGCGTGTTCCAGGGGCTGCTGCGCGGGGAACTCGACTGGAGCTACGACACCGTGCCGCAGCCCGGGCTCGGCGGCCGCGGTGTCCCCCTCTCGGCGGGGCGCGTCCTGGGCGGCGGCGGTTCGATCAACTACCAGGCCTGGTACCGGGGTCACCGCTCGGACTACGACGGCTGGGCCGGGCAGGGGATGAAGGGCTGGAGCTACGAGGAGGTCCTGCCCGCCTTCCGCCGCAGCGAGGACCACGAACTGGGGGCTTCGCGCCTGCACGGCGTCGGGGGCCCGATCCCGGTCACCACGCCGAAGGACGTCAGCCCGCTGTCGCCGGCGTTCGTCGCCGCCGGCGTCGAGTACGGCCTGCCGCTCAACCGGGACTTCAACGGTGCCGAACTCGACGGCGTCGGGCCGCTGTACAGCAACGTCCGGGACGGCGAACGGTACAGCTCGGCGCGCGGCCACCTGCGTCCCGCCATGGGCCGCCCCAACCTGACCGTCCGCACGGGCGCGCTCGCGCACCGCGTGCTGCTCGACGGCACGCGCGCGACCGGCGTCGAGTACACCGACGCCACGGCAAGCACCGTGCCCGCGGCCGCTCCGTGATCCTGTCGGCGGGGGCAGTGCGCTCCCCGCAGTTGCTGATGCTGTCGGGCATCGGCCCGGCCGCCCACCTGACCGCGTGGGACATCCCCGTGGTGCAGGACCTGCCGGGCGTGGGAGCCGGCCTCCAGGACCATCCCTCGGCCCTGGTCGGCTGGCCCGTGGTGCGCGGCTCCACGTGGCTCGACGCCCACAGCGAGGAGAACCGGGCCCTGTACGCCGCACGTCGCCGGGGACCGCTGGCCTCCATCGGCCAGGCCGGCGCCTTCCTGCGCTGCGGCGGCGGCGCCGAGGCCCCGGACATCGAGCTCACCCCGATGCTGATCGACCTGCTCGGCAACAGCGCGCCCGGGTTCTCCTGCCTGGTCACGCTGCTGGCCCCGGAGAGCCGCGGCACCGTGCGGCTCGCCTCCACCGACCCCGCGGCGGCGCCGCTCATCGACCCGCGGTACTACGCCGCGGCCGCGGAGCGGGAACTGATCGTGGCGGGGCTGCGCAGCACCCTGGAGCTGTGCGACAGCCCTGTCATGCGCGCCCTCATCGGCCCCGCCTCGTACCCCACCGCCAGGGACGACGCCTCCCTGCTGCGGTCCGCCCGTGAGTCCACGGTCTCCATCAACCACCCCGCGGGCACCTGCCGGGCCGGCGACGACGAGCAGTCGGTCGTCGACCCCGGGCTGCGGGTGCACGGCATCACGGGGCTGCGCGTCGTCGACGCCTCCGTGATGCCCGCCATCCCGCACGGCAACACGTACGCGCCGTCCGTGATGGTGGGGGAACACGCGGCCGAGCTCATCCGCCGAGCAGCCTGAACCCCGCACACCCCGACCGCTGAACCCCGCACACCCCGACCGCCGCGAGCGGCACCCCTGACGCCCCTTCACGAAAGAAGAGTCCACCCATGCCCGCCATCACCACCCCCTTCGGCTTCTCGAGCACGGCCGCGGACGTCGTACGCGGCGTCGACCTCACCGGCCGCCGCGCGCTCGTGACCGGTGCGTCGTCCGGCCTCGGCGCGGAAACGGCCCGGGCGCTGGCCTCGGCCGGTGCGGAGGTCGTCCTCGCGGTCCGCGACACGGCCGCGGGCGAGCACGTCGCCCGGCGCATCGCCGAGGGCACCGGGAACCGCGGCCTGAGCGTGACCCGCCTCGACCTCGCCGACCCGGCGTCCGTCGCCGCCCTCACCTCGGCGTGGCGTGGCCCGCTGGACATCCTGGTCAACAACGCGGGCGTCATGGCGAGCCCCGAGCGCCACACCGAGCACGGCTGGGAGTGGCAGTTCGCCACCAACCACCTGGGGCACTTCGCCCTGACGACCGGTCTGCACGAGGCGCTCGCCGCCGCCGGGGACGCCCGGGTCGTGGCGGTCAGTTCCAGCGGCCACCAGTTGTCCCCCGTCGTCTGGGACGACGTGCACTTCGCCTTCCGCCGCTACGACCCGTGGCTCGCGTACGGACAGTCCAAGACCGCCAACGTCCTGTTCGCGGTGGAGGCCACCCGCCGCTGGGCCGACGACGGCATCACCGCGAACGCCGTGATGCCCGGCGCCATCCGCACCAAGCTGCAGCGGCACATCGCGGACGCCGGCAGCAGGGTTCCCGCCGAGCTCATGAAGACCGTCGAGCAGGGCGCCGCCACGTCGGGCCTCGTCGCGGTGTCGCCGTCGCTGAAGGGTGTCGGCGGCCGCTACTTCGCCGACTGCGGCGAGGCCGCGGTCCTCGACCGCCGGGGCGCCCCGCTGCAGGGCGTCGCCCGCTACGCCGTCGACCCCGACAACGCGCGGCGCCTGTGGACCCTCTCGCAGCGGATGATCGCGAACGCCGGCCGTTGAGGCCCCGCCGCCGGCGGGGCCCGCTGCGTACGGGTATCCGGCTACCCCCGGTCCGCGGACGCCCCGGGTGCGACGGCGACGGCGTCGAGGGCCCGGTGGAGCAGCGGGATCAGCTCCTCGGCCTCCGGCTGGTTGAGCTGGGTGTTGCCCAGGACCAGGCGCGTGAGCAGGACGCCGGAACAGATCGCGACCAGGAGCGCCGCGCGGCCCGCGGTCCGTTCGCCGGGCAGCGCGTCGGCGAGCAACTGCTGGTAGTTCCGCTCGATGCCGTCCCTCATGATCTCCACCGCCCGCGGGTTCGTCGCGGACCGCAGCGTCAGCAGCAGCCCTTCCAGGGCGGACTCGTCGGATTCGAGCAGGAGCGCGCGGGCCGCGTCCGCGTTCAGCTCGGGCGTCATCATCAGCGTCTTCTGGTAGGCCAGGGCGACGACTTCCGAGAACAGCTGCTCCTTGGAGCCGAAGTAGCGGCCGATCAGCCGGGGGTCCACACCCACGGCCCCGGCGATCTCCCGTACCCCCGCGCCGTCGTAGCCGTGCTCGACGAACAGCCGCCGGGCGGACTGGAGGATCGCCGCCTTCGTGGCGGCGGCGTCCCTGCGTCGCGTGGTGGCCGGCCGGGCGCCGTCGTCGTGCTGCATGCGCACCAGGATACGGAGTGCGCGGGTGGCCGCCGCGCCCGTGCGTCCACCCGTCGCGGGCGGCCGGCGGCGTCAGCGGCTCGGACGCGGCCGTGCGCTCACGGGCTCCCCTTCGCGCCGCTGTCACAAAACCGTGGGCCGTCCGGTCTCCCCGTATGCAGGTCGTCCCGGGGCCGGAAGTCCGTGCCGGTACCCGGGCGGCCCGCACCCCGGCAAGGGGGCCCTCGGTTTCGCGTCCCCGCGAGCACGGTGGCCCTCGTCAGAGCCGCCGGACGCCTGCCCCACGGCGGCGGGGCGGGCGCTCGGTCCTGGTCCCCCCGTTCCGGTGACCGCAAATCGGTTTGCCGCCGGGCGTCCGGGCCGGATAGGAAGCTCGCATGCTACGAGGCAGCAAGGTCGGGCTGAGGGCCCGGCACGAGGAAGACATCCCGATCCTGCGGACCGAGCTCTACGAGGACGTGGCGGGCGCCTCCCGGGCCGAGGCCGGGCCGTGGCGGCCGGTCACCCCCGGCTCCAAGGATCCACGGCTCGTGGTGGACGACGAGGAGCACCGGCGCGTCCCGTTCTCCGTGGTGGAACTGGAGGGCGGCACGCTGGTCGGCACCGCGGCGCTCTGGGGCATCGACACCCACAACCGGTCCGCGCACGTCGGGCTGGGGCTGTTGCCGTCCTCGCGCGGCAAGGGCTACGGCACCGACGTCGTCGCGGTGCTGTGCGACTACGGGTTCGTCGTGCGCGGCCTGCACCGGCTGCAGATCGAGACGCTGTCGGACAACCTCCCGATGCTGCGCTCCGCCGAGCGCAACGGCTTTGTGCGCGAGGGCACGCTGCGCTCCTCCGCCTGGGTGATGGGCGAGTTCCTGGACGAGGTGCTGCTGGGCCTCCTCGCCCGGGACTGGAAGCAGGGCTCAGGGGCCTAGGTTCCGCCGGGCCGTCGGGCGCGGGCGACTGGGCGCGGGCAGCCGGTCGTCGGTCCGGACACGGGCAGCGAGGACGCCGGCAGCACGAGCTCCGGGGCGAGTCGCAGTTGGGGGCGGGCGCGAGGGTCCGCCGCGGGTGCCTCCCGGTGGCTCCCGGCCATCTGTGTGAAGAGCAGGTCGACCGCCGCCTCGCCCATCTCCCGGTACGGGACGCGGACGGCCGTGACGGGCGCCCCGGCCAGCGGCGCCAGTGCGGTGGCGTCGTAGCCGACGACCGGGACGTCCAGGGCGTCCGGGGCTCCCTGCCAGGCGGCGAGGGCCCGGGCGGCGCCGACCGCCAGGCCGCCGTTGGTGCACAGGAGACCGTCCGGGCGCTCCTGCGGGGGCCGTCGGGCGATGGCCTCGGCACAGGCGATCCCCGCGGTCAGGGGCGCACCGGCCGCGCGGATGACCTCCAGGGCGACACCCGGTGCGGCACCCAGGGCGGCCACGGCACCGCGCAGTTGGCCCTGGGACTGCCAGGCGTCGAGATCGTCCGAGACGAAACCGAGGCGCCTGCGCCCCTGACCGATGAGGTGCCGCACGGCGAGGCGGCCCGCGAGGGCGTGGTCCGCGGAGACGGACGGCTGGGCGGGCGATGTCGCCGGCCGTGCGATGACCACGCTGGGAATGCCGTGGGCGCGGATCCTGGCGAGTTCGGGTTCGACGTCTGCGACGGGGGCGATGACGATACCGGCCACGCGTTGCTGTTCGAACAGCCGGAGATAGGACCGCTCGCGCTCCTCGGAACCCGCGGTCGCGATGAGGAGGTGCATGTTCTCCTGCGCGATCCGCTGCTCGACGGCGCGCATCGTCTCGGACGCCCCCGCGCCGACGGGGTCGGCGGTGAGGTATCCGATCACGGGGTTCGTACCCGTGCGCAGCATGCGGGCCGCGTTGTTGGGGACAAATCCGAGGGCTTCCACCGCGCGGTGGACCCGCTCGAGGGTCGCGGTCGTCAACTTGCCCGGGTGGTGGAAGTAGTTGGAGACCGTGGAGGCGGACACGCCTGCCGGGGCGGCCACATCACGGATGGTCGTCTGGCTCAGCCGGTCCTCCCGGGTCTTCGGGACGGCGGTCCGCCGTCGTCGGGGCGTGGTGGGCGGGGGGACGTCCGGGGCCGCGGCCGGAACCGCACGGGGGTCGCCGCCCTCGTGCGGTTCCGGCCGTACGCTGTCCGGCCGCGCGCTGTCCGGCCGTCGGCAGTCGCCGGCCGGAGTACGGGAGCGCTACCCGGCCGGGTGCACGTCCCGGGCCACGAAGACGTACGTGCCGGAGGGCACGTCGTAGACCGCGCGGTCGCCCTCGACGCGCCGGAAGGTCGCGCCCTTCGGGACGTCGTGCGGCGTGCGGCCGCCCGTGGGGACCCGGACCTCGGCCGTGGTGTTCGGCGGCACCTCGACCTCCAGCCGGAAGGTGCCCTTCTGCAGGGACCAAGCGGACGCCACCTGCCCCTGGGGGGTCCGGTAGCCGCCCTCGACGTGGGTGAGGTCCCCGACGACGCGCGGGTCGATGACGAGGTTCCGGTAGCCCGCCGTGCCGCGGGCCTGACGGATGCCGGCGAGGCCGCTGTGGAACCACTCCTCTATCTGCAGCAGGATCATGTGGTTCTTGGAGTTGCCCATGTCCCACTGCTCGGGGTGGGTGGTGAGCCCCTGCGGGTTCGCCGTGGTCGGGGCCATGAAGTACCCGTAGCTCGGCCGGGTGTCCTCCTGCAGCACGTCCCACAGGACGTCGTCGCGGCCCCCGTCCGTCAGGGCGCGGACGATCGGGGCGAGGCCGATGGTGCCGCCGCTGAGGTGCGGTCCGCCGCCGAACGGCTGGAAGGCGTAGATCAGTTCGTCCAGCCCGTCCAGTACCCGTTGCCGTTCGCCCTCGGGGACCAGGCCTTCGTCGAGGGCGAGGGCCTGGGCGGCCTGGGTGGCACCGGTGGTGCCCGCGTCGCCCTGGGCGGTGTAGCGGCCGAGGGTCGTGTTGTAGAAGGCGTCGTTGAACGCGGTCTTGATGTTGGCGGCGAGGCTCCGGTACTCGGCGGCGTCGGCGTGGCGGCCGAGGAGGCCGGCCATATGACGGCCACGCTGCCGACGGTGACCAGCACGCTGTTCAGCAGCGCGCCGCCCAGTCCGCCCTGCTGCCAGGCCTGGGTGAAGTTGTCGAAGGTGGGCGAGGTCGTCGGACGGATCGGCGAGGAGGTGTCCGACGTCGGCCGCACAGGCAGGTTGACCAGGACGTAGACCGGGAAGGCGACCACCAGGGACACGGCGATCATGACCAGCTCCAGCACGAAGGTGCCCTTGCGGTAGCGCTTCACGAGGCGGCCCTCTCTCCGCGGGCCAGCGCCAGGTACTGCCCGGTCGACGCCACCGCCACGATGATCGTGAGGACGACCGCGAGAGCGATGCTGTATCCGAACTCGCCCAGGGTGAAGGCGTCTTTGTAGATCAGGGTGGACAGCGTGTCGGTGGCGTGGCCCGGGCCGCCGCCGGTCAGGGCGTAGACCTGGTCGAAGAGCTTGATCCCGCCGATGATCGACAGCATCAGGTTGATGGTGAGGGCCGGGGCCAGCAGCGGGCGGGTGATCGACCAGAACCGGCGGACCGGGCCGGCGCCGTCGATGTCGGCCGCCTCGTGGATCTCCTTCGGCACCGACTGCAGGCCGGCCAGGAAGATGACCATGGAGTAGCCGCCGAACTGCCGCACGACGACCCCCACGATCGACCAGAGGGCCAGTTGCGGGTCACCGAGCCAGTCCTGCCCGAGGGAGCCCAGGCCGACCGCGCCGAGGAGGCTGTTGACGGCGCCGTCCGGGCCGAGCAGGTTCCGCCACAGGTAGGCGGTCACGATCGGGGTGATCACGGCGGGCGCGAACAGCGCGACCCGGAGCACGTTCCGGGTCTTGATGAGGCTGTTGACCCCGAGCGCCAGCAGGAGCCCGAACACGTTCTGGATGACGGTGATCGATACCGCGATCAGCAGCGTGTGCCAGATGCCCGCACCGCGTCCGGGTCGTCCAGCAGACCGGTGAAGTTGTCGAAGCCGATGAAGGAGAAGTCCGGTGCGAGGCCGTCCCAGTCGGTGAAGGCGTAGTACACGCCCCGGGCGCTGGGCACCAGGACGACGAAGGCGAACAGCACCGTGGCCGGGACGGCGAACCACCACGGGGAGCCGGACCTGCGCCGGCCGTCGCGGGGGCGCCCGTCGCGGGGACGACTGGGGACGACGGCGGCCGGTGGCGGCAGCGGTTCGCGCGAGGCTGCGGGCATTGACGGCACGCGGCACCCCCATTCTTAAACGTTTCAATCCGATGGGTAACGTTTCCCAAAACGTGCGACCGACCCTAGGGAGGGGCCCGACGCAACGTCAAGATGTCGGACGTGATGCACCGGCGTTTCAGCGAGGAGGATCATCAACTTCCCCATGAGCTGCGGGAAAGCCCTGCCGGACGGTACGGTTCGCGGATGGGACGTACGCCGGTGCAAGATGCGTGTGCCGGGCAACGTTTCCCGAACGTGCCCTGGAGGGAGCCAGATGGAACCGCCCGCGCAGTCCAAGCGCGTCACGATCGTCGACGTCGCGCGGCATGCCCAGGTGTCCACGACCGCGGTGTCCAAGGTGCTGCGCAACGCGTACGGGACCAGCCCGCAGATGCGCGCGAAGGTCCGTCAGGCGATCGACGACCTGGGATACCGCCCCTACGCCGCGGCCCGGGGCATGCGCGGCCAGACGTACACGGTCGGGGTCATGCTGCCGGACATCCGCAACCCGTTCTTCCCCGAGATCCTCGACGGGATCACCGACGCCCTGTGGGACACCGACTACCAGGTCCTCATGGCCCCGGGGCGCAACGGCGAGGCGGCGGAGGCCAAGGTCACCGAGGCCATGATCGACCGCGGGATGGACGGCGTGATCCTCGTCGCGCCCGTCTCGTCACGGGCCCACCTCGAACGCGTCGCCGGCACGGTGCCGACCGTGGTCGTCGGCCGGCACGGCCAGTCGGCCGCCTACGACACCGTCTCCGACGACGACTTGGCCGGCGCCGCCCTCATCGTCGACCACCTCGCCGGCCTCGGGCACCGCCGGATCGCGCACATCGAGCACGACGAGACCGACCCCCGCCGCATGGAGGAGATGCCCAACGCCATCCGGGCCGACGGCTACCGGCGTGCCATGCGGGCCCGCGGCCTCGAGGACGAGATCGACATCGTCTCCACCACCTATACCCAGCAGGGCGGTTACCTCGGCGCGCGGCAACTGCTCGCCCGGACGCCGCGGCCCACCGCCGTGTTCGCCGGCGCGGACATCGTCGCCATGGGCGTGCTCCAGGCCGTCTCCGAGGCGGGGCTCAGGGTTCCCGACGACATCTCCATCGCCGGGTACGACAACACCACCTTCGCCGCCCTCGGCCCCATCTCGCTGACCAGCGTCGACCAGGCCGGCCGGCACATCGGCGCCAACGCGGCCCAGCTGCTCGTCGAACGCATCGGGGACCGTACCCGCCCCACCGCCCAGATCAAGTTCTCCCCCACCCTCGTCCCCCGGCACACCACCGCGCCGCCGGCCGGCTGACGCCCCGGGCAACGCCACCCCCCGCGGGACCTGCCGCCGGGAGGGCGTGCGTGCCTCCGTCCGGTCGCTCTGCCCCGGTCGCGCCCCGAAACCCCGGGGAACGACGGCCCGCCCGACGCCGTGCACGGCGCAGGTCCCGGACGCCGCCGGGCGTCCGGGACCTGCCTGTCGGGAAGGGCGCCTACACCTCGCCGCGCCAGGAGCCGCTCTCCATGCCGCGCGTCTCGATGTACTCCTTGAACCGCTTGAGATCGCCCTTGGCCTGGCGCCTGACGACGCCGAGCTTGTCGGCCACCGTGTCGGCCACGCCGTGCGGCTCGTGGTCGAGCTGCAGCATGACCTTGGTGTGCCGGTCGTCCAGGCGGTGGAAGGTGACCACCCCCGCCTGGTGGACGTCCCCGCCCACCGTGTTCCAGGCGACCCTCTCGTCGGGGATCTGCTCACTGATCTGGGCGTCGAACTCGCGCTTGACGCCGTCGACCTTGGCGACCCAGTGCGTCAGGGTCGGCGTACGCTGCTCGATCCGTTCCACCCCCTCCATGAACCGGGGGAACTCCTCGAACTGCGTCCACTGGTTGTACGCCGTCGTGACCGGCACCGCGACCTCGACCGACTCCTCAACCGTCGACATGTGCCCACCTTCCTGGTCGGCATCCGCTTCGGGATGCGGCGTCTGTTTCTCTCGTGGCCCGCGCCTGCCCGGGAGGACCGGGGGCAAACACCGCGCCGCGCTCCCCCGGCACACGGACCGGCCGGCCACGCCGCGCCCGCGCTGGCACCGGCCGCCCGCAGGTGGGACGGTGAGAAGGGAGCGGTACGCCGCGATCCTTGTCGTTCCTGCCGCGGTGTCGGCTCTCTGGTGGACCCGACGATCCTGGAGGTCGGGCGGATGGATCCCCGGCACGCACTGGCGTTGTTCGACTTGGACGGCACACTCGTGCGCCGGCGTACGTCGTTCAGCGACGCGGTGACGGCGCTGTGCCTGGAGCACGGCTTCGGGGTCGAGATCAGGGCCTGGATGCTCAGCGAACTCGCCGACCGTGCCAATGCCGACGACTTTGTGCGGCTGGGCCATGAGTACGCGCTCGACGGCGGGGCGCAGTTGTGGCGGGAGTTCGTCGACCGCATGGCGGACGCCGTCACCTGCGACCCCGCGGTCCTCCAGGGGCTGGAGCAGTTGCGGGCGGACGACTGGCGCATCGGCATCGTCGCCAACGGGGCCTCCGACGTGCAGCGCGCCAAGATCGGCGCGACGGGACTCGCCGGGCTCATCGACGGTGTGGCGGTCTCGGGCGACATCGACGTCCGCAAGCCCGACACGCGTCTGTTCGCGCTCGCGGCCGCGCGCTGCCGAACGCCGCTCTCGCCCGCGGCATGGATGACGGGCAACAGCCCCACCGCGGACGTCGGTGGTGGACACCGGGCGGGCATCCACACCATATGGGTTCGAGGACATCGGTGGCCGGACGGGTTCCCCGCTCCTTTCCACACCGTCGACGGTGTGACCGACGCGATCTCCTACCTGCTCCGCGACGGATGCCGCCACAGGGAAGGGGGCGGTCGGGAGCCGGGGAACCGGTGACCCGCACCCCGGCGTGCGCGCACGCGTGTGGGGCAGCCCCCGAGCGGCTGCCCCACGCGCCGGACCGTCCGGACGCCGCTGCTCAGTGCCGGCCGATGTCCTTGATCTTCTCCTTGGCCTGGCGGGCGTCGCCCTTGGCCTGCTGCATGCGGCCCTCGGCCGTCAGCCGCTCGTTGCCCACGGCCTCTCCGGCGGTCTCCTTGGCCTTGCCGACAGCCTGCTCGGTCTTCGCCTTTGCCTTCTCGTCCGCGGCCATGCTGCTCACCTTCCTGGCATCGGGATCATGTGCTGTGACCTCGTCTGACCGCTGTGCCCGGTCGTAAACACGGTGGTCCGAGCCGCTCGCGAGGTGCCCTTGTGACGATGTGGAGTGACCGGCTCCCGGGCGGGTAGACGGGCTCTGCGCCGAGGGCGCGGGTGCACGTACGGACGAGGAGGTTGCCGGGATGGGGATCGCAGTGGCCGGCGAGGATGTGACGGCGACGCGGGAGACGGGCTCCGCGCGGGTGCCGACCGGGGCGGCGGGCGTCATGACGCCGCTCGAGATCCGCCACGTCTCCAAGGCGATGTTCGCCCGCCTGCACACGCTCGAGGAGGGCACGCCCGAGTACCAGTACGTGCGCAACACCCTGATCGAGATGAACACCTCCCTGGTCCGTTTCGCGGCCCGCCGGTTCTCCCAGCGCGCGGACCAGATGGAGGACATCCTGCAGGTGGGGACAATCGGCCTGATCAAGGCCGTGGACCGGTTCGACCCCGATTTCGGCGTGGAGTTCGTGACCTTCGCGGTCCCCACGATCGTGGGCGAGATGAAGCGGTTCTTCCGCGACACGAGCTGGTCCGTCCGCGTGCCGCGGCGTCTGCAGGAACTGCGGCTGGAGGTGGCCAAGGTCACCGACGCGCTGGAACTCGACCTCGGGCGGGCGCCGACCGTCGCCGAGCTTGCGGCCCGGATGGGGATCGGCGAGGAGGAGGTGCTGGAGGCGATGGTGGCCGCCAACGCCTACTCCGCCTCGTCCCTCGACGCGCCGGCGACGGAGGACGAGGACGGCGGGACCGCTTGGGCGGAGCGCCTGGGCTACGACGACGGCGCGTTCGGCAGGATCGAGGACATCGAGGCGGTCAAACCCCTCATCCGGGAGCTGACCGAGCGGGAGCGGCTCATCCTGTCCCTGCGGTTCGGGGACGAGCTGACCCAGGCGGAGATCGGCGCCCGGCTGGGGATATCCCAGATGCAGGTGTCCCGGCTCCTGTCGCGGATCCTCACCCGCCTGCGCAGCCAGGCCCTGGCCGCCCGGTAGTCCGCCTCGCCCCGTCAGGTGCCGGGTCCCGGCCGGCCCCCCGCGGCGAGGGCCGGCCGGGGCGCGTCAGTGGCGGACCGGGTCCAGCTGGAGGTAGTCGAGGTTCCAGTTCTGGTACGCGTCCTGCGGGAGGCTGACGCGGAGGGTGTGCCGGCCCGCGGCGAAGAACTGCCGCACGCCACTGGTCTGGAGGACCTCCTTGTTGTGGCTCGTGGTGTTCCGCACCTCGACCCGGCCGCTCTCGGCGCCGCCGTCGAAGGAGACGGTGTACGTGCCGGCGGGCGTGTACGGCGAGGACACCCGGGCGGAGAGCGCGTAGGTGCCGGAGCGCGGGACGTCCACGCCGTAGGTCAGCCACTCGCCGCCGCGCATCCAGCCGACGCGGACGTTGCCGTCGGCGTCGTCGATGTCGACGTCCTCACCGGGTCGCATCTTCAGTCCGCCCGTGTTGCCCGCGTCGTTGTCGTGGTAGCCCTTGTCCCGGCCGGGCAGGAAGTCCTCGGCCTGCACGCGCACGGCGCCGCGGGGCAGGGGGTCGCCCTCGCCGGTGCGCAGCCAGGACTCGAACTTCTCGACGTCGTCCGTCTGGAAGACCGTGGTGCGGTAGCTGCGCGCCAGGGCCTCCCAGCCGCGCAGCGGGTCGGTCAGCGACGCCTCGTCGGTCATGTGGTCCGCCAGGCCGTTCCACATGGTGTTGTTCCAGACGCGGCTGCGGGCGGCCAGGGCGTCGAGGAACGGCCTGCGGGCGACGGCGTCCTGGACGCTGTCGTAGTTGACCTCGTAGGCCACCGGCTGGTCGTCGCCGAACTCGGCCACGGCCGAGAGGTTGGCGTCGGTGATCATGTGCATGTAGAGGGCGCCGTGGTGGGCCGAGCGGAAGGCCTCGACCTCCGGCACGGAAGCATCGCTCTTGTAGACCCCGTTGCGCACCGTGCCCGTCCGGGTCAGGACGTCCCAGACCTGCTCCCGGTACGGCCAGCCCTTGTCCAGGTTGACCAGGCCCCGGTTCCTGGCGAGTTCCATCGCCTCTTCCAGCGTCGGCACCCGGGCGTCGGTGACCGCCGCCTGGCCGCCGCCGAGTCCGGCCTTCAGACGGAGCTGCCTGATCTGGGCGAGCGTCATGCCCGCGACGGGGCCGGTGCCGTTGGTGGTGCGGTCCACGGTGGTGTCGTGCATCAGGACGGGAACGCCGTCCTGCGTCAACTGGATGTCGGTCTCGATGATCTCGGCGCCGTCGTCGAAGGCGGCCGTGAAGGCCGCCAGCGAGTTCTCGGGGGCATCGCGCCACTGGCCCCGGTGCGCCACGGTGAGGATCTTCGCGTTCGAGCCGTGGTCGAGCAGGTCCCGATGGGCGCGGACGGCGGCCGTACCGCCCGATCTGCCCGGACCCCCGAAGATGTACGACGTGCCGCCCGCGCTCCGGTCCGAGGCGAGGGCGACACCGGACGACGGGCGGTCGCCGGAGAACCCGGTGAAGCCGGCGACCACGGCCAGCGCGGCGGCAACTCCCGTGAGCTTGTGGATGGTTGATCTCCTCATGGCCCCGGACGGTAGGAAGGCGGCGGAAAGGAACGGAGTACGCCGCACGCCTCGCCGGCGTCCGGCCACCCAACAATCCAGGACCGCCGCCCGAAACCGCCACCCCACGGCACCCCCCTTCCGTCCCCGGGCACGGATCTTCCACCTCGCCCCGCGGTTGCCCGGCCACGGGGCCGGATGAGACCCGGCTGCCCGGACATCGACCAGTCACTGATCGTCGCCTGGGCTCACCGGTCGTCATCACCCGTCAGGTCGGCGAACGCCCTCCGGCGCAGCCGCGTCGCCACGTTGCCGGCGAACCGGGTGGCGGGTGACCGGGGAAGCCCGCTCAGACCGCCGAGAGGGCCTGTGTCGGGGGCAGGCGCGAGGCGCGCAGTGCCGGGTAGACGCCTGCGACGGCGCCCACGACGACCGCGCCGGCCAGTCCCGTTCCGAGTGCGAGGGGCGGCAGGACGGGCGGCCACGCCTGGGAGAGCGCGTAGCCGGCCGTGCCCGCCGCGCCGAGCACGGTGCCGCTCAGCCCGCCGAGGACGGAGAGCATGACGGATTCCGTCAGGAACTGCCCCCGGATCTGGCGGCGGTTCGCGCCGAGGGCGCGGCGCAGGCCGATCTCGCGGCGTCGTTCCAGGACGGAGACGAACATGGTGTTGGCCACTCCGATGCCGCCGACCAGCAGGGCGACCCCGGCGAGGCCCAGGAACAGGGCGGAGAAGGTGTGCTCGGTGGCGCGCTTGGCGGCCAGGGCGTCGGAGGGGCGGCTGACCTGGACGAGTCCGGGCAGTTCGGGGTTGACGGTGGCGGCCAGCACGGCGCGTACGGATTCGATCTGCGGCTCCCGTGCCTTCACGTAGACGACCGTGGGGTGGCCGTCGAAGGCGAGCCGGTCGCGTGCGGCGTCCCAGCCGACCAGTACGGAACTCTCCAGGTCGGGCGTGAGCGGCATCGGCCCGAGGACGCCGATCACGGTGAACCGGTGCGAGCCGATGGTCACCAGCGGCTCCCGGCCCGGGATGACGCGGTCGATGCCCAGGCGCTCCGCGGAGCGCCGGCCGAGGACGGCGGTCGGGAAGCGTTCGGTGGCGCGGTCGAGGAACCGGCCGGAACGTACCGTGCCGCCGACCGTGGCCAGCAGGTCGGTCCTGGCGGCGAGCACGCTGAGCCCGATCGAGTCGTTGGGGTCGGCCAGGTCGGAACGCCGCACGGTGGTGTGGGTGTTGGCCACCGCGGTGGCGCTGGTGACGGGGCCGATCCGGGCCGCCATGGCGTCGGCGGCCTCCGGGAGCAGCGCCTTGTCCCCGGCGTCGGGCTGCGGCTGGGCGCGCAGCATGTTGGTGCCGAGCGCGGACAGTTCGTCCATCAGGGCCCGCTGGCTGGAGGCGGGGATGCCGGTGACGACGACCAGGGTCGCGATGCCGATGGCGATGCCCAGGGCGGACAGCGCGGCGCGGGTCCTGCGGGTGCGCAGGCCCAGCAGGCCCAGGCGCAGGACGTCGAGGGGGGACAGTCTGATCGGCCGGTTCATGCCGGGCTCCAGGCGTCCGCGGAGGCGGGGGTGGGGGTGCCGGGAACGGCGGTGTCCGAGGCGATCCGGCCGTCGCGCAGCCTGACGCGGCGCGGAAGCCGGTCGGCGATGTCCCGGTCGTGGGTGATGACCGCGATGGTGGTGCCTTCCTGGTTCAGTCCGGTGAGCAGGTCGAGTACGGCGCGGCCGTTGGCGCTGTCGAGGGCTCCGGTCGGTTCGTCGGCGAGGACGAGTGCGGGTTCGTTGACCAGCGCGCGGGCGATGGCGACCCGTTGCCGTTCGCCGCCCGACAGCTGCTGGGGCAGGTGGCGGGTGCGGTGGGCCAGGCCGACCCGGGCCAGCGCCTCTTCGGCGCGGGGGCGCCGCAGCCGTCGTGGCACGCCCGCGTAGAGAAGTCCGGTCGCGACGTTCTCCGTGGCGTCGAGGCCGTCGGTGAGGTGGAAGTGCTGGAAGACGAAGCCCAGCAGCCGGGCGCGCAGTGCGGACAGCCGCCGGTCGGACAGTCCGGCGGCGGCGTGGCCGGCGATCTCGACCGTTCCGCTGGTCGGCCGGTCGAGGGTGCCCATGATGTGCAGCAGCGTGGACTTCCCCGAGCCGGAGGGCCCCAGGATGGCCAGGAGTTCCCCCTGCCCGACGCTGAGCGAGACCCGGTCCAGGGCGGTGACGTCGCCCGCGTAGGTCTTGGTCACCTCGTGGACGACGAGGGCGGGTGCCGGGGGTGCCGTGCTCACGAGGCGGTCACCACCGTCATGCCCTCGCTGACCCCGGCGCCGCTCACTTCCACCAGGCCGTCGGCGAACATCCCCGTCTCCACGGGGACCAGCGAGGAGTCGGGGCGCTGCAGCGCGTAGCCGCCCTCGCTGAGCGCGAGGAGCGCGGTGACCGGGACGGCCAGGACGCCCTTGCGGTCGGTGGTGCTGAAGCGGACCTGGACGGAGGCGGAGTCCAGCGCCTTCACGTCGGCGCTGTGCCGCGGCGTGACGGTGACGTCGACCGTGGGGGCTCCTGTCTGCGCGGTCGGGTCGTCGGCGGAGCCGCCCTGGACGGCGTGCGACACGGCGGTGACCGTGCCGGGGATCTCCCGGCTGTCGGGCAGGGTGATCGTGACGCTCTGCCCGGTGCGGAGCGCACCGACCTCGGCGGCGTCCACACTCACCGCGACCGACTTCGCGGTGGTGGTGTACGTCAGCACCTCGCCCTCGGCCGGGTCGCCCGGGACGGCGGTGACGGTGTTGACCCGTACCGGCCCCGGCAGCACCAGCGCGCGGCCCGGCAGGAGGGTGCCGGTCGCCTCCTGGCCGGTGTCGCGCTGCCAGCGCTTCAGGGCGGCGCTCAGGGAGGGGGTGAACTCCGAGCCCGGGCTCGCGAAGCGCGAGGGCGCGCCGCCGCGGGTTCCGCCCGTGCCGCTGCCGCCGCCGGTGTCGCCGACGTCGTAACCGAGGGCCCGCAGGTTGTCCGCGAGCACCGTGACGTCGTTGCCGCGCAGGCCCGGCTTGTCCAGCGCGCGGAAGAACGGGGTGTCGCCGAGGAAGACGACGACGGGCCGGTCGTCCACCCGGTACAGGGGCTTGCCGCGGACGGCCGTGGCGCCGGGCGACGGCAGTTCGGTGAGCACTCCGGTGCCGGTGCCCTTGAGCGTCCGCAGCGGGCCGTGGCCGAGGGTGCCGGGCAGGGTCCTGTCGCTGCCCAGGTCGGTCCTGGTGACCTTGACGGTGTCGAGCCGTACCGGGTGGTCCGGCGCCGTCCGCGGACTGCCCTGCCGGGCGCTCCAGGCGGCGGTGGCGCCGCCCGCGCCGCCCGCGGTGAGCAGGACGGCCAGGGCCACGGTGAGCCGGCGCCGGCGCCGCTTGGGGAGGCGGTGCTCAGCTGTGCTTGCCACCGAAGGCCTCCATCGTGCAGCTCTTGTCGACCTTGAGCCCCTCTTCCTCGCTCAGTGTGTTCTGGCCGTCGTAGGTCCAGCCGGAGTTGTCGGACAGCGAGACGACCTTGAGCCCGTGGGAGTTCAGGCACTTGATGTAGGCGCGCCAGTCGTCGTCGAAGTGCGGGTTCCTGTCGCGGTCCAGCTCGGGCGGCTGGAGGGGCAGCTTGCCGGCGCACGTCTTCTCGGCGGCCTTGGCGGTGGGGCTGTTGTCGTTCTGGTCGATCGAGTAGGGGCCGCGGGACAGGAGCATCTTGTGCCCGTGCTCCTTCAGGCAGGAGGCGTAGGCGTTCCAGTAGCGGTCGCGCTCGGCGTCGGAACTGTCCAGGCGGAGCTGCGGGCGGCCCTGCTCGCCGCCGGCGGGGGTCGCCGCCGTCGAGGACCGCGGCCCCGGCGCGGCGGGGCCGGTCGCCAGGGAGGCGACGTCGTGTTCCCCGGACCGGTCGCCGGACGCCGTGCCGGAGCCCTCGCCGGAGCCGCCGGAGCCGCCGCAGGCGGTGAGCAGGACGGCGCAGACGACGGCGGCTGCCGCGCCGGCCAGGCGGTGCGGGAAGTATGGGTGGGTCATGCCGACCGATCGTGGCCGGTGAATGTGGGGAACCTGTCAGGAAGCGATCGGCATCCCGTGGTCCCTCCAGGACGGGACCCCGACGCCGCAAATACGACACTTGCCGTACTTATACTCCCGGCCATGAGCGCACACATACTGGTCGCCGAGGACGACGAGAAGCAGGCGCAGCTGCTGCGCGTGTACCTCGAGCACGAAGGGCACGCGGTCACCGTCGTCCACGACGGCCGCGCCGCCCTGGAGGAGCTGCGCCGCGACCCGCCGCACCTGCTCGTGCTGGACGTGATGATGCCGAAGGTCGACGGGCTCGACGTCTGCCGCATCCTGCGCCGCGAGTCCGACCTGCCGGTGCTGATGCTGACCGCCCGCTGCACCGAGGACGACCTGCTGCTCGGCCTGGACCTGGGCGCCGACGACTACATGTCGAAGCCGTACAGCCCGCGCGAGCTGACCGCCCGGGTGCGCACCCTGCTGCGCCGCGCCCGGCCCTCCGGCCCGCCCGCCCCGGAACCCGACCCGACGCTGACCGTCGGCGGCCTGCGCATCGACCCCACCCGGCACGAGGTCACCTGCGACGGCAACGGCGTCGAGTGCACCCCCGGGGAGTTCCGGCTGCTGGAGACGCTGGCCGCCCAGCCGGGCCGGGTCTTCACCCGCGAGCAGATCCTCGGGCAGTTGCACGGCACGGGGCGCTACTTCACCGTCCGGACGGTGGACACCCACGTGATGAACCTGCGCCGGAAGATCGAACCCGATCCCGCCCGTCCGGTGCGGCTGCTCACCGTCTACGGGGTCGGCTACGTGCTGTCCGACGCCCCGTGAGCGGCCGCTTCCACAGCAGCCTGGTGGTGCGGCTGCTCGCGCTGTCGGTGCTGGTCTCCGTGTGCTCGATCGCGGCCACCGCCTGGCTCGCGGTCCGTACGACCACCCGGGCGATCCGGCAGGAGCAGGGCCAGGTCATCTCCGACGACGCCCGGATCTACGAGGCCCTCCTGGGCCGGGCCGCCGCGCACACCGACTGGCGGGGCGTGCAGCCGCTGGTGGACCGCCTCGCCCGCGAGACCGGGCACCGGGTCGTCCTCACCACCCAGGACCGCCGGCCGATCGCCGACTCCGCCGGCGCCGCCCACCGTACCCCGCTGCCGGACCGGGCGTCGGCGACCGTGGACCCGCTCGCCGTCGACACCGCCATCGCGGGGTCGGCGGGCGGCGACCGCATCGACTCCCGTGCCGTCGGTCCCTTCCGGCTGACGCAGGCGGAACGGACGCGGCTGACCGGCCTCGCACAGCGCCGCGTCGCCTGCCTGCGGGACCTGGGCCTGCCCGCGACCACCGTCACGGCGGCGAGCGGACGGCCCCGGGTGAGCACGCCGGGCTACAGCGGCGATCGCTGCGCCGCCGACGTCCTGGACCGGCCCACCCGCACCGAGGCACGTGCGCTCGGCCGGCTCGACGGCCTGGTCGACGCCTGCCTGGGCCGCCGGGGCAGCGGCCCCGTGGAGCTCGCGCCCGACCTCACGTGGACGCCCACGCGAAGCCGCGGACGCGTGGACCAGGGGCTGGTCTCCTCGTGCCTGGACAGCGCCCGCCGGGAGCAGCTCGCCCCCTACGTCGCGCCGCCCGCGCTGCTCTTCATCGGCTCACCGCGGGACGCGGCCGCCGCGTCCCCGTTCGACCTGTCCGCGCCGAACCGCCTCCGCATGGCCGGGGTCGTCGCCGGCGTGCTCCTGCTCACCGTCGTCGTCACCGCCGGCCTGGGCCTGCAGCTGGTCAGACCGCTGCGCGCGCTCACCGCGGCCGCCCAGCGCGTGAAGGAGGGGGACGTCGCCGCGCGCGTGCAGGTGACCGGCAAGGACGAGATCGGCCGCCTCGCCGAGGTGTTCAACGACATGTCGCGGCAGCGGACCGAACTGGAGCGGCTGCGCACCGAGATGGTGGGCGACATCGCCCACGAACTCCGCACCCCGCTGAGCAACATCCGCGGCTGGCTGGAGGCCGCCGACGACGGGGTCGTCCCGGCCGACCGCGCCCTCGTCGGCTCGCTGCTCGAAGAGGCGCTCCTCCTGCAGCACATCGTCGACGACCTCCAGGACCTGGCCGCCGCCGACGCCGGCGCGCTGCGCCTGCACAAGGTGCCGTGCGACGTCGGTGAACTCCTCCAGCAGGTCGCCACCGCGCACCGCGGACGCGCCGACCACGCTGGCGTCCTCCTCTCCGTCGACGCCGGCGCGGCGGACGCCGGCGGCATCGGCACCGTCGTCGCCGACCCCGTACGGCTTCGCCAGGCCGTCGCGAACCTCGTCTCCAACGCCCTCCGGCACACCCCGCCCGGCGGCACCGTCACGGTCACGGCGCGCCGGGAGGGCGGCACGGTCGCCGTCGCCGTCGCCGACACCGGCGGCGGCATCCGGCCCGAGGACCTGCCCCGGGTCTTCGACCGCTTCTGGCGCGCGGAGAAGTCCCGCAACCGGGGCACGGGCGGCAGCGGCCTCGGTCTCGCCATCGTCCGCAACCTCGCGCAGGCCCACGGCGGCTCGGTGACAGCCGAGAGCACCTACGGCAAGGGGTCGCTGTTCACCCTGCGGCTGCCGGGTGACGAGCGCGGAGCGGGTCGCACGCCCTGACCTGACGCTCCGCCTGCGACCTGGGGCACGGACCGGGGGCACGTCCCTCCCCCGGTCCGCGGAGGCCCTACGGTGTGATGCGCAGGGCGTCCACCATCCCCACCGACGTGCTGCGGTTGACGATGCGGATGGTGTGCGTTCCCCTGGTCAGGCCGCTGCGCTGCCAGACGGTCTGCTGCACCTGCCGCGCGCCGGAGACCCGCAGGTCCACCGTCGCCTGGAGGGCGCCGTCGAGGTAGACGTCGACCGGCCCCATGTCGCCGTTGCGCTCGGAGATGTAGGCGACTCCGGTGCCGGTGAAGGTGTACTGGGCGACGGCGTTCACCGTGGTGCTGTGGTGGGTGTCGTCGTTGTAGTCGCCGTAGCCCCGCCCACTGGTGGGGTGCCAGTTGCTGTCGTAGGTCAACTGGGTGTTGTTGACCATGGGGTTGGGCGTCTGGGCCATGCCCAGGGTGGAGGTGGTGCCGCTCAGGGTCTTCTCCCCCTGGTTCGCGGTGCCGGTGAGCCGTACGGGCGTGTAGGAGGAGAGCGGCTTGGCGGTGCGCTCCACCACGTAGACCCTTCCGGCGGCCGTGGGCAGGTCGAACTCGGCCGCGGTCGTGGTGAGCACGGTCGTGCCGCCGGTGACGTCGCGGACCCTCACCTGCTGGGTCCCCCACGGGTTCACGACCCGGGTCGTGTTGCCGTACAGGCTCTTGATGCCGACGTACTTCACCTCGCCGGCCTCGCGCTCCGAGCTGACGGTGAAGCCGCCCTTGGCCAGCAGGGTGAAGCGTCCGGTGAACGAGGAGTCGCCCGGCACCGCCGGGAAGACCCGGATCTTGTCGTTGTAGGACTGGAGCAGCGACTCGTTGAGGGCCGCGAGGTGCACCCCGAGGTACTCGAAGACGCCGTTGGTGTTGTCGGTCATGCCGTTGGGATAGGTCTGGTACTTGCGGAGCATCGTCTTCATGCCCTGGTACGCCTGGTCGCCCAGGCCCAGCCGGGCCGCCTGGACGGCGTCGTTGGCCCAGACGTTGCCGTACGGGAAGGGACGGGCGTTGAAGGTGTTCACGGCCTTCTGCTGGTCCGGGAAGCCGATGCCGGTGCGGTCGTAGGGCCAGATGATCTCGGCCGCCACGTTCTCCCCGTTGCGGGTCTGCGCGAGCGGCGGGGTGTGCGGCAGGTAGACGTCCGCGGTGGACGGGTAGGCGATCAGGTTGTCCACGATCCGCTGCCACTGCGGCCGCAGGTCGGCGTCCAGGCCCAGGGACTGGGACGCGCGGATCGCGAGGGGGAACAGGGTGCGCACGGCCGCGAGGTCGGTGATCGCGTTCGGCACGTTCCAGTACGTCTCGTGCGCGTGCGAACTCGCGACGAAGTACTTACCGGAGGCGGAGTCGAAGGACAGCTTCGCGGCGTAGAACTTCACCACGTCCCGCATGAACGGGTAGGCGGTGTTGCGCAGGTAGGCGGAGTCGTTGGTGTACGCGTACTGGAGGTACATGTTGTACGCGGCCTCGGTGCCCGTCGACCAGATGTTGTTGGTGAAGTCGCTGTTGACGGTGCCGCGGGCGTTGCCGTCCCAGCCCATGGTCTCCGGCACCCACAGCCCGTCGACGTTGTAGCGGGTCCTGGTGTACGCCTTCAGCGCCGCCGCGTTGCCGCTGTAGAGACGGTTGAAGCCGGCCATCAGGTCGACGTGGTTGGAGGCGAGGAAGGAGTTGTAGACGTCGCGCTGGTTCCAGAACCAGTACGCGTTGCTCCACTTGGTCTGGTCACCGGTGGCCCGGAAGACGCCGTTGATGAAGTGGAACGGATTGGTGCCGTATCCGCCGGCGGCGATCATGTACGTGCTCAGGTAGTAGATGTTCTCCAGGTAGTCCGCGTCCCCGGACAGCCCCGAGTACTGCACGAACGACTTGCCCCAGAAGTTGTGCCACCAGGACGTGTAGTCGCCGAGCGTCGCGCTGTAACCGCGGGTCTTGGCCGCTGCCAGGGCGCGCTTGGCCTCGGCCACCGAGTCGTGGGAGGGCGCGTTGAGCCGGGTGCTGGCGGTGAACCAGATGGTGTAGCTGCGGGACGGGGTGATCGACAGGCGGACGGTCCGGCCGTCGACGACCCGTGTGCTGTAGGCCGCCCCCTCCACCGTGGCCGCCAGGGTGTAGCCGAAGTTCTGCGGGTCGGACTGGCCGCGGCTGATGCCGGCTCCGGTGGAGTCGGCGTACGTCGAGACCGTCTTCCAGGTGTTCAGGTTGGGCACGTCACCGCTGTTGCCCAGCTGGGAGACGTCCCACAGGCCCAGGTCGAGGTTGACGGCGGAGACCCCGGAGCGCGAGTCCTCCACGTGCACGCCCATGACCTCGGAGTTCGGCACGCCCATCACCGTCACGGTGCGGTTGGCGTCGTAGGAGGTGGTGAGGGTGCCGTCGTAGAGCGACAGGCGCTGCTTGTAGGTGCTGTAGCCGCTCTCGAGCGCCGGGGTCGTGGACAGGTTGAGCAGTCCCGCGCCGAACGCCGTCTGCTGCGAGGTGTCCACGCCGGACACCTGCATGGTCAGCCCGTTGCTCTGCCAGGCCATCGCGCCCGTACGGCCGTTGCCGACGGTCAGCCCGTGCAGGGGGTCGGTGGTGGGCCGGTTGTAGACGACGTCGTGCTTGGACATGTAGGCGCCGCGGTCCACGTTCAGGGCGCCGGTGGCGGAGTCGAACGCGGCGTCCGTCGGTGCCGCCGCGGCCGGGGCCGAGAGGCCGACGGCGGTCGCGGTCATGATGCAGACGGCTGCGAGCGCGGCTCGCACGAGCCTGCGCAGTCTCATCGAATGCCCTCCCTACGGGTCATGGGGGTGAGGACCGGTGCGCGACAGCGCGCGGCTGGAGCGCGACCGGTCGAGGTGGAACCCGATTGATCGGATGACTCGCCCGGAACGCTTCGTCAGCGCACTCCCTTCCACGCACCGTGCGAGGGCACGCGGAAGCGGTGCGCAGATCAGACGCCCCAAAGCGCGCACGACAAGCCGGGGTACGACGCACGGGGGTACGACGTGACGTCGGCATGGCCGCGTCAAAGGAAGTGAACATCGGATGTCTTGGCCGGTCAACACTCAGCGCAAAACGTCCGGCCGATGAGGTCGGTCGGACGCGTCACCGCCGGCGGTCCGCCGTCAGGCGATGACCGTTGATCGAACTCCGCTGTACCGTGTGCCTGCGGATCGGGGGCGTTTCATGAGCGAGGGGGCTGTGATGCAGTGGGGTTCTCGTGCCGCTGCCATAGCAGCGGATGAGGCTGCCGCCCGACGTGGCGCGGGGCGACAGGTGTATTCGGTACTGGTCGAGCTGGAGCCGCTCGGGCCGGGACGACGAATGACCTCTCGGACGTGATCGAGCAGGTGGAAGCGGTGGGCTGGAGGCTGGACCACGTGGCGCCGGCGCCGCACGCCGCACATCCCCGTCCGATGACGCTCCTGGTGTTCCGTGTGACCGCGCTGCCGCGCACGCCCGGGGCCCACAGTGGAGAACCCCTCCCATGACGTTCTCGCCCGCCGGGACTGACGGGCTCTCGCCGCTCCGGCCTTCGCGGCCCTGCCGTGGGGCGCGCCCGCGACATGGTGCTGTCCCGCCACGCGGCCGCTCACTGTGCGGGGCACCGAGATGCCTCCCCGGGGCGCGGGCCGGCTGGGAGAACGTTGTCTTCCGATGCTTCGGTGGCCTGCGGGAGCACAACCGTCCCGCGCCGCCGTCAGGGCGCCAGCTCGCCCGATCCGCGGGGGATCAGAGGGGGCGGCCCTGCCGTGGGCCAGGTCGGTGGACTCCGGCGGGGCCGCGCGTGGGCCCGCCCGGCCGGCCCCGAGCCGTTGTGTGGCCGGGCGGGCGATCGGGGGATCGGACGGCCGCGGTCTCCGCTCCGCGCGGGAGGCGGAGGCTCCGGCCGCCGCCCGAGCAGTCGTCCGGGGCGGCGGGTGCGGGTCTGCTCGTCCGTCCCGGGCCTCCTCGCCGACCGAGGCCCTGAGTGGGCGGGACCCCGGTCCTCAAGGGCGCCGACCGCCGGGGGCGGGCGGCTCCGCCCGGTCGCCTTACCTCAGACCCGCCGCCGAAACCTCGGAGGGCGATCCGGCGCCGCAGGGGACCGTGAGCGGGAGCACACGATCGCGCGCCGGCATGCGCACCGCCAGGTCGCAGAATTTCCTCGCCTGGGGGTTTCGGCGCCGGGCGGGAGGCAAGGCGCCCTTCCGGAGCCCGCCCGCCCCCTGACGCACCCCCGGGCGGCTCTCCGAGAGCCCGTGCTCTCGGCGATCGGCGCCCTTGCAGACCGGGACCCCCGGGGGCCCCGGCCGGCGAGGAGGACATTGTGGATCTGAAGACCCGGATGCACCGACCCGGGGAGAAAGTCCCGGTCAGCGGCATCTACGAGTGCACCTGCGGCAAAAGCCACCGCTTCACCAGCACGGACGTGCAGGGACACACCTTCCCACCCGTTCCGGCGGGCTGTCCCGGCGTCCACTGGCGTCTGCTGACCCCCGCCCACGCGGAACGCAGCCCCTGACGCGTCCCGGACGCCCGCCCGGTCGCGTGCGATGACGGCACACGCGGCCGGACGGGCCACTATACGGCCCCACCGACGCTCCTTGCCCGAGCCCCGGTGGGGCCCCGCCCCCGGCGCCTACGGGGTGAGCGCGACGTAGACGGATCCCTCGGTCGCGGACCACGTGAAGCCCTGGTGCACCGTGCGGGCACCGTCGGTCAGGAGGCGGGCGGCCATGGCGGTGACCGCCTCGTCCAGGTCCGGGGTCTCCTCCGGCGCCCGCTCCCGGGCGCGGTCGGCACACAGGTAGAGGGTCCGCAGAGCGGCCTCGACGTCGTGCACCTGCTGGCCCGCGTGGGCGGCGGGCTTGATCTCCCAGCGCATCTGCATGGCATCGCCCCTCCGGAAGGAAGCGGACACAGCCACAGGATGCCGCTCGCCGGACCGGTGCGCATGCCGGGTGGCACGCCGAACGCCGTCGACCTGCTCCTGTCCCTGACCTTCATCAGGCGTCGTACTCCCGAGCGGGACGCCGCCGCTCTGCTCGAGGGCCAGGTCTTCGAGGCCGCAGCGGTCAGCAGGACCGTGGGTCGCGTCGTCATGCTGAACGCCGGCAAGGGCGGGCGGATACAGCACCTCAAGATCGGGTCACTTTCGTCGCCCAGGGACGGCCTCTGGTGTGGCGTGAGCGCCGCACGCGCCAGGAGACGGTGCTGGGCGGCCCCTTCGCGCTCAGGCGACTCGACAAGAAGGTCCCGCTGAACGGCAGGCTCGCCTTACACGAGCTGACCACGGCTGACGGAAGCCATGAGGTCGCGCTTCCCAAGAAGGACGCCCCGCTGTCTCGCTCGCGATGGGCCAGGACGCGCTGGCGGCACCCACCCCCGGATGACTCCCGCCGGAGGCCGGGGTTCACAGCCCGCGGGCCCGGGAAGGTGACGCTTGACATTCGGGGCGCCGACGGTGGGTCGCCGGCGGAACCCGCTCTACCCTGGCCCCAGGGCGGAGTCGCGCGGTGGGGGCCGATGATGAGGCGTACGTACGGAAAAGTCGCGGGAGCGGCCTACGTGGCGCTGGTCGCGGGTCTGGCCCAAGGTCGTGTCGTCAAACGCCCCCCTGCTCAGCGACGCCTGGCACGGCACCTCGCTGCGTTGTCGAATCGTCCGAGTAGCCCACTACGAGGACGACTCTCCGCCTTGCGATGCACCGCACCTGGGGGCACCTCCCGGCGCAAGCTGGGGGAGCCGCTGAGCCCGCCCTTCGGGCGGTCGGCGCTCGTTTGACGACACGACCTAGCGGGAGCCGTCGAGGAACGAGCCGTCTTCTACCTGTCCGCCGTCGCGTTGACCCTCCCCTCGGGCGCCGTCGCCCTTCCGGCGATGTACGCCGGGTATGCGGCGATCTCGGCGATCGGCTCGATCTGGGCGCCCGTCGCCCGGCCGGACGGAACGGAGGCCGGCTGGCTGGGCCTCGGCAGCGCGACACTGAACGTGACGCTGCTGGTCTGCGCCGCGCTCACCAATGTCGTTCTGCTGGAACGCATCGCACGCCGACGGCGCGGCGCCACGGCGGAAGGCCAGTAGCCCCGGCCCGCTGCGGGTCCGGGCCGGCCGCCGCCCCCTCCGCACCCTCAGCGGTCGCCCTCAACGACCGCCCGGCACACCCCTGTCGATAGCCTGACCGGGTGACGACCGACCTGACCCTCCTGTCCCGCGTGGCCTACCGCGGGCGGGAGATCACCGCGCCCCGGCTGCGCGGGCTGCTCGCGCTCCTCGCCGGCGAACTGCGCGCCGGTTGCAGCACCGCGCGCCTGGTGGACGGGCTGTGGCGGGACGAGCTGCCGGCCAACCCGGCGAACGCGCTGCGGATCCTGGTCTCTCGGGCCCGCTCGCAGCTCGGGCCCGACGTCGTGATCAGCACCCCGACCGGCTACCGGCTGGCCCTGGACGAGGAGCAGGTCGACAGTTCGGCGGTGCTGCGCCGCGCCGAGGCGAGCGCCCGGCACTCCCGGGCCGGGGATCACGCGGCCGCCCTGGCCGGCGCGCAGGAGGGCCTCGCCTTCTGGGACACGGCCCCGGACGCCGACGCCGCGCCGGGCGACCCCGTGGCGGAACTGCGCGCCGAGCGGGCACCGCTGTACGCCGCCCTCGCACGCTCCCGCGCGCTCGCGCTCGCCCGGCTGGGACGACTGGCCGAGGCCCTGACGCCGCTGGCCGAGGTCTTCGCCGGGACGCCGCGCGACGAGGAGGTGCTGGCCGAACTGCTGCGCGCCGAGGCCGCGACGGCCGGTCCCTCGGCGGCCCTCACCCGCTACGACGCGTACCGGCGTGAGCTCCGCGACGACCTCGGCACCGATCCGGGCACCGCGCTCAGGGCCGTGCACCGGGAGCTGCTGCAGACCGAGGCCCCCGCGGTCCGGTACGGAGTGCCGCACGACCCGAACCCGCTGCTGGGACGGGACGAGGACCTGGCGGCGGTGGACGGGCTGCTGCACTCCTCGCGACTGGTCTCGATCGTCGGTCCCGGCGGGCTCGGCAAGACACGGCTCGCGCACGCCGTCAGCCGCCGGGCGGAACAGCGGGTGGTGCACTTCGTCTCGCTGGCCGGCGTCGGTGCGGACGAGGACGTGGCCGGCGAGGTGGCGTCCGCGCTCGGCGGCGGGGAGGCGCCCCGCGGTGGCGTCGCGGCGTACGGCGGCGGGGCGGACGTGGCCGCCGGGATCGTGGCATCCCTCGGCGCCGGCCCCGCGCTGCTGGTGCTGGACAACTGCGAGCAGGTCGTCCGGGGCGCCGCCGGCCTGGTGCGGGAACTCGTGGCGCTCTCCCGTGACCTGCGGGTGCTGGTCACCAGCAGGGCAGCGCTGGGGCTGAGTTCGGAGGCGGTGTACCAGCTGCCACAGCTGAGCCTGGCGACCTCGGTCGCGCTCTTCGAGCAGCGGGCCCGGGCCGCGCGCCATCACGTCGAGCTGCCGGCCGACGCGGTCGCCGAGCTGTGCCGGCACCTGGACGGGCTGCCGCTCGCGGTGGAGTTGGCGGCGGCGCGGGTGCGGGTGCTGTCCGTTCCCGAGATCGCCCGGCGTCTCGGCGACCGCTTCACGCTGCTGCGCGGCGGGAGCCGGGACGCCCCCGAGCGGCACCGGACGCTCCTCGCGGTCGTGGAGTGGAGCTGGAACCTGCTGGAGGACGACGCGCGGGCCGCGCTGCGTGCGCTGTCGGTCTTCCCCGGTGGCTTCTCCGGCGAGGCCGCCGAACAGCTGCTGGCCGACGGGGGCGACGCGCCGTATGTGCTGGAGCAGTTGGTGGACCAGTCGCTGCTGAAGGCCGCCGACACGGCGGCCGGGATCCGCTTCCACATGCTGGAGACGGTGCGGGAGTTCAGCGCCGCCCGGCGGGCGGCCGCCGGCGAGGAGGACGGTGTCACCGACCGGTTCCTGGGCTGGGCACGGCGGTTCGGACTCGCCAACCACGATGTGCTGTTCAGCGCCGAACCGCTCCGGCACTGGGCCCGGCTGCGCGCGGAGCAGGACAACCTCGTCCTCGCCCTGCGGATCGCCCTGGCCCGCGCGGACCACGCCACCACCGCCGCGGCCGGCGCGGTGCTGGCCTGCGTGTGGCTGACCGACTCGGCGAGCTTCCACCGCGTGCTGACCCTGGCCGCCGACACCGCGGCGCCGCTGTCGCACTACCGCCCCGACGCCCCGCACACCGAGGTCACCCGCACCCTCAGCGCCGTGTGCACCGCGGGCCCGTTCATCGGGTTCGGGCCCGTCCGGCCGCGCCACCTCGTGACCCTGCGACGACTGCCGTCCGCGGAGCCCGACACGCTCCTGCGCGCGCTCGCCACGGTGCTGTGCGCCGTTCCGGACATGCGCCCGCCCGGCTACGAGGCACTGCGCAAGCTGTGCGGGAGCGACGCGCCGCTGCTGGCGGGCATCGCCGAGTGCGTGGCCAGCTACCTCTGGGAGTACGAGCACGAGCCGGAACGCGCGCTGTCCTCCGCCCGGCGGATGCTGGCCATGGTCGACGCCGTGCCCAACCCGTCGCTGCGGCTCCTCGGCCACTCCCGTTGCAGCGAGTTGTGCGCGGACGCCGGCCTCGGCGAGGAGGCGTACGGGCACCTGCTGGCGGCGCTGGACACCCTGACGCACCTGAGCGACCAGTCGCCCACGACGGGCCTGCGCCGGGGCCTCGTCCTGGCCTGCCTGCAGCGCGGTGAGCCGGACGAGGCCGAGGAATGGCTGCGGCGGGTGGAGCGGAGCGGGTCCGGGGAGCAGGCCGCCGCCCACACGCCCGACCTGGCGGCCTCGGCGGAGATCGCACTGGCCCGGGGCCTCACCGAACTGGGCCTGGGCCGCTGGCGGATGGCCGTGGAGCAGCAGCGCGCGGGCGACCGGCCGCCCGCCGACCCCACCATGGACGCGTGGGCGCAGGTGATCGAGGCCCACGCGGTGGCCGCGCACGCGTACGCCGGGCGGCTGGAGCCGGTCGCCGGCCTGGTGGCCGAACTGGACGGCCGGCTGCGCGCCGCGCTCGCCGACGGCTCCGGCCCGGCCGGGGAGGTACTGCGGCACGGCACCGGCGTCCTCGCCCTGGGCCTCGCGCGGCTCGCGGCGGGCGACGCGTCGGCGGTGCGCCTGCTGGCGCTGGCGGGACGACTGCACGTGTCCCAGGTGTTCCAGCCCACGATGTCCCTCGACCGTGCCCGGCGGGCCGCCGAGGAAACGGACGGGGCGGCGTACGCCGACGCGGTGTCGGAGTACGCCGCCCTCGGACGGGAGGGGCTGCGGGAGGCAGCCCGCGCGCTCATTTCGGGTCGCGGTTGAACTGCGCGGTCGACCAGAGGTAGCCGAGCACGGTCAGGCCCGCGCACCAGGCGACCGTGATCCACCCGTTGCCGCCGATCTCCGTGCCGAGCAGCAGGCCGCGCAGCGTCTCGATGGCCGGGGTGAACGGCTGGTACTCGGCGATCGGCTGGAACCAGCCCGGCATCGTGTCGGCCGGGATGAAGGCGCTCGAGATGAGCGGGAGCAGGATCAGCGGCTGGGCGCTGTTGGCGGCCGCCTCGGCGTTCGGACTGGCCATGCCGATGCCGACCGCGATCCAGGTGAACGCCAGGGAGAACATCACGAGCAGCCCGAACGCCGCCAGCCACTCCAGGGCCGTCGCGTCCGTGGACCGGAAGCCGATGGCGACGGCGACGGCCCCGACGAGGACGACGCTGGCCACGCACTGCAGGACGCTGCCGACGACGTGCCCGATGATCACGGAGCCGCGGTGGATGGCCATGGTGCGGAAGCGGGCGATGAGGCCCTCGCTCATGTCCATGGAGATGTACACGGCGGCCCCGATCACGGTGCTGCCGATGGTCATCATCAGGATGCCGGGGACGATGTAGGCGATGTACTCGGAGCGGTCGGCGCCACCGCCGCCGATGCCCGCGCTCATCACGTCACCGAAGATGTAGACGAACAGCAGCAGCAGCATGATCGGCGCGAGCAGCAGGTTCAGGGTGGTGGACGGGTAGCGCCGCGCGTGCAGCAGATTGCGGCGCAGCATGGTGCCGGAGTCGCGGACCGCGAGGGACAGGGTGCTCATCGGACGTTCTCCTTGGGCTGGTCGGGGACGCTGACGGGGCTGGTGAGGGCGAAGAAGACGTCGTCGAGGTCGGGGGTGTGCACAGTCAGCTCGTCCGCCTCGATGCCGGCCGTGTCCAGCCAGTCGAGGATCGAGCGCAGCTCGCGCTGGCTGCCGCCGCTGGGGATCTGCAGGGTCAGCGCCTCGTCGTCCCGGGTGGCCCCGCGCAGTTCGTCGGCGGCGGAGCGGTAGGCGGCGGGGTCGGTGAAGCGGAGCCGTACGTGGCCGCCGGGGATGAGCCGCTTGAGTTCCTCCGCGGTGCCTTCGGCGGCGATGGTGCCGTTGTTCAGGACCGCGATGCGGTCGGCGAGTTCGTCGGCCTCCTCCAGGTACTGCGTGGTGAGGAAGACGGTGACGCCGTCGGAGACCAGCTCGCGGATGATCTGCCACATGGTGTGGCGGCTGCGCGGGTCCAGGCCCGTGGTGGGCTCGTCGAGGAAGATGATGCGGGGGCTGCCGACCAGCGTCATGGCGATGTCGAGGCGGCGCTTCATGCCACCGGAGTAGGTCGACGCGGGCTTCTTGGCCGCCTCCGTGAGGTCGAACCGCTCCAGGAGCCCGGCGGTCACCTTCCTGCCCTCGCTCTTGGACAGGTGGTGCAGGTCGGCCATCAGCAGCATGTTCTCCTCGCCGGTGATCAGCCCGTCGACGGCGGAGAACTGCCCGGTGACGCCGATCGCGGCGCGCACCGCCTGCGGCTCGACGGCGAGGTCGTGGCCGCCGACGCGGATGTCGCCCGCGTCGGGGGTGACGAGCGTGGAGAGGATCTTGACGGCGGTGGTCTTGCCCGCGCCGTTGGGGCCCAGGAGGGCGAAGACCGTGCCCGTGGGCACGTGCAGGTCGATGCCCTGGAGGACCGGCTTGTCCCCGAAGGACTTCCGCAGCCCCGTGGCCGCGATGGCGGATGCGTGGGTCGTTGTCATGCCCCGGAGTCTGCGCGGGCCCGCGCTCAACGAGCTTTCAGCGCGGTTTCACCAACCACCGCCCACCGCCCACCCGGTGAAACGTGCTGTTCGGCGTGGCGCGTACGGCACGTCCGCCGCCCGCTCGCGCGCTCCGCGGCCGGTTGCGGCTCGATCCCCGACTCGGTCGCGGCACACCGCCACGCCGCCGGCGGGTACCGCGTGAAAGGGTGGCCGCACGCGCAGGTTCCCCGAACCGCCGCGACGGGCCGCGGGTGATGACAACGGGTACAGCGGACGGATCCGGCATGGAGGTGCTGTGGACGAGTTCACCTTCCTTGCAGGTGCACAGATGTCACCGCGAGGTGAGGCCGTCTTCCTGCTGCTCTTCGGCTTGGGCGCGACGTTCACGGGTCTGCTCACCGCTGCGAACGCCGACGCCATAGCCGCCCAGCACGACCAGATGCAGCAGGACTTCCACGACGCCTACAACCGGGGTGATCCTCCGGACGACCGCACCCGCAAGACCCGGCGCACCCTCGCGAGGACCGTCGGCTGGGTGTTCGCGATCATCGGCCCAGCCCTCGCGATCTCCGGAGTCGTGATGCTCGTCCGCCTGTAGCCCGGCGGGCTCCTGCGACATCGCCGCCGTACGACACCGCGGGCAAAGCTCGTTGCGACCGGGCACCGAAGGCACCGCGCGCCGGGCCGCAGTGTCGGCTTCGTCACGAGTGACGGGAGCGCGCCCGAACACCCCGATCTTTCCAAGAATTGGTCAAGACAGGGTCATGTCGTCCGGAATGGGAGTCCGTTGCGGTGACCGCCATCTGTCGTTCACGCCCGTCTCACCGCTCCGGTCGACCGTGCTTCCTAGCGTCCGTGAGTGCGCGCACCGCTGACCTGCCGCAGCCCGCTGTCAGGTTCGGAGCGCTGCAGTCCGGTCGGTGTGCGACTGCAACCGACGACGCGAAAGGCCCCCGGAATGCCGGAAGAACGCAAGCAAACCCGAATCTCTCGCCGCAACGCACTCGGCCTGTTCGGCGCGACCGTGTCCGGCGCCGCCGCCGGGCCGCTGGTCCTCGGCGCCGGAACCGCCGAGGCGGCCCCGGCGACGTCGGAGGTCACCGGTCTCACCACCGGCTCGCCCACCACCCCCGTCCAGGGCCTGCACCTGACCTTCGGCGCCGACCCGCGCAGCCAGATGGTCGTGTCGTGGATCACCGACGCGGCCGTCAAGAACCCGCGGGTCGTCTACGGCACGCTGAGCGGCGGCTTCGGCTCCACCGTGCACGCGAAGACGAAGACCTACGTGGACGGCACCTCCGGGCGGACCGTCTGGGCCCATCACGCGCTGCTCAGCAAGCTCAGGGCCGACACCGACTACCTGTACGCGGCCCAGCACGACGGTGCCACCCCCGACGCCGGCACCTTCCACACGGCCCCGTCGGGCAGGGCGCCGTTCACCTTCACCAGCTTCGGTGACCAGGGTGCGCCCAGCGTGACGTGGAAGACCGGTGCGAACCCGGCCGACGCCTCGGGCCGCGACTTCGAGCCCAACGCCACGCCCGCCGCCGCCGACATCGTCACCGGCATCGAGAAGGTCGGCCCGCTGTTCAACCTCCTCAACGGCGACCTCTGCTACGCCAACACCGGGCCGGACCGCGTCCGCGTCTGGAAGGACTTCCTCGCCAACAACAGCCGCTCGGCGCGGTTCCGTCCGTGGATGCCGGCCGCGGGCAACCACGAGATCGAACTGGCCAACGGCAAGCTCGGGCTCGACGCGTACCAGACCTACTTCGAGCTGCCCTCGACCGAGACCCAGCCCGAGCTCGACAACCTCTGGTACTCCTTCACGGTCGGCGCGGTGAAGGTGATCGTCCTGCAGAACGACGACATCGCGCTGCAGGAGGGCGGCGACATCTACATCAAGGGCTACTCCGGCGGCCGGCAGCTCGCCTGGCTGGAGAAGGAGCTCAAGGCGGCACGGAGTTCGAAGGACATCGACTGGATCGTCGTCTGCATGCACCAGGTGATGATCAGCTCGGCGACCGGCGCGAACGGCGCCGATGTCGCGCTGCGCGCGGCGTACGGCCCGCTGTTCGACAAGTACGGCGTCGACCTGGTGGTCTGCGGCCACGAGCACGACTACGAGCGCTCGTTGGCGGTGCGCGGCGTCGTCCCCGGCAGCGTCACCCTCACGCCCAACCCGAGTCAGGCCGCGCTCGACGTGATCGAGAGCGAGCACGGCACGACGCACATGGTCCTCGGCGGTGGCGGTGTGTCCGGCATCACCAACAACACCTTCACCACCGACGACGCCGACGGCCACGGGCACCACTCGGCGTACGTCCAGATGGAGCACGTCGGCAAGTACAACTCCGTCAAGGAGAAGGAGACGGCGGTCTGGATCGGCGTCCGTGACGCGGAGCACCCCTACGGCTTCGCCGAGTTCAGCGTCGACCCGGGCCGTCACGCCGGTGACATGACCCGCATCCACGTCACCTACTACAACATCATCACGCCCACCGGTGAGCTGTCGGTGTTCGAGAAGTTCACGCTGCAGCGCCGTCGCAGTGACGGCGGCAACGGCCACGGCCACGACCACCACTGACCCACCGCGACCAGCGGCAGTGGTCGGCAGCGCCTGGGGCCGGGACGTCGTCCCGGCCCCAGGCGCTGCCGGGGTTCACGCCGCCGCGTCGTACGCCGCACGCGCGCGGACACCGCGCGCCCCCCGCGTCCGAGGGGCGCGCTCCGCGAACACCGACAGCCGCAGCACGAGATAGCGGCCGATCCCGACGAGCGCGGTGGCCGACAGGTACACCGACTGCTGCAGGACGACCCCGGCGCCGGGGCGGAGCACGGACAGCGCGCCGACCGCGGCCGAGGTGACCAGCCAGCCGGCGGCGACGGTGGCCGCGCCCTTCACGTGGCCGGCCAGACCGGGCCGTCCGCAGCCGAACGTGACGCGGGCGTGCAACTCCGTGGCGGCCACCGAGGAGGCGACGGTGGTCAGCACGTTCGCCGCCATCCACGGGATCCACTGCGCGAGCAGGACCAGGGCCGCCGAGGACACCAGGGTGACTCCGCCGCCCAGCCCCGCGAAGCGCACGAAGGCCGCCAGGTGAGGGCGCATCGGTCGCAGGCCGTTCATGGGGGTCCCCTCCCGGGTCACCGGCCCTCGCGGGGCCGTCGTCGTCATGCGCAGATCGTGACCGGGCCCGCGTTCATCGCCGTTTCAGCGGGTTTTCAGGAGTGCCGGCGACGGTGAAAGCCAGGGGCGGACAGAGCGCCGGACGGTCGTAAAGAACGCGTAAAGACTGCCGGGATCCGGCAATGACCGGCTGCCGCGGCCCGTGACAGCATCGCGGTGTCTTCGGAAGGCCGGATCGGCGAACGGGCAGGGGGCGGGGACGCGATGGAGTGGTTCCTCGGGCTCGGCATCGCCGGTCTGGTGGTGCTGGCGCTGGCTCTCGTCTTCGACGGTGTCCTGGACGGGCTCCTCGACGGGCTCGGGGGCCTGGACGGCCTGCTGTCCCTGCCGGTGGTCGCCGGGTTCGTGTCGATGCTCGGCTTCTCCGGCGCGATCGTCCTCGGCACGACGGATCTCGGGACGGCGTCCGCCGCCGCCGTGGGGGTCGCGGCCGGGGGTGTGGCGGGATGGCTGACGTGGCGGTTCGGCCGGTCGCTGATGCGCGGCGGGGATTCGGGAGCACCGCGGGGCGACGACCTCGTCGGCGGTTCCGGCACGGTGGTCACCGCGATCCCCGCGGACGGCTACGGCGAGGTGCTCGCGTACCTGGCCGGTCAGCCCGTGAAACTCGCGGCCAGGAGTACCGTCCCGCTGCCGCGGGGCTCGAGGGTGTGGGTGGAGGCGGCGTTGTCGGCCACGTCGGTGGCCGTACGCCCCGTCGACCGCTGAACCCCCGCGCCTGAACGCCCCGGCGGCTCGCACCCCGTACCCCGTACCGCGTGCGCCGCGGCCGGGCCCCCGGCACCGCGCGTGCGGCACCGCGACTTCTTCCTCGTCAGTCCTGCTCCGACCAAGGGAATCCGGCATGAACTTTGTCCTCACCGCTGCGGTGGGCATCGTCGTCCTCGTCGTCCTGCTCGCCCTCGTCGTCGTCACCCGCTACAAGGTCGCCGGTCCCAGCGAGGCGTTCATCGTCACCGGGCGGCGTGGCAAGAAGTCCACCGACCCGGAGACCGGACGCGTCTTCACCGACAACAGCGGCCAGAAGGTCGTGGTCGGCGGGGGCGTGTTCGTCGTGCCCTTCGTCCAGCAGAAGTTCACCCTCGACCTGTCGAGCCGGCACATCCCCGTCGCCGTACGGGGCGCGGTCACACTGCGCGGGGTCAAGGCGCACCTCGAGGGCGTCGCGATCGTCAAGGTCGGGGGGACCGAGGACTCCATCCGCGCGGCCGCCCAGCGGTTCCTGATGCAGCAGGACGGCATCGTCGGCTTCACCCAGGAGGTCCTGTCGGGCGCGCTGCGCTCCATCGTCGGGCGGATGTCGGTGGAGGACGTCATCCGCGACCGCGCGGCGTTCGCCGGCCAGGTGGCCGAGGAGGCGGAGGCCAGCCTGTCCGGGCAGGGCCTGGTCCTGGACGCCTTCCAGATCCAGGACATCACCACCGAGGGCTCCTACCTGGAGGACCTCGGACGCCCCGAGGCCGCCCGGGCCCGGCAGGAGGCGGACATCGCCGAGGCCCTGGCACGGCAGGCGTCGGAGCAGGCCCGGCTCAAGGCCGAGGAGGAGATCGCCGTCGCCCAGCGGACGTTCGCGCTCAAGCAGGCCGAGATCAAGGCCGAGACGGACGAGGCCGCCGCCGGCCCGCTCGCGGAGGCCGCCCGCAACCAGGAGGTCCTCACGGAGCAGGAGAAGGTCGCCGCCCGGCAGGCCGCGCTGACCGACCGCGAACTCGACACCATGGTCCGCAAGCCGGCCGACGCCGCGCGCTACCGGGCCGAGCAGGAGGCCGAGGCCCGCCGGATCGCGCTGGTCAAGGAGGCCGAGGCGGACGCCCAGCGCTCCCGGCTCACCGGTGAGGGCGAGAAGGCGCACCGGGCGGCGCTGGCCGAGGCCGTACGCGTCGAGGGCGAGGCGCAGGCCGCGGCCATCGCGGCGAAGGGGTCGGCCGAGGCCGAGGCCATGCAGCGGAAGGCGGACGGAGTGCCCGGTACGGCGACGCCGCCGTGCTGCAGATGCTGGTCGAGGTGCTGCCGCAGGTCGTCGCGAAGGCCTCCGAGCCGCTCGCCGCCGTGGACAGGATGACCGTGATCTCGACGGACGGAGCGAGCCAACTGTCCCGCACGGTGGCGGACAACGTGGCGCAGGGCATGGAACTGCTCAGCTCCACCACGGGAGTCGACCTCGCCGACCTGCTCAAGGGCATCACCCAGCGCGGCACCACGGCGCCGGCCCACGCCGACACGTCCAACGGGAGGGTCGAGATCGCCGACTGACGCGGGGCGAGGGGCCGGCGGCGTCACACCAGGGGCCGCACCCGCCCAGGACGAGAGCAGGAGCCGTGCGTGACGGGATGGAACGGAGGATCGGTTCGTGAAGGTGGTCCCGGTGCGGACGAGGGCGATCAGGCGGCCCGTGTACGTATGGCTGCCCGTGGCCGGGGGTGTGGGGACCTACGCCCTGGCCGCCCTGTTCATCGGTCCGGTGCACGAGGCCCCGGGAGGGGCGGTCCTGCTCGGAGGCGTGGCCCTCTTCTTCTGGGCTCTCGGGTGGGACTCGGCGATCCGCAGCGGGCCGGACCGCTTGTCCGTCACGAACTTCCTGGTGACCTCGACCGTTGCCTGGACCGATGTGGACGAGGTGGCGATTCACGACGGCCTGACCGTCGTCCTGCGCGACGGACGCACGATCGAGTCGATCGCCTTCGGCAGTTCGCTGCTGGGGTCGTTCACCGGGTACCCGACCCATCGGAAGGCGCTCCGGAAGCTCCAGCAGGCCCACGGTGCGGCACTACGGGCCCACAGAGGCACGGACCAGCGCCCAGGCAGGAGCAGGGGCCGAGGCCCGGCCGGCCCGGTCCGGCTGACGACGTCCTTCGAATGGCGACGGCTCCTCTGCGCCCTCGTGGCCGTCTACGGCCCGCTCCTGCTCATCGGCCTCCTTGCGCGGTGAGGGCTCCGGCGTCGGCACGGCGGGCGCCCCGGGCCGACGGCGTAGCCCACGGGCGTACCTGCCCCGTACCGGGAGCGGATCACGCCGCGGCCGGGCCACGCCGCAAGAACCGGGAGCCCACCATCGCGGCGAACACGACGGCCCAGAACACCGCGGCGACCCAGATCTCCCAGCGGCCCGTGCTCGTCATCCACGAGGTGCCGGTCGCGCGTCCCAGCTCGTGCGTGGTGACGGCGTACATGCCGACCGGGAAGACGAGGTTCCACCAGCCGAGGTCGTAGCGCAGCGGAATGCGGCGCAGCGCGTGCCGCCATACGCCGAGGGCCAGCAGGAGCGGGACGAGCCAGCTGGAGAACGACCACAGGACGACGGACGTCCCGACGAGGACCTCGGTCGACAGGATGGTGCTGCCCGGCGGGAGGGCGATCAGCCGCACCGCGACGAGCACGGCGATCGCCGCCGCCCCCATGAAGATCCAGACGGACGTCATGAGGCCTTCCGGCCGGACGGGCCGGGCCAGCAGTCTGGCCAGGACGATCCCGGAGGTCAGCAGGTACTGCATCAGGCCGACGGCCCAGCACACCACCGCCAGCACGGGCAGCACGTCTCCTGCGGTCACCCGGGCCAGCGAGGCCGCCGCGAGTGCCACCGACTCCGAGCCCACGGCCCACAGGAACCATGTGCCGTTCACCTGGTCGAACGAGGGGCCCCGCTTCAGGGTGGTGATGAGCGCGAGCGGAATGCCGTAGCCCAGCACCACCCACCCCAGTGCCCCGAACGCCAGGAACGCCGCGGCGGCTGCCGTGTGGCCGTCCGGCGCGAGGCGTGATGCCAGCACGTTGGAGGAGATGGCGAGGGTGAGGAAGGCGAAGGCGCGCGGCCCGAGGAAGTCCGCGACGAACCGTTCACGCCTCCGCAGCAGCCGCAGGCCGTACGCGGGCACGAGTACCGCGAACCCGGCCAGGGCCACCCACAGCAGCGCTGCGGAGGCCGTGCGGGCGCCGCCTACGTACAGGGCCGTGGAGACGATGCCGGTGCCCATGACGAACGCGAGCGCACCGGGGTTGAGGTCCGCCACCGCGGCGGAGAGGGTTGCGCGGAGTCCGGGCGGCCGGGGATCGGGGCCGGACGTCCGCTCACCGGTTCCGCGGCGGATGATCTTCGACATGACACGCCCTCCGGCCGCTCTCGCGGTAGCAGCATTTTACTGATGTGCGCACTTCATCACCTTTCGGGCAGGGAGGCGGTCGGGGAATCGCCGGGCGACGCCGAGGCGGCGGCCTGCGTCAGCGCTTGGGTGACGGCGTCCGCGACGCCCCGCGCGGTCAGACCCGCCTCCGCGAGGATCTCGGCGCGGCTGGCCTGCCGGGGGAACCCGTCGGCCACGCCCAGGACCCGCACCGGGGTGCGGATGCCGGCCTCCTGCAGGGCCTGGACCACCGCGGTGCCCACTCCCCCGGTCCGCAGGCCGTCCTCGACCGTGACGACCAGGTCGTGCCCCGCGGCGAGGGCGGGCAGTTCGCCGGGGAGCGGCTTCACCCACAGCGGGTCCACTACGGTGACCCGCACGCCGTGCCCGGCGCAGAGCGCCGCCGCCTCCAGGGCGACCGGCGCCGTCGTCCCGACGGCGATCAGCAGCACGCCGCCGGTGCCGTCGGCCTCCCGCAGGACGTCGACCGCACCCGCGCGAGCCGCCGCCGGGATCTCCGGGCCGACCGCGCCCCGCGGGTAGCGCAGGACCGTCGGCGCGTCCGTGATCGCCACGGCCTCCCGCAACCGCTCCCGCAGCGTGCGCGCGTCCCGGGGAGCGGCGATGCGCAGTCCGGGCACGGCCTGGAGCATCGCCAGGTCCCACAGCCCGTTGTGACTGGGCCCGTCGTCACCGGTGACCCCGGACCGGTCGAGGACGAGGGTCGCGCCCAGACGGTGCAGCGCGAGGTCCATCAGCACCTGGTCGAGTGCGCGGTTGAGGAAGGTGCCGTACAGGGCGATCACCGGGTGCAGTCCCGACATGGCCATCCCGGCGGCCGAGGCGACCGCGTGCTGCTCGGCGATCCCGACGTCGAAGAACCGTTCCGGGTGCCGCGCGGCGAACTCGTTCAGACCGACGGAACCGGGCATGGCCGCGGTGATCGCAACGACGCCCGGGTGCGTGCCGGCCAGCTCCACCAGTTCCCGGCCGAACGCCGCCGACCAGGTCAGACCCGCGGGCCGCAGGGGGCGGCCCGTCCGCGGGTCGATGGTGCCGACGCCGTGCAGATGGTCCTCCTCGTCCTGTTCGGCGGGCGGGTATCCGAGCCCCTTGCGGGTCGTGCAGTGAACGACGACGGGTGCGCCATGGGTCCTGGCCCGCTCCAGGGCTGTCTCAAGGGCGCCGATGTCGTGGCCGTCGACGGGCCCGATGTAGTGCAGTCCCAGCTCGCGGAAGAGCGAGTGCGGCGTGACGGCCGAGTCGGCGGAGCCCTCCCCGAGGCTCGCCCTCAGCCCCTCCTTGAGGCCTTCCTTGGCCGCGTGCAGGGTGCGGTGCAGCGCCCGGCCCGGTGTCCCGGCGCCGTCGAGGGCCTGTTTGCCCCAGCCGGCCAGCCGCTCATAGCCGGCGTGGCCGCGCAGGGCGGCCAGGTGCCGTGCGAGTCCGCCCACGGTCGGCGCGTACGAACGGCCGTTGTCGTTGAGGACGATCACCACGGGCCGTTCGGGTGCCTCCGCGATGTTGTTCAGGGCCTCCCAGGCCAGGCCTCCGGTGAGGGCGCCGTCGCCGACGACGGCGACGATGTGCCGGTCCGCCTCCCCCGCGAGCCGTCGGGCCTTGGCCATGCCGTCGGCGTACGACAGGGCCGCCGAGGCGTGCGAGTGCTCGATGTGGTCGTGCGCGGACTCCTCCCGGCTGGGGTAGCCGGAGAGGCCGCCGCGCTGCCGCAGACCGGTGAACTCCCCGGCCCGCCCGGTCACGATCTTGTGGACGTACGCCTGGTGGCCCACGTCCCACAGCAGCCGGTCCCGCGGGGAGTCGAAGACCCGGTGCAGCGCCAGGGTCAGTTCCACGACGCCGAGGTTGGGCCCCAGATGACCGCCCGTGGCCGCGACGTGCCGGATCAGGAACTCGCGGATCTCCCCCGCGAGCCGGGCCAGCTCCGGATGGCTCAGACCCCTCAGGTCCGCGGGCTGCTTGATCCGTCCCAGCAGGCTCATGCCGCTGCTCCTCCTCGATGCCGCTGTACCGTCGGCGGACGCCCAAGGGGCGTCCGGCGCGCGGTGCACGGGCCGTCCGCATCCCCGGATCCGTCGCCCGTGCGCGCGGACCGAACCCCGTGCGTGCGCGTCGCGTTGACGACCGTAGGTCCGGGAGGGGCCGGGGGCCGACGGCCCGCCGTGCCACGCCGGCCTCACATCAGGACCTCGGGCGGGGCGGCCGGCCGGCCGCGAACCCCCGCCCCCGGTTCAGGGCGCGGCGCCCGCGGGCGGGCGGGTGTCCCGATCCGAGGGGTTCCTGGCCGACGGCCCGCCATCGTCCCCGGCGGCGATTCCGCTGAAGTGGGTACGGCCGCGCGCCCGCGGCCGCCGGCCCCACCCAGGGAAGAGACATGACCGAGGACCGCGATCCGGAGGACGCCGCACGCCGGCCACCACCCGTCCTGTACAGCCTGGGACTCCTGCACGGCGAACTGCGTGCGCGGCACCGTCTGTCGCTCCACGACCACCTCGTGCTCGGCGCCCTCGCCGGAGCCGAGGACCGCACGATGCCGGTGGTCCGGCTGGCGGCGTTCCTCGGAGAACCCGCACCCCGGATGGCACTGGTCCTGAAGGGCCTGGAGGCGGCCGGGCTGATCGAACGCCATCGCCGTGACAGGGACCGCAGGAAGGTCGAGGTGACCCTCACCGAGGCGGGCCGCGCCCGGTTCGCCGACGCGGAGCGGACCGCACGGGAACGGCTGCGCCGGCACCTCGTCCCGTGACCGGTTCAGGCCCGGGCCGTACGTACGAGGCCGGGGCCGAGGGGGTGCCCGCGCCCCTCAGCCCCTCGGCCCCTCAGCCCGTCAGCCCGTCAGCCCGTCAGCCCGTCGGCTCAACCGGCCGTCGCCTCCGCCGGGTCCGGCCAGCGGCTCGTGATGACCTTGCCGCGCGTGTAGAAGTGCACGGCTTCGCCGCCGTACATCCGGTGGTCGCCGAACGCCGAGTCCTTCCAGCCGCCGAAGGAGTGGTGGCCCACCGGCACCGGCATCGGCACGTTCACGCCCACCATGCCGGTCTCGACCTCGAGTTGGAACCGGCGGGCCGCGCCGCCGTCACGGGTGAAGATCGAGCTCGCGTTGCCGAACGGGGAACCGTTGACGATGCGCACGGCCTCCTCGTACGTCCCGGCGCGGACGACGCACAGGACGGGGCCGAAGACCTCGTTCCGGTAGACGTCGGAACCGGTGTCCACGTGGTCGAGGAGCGAGATGCCCATCCAGTGCCCGTTCTCCAGGCCCTCGACGGTGAAGTCCCGGCCGTCGAGCACCACTTCGGCCCCCTGGGCGGCCGCGCCCGCGACGTAGCCGGCGACCTCGTCGCGGTGCGCCCTGGTGACGAGCGGACCCATCTCGGACGCCGGGTCGTCACCCGGGCCGATCCTGACCTTCGCGGCCCGCTCGACGATCCGGGGCACCAGCGCGTCGCCCGCCGAACCGACCGCGACCACCACGGAGACCGCCATGCAGCGCTGGCCCGCGGAGCCGTAGGCGGCGGTCACGGCGGCCTCGGCGGCGGCGTCGAGGTCGGCGTCGGGCAGGACCAGCATGTGGTTCTTCGCGCCGCCGAGGGCCTGCACACGCTTGCCGTTCGCGGCCGCCCTGCGGTACACGTGCCGGGCGACCGGCGTGGAGCCCACGAAGGAGACGGCCGCCACGTCGGGGTGGTCGAGCAGTGCGTTCACCGCGGTCTCGTCGCCGTGCACGATGTTGAGCACGCCGGCGGGCACACCGGCCTCCGCCGCCAGTTCCGCGAGGAGCACGGAAGCGGAAGGAGCCTTGCTGCTGGGCTTGTGGACGAAGGTGTTGCCGCAGGCGATCGCCATGGGGAACATCCACATGCCGATCATCGCGGGGAAGTTGAACGGCGAGACACCGACGACCACACCGAGCGGCTGGCGGACCGACGCCACGTCGGTCATGCCCGACACCTCGGTGGACGTCTCGCCCTTGAGCGCCGTGCCGAGGCCGCAGGCCAGCTCGACGATCTCCAGGCCCCGGGCCACCTCGCCCAGCGCGTCCGCGTGGACCTTGCCCTGCTCGGCGGTGATCAGTGCGGCGATGTCGTCCCGGCGTGCGTCCAGCAGTTCGCGGTAGCGGAAGAGGATCGCCGTACGCTGCGCGAGCGAGGTCCTGCGCCAGCCGACGTAGGCCGCCTTCGCCGCGGCGACCGCGGTGTCGACCTCGTCGGTTCCGGCCAGCGCGACCCGGGTGGTGACCTCTCCGGTCGCCGGGTCGGTCACGGCGCCCCAGCTGCCGGTGCCTCCCCCGGCGTCCCCGAAGGGCCTGCCTCCGATCCAGTGCGTGACGGTCTTCATGGGCGCTGCTCCTCCAGGGACGACGACTGCAGTCGGATGCTCCGCGGCCATGGGCCCCGTGCCCGGGACGGCGGGACTGCTGACATCGAAGTTACGTCTCCGCCCCACGCCTTCCGGCCCTCCGGGGCCTCGCGGCCCGAAGTGCCCGGCTCCTGTCCGGAACTGTCGTGGGGAGGATCACGCGGGCAGCGCCCGGAGCGCCCTCGACGACCCCGTCGCCGACGCTGCGGTGATCCGGGGGCCGGTCGTGCGCCACGCGTGCGGCTGCCGCCAGACCGCCTCTTACTGATCATTTCAGCACCGGCAAGTCCCCGCGGCTTCCGCGTCCGCTACGTGCCGGCCACCAAGCTCGTCAACGAGCTCGTCGAAGCCGCCGACGAGAAGCAGCTGTCCAAGACCACCGCCCGCTACGGCCGCGTCGATCTTTGACGAACTCGGCTACATGGAGCTTGACGCAGGGGCGCTGAGCGCTGTTTCAGGTCCTGACCGAGCGCGAGGAGAAGGACAGTGTCGCCACCGCCTCCAACGAGTCGAAGCCAAAACGCACTCTGATCAGGTCAGCGCGGGCTCCTCGTCAGTGGCCAGACGGGCGTGACGTTCGACGTCATAACGCATGCCGTCGTACTCCAGCTTCTGGCGCTCGATTCCCTCCGAGGCAAAGCCCGCAGCCAGAGCCACCCGGCATGAAGCCGGGTTGTTGACTCGATGCCCCAGCTCCAACCGGAAAAGTCCTGCATCGTCGAAGGCCCAGCGGGCCAGCGCCTGGCAAGCCCCCGATGCGACGCCCCGGCCTCGCGCGCTCTGCGTCGTCCAGTACGAGACCCAGCCCGTCGCATGGCGCCGATTCACGGCGCTCACCGCAACGTTGCCCAGCACGCTGTCCTCGCCATCGACCACCGCGAACGCGAAGGCGGCCCCGCTGGCCCACTGATCAGACTGAACCGCCACCCAGCTTTCAGCATCGCCCAGCGACTCGATCGGCTCGCTGACCTGCCGCCTCATCACGGGGTCCGCGAAGGCGGTCAACACCGACCGCACGTCGCCGGCTGCCCAGCGGCGCAACCACAACCTCGAATTCACCGCTAAACGATCACGCACCCCGGGAGTCTCTCGCAGTCGGAGGCCCACGGCCAGCACTGCTTACTGCACCCCAACGGACGTTCCGGCTCCATCGCGGTGAATCGGGCGATCCCACGACACCCGAGTGACATCAAAAGTCACTGACATTGATCACGCCCCTGCCCGCCGCACAACGACTCCCGAAGTCACGCCGAAACGACTCCCTTTGGCACCGACACAGCCAACGTCAATTGCCCCGTCCCACGGATTGCCCGGCGCGGCCTCGTGGGTCAGCCGTACTGCGGGCGTCTCGGCGTCGGCGCAGAGGTCACGGGGGTTGTGGGGGTGGGGGGTGGCGCGGTCATGGCCGCGACGCGGGAGACCGCCACTCCCCCATCCCCACATAGCAGCATCAATCAGCAAGGTTGTCGCTCAGGTTGACAATGAACTGCGCGCCCTGCCGTGTCGCGGGCCCCGCGGGCCCGGAGGCGGGGCTGCGGTCAGGCGGTGGGTTCTTCGGTGCGGTCGGTGTCCCAGCGGGTGTGGTAGCCGCCGGGGCGGTCGGTGCGGCGGTAGGTGTGGGCGCCGAAGTAGTCACGTTGGGCCTGGATGAGGGAGGCGGGCAGGCGCGGAGTGCGCAGGGTGTCGTAGTGGGCGAGGGTGGCGGCGAAGGCGGGTGCGGGGACGCCGTCGCGGGTGGCGTGGGCGACGACAAGGCGCCAGGGCAATTGGGCGTCGCCGACTTCGCGGGCGAAGCCGGGGTCGGCGAGCAGACCGGGCAGGGTGGGGTCGGTGGTGTAGGCGTCGCGGACGCGGTCGAGGAAGTCGGCGCGGATGATGCACCCGGCGCGCCACACCGCGGCGACGACGGCGAGGTCGGTGGTCCAGCCGTAGGTGGTGGCGGCGGCTTGGATCTGGTGGAGGCCCTGGGCGTAGGAGATGACTTTGGAGGCGTACAGGGCCTGTTCGACCTGGTCGGTGAAGCGGGCGGCGTCGCGTGCGCCGAGGACGGTCGGGGTGGGGCCGGGCAGGGCGGCGCCGGTGGCGCGCAGGGCGCTGTGGCCGGACAGGGAGCGGGCGAAGACGGCTTCGGCGATGCCGGAGACCGGGATGCCGAGGTCGAGGGCGCTCTGCACGGTCCAACGCCCGGTGCCCTTCTGTTCGGCGGCGTCGGCGATGACGTCGACGAAGGGCCGGCCGGTGTCGGCGTCGTGGTGGGCGAGGACCTCGGCGGTGACCTCGATGAGGTAGGAGTTCAGGCGGCCGGTGTTCCACCGGCGGAAGACCTCGGCGATCCGCGACGGATCCCATCCGGTGGCGTGGCGCAGCAGGTGGTAGGCCTCGGCTATGAGCTGCATGTCGGCGTACTCGATGCCGTTGTGGACCATTTTGACGAAGTGGCCGGCGCCGTCGGGGCCGAGGTGTGCCACAGCCGGGGTGCCGTCGGGGGCGGTGGCGGCGATGTCGTTAAGGACGGGAGCCAGCAGCTCGTACGCTGCCCGGGAGCCGCCGGGCATGATGCTGGGGCCGTTCAGGGCGCCTTCCTCACCGCCGGAGATGCCGGTGCCGAGGAAGTGGATGCCGCGTTCGCGCAGGGCGGCCTCGCGGCGGCGGGTGTCGGCGAAGTGGGCGTTGCCGCCGTCGACGATGACATCGCCGGGTTCGAGCAGCAGGGCGTACTCGGCGATCACCTCGTCGGTGGCCCGGCCGGCCTGCACCATGACGATCAGGCGCCGGGGCCGCTGCAGCGCGGCGACCAATTCCCGCGCCGTTTCCGCCGCGATGAAGGTGCCCTCGTGGCCGAACTCGTCGACCAGCGCCATGGTGCGGGCGGGGCTGCGGTTGTGGACGGCCACCGCATAGCCGTGCCGGGCCAGATTGCGAGCCAGATTGCGGCCCATGACCGCGAGGCCGGTGACGCCGACGTGCGCGCTGGAGTACATGGTTCATCCTTCGGTTGTCATCGAGGTCGTGCTGGTTGAACCGGGGAGAGAGAAAGGCGGTCCGGAGTACGGGTGGGTGCCCGGCGTGGCTCTGGTGACGGCCCGTCATGACTCGGGGAAGTCATGGCGGGAGGTACGCCCCGCAAACGCCGCTCGGAGGGCCACCGCCGGCGCATGGAGCGCGCCGGTGGTGGCCACGCAAAGTCGGTAACACTTACGAGTGCCGAGGTAGTCGGAGCATCGCCGGGTCACGAAGCCGGGCCTTCCTTGCGCCGTCCTCAGGCGGCCTGCCGCGGCGGGAGGAAGGCTCCGGCCGTCTCCGGGGCGGGCCACGGCGTCACGGTCTCGCCGGCGACGAGCCAGCCGTAGGCGCCGCCCCGCTTCAGGCGCAGCTCGTAGAGGAACGGGGCGGCGGTGTCGCTCATGCGGCGGTAGAGGAGCGCGGTGGCGTGCTCGCCCTGGTCCTCGGCATGCAGGATCTCGTACTCGGTGGACAGCGGCGCCTCGCCCGCCTTCCCCCGGGCGGCGAACTCGGCGAAGACCTCCTCCCGGGGAGCTGCCGCGATGGATCCCTCAGCGGTGGGGAAGAGGATCGCCATGTCGTCCGTGTAGAGCTCCTCCATGGCGTTCATGCGGTAGTTGCTGCCGTCGTGGACGACGCGGGAGATGAAGTCGCGCATTTCCGCGGTGATCGTGCTCATGGCCGTTCTCCTTGTGGTTCGTTCGAAGGTGCGCCGGCGACCGCCGGCCCGGACCGGAATCGGCCGCCCGGAATGTTGTGTCACATATGGTGTTCGGGCGATCCGCTGCGTGTGACGGCGCGGGGAGGGCCGCTACGAGGGCCACCCGTCCTGCCGACGGCGCTGGGCCCTGCCGGGTACGACCGAAAACGATTGTTCGACGTACGACGAACAACGTAACACGGCCCATTTGTCGCGCACCTCCACCGCAAACGTGACGACGCTCTCATCGCCTGAAACACACGGTGTTACCAATAAGCGGGGCATCGGGGTGACTCATGCCACCTTCGCGGAATCCACGCAGCGCGCGGGAGCGATGTACGGTCGCAAGCAAAGTTCGACGGCTTACGAACAAGCGGGTCGCCACGGCCGCATTCCGGCGGCACCCGGCCCGGAGCCGTTCCTCGAGAACAGACCGTCCCCGTGTGCGGGAATTCGCGGCCGCCCCAGGTGAGACCACCCCACCCAGCGGCCTTGGAGGCGCCGGCGCGCCGGACACCGCACGGTTCGCGTCGCCGGACCACACGTCGCCGGACCACACGTCGCCAGACCACTCGTCACGGCACACCGGAATCCAACGATCGGAGTGAGCAACGCATGACGAGCCAGACGAACGACCTCAGCCGGCGACGGCTGCTGTACGCCATGGGCGCACTGGGCGCGGGGACCGCTGCGGCGGCGCTGACGTCCGGGGTCGCCGATGCGGCCGGGTCCGTCACGGGAACGGGCGCCCCTGCCGAGGGCCTTTCCCTGCCCACGGCAGGTCACGGGGCGGTCGTGCCCATGAGACTGCACGTGCCCGAGCGCATGCTGCGGGACCTTCGGCGACGGCTCGAGACGACTCGGTGGCCGGCCCAGGAGCTCGTGGACGATTGGTCGCAGGGCGCCCCGATGTGGCGGGTCAAGCGACTCGTGGACCACTGGCAGCGGCACTACGACTGGCGCAGGGTGGAGGCGCTCCTCAACGGCTTCGGCCAGTACCGGACCGTGATCGACGGCGTCGGCATCCATCTGCTGCACGCGAGGTCGCCCCATCGCGACGCGATGCCCATCATGCTCACGCACGGGTGGCCCGGGTCGGTCCTGGAGTTCCGGAAGGTGATCCGGCGCCTCACGCACCCGACGGAGTTCGGCGGCTCCGCGCGCGACGCCTTCCACGTGGTCACCCCGTCCCTGCCGGGGTTCGGCTTCTCCGATCAGCCGGACGCACCCGGCTGGGGCCGCGTACGGACGGCGAAGGCCTGGGCCAAGATCATGCCCCGCCTCGGGTACGACCACTACCTCTCCCAGGGAGGGGACTGGGGTGCGGCGGTCAACGTGCAGCTGGGGGTGCTGCGGCCCAAGGGCCTCCTGGGGATCCACCTCAACTTCCCCCAGATCGTCCCTCCCGATCTCGACGTGAACCACCTGACCCCCGAGGAGCGGGTGGCGATGGGCCAGCTGGACGCCCAGCAGAAGAGCGAGATCGGGTATCAGCTCGAGATGATGACCAGGCCCCAGACCGTGTCCTATGCGCTGGCCGATTCCCCCGTCGGCCAGGCCGCCTGGATCTACGAGAAATTCGGCGTCTGGACCGACAGCGACCGGAATCCGGAGTCGGTTCTGACGCTGGACGAGATGCTGGACGACATCACCCTGTACTGGCTGACGAATACGGCGGAGTCCGCCGCACGCTTCTACTGGGAGAACTCGGACATCACCATGAACGCCGTCAAGATCGACGTTCCCATGGGAGTCACACTGTTTCCCAAGGAGTTCTACACGCCGCCTCGCGCCTGGGCCGAGAAGGCGTTCCCCCATCTCGTCTACTGGAACAAGGCGAGCAGGGGCGGCCACTTCGCCGCCTTCGAACAGCCGAAGATCTTCGCGGAGGAAATCCGCAGGTTCGGCAGGCTGTTCCGCTGACGGGCCGCGGCCTCCGGGGACGGCCCGGCGCGGACGACGGCGGTGGCCGGTGTGAGTCCCGCCCTGCGGGACCGCACCCGCCGCGCCGCCCGCGATCCCCGTCCCTCACCCCCGCCGCGCCGGGAGGTGTGCCATGTCTCACCACCCGGGTCACAGCGTCCACACATGTTATGTTCGTAGTTCGTCGAACATCGATCGATATGGAGAACAACGATGACCAGCCCTTCGGACCAGCCCTTCTCCGGCCGCGTCGCGATCGTCACGGGAGCGGGGTCCGGCATCGGCCGCGCGACCGCGCTCGCCCTGGCGAAGGCCGGGGCGCACGTACTCGGCGTCGGCCGCCGGCAGGACGCCCTCGACGAGACGGCCCGGGCGCACCCGGACATCGAGGTCCTGTCCGTGAACCTGGTCGACGACGGCGCCCCCGCCCAGGTCGTCGGCACCGCCGTCGAGCGCTGGGGACGGCTCGACCTGCTGGTGAACAACGCCGGCGGCACGGCCGTCATGCCTCTGGCCGAGGCGGACAGGAAGGTGATCGCCGACCTCTTCGACCTCAACGTGGTGGTCCCGAGCATGCTCGCCCACGAGGCCCTGCCGCACCTGCGCACGTCCTCCGGCAGCATCGTCAACGTGTCCAGTACGTATGGACACCGTCCCATGGCCGGCGGATCCCACTACTCGGCCACCAAGGCCGCGATCGAGCAGATGACCCGCAGCTGGGCCCTCGAGCTCGCCGCGGAAGGCATCCGCGTCAACGCCGTCGCCCCCGGCCCCACCAAGACCGACGTCATGCTCGCCGCCGGCCTCACCCCCGAGGCGGTCAACGACATGTACGCCTACGAGCGGGACCGCATCCCGACCCACCGCATCGCGGACGTCGCCGACATCGCCCACTGGATCCTGCGCATGGCCGAGCCCGCCGGGCGCCAGGCCACCGGCCAGGTGATCACCGTCGACGGCGGCCTCGAACTCATCTGAGGCCGGCACCCTCGCGGCTCGCCCCGTCGGCCCGGCCGCGGAGGAATCCCGGGCGGGGAGGAATCCCGGGCGGGGACGTCGAGAACCCGCGGCCGGCTCCGTCCCCGGGGCGAGGGCGGCCACAATGGGTCGCACCGGCACCGAGGAGCCCCACGATGGCCAAGTACCTCCTGCTCAAGCACTACCGCGGCGCACCGGCCGCGGTGAACGACGTGCCCATGGACCGGTGGACGCCCCAGGAGGTCTCCGATCACATCCAGTACATGCGGGACTTCGCCGCACGCCTGGAGAAGACCGGCGAGTTCGTCGGCGAACGGGCGCTCGCGCCCGAGGGCGCCTGGGTCCGCTACGACGGCGAGGGCCGCCCGCCCGTCACCGACGGCCCCTTCGCCGAGACCAAGGACCTCGTCGCCGGCTGGATGATCATCGACGTCGACAGCTACGAACGCGCCGTCGAACTCGCCGGGGAACTCTCCGCCGCCCCCGGCGCCGGCGGCCGCCCCATCCACGAGTGGCTCGAGGTCCGCCCGCTCCTCACCACCCCGCCCACCGCCGCCGGATGAGCGCGCCCATCGACGAGGCCCGGCTCCGCGGCCTCACGCCCGGTGTCCTCGCCGTCCTCGTCCGCCGCGGTGCCGACTTCGCGGCGGCCGAGGACGCCGTGCAGGACGCGCTGGTCGAGGCGGTCCGGGTCTGGCCGCAGGACTTCCCGCGGGACCCGAAGGGCTGGCTGGTCACCGTGGCCTGGCGGCGGTTCCTGGACGCGACGCGCTCCGACACCGCACGCCGTCGGCGTGAGGACGTCCTCGACCGGGAACCGGCCGCCGGGCCCACGCCCTCGGCGGACGACACACTCCAGTTGTACTTCCTGTGCGCTCACCCGTCGCTGACGCCCTCGTCCGCGGTCGCGCTCACGCTGCGCGCCGTGGGCGGGCTGACGACCCGGCAGATCGCCCGGGCCTACCTGGTTCCCGAAGCGACCATGGCGCAGCGCATCAGCCGGGCCAAACGCACCGTCTCCGGCGTACGGTTCGACCAGCCGGGCGACGTGGCGACCGTGCTGCGCGTCCTCTACCTGGTCTTCAACGAGGGCTACTCCGGCGACGTCGACCTCGCCTCCGAGGCCATCCGCCTCACCCGTCAACTCGCCGCCGCGATCGACCACCCCGAGGTGGCGGGGCTGCTCGCGCTCATGCTGCTGCACCACGCCCGGCGCGCCGCCCGGACGGCGGCCGACGGGAGCCTGGTGCCGCTCGCCGAACAGGACCGCGGCCGGTGGGACACCACGGCGATCGCCGAGGGCGTCGAGATCCTGCAGGCCGCGCTCGCTCGCGACCGACTGGGCGAGTTCCAGGCCCAGGCCGCCGTCGCGGCGCTGCACGCCGACGCGCCCACCGCCGAGGAGACCGACTGGGTGCAGATCGTCGAGTGGTACGACGAACTGGCGGGCCTGACCGACAGCCCGGTGGTCCGCCTCAACCGCGCGGTCGCTGTCGGCGAGGCCGACGGGCCGCGCGCGGGCCTGGCGGCGCTGGCGGCCCTGGACGACTCGCTGCCCCGGTACACCGCGGTGGCGGCGTACCTGCACGAGCGTGACGGGGACCTGACGACGGCGGCGCGGCTGTACGCCGAGGCGGCACGGAAGGCGCCCAACCTCGCTGAGCGCGACCACCTGACCCGCCAGGCCGCGCGGCTCAACTCCCTGCGCGGCCGTTGACGGGTGCGGCCGCCCGGTCACCGCGGGGAGCGCCGCCGCGCGCCGAGTCGGGCGCCGGAGGCAACCATCTCCCCCGTACGCGGGCGACTTGACGCCGGCGGCCGGGTGCGCGCCCGTACCGCGGCCGCCGTTGGCCCCCGCGCCCGCCGGCCGGGCCGCCGGCGCGTGGTCGGGATGAAAGTCGGCCGACATGGGCGCACTCTGGAGACAGGCCTCGTTTCGCAGGTGCAGAACGGCCCCGGGACGGGGATGTGGTCGCCGGCCGCTGCCGCGCAATCGGGTCTCGGCCGGGGCCGCCCACGGGAGCTCGCAGGCCCCGGCAGACCGAGGGCCGCTGTGCCGTCTCGTTCCGGTCGCCGTCGAAGGTCTCTCCAGTACCCAGGCGCCGGTCCGGCACCGGCCCCGTGACAGGTACCGATCATGCACGGAAGGACATGCATCATGAGTCGCAGGACACTGATCGCGGCCGTGGCCGCTGCCGCCGCTCTGGCCGGAACAGCAGGCACGGCGACGAGCGCCGTCGCCGCCGCCGACCACCCGCAGAGCACGGTCTCCGTGGTCGCCGACGACGGAGACGACGGCGGGGACGACGGTGGGGATGACGGCGGAGACGACGGAGGCGACGACGGCGGTGGCGGCGGCGGCTACTGAGCCGGCGACGGTGACGGTGACTCCCGCAGCCGACGGCTCGGGGGGCACCGCACACGCAACGGGTCCTCTCCCGGTCGGCGGACCCACCCGCTGACCTTCGAGGTCCCGTCGCCCACCGCGGGTCCCCACCGCCCCTCCACGGCGGCGGGGACCCGTTCGCACGGCACCGCACCGTGGGGCGGGGCGGCCGGGGCGGAGTAGGGTCTGCGCCGTACCACCGCTCGGCGTCCTCCGTGGACGTCGTCACCGCCACGGAGGGCGTACCCGAGGAGATGACGGATCCCGGCCCGCACGGCACCCGGGCGCTCCCCGGTACCCCCGGGTCCGCCAGTACGCCCTGGAGCGCGTACCGGGCCCTGACCCGTGCGTACCCGCGGGCCTGGAAGCTCGGCCTCAACCTGGCCTTCTGCCGCTGCTTCGCCGTGCCGTCCGTCGCGCGCGTGCTGATGTCCACCGGCCGGATCACCGGCGATCCACTGCTGCGCGCGAAGGCCACCGGGGCCGCGCTCTTCCAGGTGCTCGACGAGGGCCCCGACAGCCCGGCCTCGCTCCGTGTCCTGGAGCACCTGCGCCGCGTCCACGCGGGACTGCCCGTCGGCGACGACGCCTTCGTCTACGTGCTCGGGCTGTTCTGCGTCCACCCCCTGCGGTTCATGGCCGCCCACGGGCCGCGCCGCCCCACGGCGGCCGAGGAGGAGTCCGCGCACGCCTTCTGCACGCTGCTCGGCCGGCGGATGGGCATCGGACCCCTCCCCGCCACGTACGGCGAGTTCGCCGCCGCCCAAGACGCCTACGAGGAACGCCACTTCGGCCGGTCACCTGAGGGCCTGGCCCTGTGGGCGGCCTCCCGCCGGGTCTTCAGGGAACGGCTGCCGGGACCGTTCTCCGCGATCGGACCGCTGCTCGCCGAGGCGCTGATGGGCACGGCCGCCCCCGCCCTGGGCATCCCCGCCCGGCCCCGCACGAGTGCGGTGGCCTGGCGGCTGCTGCGGCGCTACCTGGACCGCTGACCATCGCCGGGCCCGCCGCGGCAGCGGCTGCCGCCGGTCAGGACAGGATCTCGACGTACCCGTCGGTGCCGTGCACACGGATCCGCTGCCCGTCGCGGATCAGCCGGGTGGCCCGTTCCACGCCCACGACGGCCGGCAGGCCGTACTCCCGGGCGATCACCGCGCCATGGGTCATCAGGCCGCCCACCTCCGTCACCAGGCCCGCGATGCCGACGAACAGCGGCGACCAACTCGGGTCCGTGAAGGTGGTGACCAGGATGTCGCCGGCCTCGAGATCCGCCTCCCCGATGTCGAGGACGACGCGGGCCCGCCCCTCGACCGTCCCGGCGGACACCGGCAGACCGGTCAGGGCGCCGGCCGGCACGTCGTCGCGCCGGTACGCCCCGGTGAGGGCCTCGCCGTCCGAGGTGAGCACCCGGGGCGGTGTGAGCGCGTGGTACGAGCGGAACTCTTCCTTCCGCTGCCGGATGAGCCCGCCGTCCACCTTGCGGGAGCGCACGACCTCGTGGAACTCCTGGAACGTGAGGTGGAAGACGTCCTCCGCGTCGGCCAGCACACCCTCCCGCACGAGGCGCCCGGCCTCACCCATCAGGGCCTGCTTGTAGACGAAGTAGCGGCTGACGATGCCGTACTTCGGGTACTCCCGGTACCCGATGAAGGTGCGGACCCGGTCGATCATCCATGCCGCCTCGTCGGCCTTCCGCTCCCCGTCCGGCAGGGCCCGCAGGCGCGACAGCACGTCCCGTTCCTTCTCCTCCGCCTTCCGACGCCCCTCCTCGAAGCGCCGCCCGGCCGCGCCCGGCGCGAAGTTCCGGACGTTGTCGAGGATCGCGGGCACAAGCGCGGTGGGGCGTTCACGCCAGCGCGGCCGCGTGATGTCGATCTCGCCGACGCAGCGCATGCCGTACCGGTCGAGGTAGTCCCCGATGGCGTCGCGCGCCTCGGCCCCGCCGGGGAACTTGGGCAGTTCGTCGAGGAAACCCTCGTCCAGGGCGCCCTGGAGGAACGCCACCACCTCCGTGTGCGGGCGGATCACGTCGGCGACGTCGAGCAGCGCCAGTCCCATCTCCGACGTGATGTTGTCGGGGGCGGACAAGGTGAGCGTGTCGGCCGCGTTCTTCTCGCCCAGCCACTCACCCAGCGTGTCGTTGAGCCACCAGGTGGCCTCCATCCCCGCCATGATCGCCTGCATGCTCAGCGGTTCACCGAGGGCGCGCTTGTGCTCCGCGAAGGCCTCCAGCAGGAAGTCGAACAGCGCCGGCCCGGTCTTCGCCCGGATGTCGCGCTCCAGGGCGGCGACGGACGCCCGGCTGCGCTCGATCAGCCCCGTGACGACGGCCGGGTCGTTCGCGATCGGGTCGGGCCGGCCGCCGCCGGGCGGACCGCCGGGGGCCGGGGCCGGCTCGGGGTCGGGGAGCAGGGGGACGAAGTCGTCGCGGTCGAGGACGGTCTCCAACGCGTCCCTGACCAGCGGGTCGCCCTTCCCCATGACGTCCAGGAGGGCGGCGCGGCTCGCGGGGGAGGCCAGGCGCCGGGTGACGTCGACGAACAGCCTCCCGCCGGCCTCGTGCATCGGCACCATGGCCGTCAGCTGCCACATGGAGTAGCCCAGCGGCTTCATGGGGTCGGTCATCATCTGCTGGTGGCCGACGGAGACGTAGACGTGGTTCTCCTGGTCGTCGCTCTCGGGGACGGGGAAGAGCGTCGTGATCGGCCGGCTCTGCACGATCGCGAAGCCGTCGTCGTCCAGGCACCATTCGATGTCCTGCGGGCGGCCGAAGTGCGCCTCGATCCGCCGCCCCAGCGCGACGAGTCGAACGGCCTGCGCGTCCGTCAGCGCCGGCTGCTCCTGGCGCCGCGCGTCGACCTCCACTTCCCGCGTGCCGCCGGCCGGCAGGGCGTGCACCGCACGCTCCTTGGCGGCGATCGTCCTGGTGACGACCTCGCCGTCGCGCACCGTGAACACGTCGGGGTTCACCAATCCGGAGACCAGGGCCTCGCCGAGGCCGAAGCCGGCGTCCACGGTGGCGACCTTCCGGTTGCCGGTGACCGGGTCGGCCGTGAACAGGATCCCGGACGCGTGCGGGAGGACCATGCGCTGCACGACCACGGCCATGTGGACCGTGCGGTCGTCGATGCCGTTGCGCCGGCGGTAGGTGACGGCCCGCTCGGTGAACAGCGAGGCCCAGCACCGGCTGATGTGCCGGAGGACCGCCGTCGGCCCCATGACGTTCAGGTACGTGTCCTGCTGGCCCGCGAACGAGGCGGTCGGCAGGTCCTCCGCCGTCGCGCTGGACCGGACGGCGCAGGCGGCGCCCTCCCCCAGCTCCGCGAACGCGCCGACGACCTGCGCCGCGACGTCGTCCGGGACGGCGACGCCCTCGATGACCCGGCGGATCCGCGCGCTGAGGGTGGCGATCGCCTCCCGGTCGTCGGGGTCCACGCGCGCCAGTTGATCGAGGCGGTCGTCGATCGACGGCGCCTGCGCCATGATCCGGCGGAAGGCGTCCGTCGTCACGCAGAACCCGCCCGGCACGCGGACGCCCTCGATCCGCGACAGCCTGCCCAGGTGCGCCCCCTTGCCCCCGACGAGCGCGACCTGCGTCCGGTCGACGTCCCGGAGATCCAGCACGTACTGCTCAGTCATTCGCGTTACCTCCGAGGCGGCCGCGCTCCGTCGCACCGCGCTGGGCGATCGAAGCACCGGCGCCTCCCACTCTGTCTGCCTCTTGCCGAGCCCGTCCCCGTCCCGGGTGGCCGTCCCTCTGACGGGTCGGGCGGCCCGGTCGGACGACGATTCTGCGCCGTGACCGGGGCCTTGCGGCAAGCCCCCCAGTGCGCTATAAGTTGAGAGTGGCAAGGAGAGGTCTCCTTGCCCTTTCTGTTTTCCGCCTCCGCTCGCCGTGGAATTCACCGGCACGCGGGCGCCCACCCCGGGAGCACGGGCCAGGTGAACGGAACGCGCGAGCACCGGCGCACGGTGAACCGGCTGTGGCAGGAACATCGGCGTGCCCCCTTCCCGCCAGGGCTGCGAGGTGCCGAGCCGGCGGGCGTCGCCATGGTGCTGCTCGACGCGACCGTCGCAGGGTGCGCTCTGTCGCTGCCCTCCCCCGTACGCCGGCACCCCCCGCGGACCCTGCCGCTGGAACCCGTCAAGGTCGCCATCGACCGCATGCTGCGGCAGGACCTCGACGCCCCGCCCGGCGCCCGCCACACCATCAGCCGCATCATCGAACGCCTGCGCACGGAGGAGGACTTCACCGGCGCCTCGTACTCCACCGTCCGCGACCACGTGCGCGCCCGCCGGATCGCCCTGGCGGCGCAGTCCGGACCTCCCGAGGGATGACGCGGTGTGTGTGTTCGTCACAGCCCCTCCGCGGTCGCCGACATGGGCGTGCCGCCGCCGATCGTGCGGCCGGAGCCCGTTCGACCATGTGCGACGATCACCCCATGACCTCACGCCACGCATCGGCCGCGCTGGTGCTCTCGGCGCTGTTGGACCGCTCGCTCGAGCAGATCGCGGAGGCGGCGGCGGACGCCCGCCGGTTCGACCGGGAGACGGTCATCACGGCGGCGGACGTGTGGGACAACAACCTTCGTCCCCTCTTCCTCGCCGTGAGCACGTGCCGGGCCCGGGAACGCGAACGCCGCGCGCTGGCCGCCCTGCGGTGGATGGCCGTGCTCGGCATGAACAGGCGCACCTGGATGACCGAGCAGGCGGCCCTGGCCGGACACGAACTCGACGCGGTCCTGCCGCCGACGGAGCCGTACGTCCCGGGCCGTGACTCCCGCGGGCACGTCATGGCCCCGATGGGCCGCATCACCCGGCAGGACCTCGACGAGGTGCTGCCGGACTACGACCTGCCGGGTGCCACCGTGCGCGGCCTCAGGGTGGAACGCGCAGGCGCCGGCCTGAGTGCCCACCTCACGCTGGTCGTTCCCCGTGCGTACGCCGTCGGGCAGGACCCGCCACCGGAGCCTGCCCTGCTCCACGTATGGCTGGACGACGTCGCCGCCGGAGCGTTCGAACCCTCCGACACGCGAGGAGCGACGTTCTCCCCCGGCCCGGACGGGACGGAACTGGCCCTCGGCACGGACGGCCATCTCCGCGCCGCATCGGGCGAGTTCCGTCTCGACGACCGATCGTGGCACCTGTCCACCGCCGGCCGGCGCGCCGACGCGGTCGTCCCGCCCCGCACCGAGCGATCGGGCCGGCGGCCCGCACCGCCGGTCCGGGGCCGGCTTGGCACCGACGCCGACGCTGCGGCCGCCATGCTGCACCGTGCCATGCTGGAGATCCGTTCGGTGCGCTACGCCACCCGCGCCGACCACGTCCCCGTGCTCGAATTGTGCCGGGCCTACTCCGGTGCGGGCCGGGCGGTCCTGGCCGCGGGGTCCAGGCACGGCAGCCGCCGCCGTGAGGCGGCCTTCCGCGACCTGATCCGGACCTGGACCGACCGGGGCGGACCGGGTCTCGTCGGCGCCCCCCGTCCACCGGACGACAGCACGCTCGTGCCAGGGGCGCCCTCGGAAGCCGTCCTCGTCATGGCTTCCTGGACCGCTGCCCACACCAGGTACGGCGCGGAGCGCCAGGCCGAGGCGCTGCTCCAACTCGCCCTGCCGCCCCGCCCCGACACGGCCCGGCCGGCGGTGTGGCGGCTGCGGACCGTCGTCTGCCCCGGACCGGAGGCGTTCCGGCTGCGCACCGCCGCTTTCCGGGGCCCCGGCGTCCTCCTTCGGTCAGGGCCGCCGGGCGGGGCCGGTGGACTCGACCTGCACGAGGGGGCCTTGCGTGTCGCCGCCGAGGGGCGGGACGCGCCGGTGGGCTGAACCCCGCGTGGCGGTCACTTGGTGGCGTAGACGGCCGTGTAACCGCCGATGAGGGGGCGGGACTCCGTCGTGGCGAAGCCGGCCTCCCGCAGCCACCGGGTCGCGTCCGCGACCGTGTACTCGGAGCCGCCTTCGGTGTCGATGAGCATGTTCAGCGAGACCAGCAGACCGTAGGTGTTGTGGCGGCGGTCGTCGTCGATCATCGCGTCGTACACGATCAGGGTGCCGCCCTCGGGCAGGGCGTCGTAGGCCTTGCGGAGCAGGAACCGGCGCTGTTCGAGGTTCCAGTCGTGGAGGATCTGGCCCATGACGTAGACGTCGGACGGCGGGAGGGGGTCGGAGAAGAAGTCGCCTCCGTGGAAGGAGAGCCGCCCGGAGAGGCCGTGCGCGGCGGTGAACTCCTCGAACACGGGCCGCACCGGGGGAAGTTCGAAGACGGTGCCGGTCATCGCCGGGTGGGCGCGGAGCACCGCGGCCGGCACGGCCCCCAGCGCGCCGCCGAGGTCGGTCACGTGCCGGCGGCCGGTCCAGTCGAAGTCGGCGGCCAGTGACCCTGCGAGGGGGGCGCTGACACCGTTCATGCCGCCCAGGAAGTTGCGCCACGCCACGGGGTCCTGGCTCAGCGTGGCGAAGAAGGGGCGCCGGAGTGCGTGACTTCGTTCTGCTGGATGCCGCTGCGCAGGGCCTCGGTGAGGTTGTCCCAGAAGCCGAAGAGGCGGGTGTTGGCCATCTCCAGGATCTCGCCGACGTAGGAGGGCTTGGCCCGGTCCAGGAACACGTCGGCGGCGGGGCTGTTGCGGTAGACGCCCGCGTCGTCGCGGTCCAGCAGGCCCAGCGACACCAGGGCGTCGAGGAAGTCCTCCGAGGACCTGGGGTGCAGGCCCACTTCGGCGGCGAGGGACGCACGGTCCCGGCCGCCCCGCGCCAGGACGGTGAAGACTTCCAGCTCCACCGCGCTCAGCAGGGTCTTCGACGCCATGAATCCGAGGCCCAGTTGGAGGATGGGCTCCGGTGTGATCGGTTGGTCGGCGGTCATGCGTGTCTCCATTCGCTGGGCAGGGGTCTCTCGGGTCGATCGGGTGTCCGCGGTCAGAGGGTCTTGATCTGGCCGCCGTCGATGAGCACCTCGGCGCCGGTGATGTTTGCCGCCACCGGGGAGGCCAGGAAGAGGGTGAGGCCGGCGACCTCCTCCGGCTCGGTGATGCGGCCCGAGGTGATGCCCATGCTCTGGGGCACCACGACGTCCAGCGCCTCCTGGGCCGTGGTGCCGGCGGCGGCCGCGGTGGCGTCCGCGAAGGCGCCCGGGGCCGTCCAGAACGGGGTGCGGACCGGGCCGGGAGAGATCGTGTTGACCCGCACGCCCTTCGGCCCGAACTCCTCGGACAGCGACTTGCCGAGGTTGTTCAGCGCGGCCTTGGCCGCCGAGTAGTCCACGACCATGGGGAAGGGCGTACGGGCGTTGACGGAGCCGATGTTGACGATCGCCGCGCCCTCGGCCCCGACCAGGTACGGGAGTGCGGCGCGGCTGGCGCGGACGGCGCTGAAGAAGGTCAGGTCGAAGATCCGCTGCCAGTCGGCGTCGGCGACGTCGAGGAACCCGCTGCGGGGTTCGGCGGCGCCCACGTTGTTGACGAGGATGTCGATCCGGCCGTGGCGCTCCACGGCACGGCGGACCAGTGTGTCGGCCCCCTCGGGGGTCCCGAGGTCGACGGGCACGACGGTCACGTCGTAGGCGCCGGCCAGCGCGTCGAGTTCGGGCGTGGAGGTACGGCTGCCGGCGACGACGCGGACGCCTTCACGGGCCATCGCCTCGACGACCGCGAGGCCGATGCCCTTGCTCGCCCCGGTGACGACGGCGACCTTGTCCTTGAGGTGCAGTTCCATGACGTTCCTTACTGGATTGATTGATACAGAATTAAGGTGGACGGAGACCCCGCACGCACCGTACGGGCCGAAGTCCGCCTACGGCCGGTCCAGGGCGCGCATCGCCACGGCGAGGGCGTCCTCGACGAAGGACCGCCCGAGCCGGGCACTGCCCACCACCCGCAGCCCCTGGACGAACGTGGCCAGGAAGCGGGCGAGCTCGACCGGGTCCTTGCCCGGCGGCAACTCGCCCCGGGCCTTGGCCCGTTGCAGGGCCCGGGCGAGGGACGACTCGACCTGGCACAACGCCGCGGCGGCGCGCTCGAGGGAACCCCGTGAGGGGATCGCCCGATCGGCCTCGACCACGACGGCGAGGACGTGCCGCACCGCGGGCCGGATCTCGGTCGCACGGTCGAGGATCTCCACGAGGTCCTCCACCCGGAGGGCGGAGGACCGCCCGAGGGTGCGACAGAACAGGTGCGCCGCCCGGCCGACCGCGCGGTCGGCGTCGAATTCCCCGTTCTGTCCCATGTGGGAAGCGTAGCATGATTGTGGATCGTTCAATAAAGTAATCGCGCCGTTACCTTCGACCCCTCCCCTGACCTGCGGCGATCGCGATCCCCAAAGGAAGGGCCGGGAGGGGGCCGTCCGCCGTAGGGTGAGGGGCGCCGATGGAGGCCACCAGCCGAGGGAGCCACGGATGACGCGATACCTGATCTCGTCGATGACGGCGCGATGACCTTCCCCGAGGAGGACCTGCGCGAGGTGGCCAAGGCCTCCCATGAGGTGGTGCGCGCGGCTCAGGACGCCGGCGTGTGGGTCTTCGGCGGTGGGCTGCAGAGCCAGCGGGCGAGCGTCGTGGCCAGCGACGGGACCGTCGCGGACGGCCCGTACCCGGAGACCAAGGCCGTCCTCGGCGGGTTCTCGGTCATCGACGTGCCCTCACGCGAGGACGCGTTGGAATGGGCCGCCAGAATCGCCGCCGCGTGCCGCTGCGCGCAGGAGGTCCGGGAGATCATGCCCGACGAGGCCGTCTGACCGAAGACCACCCGCCGCGGCGGGTACCCGGGTCCCGTCGGCAGGTCGCCCGGGGTGCCCGGCAACGTCCGGCGACGTCCGGCGGGTGCGAACACGGCCGGGGTCAGAGGGAGGCCAGCCAGGCAGCGGTCTCCCCGGGGCGGCCGAAGCGGTGGGTGTCGAGCGGCGCGAAGCGGGGGTCACCCGTGCGCCGTTCGATCTCGAGGCGACGGCCCGCGTGTTGCGACCAGGCCCACCAGGCCGGATGCTCCCGGCTGAGCCACCCCGTCCAGGACTCCCGGTTCCCGCCGAAGAGCGGCTCGCGCATGACGGTCCGCCGCACGGACCGCCGCAGGACGCGGGGCATCACGACGCGCCGGGGGTAGTCCAGCCACACCACCGTGTCCGCCCTCCCCCACAGCAGGTCGCGGACCTCCGGATAGCCGAGGGAGTCGACGACCCAGCGCGGCCCGGCGGCGAGCCGCGCCACGTCCTCGGGGAACGCGGCGTTCACCGCCCAGCCGGGTCCGTCGAAGTACAGGGCGTCCATCTCGTGGTAGGGCAGGCCCAGGCGACCGCTCAACGCGCGTGCGAGCGTGGACTTGCCCGCGCCCGTGACACCCACCACCAAGATCCGCTCCACGGGGGTGCACCCTACCCGGGCCACGGCGGCACCTACCGCGCACCGCGGTGGAGGAACCGGGCGCGTCACGGCGCGGGCGAAGCCCCACGACACCCCCTGACCGGCCGCCGAACGACAAAGGCGCCCGTTTTGTCACAGAACGGACCCCGGCCCGGTCTACACGGGTGAATGGGGCGGATCCACGTCCCGGCCACTCCGCACCACCCACCTCCCCCAGGCGAAGGCGACAGTTCGATGACTACGAAGAGCAAGGGAACCAAGACGCTCGGTAAGCAGTCGAACAGGCTCGACATACCCGACACGGCGATCGCCGTGCTCGACGAGCGGGGAACCGTCGCCGGATGGACGCAGGCCGCGGAACGGCTGGTCGGCCACCCGGCCCGGGACGTGGTGGGCAGGTCGGCCGCTCTGGTGCTGCCGCTGTTCGAGGAGGGCCTGCCCACCGCGGCCTTCGTCCAGCACTGCCGGGCCCTCAACGGCTGGCCGGGCACCACGGCGGTCCGCCACCGGGACGGCCGGGTGATCGACGTGTGCCTGCGGATCACGATGCTCCGCGGCCTCGGCGGGGCGGCGTGCTGGCTCCTCTCGCTGGCCGACACCGGCACGTTGTCCGGGGACACGATGAGCGGCGTGGTGCGCGGACCGCTGCTGTCCCGCGAGCCCATCGGCGTCACGGTGCGCGACCCGCAACTGCGGTGCGTCTTCGTCAACGACGCGATGCAGGAGCACGACGGCATCCCCTGCGTGGAACGGCTCGGCCGCCGGCTCACCGAGGTGCTCCCCGGCCCCAAGGCCGAAGCCCTCGAGGCCATGAGCCGGCAGGTGCTGCGGAGCGGCACCACCAAGGTGCACGAGTACCGGACGTGGCTGCCGGTGAGCAAGGGCCTCGAGCATCCGTTCGCGGTGTCGTTCCAGTGCCTGCAGGGCGCGGACGGCGAGTCGCTGGGGGTGTGTGTCATCAGTGCCGACGTCGTCGAGAGCCGGCTGGCGCGCGAGCGCCTCGCCGTCGTCGGCGAGGCCGGCGCGCGTCTGGGCGGAAGCCTGGACGTGATGGAGACCAGTCAGGAACTGGCCGACCTCGCCGTGCCGTTGCTGGCCGACTTCGTCGCGGTCGACCTCGGGCAGCCCTCCCCCTCCGGCGACGGCTGGCCGGTCCACGTCGGTCCGGTCGGCGAGCGCGGCCTTGCTCTGCGCCGTGCCGGGGTGGCCTCGATCCACGAAGAGGCCCCGGAATCGCCGTGCGTGCGCGGCAATCCGGTCACCGTCCCGCCGGCCTCGCCCTTCTCCACCGTCCTGCGGACGGGCAGGTCGCATCTCGAACCGGTCCTGGACAGCGCGCCTGGGGTGTGGATCGACCAGGTGCCGACCCTCGGGGAGCGGATCCGGACGCACGGGGTGCACTCGCTGATGGTCGTCCCGATCCGCGCTCAGCGTGCCCTGCTGGGCCTGGTGCTCTTCGTGCGCACGCAGGACCCCACCCCCTTCCAGGAGGCCGACCTGCTGCTGGCCGAGGAGCTCGTCGCGCGCGCCGCGCAAGCGCTGGACAACGCCCGCCGGTTCACCCGCGAACAGACCGCGGCCCTCACCTTGCAGCGCAACCTGCTGCCGCGCCGGCTGAGGGGCGGCACCGCGGTCGAGGCCGCCTCGCGCTACCTGCCGGCCGACATGGACCACGGCGTCGGCGGCGACTGGTTCGACGTCATCCCGCTGTCCGGCGCCCGGGTCGCCCTCGTCGTCGGCGACGTCGTCGGCCACGGGCTGCACGCCGCGGCGACGATGGGCACGCTCCGCGCCGCCGTACGCACCCTCGCCGACATGGAACTGCCGCCCGCCGAACTGCTGGCCCGCCTCGACGACACGCTGCAGCGGCTGGCCGAGGAGGACACCGACACCGTGATGGGAACGGCGGCGGTGATGGTGGCCACCTGCCTGTACGCCGTCTACGACCCGGCCACCCGCCGGTGCACCATGGCCAGGGCCGGGCATCCGCCGCCCGCGGTCATCGACCCCGAGGGCCGGGTGAGCTTCCCCGACCTCCCCACCGGCGCCCCGCTCGGCGTCGGCCTCGGCGACCCCTTCGAGGCCGTGGAGTTCGAGCTTCCCGAGGGCAGCCTCGTGGCGCTGTACACCGACGGCCTGGTCGAGTCCCGGGAACACGACATCGAGGACGGGATGAAGTGCCTCGGTGCCGCGCTCGCCGACCCGGACCGGGCGCTGGAGGAACTCTGCGACCGCGCCACGGAACCCTTCATGGGCCAGGCCTCGTGCGACGACGTCACCCTGCTCCTGGTCAGGACCCGCTCGCTCGGCACCAGCCGGTCCGCCTCCTGGACGCTGCCCGGCGGCGAGGGCGCCTCGCGCCGCGCACGGCAGCTGGTGAGCCGTCAGCTGAGCGCATGGGGCCTGGACGAACTCGCCGACGCCACGAAGCTGATCGTCAGCGAACTGGTCACCAACGCCGTCCGCCACGCGTCGGGACCGATCGGTCTGCGCCTGAAGCGGCACCAGGTCCTCACCTGCGAGGTGTCCGACAGCGAGGTCTGCGCCCCGCGGATCCGCAGCGCGGCGACCACGGACGAGAACGGCCGCGGCCTGTTCCTGGTCACCCAGCTCTCGCGCCGCTGGGGCTCCCGCTCCGCGGCCGACGGCAAGATCGTCTGGGCCGAACAGGACCTGCCTCCCGCGCCGGGCCCCGGATCACGCCTGCTGCGGGCGGGTTAGGGGCCCCGGGACCGGAGGCGTCCGCGGCCGGCATGAAGGATCCGCCCCGGCGCGCCGCGGGCTGGTGCAGCGCACCGAGTACCAGGTCGACGGGCCGCTCACCCAGCTGGCCCGAGACGTCCTGGGCTTCGGGGACACCGCCGAGCTGGGCCGGCGGGCGCAGGAGGCGGAGCGGGCCTCGCACTACGCCGGCGTGCGCTTCCGGCCCGGGTACGCCCGCGGGCAGGACGTCCACGAGGGCTACATCGGCCCCCGGCCGGGGGAGGCTGCCGCGCGGCCGTAGTCGCCCGAACGCTTCGGTCCGTCCGCGACGGTGCGACCACCGCGGACGGACCGACGTGTGCGCCGGCGACCGGACGGGGTGCGGCGGCTCAGCCGGTTCCCGCGTCGTAGGCCTGCTGGTGGCGGCGGATCTCCGTGTGCCGCTCGGCGGACCAGGACGCCAGCCCCAGCACGGTGGACAGCAGCGAGCCGCCGAGCATGGTCAGCGAGTACTCGACGCGCGGCGGGACTTCGGGGTAGGCGGTGCGGTCGACCAGCCCGCTGCGCTGGAGCTGCTTGAGGGTGAGGGTGAGCATCCGCTGGGAGATGCCGGGGATGGCGTGCGCGAGGTCCGAGTAGCGCACGGGCCCGTCGGAGAGCGTGCCGATGATCAGCACGCTCCACTTGTCGCCGACCAGGTCGAGGATCTCGCGGATGAAGTCCGCGTCCTCGTCGCCCCAGTGCGCGCACGGTCCTGGCACGCGCCGCACACTCGCCCTCACGTCGGTGCGTCCCCTCCGCATGTCGCTGCCGCTGCCCACGTCCGCCGCCTCCCTCTCGTGACCCACGCACATCAATGTGCCTTTTGTATCGCTTCTCACACTAATGCAGAGTGTGGCTACGAACAGAAAGTGAGTTTCAGGAGGAGTCCACCATGCAGATCGACTTCTGGTCCGACATCGTCTGCCCCTACTGCGCGTTGACCGACAACCGGCTGCGGCTGGCGCTGGAGCGGTTCGGGCACGCCGACGAGGTGCGGATCGTCCACCGCTCGTTCCAGGTCCATCCCGACCTGCCCCGCGAGGGCATCACGCAGCGCCGGCTCCTGGAGAGGCACGGGATCACCGCGTCGAGGGGCGAGCAGATCTTCGCGCCGATCGAACACGCCGCGCGGGCCGAGGGGCTGGAGCCCTTCCACGCGCTGGAGCGCACCCTGGGGCCGACCGGCCTCGTCCACGAACTGCTCGCCCTCGCCGACGACCTGGGGCGCGGCGGCGAGGTGTGGACGGCCGCGTTCCGTGCCCACTTCGGGCAGGGACGCGAGCTGTGGACCGGGGAGCAGGTCCTCGACTTCGCGGTCGAGGCCGGCCTCGACCGCGAGGAGGCCGCCGGGGCGTTGCGCGAGGGGCGCTACCGCGCCCGGGTGGCCGCCGACCAGCGCGAGGCGGAGCGCCTGGGGGCGCGGGGAATCCCGTTCCTCACCCTCGACGGCGCCTTCGCCGTCCACGGAGCCGTCGGCGTGGACGAGCTCCTGGCCGCGATCACCAGGGCCTGGGACGCGGCCCACCCGGAACCGGGGCCGCTGCCGACGCTCGCCGGGGCGGCCGACGCCTGCGGGCCGGACGGCTGCGCGGTCCCCCGGCGGCCCGGGCCCTGAGCGCGCCGCCCCGCCGGGGCCCGCCCGCCGCACCCCATTCCCATACGCACACGCACACGCACGAAACGAAAGCGCCACCACCATGTCCTACCTGCTGCGCATCGACGCCTCCGCCTCCGGCGACGCGTCCGTCTCCCGTCAGGTCGCCGACTCCTTCACCGACGCATGGGCCGGAGACGTCGTCCGCCGCGACCTCGCGCTCGACCCCGTCGCCCACCTGGACGCGGCCGGAATCCTGTCCCGTACGACCCCCGCCGCCGAGCACACCCCCGAGCAGAGGGCCGCCGCCTTGCTCCAGGACGAACTGGTGGCGGAGTTCCTCGGCGCCGGGGCGTACCTCTTCGCCGTGCCGCTCTACAACTACGCGATGCCGTCCGTCTTCAAGGCGTGGCTGGACCACATCATGATCGTCGGCAGGACGATCGGGCTGCCCGGGCCGGCGCCCAGCGCCGGGCGTCCGGCCGTCGTCGTCTCCGCCCGGGGCGGCGGCTACGGTCCAGGCGCGCCCCAGCACGGCAAGGACTTCCTGCTGCCGGCGCTGGAGACCATCCTCGGCGATCCGCGGCTGATGGCACTCGACGTCCGTCCCATCACGCCCGAACTCACCTACGCGCCCACGGTGCCGTCGCTCGGCCACCTGCTCCCCCAGCACCTCGCCTCGCTGGAGGACGCGCACGCGCGGGCCCGCCGTCAGGCGCTGGAGCTCTCCGGGGCGGCCGGTCATCCGGCGACCACGGGCCCCGGGGCGCCCTGAACGTCCGGGGCCGCCTGGTTCGGCGCACCTGTCGGGAGGTCTCGCGGACGTCGGCCACGTCGAACTGGCCATAGGGCGGCGCGTGCACGAGGCCGGCGACCCGCTCCCGGCACCGGGCGAGCCGCCCCGCCGGCGCCCGCTCGCGTCGGGTCACAGCGGACGGCGGCGGCGCCGTGTATCGCCGGCGTATCGAAAATCGCATACGCCGTGGCAACGGCGCTCCGGCTCCAATGGGGGCATGGACCACAACCCACCCATGTCGGCACCGCTCCGCCGCGCGAGCGCGGCCGTGCTCCGCGGCCTGGCGCTCCTCGGCGTGGTGAGCGCCCTGTTCGCCCTGCGCCGGCCGCTCATGATGTCCGCTCCGAGGTGCATGGCCGGGCAGTGGCACGGCTGCCTGGGCACCTTCAACGGTGTGGTACTCATGACCCTGGTGACGCTGCCGCTCGCCGTCCTGGTGGCCTGGGCCCTCGCGCATCGCCGCCGTACCGCCGGCGTCGCGTCGGCGTGGCGGCTGTCGCTGGCCGAGGTGGGCATGTTGCACGGGACGGTGCCGTTCCTGTGGATGACCATGATGCCGGGCGCCGGGGTCGGTGTCGTCCCGCCGCGGGTGAGCCTGGTGCCGCTGCGGGACCTGGTCACGATGGGGCCGGGCGGGATCGTGGGCAACCTGCTGGTCTTCGCCTCCCTGGGGTTCTTCGCCCCGATGCGGTTCACGGCGCTGACGTCCGTGCCGCGCGTCCTGGCGCTCGGGGCGGGCTGCTCGGTCCTGGTCGAGACCGCGCAGTACGTCCTGCGGCTGGACCGGGTGTCCTCCGTGGACGACGTACTGGTCAACGCCGCGGGCGCCGCGCTCGCCGCGCTGGCGTCCCGCCGCTGGTGGCGCAGCGGAGCGGCGGCTCCGTCGGACCGGCCTCGCCCCGAACCGGCGCCGGCGGGCTGAACCGCGTGCCCGGCGTGCCCCCGTCCTCGCATGCGCGCGCGACGCGTCGTGCGAGGATCACACCCACGCGAGCGGTGAGGCGCGGGTGAGGGGCCGTGGGTCCGTTGTCGGTGGCCGGTGTTACGTTCTGTGACATGACGGATCACGCGCTGCGACTCCTGCGGCAGGACCGCCGGTCGGCGGAACTGGCCGCCTTCCCCTTCGGCTTCGACCTGGGCCGCGCCGCCCACGGCCATGTCGAGGAGGTCCGCCTCGCCTCGGGCGAGCCGCTGGAGACGCTCGCCGGGGACGACACCGGCGGTACGTACTTCCTGTGCGCGGACGGCTCGGTGCTCTACGCCGACTCGGAGGGCTCCGCGGGGATCATCGGCTCCGGTGTCGACGAGGCCCTGGAGATCCTGATCGGCCTGCCCGGCTGGCGTGGCTGCGCACGGCTGTCGCCGGACGACCGCGAGCAGGAGATCCTGGCGTACGTCGCGAAGACCGAGGACGAGATCCGTGAGCACTACGGGATCGACGAGGAGCGGGCCGAGCTCCGTGCCGCACTGGGCTTCCCCGAACGCTCCCCGGTCGAGCTGGTGGGCAGGCTGCGTGCCGCGCTGCTGCGCACCGAGCCGGACTTCGTACTGCTCAACGCGGACGAGGGGTGCGCGTACGACACATTGGGCCCGGCCGGCCCCCCTCTGTGGGAGCCGGTGCTCGCTGCGGGCCGCGCCGATCTCGCCCTGTTGAGGGAGGGCGAGCCGACCGCATGGCGTGACGTCGCCGAGGACCCGGTGCGGCGCCGGATCACCCTGCGGGCGGCGCAGTTCGACCGCGCCGAGGGCGATCCCGAGCTGCTGCGCCATCTGCTGCGGCACGAGGCCCGGTCGTCGATGACGGACGAACTGCGGCTCGCGGCGGTGCTGGTGGGGCTGCACGGCGACACCGCGGATCTGCCGCTGCTGCTCGAGGTCCGGCAGACGGACTACGACACCGCGATGGGCCTGGGCGGCATGCCCGAACCGGGCGCCGGCGCGGACGAGTTGCGGCGGTGGGCGCGGGAGCTCGACGAGTCGATGTTCGGGACGGAGCCGTCCGACGAGCCGGTGTACACCTGGACCGACCTGGCCCGGGACCAGGGGATGACGAACCTCGCACGGGTGACGCTGATCCGTGAACTCGACACCATCCTCATGGACCAGAGCAGGCTCCGCCTCCCCGGGGCACCCGACACCCTGACCACGGCTGAACTGAGCGCGATCGCCGGGGACTTCGAGGAACTCGGCGACCTTTCCCAGGCGCTGCGCGCCCGCAGCCTGCACGCCGCCCTCCAGGAGAGGCCGTACGAGCGGGCCTCCTCCCGGCACAGCCTGGCCCGCCTGGAACGGGAGGCAGGCCTGCTGTCGCGGGCGGCGCAGAGCCTGGCCGCCGTACGGGACGCACTGGCCACCCCGGGCGACGGCGCACTGCGCCACTGGAAGGAGGTCAATTTCGGCCGCTTCATCGCCGAGGAGCACTACCGGCTCGCCCTCGCCCTGGCCGACGCGGGCCGTCCCGAGGAGGCCCGTGCGCTCCTCACGGCCGCCGACGCGATACGCGGCGCGCTCACGGAGAACGCAGCGAAAGGCGTCCGCGAACTGGCCGAGCGGACCGCTGCGCGAGTGCGCGAGCTCGGCTGAGGACGGCACGGCGGCCCGCCCGGTCCGCTCGGGCCGCCGTGACACCGTGGAGTCGTGAAAGCGCGAGGTTAGGCTTCGGGGATGCGCGTACTGATCGTGGAGGACGAGCCGTACCTGGCGGAGGCAGTCCGTGACGGTCTGCGGCTGGAGGCGATCGCCGCCGACATCGCCGGCGACGGCGACTCCGCCCTGGAACTGCTCAGCGTCAACTCCTACGACCTCGCGGTCCTCGACCGGGACATACCCGGCCCCTCCGGCGACGAGGTCGCCCGGCGCATCGTCGCCTCCGGCAGCGGCATCCCGATCCTCATGCTCACCGCCGCCGACCGGATCGACGACAAGGCCTCCGGGTTCGGGCTCGGCGCCGACGACTACCTCACCAAGCCCTTCGAGCTGCGGGAGCTCGTCCTGCGGCTCCGGGCACTCGACCGCAGGCGCGCGTACGCAAGGCCCCCGGTCCGCGAGATCGCTGGCCTGCGGCTCGACCCCTTCCGCCGCGAGGTCTTCCGCGACGGGCGCCACGTGGCGCTCACCCGCAAGCAGTTCGCGGTGCTCGAGGTCCTCGTCGCCGCCGAAGGCGGGGTCATCAGCGCCGAGGAGCTGCTGGAACGCGCCTGGGACGAGAACACCAACCCCCTGACCAACGCCGTGCGGATCACCGTCTCCGCACTGCGCAAGCGGCTCGGCGAACCCTGGGTCATCGCCACGGTGCCCGGCGTCGGCTACCGGATCGACACCGGCGCGGACGCCGCAGGCCGCGGCAGTGCCCCTGCGTAGACGTCCGGGGCTCACCGCAAGGGCGCACGGCGGCCGCGGTCGGTGCGGGCAGCTCCTCGGGGGATGCGGAAGATCAAGCGCTGCTACGGTGGCCCCCATGGCATCGGTCAAGCAGTTCCAGGTCACCTTCGACTGCGCGGAACCCCAACGCGTCGCGCGTTTCTGGTGCGAGGTGCTGGGATACGTCGCACCGGAGCCGCCCGAGGGGTTCGCCACGTGGGACGACTTCAACGGCTCGCTGCCGGCTGAGGGCCGGGACGCCTGGTTCTCGTGCGCCGACCCCACGGGAGTGGGACCGCGCATGTACTTCCAGCGCGTTCCCGAGGGCAAGGTCGTCAAGAACCGGATGCACCTGTGCGTGCGGGCCGCCACCGGACTCGTCGGCGAGGAGCGGCTGGCCACGCTGGAGGCCGAGTGCGCACGGCTGCTCGCGCTCGGCGCGGTCCGCGTACGCCTCCTGGTCGCCGACGGGGAGAACGAGTCGTGCATCGTGATGCAGGACGTCGAGGGCAACGAGTTCTGTCTCGACTGAGCCCCTCCCGAACGCCCTCCCCCGGACGGCGGTTGCCGGACGGCCCTTAACATGGGCCCATGCCCCACACACCGTCACGGGTCGAACTGAGCCCGCTCACCCTCGCCGACCAGGACGAGTTCTGCTCGCTCGTGCGGGCCAGCGTCGAACTCCATTCACCCTGGATGCGGTTGCCCAGGACGGCGGAGGAGTTCCGGACCTGGATGGACCGCTTCAGCGACGGCACCAACCTGGGCTACCTGATCCGCGTCGTCGAGACCGGTGCGGCTGCCGGCACCGTGAACATCAACTCCGTCATCCGGGGCCGTTACCAGGGCGCGTCGCTGGGCTATGCGGCGTTCGCCCCGTCCGCGGGGCAGGGCTACATGACCGAAGGCATCGCCGTCACCCTGCGCCACGCCTTCGACGACCTGCGGCTCCACCGGCTGGAGGCAAGCATCCAGCCGGCCAACAAGGCGTCCCTGGCCCTGGTCCAGCGCCTGGGATTCCGCTACGAGGGCCTGTCGCCCGCCTACCTCTACATCGACGGGGCCTGGCGCGACCACGAACGCTGGTCCATCACCGCACCGTCGCCGTGGACCCCCGACCCGTCGCTCCCCGAGGTCTAGGTACGTCCTCCGCGATCATGTTCGGTAGCATCCGGCCCATGGCGATACGGGGGTGGCGGCTGGGCGTCACGGCTGCGGTGGCGGTGCTCGCGGCGATCTGTGCCTCCGCTCCGGATCCCCTGCAGCTCGTCCGCACGGCGTCGGACCTCGGTCCCCTGCCGGCCGACCGCTACGGCTTCACGGCACGGGACTACGGGCGATCGCAGCGGGCGACGGCGTTGCTGGTCCGGCAGTGCATGGCGGACAAAGGTCACCCGGACTTCCCGCTCGACCCCCGCGACCCCCGGGACATCACGGGCACCACCGCGGTCGGCATCGCGGTCGGCACCGACTACGGCGTCCTCGACCCGGACGCCGCACGCCGCTGGGGCTACGGCTGGGACCCCGCGAAGGACGCGGCCGCCCGGCCGAAGGGCCGCCGCATGACCATCGCGGAGTACACGGACCTGCCGGAGTGCAGGAACGAGGCGGAGCAGCGAGTGGGGCGCGGCGTCGACTTCGGGGAGGACTGGCTCTACGCGGCCAAACGCGGTCTCGAGGTCGGCACGGCGGTCGAACGCGACCCGCGCGTCCGCGCCGCCTGGGACGCCTGGTCCCGCTGCGTGGCGGCACGAGGATTCACCCGCTACCCGGACCCCGTCGCGGCGTACACGGACGACGCCTGGCGTCGGAACGCCGACGGCAACACCCGCCACACGGAACGCGAGAGGGCCACGGCCGTCGCGGACGCCACCTGCAAGCGCCGCCTCCACACGGCCGAGATCTGGCACGCCGTGCAGGCGCGGGAGCAGACCGCGGACATCGCACGGCACCGCGACCACTACGCCGCCGCCCAGCGGGCGATGCGCAGGTACCGGGCCAACGTCGACACGGTGCTGCGCGATCTCGGGTAGGGCTACCGGTGGACCCGCGCCCCGCCGGCCGGCCCGACCGACCGCCCGGCCATGACGGACCCGTGGTTCAGGAACGGTGCCGGACGAACCGAAGGTAGGCGAAGGACTCGCCCTCGCGGGGAGCGCGGGCCCAGGAACGGGTGGTGAAGGTCGGCAGCCGCCCCTGGGTCAGCGCGAAACGCGGCAGCGACAGCCCGAGTTCGGCGTGCAGGGCCTCCAACGCGCGTCGCTCGCGGTCCCGTTCGGGCTCCTCCGGACGGAACAGCCGTGCGGGCTCCAATGCCTCGGGTATCCCGCCGGAACGCTCGATCTCCGTACCCCGCACGGTGAACGCGTAGAGCTCCTCCCCTCCCTCGGCCACCGACACGTGGAACGCCGCCGGGCGGCCGACCGGGGACCGGCTGTCCGGTTCGCGCCACACGACCACCGCGCGCCCGGACGAGGACGCGGCCGCCGCAGGGGACACGAACCGCTCCCCGAGTCGCCCGTGGGAGTGACCGTCGAAGGCGAAGGCCCATCCCTCGGCGCTGCGGCCGGTGGCCACCACGATACGGTCCTCCCAGGGCTCCACGCCTTGCCGGTCCTCGGGAACCGGCGCCCGCCAGGGCACCATGCGCAGGTGGACGGGCGCGCTCAGTCCGGCCCCCTCCTCGCCGATCAGGCCGGGCAGGCGGGCGGGGTCCACCCCTTCGGCCCAGACACAGCGGTATCCGTCGAACGGCTGCCCGTGCAGCGCGGGTTCCATCAGCCAGGCGAGACCCGGCGGATCGAGGTCGGGCACGGGCTCGGGCGCGGTTCCCGTCTCCCCGGCACGCGGCGTCGCGAGGATCTCCCGTCCGCGTTCCGGGGTGACCAGCGGCCCCAGGACCGGATCGGCGAGCAGGCCGATCGGGGCGATCAGCTCGGGTCCGGGCGCCTCCCACAGCGGGAGCGCGTCCCGCAGGATCCGCCACGCGGCGTCGGTCGCGCCCCAGCGGGCCGACTCCCGGGCCTCGGCGACGGCCCGGCCCCACGGGCCGGGGGGCGCGTAGCGGTGGGTACCGTCCCGCATCGCGTCCAGTACGGCCCTCGCGGCATCCCGGCCGGCTCCGCGGGCGGTCATCGTCACGAGCCGGCGTTCGTCGTCGCCCGCCCGCCGTCCGCCGCGTGCCGGCTCCATGGCGTCCAGCGGCCCGACCTCGGACAGGTAGCGCGGATCGGGCAGCAGGTGGCCGTAGTGCCTGGACTCGCGCGGGGACAGCAGGTGGCGGATCTGCTGCAGCAGGACGGCGCTGCGGGGCCGGGTGAAGGACCGTGCCTCCTCGAGCAGGGGCAGGGCCTCCTCGTACCGTCCGCGAAGGGCCAGCAGGCGCGCCTCCTCCACGTGGGCGTCCTGGGCGCGCGTGGTCGCGTTCAGGAAGTCCGGCCTGTCGGACCGGCTCCCGTGGAAGCCGCGGTACCCGGCCTCCATGTAGGCCCGGAACGAGGGGTGGCGGACCGGGTATTCACCGCTCCATCCCTTGAACACCCAGAGCGCCCACTCACCGTCCTCGTCGAGGTCGCCGGGGTCCAGCAACGCGTGCGACATGTCGGACTCCGTCTCCAGCCGCAGCGCCCGGCGCCACATGCCGGCCCTCAGGACCTCCACCTCGCTCCGGTCGTCGCCCAGTTCCTGCTCGTAGAGCGGTGACATGTCCATCGGGTCACGGAACCAGTCGATCTCCGCGACACCGCCGAGCCGGTACACCCCCGCCGTCTCGTCCACGTGCCACCCGTCGCTGACGGCCAGGAACCCCCGGTACGAGGGCGGCAGCCGGCACCCCAGCCGCTCCTCGGCCGCGGCGATCGCCGCCTCCCCCGCGCCGGGCCTGCCCGGGTCCGCGGTCTGCCCGCCGTCCTCGTCCCCGCCGGCGCGCGGAACCCACTCCTCGCGCCAACGCCCCAGGAACCCGTGCCAGTCGAACCCGTCGCCACCCATGACCGGATGGTCTCACCCGCCACCGACATGACGCCCCGACCACGGATGCCGTCCGCTCACGCAGGCGCACCGTCCCCGCCGGGCAGCGACCGGGCGGTACGGCATCCTTCCATCCTCCGCCCCGGTCCCGGTGCTCACCGCCCGGTTCGCTGCGGCTCGCCCTTGGTGTCGCCGGGGGCGGAACCGTCCTGCGCGGCGCCCGGTGGGACGGCGTCCTGGGGAGGGGCGCCCCGGGCGGAGCGGGTGTCGTGCCAGGAGACGGCGAAGGTGACCGCGAGGACGGTGATGATGAAGCTCAGCGACGCCCAGACGGGGACCTTGTAGAAGTCGGTGAGCAGCAGCTTCACCCCGACGCCGGCGAGGATGACGCCCAGGCCGGTCTGCAGGTGGCGGAACCGGCGGGCGGCACCGCTGATGAGGAAGTACGCCGCGCGCATCCCCAGCAGGGAGAAGGCGTTGGCGGCGAAGACGACGAAGGTGTTCTGGGTGACCGCGAAGATCGCCGGGATGCTGTCGACGGCGAAGACGACGTCGGTCGTCTCGATGACGACCAGTGCGGCCAGCAGCGGGGTGACCGCCCAGGCTCCGTTCACCCTGACCAGCAGTCGCTGGCCGTGCAGCCGCTCCGTCACGGGAGCCACGCGGCGCAACGCGCGCAGCACGAGGTTGCGGTCGGGGTGGACCTGGGCCGCGCCGTGCCGCAGCACCTTGACCGCGGTCAGCAGCAGGAGCGCGCCGAAGACGTAGATGGTGGCGTGGAAGGCGTCCAGCAGCGCCGCGCCGACCAGGATGAACACCGCGCGCATGGCGAGCGCGCCGATGATGCCCCACATCAGCACCCGGTGCTGGTAGCGGTCGGGGATGCCGAAGTATCCGAAGATCAGGGCGAAGACGAAGATGTTGTCGACGGACAGGCTCTTCTCGATGAGGTAGCCGGCCAGGTACTCCTCGGCCAGGACCGGGCCCTTCCAGAGCAGCAGCAATCCGCAGAAGCCGAGTCCCAGCAGCACCCAGACGACGCTCCACACGGCGGCTTCACGCAGGGAGATGACGCCGGCCCGGCGGTGGACGACGAACAGGTCCAGGACGAGCACCACCGCCAGGAAGGCGATGAGGACGATCCAGGCGGTGACCGGTATGTGCATACCGGCCGCCTTCCCGGCTTTGCCACCGCTTTAACCATTTATGACCCATTGCGTACTATGGGAGTTGCCTGCGCGAGGGGTGCCGTCGCGATGCGTCGATCCGCTGGGCAACTCCTCCGGCGCGGCCCGCCGGTCGACGACCGCCGGCCCCCCTTCGACGGCTCCCCGGGCGTCAGCCGGCCGCGGGGCGTGGGGCGCGCAGATGGGCGCGCCGGGCCAGCTCTTCCTCCTCGACCAGGGTGAGCATCGGCTGCCCGGGCGCGCACAGCATGGTCACGACGAACTCGGTCCGCGCGTCCGTCAGGGCGTTGCCGTCCTGGTAGTGGATCACGTCGCCGCCCGGTTCCCAGAAGCTCTCCCCGGCCTTGATCACGCGTTCCGGCTCGCCCTCGAGCTCGAAGAGGACCGCGCCCTCGACGACGTAGCCGAAGGCCGGCCCCGAGTGCCGGTGCGGCGGCACACCGGGGTCACCGGGTTCGCGCCATACGACGATGGTCATCGCCGAGGCGCCTTCCGGGACGAACGGCGGCCTGACGTCCTGGAGCGTCTTCAACTGCGTCTTCCACACCTCCGAGCGCGGCTGCCCGCCCACCCGGCCTTCCGATTCCCTGTCCGACACCGCACCGCACCTCCGTAATGCCGCTGTTCACGCACGAGATGGGGCCGACTGGACGTCGGCCCCACCGGTTCCGCTACCTTCCGCCGCCACCGCCCCCACCGCCGTGACCGCCACCGCCACCTCCGTGGCCGCCGCCACCGCCGCCGTGGCCACCACCGCCACCGCCGTAGCCGCCGCCACCGTGACCACCACCGCCGTAGCCACCGTCACCATGACCACCGTGGCCGTAACCGCCGTGACCATGACCGCCGTAGCCGTAACCGCCGTGACCATGACCGCCGTAGCCGTAACCGCCGTGACCATGACCGCCGTGACCATGACCGCCGTGACCATGACCGCCGTAGCCGTGGCCGCCGTAGCCGTGGCCGTAGCCCCAACTTCCGTCACCCCAGCCGCCGTGGCTCACGGCGGACACGGGCGCGCTGGTCGGTGCGGCGACTGCCGAAGAGGCCGCACCCCCCAGGGCGAGCGCGAGGCCGGCCATCGCGGCGAGGGGCCACCTGGGAATACGCATGACACATCTCCCTTGCCAGGTTGGTTCCTGGGCCTGGAGGCGCGGGACCACTCGCGGCTGTCCGCCCGAGCGGCCCGGGCCTGGTCGCGGGGATCGGAGCCCCGCAAGTCAACTACTGATGCACAAATTGGCGCTTATCGCCACATTCTCACCAGAACCATGCTCTGTCCGTGATGGCGTGGAGTCAATACACCCACGCGCCACGGCCGGCACCTCGGAGCGGTCCCGCCACCCGTCATGCGCCGGCGTCGTCCGGTTGGGGCGGCGTCGTCTTGACCGGGAGGTCCAGACGGAGCCGGTAGCCACCGTCGGCGGTCGGGCCGCAGGTGAGCGTGCCGCCGAGCAGCGCAGCGCGCTGGCGCAGTCCCGTCAGGCCGTAACGGGCACTGGGCAGCGGGATGGTCGGCCGGGTCGGGGCGCCGTTGGTGACCGTGAGGTGCACGGTCTCACCGCTCCGCCAGAGGCGGATGGCCGTGGCGGCGCCCGGGGCGTGCTTGCGCACGTTGGTCAGGCCCTCCTGGACGGTGCGGTAGAGGGCGCGCTGGACGGAGGGGGCGAGGTCACCGGGCAGCTCGTCGGTCAGCCTGGCGTCGATGCCGCTGCCCGCGATGAGGCGCTCCAGGTCGGCCAGGGACGGTTGCGGGGTCAGGTCGGTGGGGCGGTCACCGGCGGCGCGCAGCACGCTGACCATGTACCGCAGCTCGTCCAGGGTCTGCACGCTGAGCCGGCGGATCGTGCCGGCGGCGTCCTTGGCCTGGGCGTCACGCGTACCGACCTGCAGGGCTCCGGCCCGCACGGCGATCAGACTGACCTGGTGGGAGACGACGTCGTGCATCTCCCGGGCGAGCTGCGACCGCTCGGCGGCCAGTGTGGTCTGGGCGATCAGCAGCCGCTCGTGCCGGCGGGCCTTGGAGATCTCCGCGATGCGCTGCGAGAGGTCCCTGCGGGCCTGCACGAGCTGCCCGAGGAAGACCGCCGCGGCCGCGGTCGCCGCGGTGTAGCCCAACGTGACCAGGTCGTCCCCCGAGACGGTGATGTCCGGCGCGAGGTCACAGAGCGTGAACGCCACCACGCCGACGGCCAGGACGACGCGCCGGCGCGACACCGAGGCGAGGGTGTACAGCGCCGCCAGCGAGGCGAAGATCGCGTCGGAGAAGAACACGGCCGGCAGGGTCACGAGGAACGTCACCAGCGGGAAGCCGTGCCGCAGCAGAAGCGCGAAGGCCCCGCCCAGCGCGCACGCCATCTGCCGGGGTTCGTCGACGTGGACGTGGACCCACACGTCGAAGAGCGCCACGAGGACCAATGCGCCGTCGAGCACCGCGGACGGCGGACGGCGGAGATTCACCTGACCTCCTGGTCCCTTGGCGGCCGCGCGCCGCCATTCACGACCATAACAGTCGACAACGGACGAAACCGCGCCACCGCTTGCCGGGGAGGGACCGCTCACAGACGGGGCGCGGCGTTCCAGCTGGCCAGAATCGGCAGGATGCGCGCGGTGGAGGAGTCGGGTTCCGCGGTGTAGACGACGAGGCGCTGGTCGGGCTCGTGGGGTGCGCAGACGATCTCGATGTCGAAGGTCAGCGGCCCCGCGCTGGGGTGCTGGACGCGCTTGGCCACCGACGTGTAGTCGCGGACGGCGTGGTCGTCCCACCAGCGAGCGACATCGGCGTCGGTGGCGCGCAACTCGTCGACGAGCGCCGTGAGGCGGACGTCCTGCGGACGGCGGGCGGTCTCCCGGCGCATCGTGGCGACGGTGGCCGACGCGAAGTCCTGCCAGTTCACGATCCGCTCGCGGGCGACCGGGTCCTGGAACATGAAGCGGACGAACGACGTGCCCGGCTCCAGCGGACGCCCGAGGACCTCCATCAGCAGCCCGTTGCGGGCCAGCACCTCGCCGCGGTGGCCGAGCAGCAGCACCGGCACGTGGTCGAGCGTGCGCATCACCCGCAGCAGCCCGGGGTCGGGGCGCTGGGCCGCGGCAACGTGCGCGGTGGCGGCGCGGCGCCGCGCGGTGGGTGCGGCCAGGTCCCGCAGGTGCGCGCGTTCGACCTCGTCCAGGCGCAGCGCCCGGGCCAGCGCGTCCAGGACCTCGTCGGAGATGTTGGCCTGGCGGCCCTGTTCGAGACGGCTGTAGTAGTCCGGGCTCAGGCCCGCGAGGACCGCCAGTTCCTCCCGCCGCAGGCCCGGTACGCGGCGGGCCCCGGGGAAGGCCTCGATGCCTGCCTGAGCGGGGGTGAGGCGGTCCCGGCGGGAGCGGAGGAAAGCCCCCAGCGCGGCGCGGTCACGTGGCATGGCTCCAGGGTAGGCGGGCCCACGCCGCCCTGGGTGGTCCTGGCATGCCCAGGTACGTCCTGACCTGGCCCGATGCCGAGGGTCCGGCTTAGACAGGGAGCCATGAACACTTCTCTTCGCACCATGGACGGCACACCCTCCACCCCCGGCTCCCGGCTGGCCGGCCGTACCGCCGTGATCACCGGCTCGACCAGCGGCATCGGCGCGGCCACGGCCCGCACCCTGGCCGGCGAGGGCGCCCACGTCGTCGTCAGCGGCCGCCAGGGCCCCCGCGGGCCGCAACTCGTCGACGAGATCCGGCGGGCCGGCGGCCGGGCCGACTTCGTCGCGGCGGACCTGACCGGCGGCTACGAGGAACTGCGCGCCTTCGCCGCCCGGGCCACCGAGGCGCTCGGCGGACGCGTCGACATCCTCGTCAACAACGCGGGCATCTACCCCGCGACGCGGACCGAGGATCTGCCGGACGCGGATCTGGACGCGATGCTCGCGGTCAACGTCCGCGCACCCCACGTCCTGGTCGCCGCGATGGCGCCGGCCATGGCCGAACGGGGCAGCGGTGCCGTCGTCACCATCGGCTCCTGGATGGCCCGGGTCGGCAGCCCCTACGCGGCGATGTACACCGCGACCAAGGCGGCGGACGAACAGCTGACCCGCAGCTGGGCCGCGGAGTACGGCCCGCGCGGCGTACGCGTGAACGCCGTCGCCCCCGGCGCGACCCTCACGCCGGGCAACGAGGCGGCCCGCGCGGAGCTCGACGCGCTGACCGCCACCACCCCGGCGGGCGTGGTCGTCCGGCCCGAGGACATCGCCAAGGGAGTCCTGTACGTCGTCAGCGACGACGCGGCCATGGTGCACGGCATCACGCTCTACGTGGACGGCGGGATCTCCGCCACCCGCCCGTCCTGACCGTCGCGCGCACGCGTCGCCGGAGGCGCTCGGCCGGGGTGTCCCGCCGAGCGCCTCCGGCGTTCCCGGTCCGGTCGGCGGCCGCCGACCGGCCGCCGACGGCTCCCATGTGCGACCGTTCCGCCACGTATCTACGCTTTGGTTGTAAAGCGCGTCGAAGAGACCGGGAGGTGGGCCCGATGGCGAAGGTGCTCTTCATCGTCAGCGGTGCGACGTACTGGGTGCTCAAGGACGGCACCAGGTACGCGACGGGGTACTGGGCCGAGGAGTTCGCGGTGCCCTTCAAGAAGGTCACGGAAGCCGGCCACGAGGTGGTCGTGGCGACACCGGGCGGCGTCGTCCCGAACGTCGACATGATGAGCCTGCGCCCCTCCATGGCGGGCGGTGAGGAGGGCGCCCTGGAACTCGAGGCGATCATCCGTTCCGCGGAGGCCATGCGGCGGCCGCTGGCGCTGGCGAACGTCCGCCTCGAGGACTACGACGCCCTATACCTGCCCGGCGGCCACGGCCCGATGTCGGACCTCGCGTACGACGCCGACGTCGGCCGCCTGCTCACGGCACAACTCGCCTCGGGCAAGCCGCTCTTCATCGTGTGCCACGCCCCCGCCTCGCTGCTGGCCACCCGCATCCACGGCGAGTCGCCCTTCAAGGGCTACCGGTGCACCGGCTTCACGAACGAGGAGGAGGAAGCCGTCGGACTGGCCCCCCGCGCGACGTGGCTGCTGGAGACGGCCCTCAAGGAGGAGATCGGCGTCGACTACAGCCGGGGCCCGATCTGGGAGCCCTACATGGTGGAGGACCGCAACCTCGTGACCGGCCAGAACCCCCACTCCTCCGCGGTCCTTGCGGACCGGCTCCTGGAGATCCTCAAGTGAAGGCTCCCTGACCGTCCCGGGCCGGTCCGCGGGCGGGACGGCGCCTCTTCGTCCGGTCACGGCCCTGCCCGACTCCCCCGACACGGCGCATGATTGGCCCCCTGACACCAGAAGTCGGCCAGGGGGACGCCATGCGCCGTACCATCGCCATCTGCGTGACCGCCGTCCTGTTCGCGGGAGGCGCCGCCGGCTGCACCGACGAGCCGAAGAGTCCGGGCGCCGAGAAGAGGGAGAGGTTCCTCGACGCCGCGCATGCGGCGCACTTCGAGAGCTGGGCGGAGAAGGGGCCCCCTGACGACGAGCTGGCCCCCTTCCCGGGGCAGTGGTGGACGCGCTGGCCGCGGGCCGCAGCGTCGCCGACATCCTCAACCCGAGGGTCCTGTACCCCTTCGGACCGCAGTGGGGCACGAAGGACGAGGACGCGAAGGAGTTGCTGGTGCTGGGGGGGGACGTCTACTGCCCGGACGCCAAGGCGCGGGTGGTCGAGGAGCTGCGGCAGGGCGGCGCGTCCTGACCTGACCGGGGGGGCGGCGCGGTTGCCTCTCCCCCGCCCACGACCAGGGTGCCCGTCCCGGGAACGCGCCCCCCGTCCGCGCGGAAGGACGGGGGGCGCGTTCCCGGGCCCGCTCCGGGCGTCTCATTCGCCGGCTGGGTCCTCGGTCTCCCAGCGCAGCAGGTCGCCGGGCTGGCATTCCAGGACCTCGCAGAGCGCGGCCAGCGTCGCGAAGCGCACCGCCTTGGCGCGGCCGTTCTTGAGCACCGCCAGGTTCGCGGGCGTGATCCCGACGCGGTCCGCGAGTTCGCCCACGGACATCTTCCGCCTGGCCAGCATCACGTCGATGTCGACGGAGATCGGCATCAGATCACCTCGTCCAGCTCGGCCTGCATCTGCTTCGCTTCGACGTCGCGCGCGACGGCCTGCGCGAGCAGCATCCGCAGGACGAGCACGAGCAGCGCGACCCCGAGGATGGCCACGCCGATCCCGCCCATGATGACGGTGACGCCCGGGTCCTCCCGCTGACCCGGCGCGTTGATGGCCGTGACGGTGAACCAGACGAGGGCCGCCGCCACGATCGAGCCGATCACGACGTCCACGTACCGGAAGGCGGCGTGGGAGAAGACGGTTCCTCGGCGCACCATCGTCACCAGCCGCCATACGCAGACCCCGGCGACCTGGACGGACACCATGCCCAGGATCGTGACCAGGCGCAGCGGGGTCAGCGGGAGCGTCCCGTCCTCCGGATCGGTGGCCAGCGCGAACACCATCCCCACCTGTATGAACACGGTGCCGGCGAGCACCACCACGAGCACGGCGCGCAGCGCCCCCACTGTCAGCTTTCCCACAACCCATCCTTTCATCGACTTCCGATGGAAATCTATCGAGTTTCGATAGATGAGGCAAGGCGCGGGACGGACGGGCGACGGCTTCGGCGCGCAAGCACGAAGAGGTGGTCCGAGCGACGCGGACCGTGCCGGCGGGCGGGTGCTCCACGGCACGAAGGACTCCCGGCCCACCGGCAGGCCCGCAGTCGCGGGGCTTCCGCCCCGCCTGCCCCGGCCTCACACTGTGGCGGTGAACTCGTACGAAGCCACCCCCGCGGGGCACGGGCCTCTTCCGCGCAGGCCGGTCCTCCCCGACCTCGCCGCGGTTCGGGAGCGGGGTCCGGACGACCTGCTGGAGGCGAGGTGGCAGGGGGGCTGATCCTGAGCCGGCGGTGGATGCGCGAACGTCACGAGTCGCTCAGGCCGGGACGTCCCTACCCGGGCATCGTCCCCCTCCTGCACGCCGCGTACGCGGAACCGGGACTGCGGCGGCTCTTCCCCTTCACGAGCCACTTCGTCCTGTGCCTCAGCAGTTCCACCACGCACCCGTACGACGTGCGGGTGCCGTCCGTGGAGCCGTTGCGCGACGGCCGGTTCCGCGTCCGTCAGCCCCGCAGTTCCACGGTGATCGGCCACACCGGCACCCCCGAGGAGGCCGTCGCCCTCGTCGCCGCCCACCTTCCGCCCGGGCCCTTCCCGGACCCGGGCGCCCCGGGTGGCAGGCCCGGCCTCAGGGAACGAGCACGATCCGGCCCGGCAGGTTGCCCTCGGCCAGCCGTGCGTGGGCCTCCGCCGCCGCGTGCAGGGGGTAGGTCCGCGCCACACGGGCCCGCAGCACCCCCTGGTCGGCGAGCCGGGACAGCTCGGCGAGCAGGTCACCGTCGGCCCGCACGCCCATGGCGTCGACGCGTATGCCGCGCTCGGGCCGGGGTTCCTGGCCGGGCCACAGACCGGCGTAGGCGCCTCCGTCGCGAACGGCGGCGAGCGCGTCCGGTCCCAGCCGGGCGGCGTCGAGCACGCCGTCGAAACCGGCTGCCCGGGCGGCCTGTCCCCGGGCCAGGGGTCGGCGCCGCGGGAGAGGAGGAACTCCTCGTGCACGGCGGAGTCGAGCCCGGTGACCTCCAGCCCCTGCCGGTGGGCGAGTTCCACCGTGTGGGCGCCGACGCCGCCTGCCGCCCCGGTGACCAGCAGTCTCCCGCCCGGCACCAGGGAGAGCAGGTGCAGCGCCTGGGCGGCGGTCGTCGCGTTCAGGGGAAGGGTCGCGGCGTGGACGTCGTCGAGGGTCGTGGGGGCCGGTGCGAGGGTGCCGGCGTCCAGGACGACGTAGTCTGCGTGGGTGCCGAGCGGCTTGTGATGCCCGGTGGCCAGGGCGATGACACGGTCGCCGGCCGACCAGGACGTTCCGGGCCCGACGGCGTCCACGGTTCCGGCGACGTCGAAGCCGAGGCCGATGCGCTCCCGGCCGCCGAAGACGCCCGACCGCATGGCCGCGTCCACGGGATTGAGCGCCGCCGCCCCCACCTTGATCCGGACCTGGCCCGGCCCCGGGACGGGCACCGGGTGTTCGGTGATCTCCACCGCGTCGGGGCCGCCGAAGCGGGTGACGGTCGCGGCACGCATGAGCATGGTGTTCTCCTGCCTGAGGGGGTGTGGTGACACGTCGAGCGCCGCCGGACGATGCACGGCGGGCGGGTCTCCGGGCGTGCGCACGCCTGTGACCCGGCTTCTTACGTTTGGTGCGCAACCTCATGATGAGTCAGCATGGACGGCGTCACAAAAGGCACAGGCGTGTGCGCAACCGGAAGGACATGGGCGTCATGGACGACGGCACGACGGACGAGCGGCATGCCGTACTGGCGGGTCCCTGCGCCCGCTGGCCCATGGAGAAGGGCGAGGGCATCCGGCACATCGTGGACCGGGCCGGCGACAAGTGGACCGTGCTGGTGATCGGCACGCTGGAGCACGGGCCCATGCGCTACACCGACCTGCAGCGCTCCGTCCCGGGCATCTCCCAGCGCATGCTCACGCACACCCTGCGCCAGTTGCAGCGCGACGGCCTCGTCACCCGCACCGCCTACCCCGAGGTGCCGCCGCGGGTGGAGTACGCACTGACCGACCTCGGCACCACCCTGCTCAACGCCGTCACCGTACTGATCGACTGGGCCGGCACCCACCACGACGAGATCCGCGCCCACCGTTCCCGCTTCGACGAGGCAGCCGCGGCCACGCCCTGACTCCCCCCGCACGACCGCGCGTTGACGGACCCGCACGGCGACGATCACCCGACGGCCGCGCGGGCGGCCACCGGGTCCGCGCTCGTCGCGAACCCGGACACCGGGGACACGCACGCCGTGCCGGCTCTGCCCTAGGGTTGCGCCCGTGCCAAGAACCACCTCCCCCTCTCCCGCGGCCGCGACCGCGCCCTCGGACGCCCGGAGGACCGGGGCATGAGCCACGAAGTGCCGGCGGACCTGCTGGAGATCGCCGACGCGCTGCTGCCCGGCGCCCCACTGGACCGGGCCCGGTTGGCCGCCGACGGCAACATCCATCACGTCGTGCTCCTCCCCGGGGTCGCGGCCGTGCGGATCGCCAGGCGTCCGTCGGCGGCGGAGGCCCTGCCACGCCGGACGGAACTGCTGCGCGCGGTCGCGGCGGCCGGACTGCCGTTCGCCGTACCCGAACCGCTCACGCCGGTCAGCGACTTCGACGGCCGTACCGCCGTCGCCGTGTCCTGGCTCGACGGCACCGCACTGCCCGAAGGCGAAGGGGACCCGGAACAGATCGGCGAACTCCTGCGCGCCCTGCGGGAGACACCCCTCACTCCGGCGCTCCGCCGGGCCCTGGCCGGCTCCCCGGAGCAGCCCCCCGCACGAGGCTGGGCCCGCGTCCTGGCCGAGGACGTCATCCCCCGGATGCCGGCACACTTGCGCGACGAGGGCCGGCGCCGCCTGGACGCCGCGCTCGCCCTGGGTCCCGTCCCGGACGCGCTCGTCCACGGCGACCTCGGCGGTTCCAACGTCCTCTGGGGACCGGACGGCAAGCTGACCGGCGTCCTGGACTGGGACCTCGCGCTGCCCTTCGACCCGGCCGTCGACGCCGCCTGCATGGCCTGGCACGGCTGGAACAACGTCCGCGAAGCCGTCGACCACGAGACCTACCGGCGCGCACGCGTCTGGGACCGGACCTTCGGCATCGGGCACCTCATCGCGGTCCTGCCCGGGAGAACCCTCTCGAACGTGGACGGTTACCTCGACCACATCGTGCCCTGGCTCGAACACGACGCCCGTGAGGACGGGAGCGGGGCGGCGGGCGCCGCAGGCCCCACGCGGCCAGGGCCGTGAGGACCGAGGGCCGCGGGTGTCAGCCGGCCCCGTCCGGGCCGGAGCCGTACCGGCGTTCACGGACGGCGCCCACGACCTGGGCGACCCGGGCGTCGAAGGCGTCGAGTTCCTCCGCCTCCGCCGCGTCGGGGACGAACACCCGACGGTCGCACGGGACGCCTGCCCGCCAGATCCGTTCGACGGCCCGGGTCCCGGTGACGTCGGTCAACGGGTCGCCGGACACGAGGAGGAGGTCCGCGCGCCGACCGGGCGCGACGAGCCCGCGGTCGGCGAGGGCGAACACCCGCGCCGGAGCGGCGGTCGCGGCGTCCAGCGCCTGGGCGGGCGTGAGGCCGCAGCGCGCGAGCAGTTCCAGCTCCCGGTGCAGACTCGCCCCGAACACGGTTCCCGGGTTCGGGGCGTCGGTGCCGGCCAGGATCGTCACGCCCGCGCCGGCCAGCCGGCCGACGTTCTCCTCCGCCCGGCCGTAGGACGGCGACTGCCGTCCGCGCCGCCCCGATGGGCCGGAGGTCAGCCGCCGCAGCTGCGCGTCACCGAGTTTCGCGGCCAGTCGCGGGTCCGCGGCGACGGCGGCCCCGCCCGGTTCGCCGAGGACGTTCTCGAGGGTCGCCAGCGTCGGGCCGACCGCGATCCCGGCCTCGGCGATCCGCCCGGCCAGGGCAGCGTCCAGTTCCCCGTCCACGGGCACATGGGCGATGACGTCGACGCCCGCCGACACGACGTCCCGCACCCCGGCCACCGAATGGGCGTGCGCGACGACCACGAGTCCCCGGCGATGCGCCGCTGCGGTCAGCGCGGTGATCGTGTCCAGGTCCAAGGACGGCGTCGCCCACGGGCCCGCCGCACCCGAGGGGGCGAAGACCTTCAGGTAGTCCGAGCCCTCGGCGACCCGGTCCGCGACGAACAGCTCGGCCTGCCCCGGGCCGGTTACGGTCGGGAACGGGTCGTACATCATCGAGGGATGGCCGCCCGGCGCGGTGGCACCGACGCCCGCGGAACGCACGTCGGCCACGTCCGGCCGGGCGGCGGCCCGCCGCTTGGCCGCCGCCATCACCTCGGCCTGGCTGAACATGTCCAGTGCGGTGGTCACACCGAAGGTGAGCCCCTGCGCCAGAGCGCCGGGCACCAGGTGGATGTGCGCGTCGATCAGCCCCGGCAGGAGGGTGCCGCCCTCGGCGTCGACCACCTCGTCGCCGTCCTGTGCGGTGGAAGCGGTGGCGCAGTCCGTGAGGACGCCGTCGGCGAACCGGACCGACGTCCAGTCCCGCAGCCGGGTGCCGTCGAAGACCCTCGCGTTGACGATCGCCGTTGCTCTGGGCACGGGGCCCCTCCCGGACGGATGTGCTCGATGCTGACCGGGCGGGACGGTAGAGGGTCACGCGACGCGAGGTCAACCGGCCGCGGCGGCCCGCGCGGGGCGATCGTGGGTTCGCCGCCGGCGGACGGAATCAAACACGGGCCCCGGGCGCTGGGGAGTGGGTGAAGAAGATCGGATTCCTCTCCTTCGGCCACTGGTCGGACAGCGAGCATTCCCGGGCCAGGTCCGCCGCGGACGTCCTGCGGCAGTCGATCGACCTCGCGGTCGCCGCCGAAGAGATCGGCGTGGACGGCGCGTACTTCCGGGTGCACCACTTCGCCCGGCAGGCGGCCAGCCCGTTCCCGCTGCTCGCGGCGATAGGCGCGCGGACCTCGAAGATCGAGATCGGCACCGGCGTGATCGACATGCGCTACGAGAACCCGCTGTACATGGCCGAGGACGCGGGTGCCGCCGACCTCATATCGGGCGGACGGCTGCAACTGGGCGTGAGCCGCGGCTCACCGGAGCAAGTGGTCGACGGCTGGCGCCTGTTCGGCTACGAGCCCGCTCCCGGCGAGTCGGCCGCCGACATGGCCCGCCGCCACACCGAGGCGTTCCTCACGGTCCTCGGAGGCGAGGGATTCGCCGAGCCGAACCCGCGGCCCATGTTCCCCAACCCGCCGGGGCTGCTGCGGGTCGAACCGCACTCCGAGGGGCTGCGCGACCGGATCTGGTGGGGCTCCGCGTCGAACGCGACCGCCATCTGGGCCGCCGAGCTGGGGATGAACCTGCAGAGTTCGACGCTCAAGGACGACGAGACGGGCGAGCCGCTCCACGTACAGCAGCGCAAGCAGATCGAGGCGTACCGCGAGGCCTACAGGAAGGCGGGCCACACCCGGGAACCCCGGGTGTCGGTCAGCCGCAGCATCTTCGCCCTGACCGACGACCTCGACCGGGCCTACTTCGGCCGCGACCGCAACTCCCGGGACCAGATCGGCATGATCGACGACACGACCCGGGCCGTCTTCGGGCGCTCCTACGCCGCGGAGCCGGAGGAACTGGTGAGGCTGCTGCGGGACGACGAGGCGATCCAGGCCGCGGACACCCTCCTGCTGACCATCCCGAACCAGCTCGGGGTGGACTACAACACGCATGTGCTGGAGAGCATCCTCACCCATGTGGCGCCGGAACTCGGCTGGCGCTGACCACCGGCCGACGGGCGGGGGGCCGACGGGCCTCCCGCCCCGGCGGTGCCCCCGTCGGCCCGGTCCTCTACGGTCCTACCGTGGTCGCCGGTTGGACGGGCCGTCACTCACGTACGGCCGCCTCCCGCGGCGAGCCGTGCCTGACGGCGGGAGGTGCGTCCGGCCGGCGCGGGGCACGGATGACCAGGACGGCGAGCAGGACGGCGACGGCGGTCACGGCGGCCGCCACGGTCATGGCCGCGTTGTAGCCGGAGGTCAGGGCCTGGGGCAGGGCCTCGTGGGTGAGCGAGGAGGTCACGGTCGCGGCGGCGCCGGAGATGACGGCCAGCCCGAGCGCGCCCCCCGCCTGCTGGGATGTGGTGATCAGACCCGAGGTGACGCCCGCCCAGCGCGCCGGGACCCCGGCGGTGGCGGCGGCGTACATCGGGGCGAAGCTCATGCCGTAGCCGAGGGGCATGATCAGCAGCCCCGGCAGCACGTGCACGAGGTAACCGCCGTGCACGGGAAGGTGGCTGACCCACAGCATCCCGGTGACGACCAGGGCCGGGCCGAGGATCAGGAACGGCCGGAAGCCGAAGCGGCGGACCAGGCCGGCCATCCTGGTGGAGGTCAGGCCCAGGACGACGGGGAAGGGCAGGAAGGCGAGCCCGGTGCGGACCGCGCTGTAGTGCTCGACGTCCTGGAGGTAGAGGGTGAGCAGGAAGAACATGCCGAGGTTGCCGGCGAAGACCGCGGCCATCATGCCGTTCGCGCCCGAGACGTTGCGGATCTTGAAGATGCCGAGGTCCACCAGCGGCTCCCCGGCGCGCCGCTCGTTGACGGCGAAGGCGGCGAGCAGGATCGCGCAGGCGGCGAACCCGGTCAGGGTGCGCACGTCGGTCCAGCCCCATGCGGGCGCCTGGCTGAAGGCGAGGACCCCCGCCATCAGGCCGGCGGTGGCCAGCACCGCGCCGGGCGCGTCCGGCAGGCCGCGCCGCCCGGCACGTTCGGGCCGGTGCTCGGGGACGAGACGGGGCACGAGCGCGAGGACGGTCAGGCCGACGGGAACGTTGATGAAGAAGTTCCAGCGCCATCCGGCGTACTCGGTCAGCACACCGCCCAGGAGCAGTCCGACCGCGGCCCCACCGGTGGCGACCATGGACCAGTAGCCCAGGGCGCGGGCACGCCGGTGCCCGTCCGGGAAGAGCACCAGGACGGTGGACAGGGCCGCCGGGGACATGACGGCGGCGGCCAGGCCCTGCAGGCCGCGCAGCACGATGAGCAGCGGCACCGAGGAGTTCGCCCCGATCAGGAACGAGACCAGGGTGAAGGCCGCCATGCCGACGATCAGGGTGCGGCGGCGGCCGAGCAGGTCGGCGATCCGGCCGCCCAGGAGCAGGAAGCCGCCGAACGCGAGGACGTAGGCGGTGACCACCCACTGGATGGTGCTGTCGCCGAAGTCCAGTTCGCGTTTGATCACGGGCAGCGCGACGTTGATGATCGCGGTGTCGAGCACCACCATGAACTGCGCCGTCGCCACCAGGGCGAACACCGGCCAGGGACCGACAGCCCCGGGTATTCTCGCCGTGCGCATGACAGAGTCCTCACGGTAGGGCTTCCGGCGGGGGCGCGCGGAAGCGAAGGGGATGGGGAGAGCAAGTCGGGCGGTCCGCGTCTTCGCGCCGTCCGTCCGCCGGCGGTTCCGGGTGGCCGCGCCCGGGTGAGGGTGCAGCCCTGCCGTCAGCTCAAGCGGTGACCGAGGAGTTCACCCTCGGACTCCAGGCGACCGGCCGCGGCGTCGTCGCCGGCCTGCACGGCGCGCCAATAGGCGACCCGGTTGTCGATGTAGCGCTTGCGGGCCGCGAGGCGCCGCATCTCCGCCTCCAGTGCCTCGCCGTGCCCGGCCAGCATCTCGATCTTCATGGCGACCGTCTCGGAGGAGTGTCCGCGCGCCGCCATCAGCGCGCGCATCTCCTCGATCCCCAGGCCCGCGGCCCGAAGGTGGGCCAGCGACTCGATGCGGGTCAGGTCGCCGCGGGTGTAGGCGCGGTGGCCGCTGGAGGCGTCACGCGTGACGGGATCGATCAGCCCGATCTTCTCGTAGTACCGCAGCGTCCAGCCGCTCAGCCCGGTGATCCGGGAGACCTCCTGGACGCTCAGGACCGCCTCCGCCGCCTGCTCCGCGGTGCGCTCGCCCCGGGCCGCCCGTGCTTCGTTCATGCATCGAGTATCGAGAACTTGGAGCGCTCCAAGTCAAGCGCCGACTGCCGCCGGCCGTCGGAACGCTTGCGGGGGGGCACCTCCTGGGTCCATCCGCTCGCCCCCGTGCTCGATGCGATCGCCGCTCGGCAGGCGTGGTGCCGATTGCCCTTCGATATGCGGCGGCCGCCCACCGAGGGAGCGAAATGCATTCACGAGAACACGGGCTACCAGGGGCGCTACATCAATGTGGCGCCGGGCGGCCGGATCGCGGACATGAAGAAGAAGGCCCTCGTCGTCTTCCACGGCGACGGTGCGATTTTCGCCAATCCCGGCGAATTCAACGACGTCACGTCTTCCTTCAAGGCCCTGTAGGCGCCATCGACGGCTGACGGCCCGGTCCTGCCGCCCCCACCGGGCGGCAGGACCCGCGGTTCGCTCTGCTACAACGGCACCTCATGGGTGTCAGGGAGCGCGAGCGCAAGGTGTGCCGGCCGCTGAGGCGGGCCGGCCTCGAGGTGATAGCGGACGCCGTGCCGCCCCACGGCTCGTCCGGCGGCTCCATGAGGACTGGTACGAACTCGCCGTCTCCTCGGGGCTTCGCCATGATGGCGCTCGACAGCAGCGTGTTCGTCCGTGCCTCGACGGGCGAGACCGGCGTCGACGTGCTCGCGGTACGCCACCCGGACCGCTCGGCGAACGTCCGGCGGCACCTGGCGTCGATGGCGCGCAGTCCGTACGTCGACCGCGAGCTCAGGGAGCGGCTCGCGGCCTGGCTCGCGGGACGCTGAGGCCGGGGCCCCGGTCGCCCCGGCCCTGACCCGGCCCTGACGGGGCCGCTACTTGGCCATGCCCAGCGCGGTGTCCGTGGGCTTCGGGAGCAGGAACCCGTCGACGTAGAGGTCGACGTGCTCGTTGTAGAACGCGACCAGGCCCGCGATGCGGTTGGCGTGGATGGTCGGGAAGTCGTACCCCCAGGCGATGTCCTCGTGCGAGCCCGTGTCGCCGTCGAACGACCAGTAGCCGCTCGTCGTCCCCTTGTACGGGCAGCGCGTCACGGTGTCCGAGCGCCGCAGCCGCGCCCAGTCGACGTACATGCGCTCGATGTAGTAGCGGGTCGGGAGGCCGGTCTCGAACAGCTTCACGCAGTTGGGCGCCTCCGCCAGCACGACCCCGTCCACCTCGACCCGGACGCCGCTCGACGAACGCAGCGCGTCCACCCGCGAGTAGGGGCTCCTGGGGTGCACGAAGACCGGCTCGTCCTCCTCGAACCAGAAGTCCACCGCGTCCCATTCGAAGCGCACGGTGCCGTGGAGGGCTTCCGGGGCGTCCTCCTCCCACACCCACGCCGCGCCCTCGCGGACCTCCGGGCCGATCCGCAGGGCGTGCCGCCGCGCGGAGCCCGCGCCATGGTGCTCGCTGTGGTGCTCGTCGACGAGCACGCCGTCGACCAGGTCCTCGACCGGGATGCTGAACTGCGGGTAGGCCCGCCACTCCCAGACGTACAGGGCACGGCGGGTGTCGAAGACGACACGTCCCCCGACCAGCCCCCGGACCCTGCGCGGCACCGGCTCGACGTGCCCGACCGGGACGATCAGGCTCGGGTGCAGGACGCTCTCGTTCGCCATGGTGGTGACCTCGGTCCACTCGTTCCTCTTGCGGCCGCCGCGCACGGCGTGTTCCGTACGGCGAACGGCCGCGGGCATCTCCCGAGGGGAGACCGACCGCAGGGGGGAACCGTGACACGCTCCGGGCCTTGGGGGCTGACGGCGACGCGTGCGGGCCGGAGGCGGACGGCGGTGCCGGGTGGCCCCCGGCGTCCACAGCACCACCCCCGGCGAGGCGCGCAGGGGCACGCGTCCGCCGCGGCGGCCGGCCGCGTCAGCCGCCCCAGGCCTCGGTGAACCTCAGGGGGTCGTGGAAGTACTCCCTGGACCACACGATCCTGCCGTCCTCGACGCGGAGCATCGCCATCAGGTCGAGCGCCTCCAGCACCTGGCCCTGCGCGTCGAGGATGTTGTCGGTCCTGTGCATCAGGACGACGTCCCCGTCGGCACGGACGCGGTGGACGTCGATGCCGAAGCCCTCGGCGCCGAGGATGTCCCTGGCGCGGCGCAGGTCGTCCAGCAGCGCGTCCAGGCTGTCCACCGGGTGGTCGTTGGAGGTGACCGACCGCCAGCTGACGTCGGGGTGGACGAACCGCTCGCAGGCGGCGACGGCATCCTCGTAGGTGGGGCCGAAGGCGGCGCAGAAGTCACGCGTCACGTCCATCGGCGATGCGGTGCTCAATGCCTTACATCCTGTTCGTATCGGGCCGGGCGGCTGCCCAGGGCCCTCACTCCCATCCGGCGGAATCGGCTGCCCCCGGAACGGCGGTCGGCGCCCACGGCACATCGCGCCGGGCAAGCGCGTGCCGAAGGTGCTCCCAACTCGGCCTCACGGCCCGGAACCTGATGCTTCCCCTGGCTCGGTAGGGCGGGCGCGAAGTTGACGCAAGGACCATACGCCATAATCGACCGGTCACCTATTCCGTCGGCGCTCTGTTCGCATGATGAGACGCCACCCCGCCCGCGGCGGACGAGGGGTTCCGGCCGCACCCCTCCGCATCTGCTTGACGAATCAAGCACACCCTGGGGTCGATCGTACCGGGTCCGGGCACCAGGCCGTCCCGGTCGCCGGAATCGCGAAGGGGGCGCGCGCCGCCGCGTCGGTGCGACCGCCTGGCGATCGAACATCTCCCCAGGAAACGGGACATGGCAGACGAATCAAGAGTCGCTCAACGTTCGGTGGCCATCACGGGCGCCGGGACGTGCCTCGGACGGCAGGATCACGCCGGCCCTCTGCGACATCACGGACGGGGCGGCGGTGGCGCGTTGGGCGAGCCGGGGCACCCCAGCCGTGGGCACCGCGGGGCTGGACGTGCTCGTGCCTGAGGAGCATGGAAGCCGGTGGGATGACCATCGAGCAAGCGGCGGCGGAGCTGACGGAGCTGATCGACACGGCGCCGCTCCCGGCCCGGATCCCGGTGGGCGAGGAGGCCAGGGAGATCCTCCGCATGGTGCGGGACTCCCCCGCGGCGGAACTCGACGCCCTGCGCCGGGAACTGGTCGGCCTGACCGAGGGCTGAACGGCGCCCCGCACCGGAGCGCGGCTCGCCCAGGTGCGGGCGGCACCGGAACAGGCCCGGCGCGCCCCTGGGGGTGCGCCGGGCCTGTGGCGTGCCCGTTGCGGGTGTTCGCCGGCGTTCCGCCGTCCTGCTCCTCCTACGTGCCTACCACCAGATGACGGCGTATCCGTCGCCGCCGTCGAGGGCCGGCTGCAGGGCGACCAGGGCACCGTTGCCACCGGTGCCCGCACCCGCCGGACTGGGCTCGACGATGCCGTTCACCGCGGGCCGGCCACCCTGGCCCACCACGCCGCTGCTCACGGGCGGCTGGCCCGCCGCGCCCGGACGGGTCGTGCCGCTCCCCGAACAGGTACCGGTTCCACCGGGACTGGGAGTGGCCGCGAGCGAGCCGGCGTGTCCGCCGGCACCACCGGTGGCGGTCGCGAGCGGCCCGCCGGGGCCGGACAGGATGGTGGCCGTACCACCGACGCCGTCCGTGGCGATCGTCGAGGAACCGGCGCCCCCTTGGCCGATCGTCACGGTGTAGGGCGTGCCGGGCGTCACCGGTACGGCGCACCAGGCGAAGCCGCCGGCACCCCCGCCTCCGCCGAGGACGAGAGGGACGCCGATTCCACCGCCGCCGCCCCCGGCGCCCCACACCTGGACGAAGACCTTGGTGACGTCGGCGGGCGGGGTGAACGTCCCGTTGGCGGTGAAGTCCACCAGGTCGTGGGGTGCGGCGCCGGCCCCGGGCGGACCCTGCGGTCCGGGGTCACCCTGCGGACCCGTACCACCGGGGTCACCCTGCGGTCCGGGAGGACCTTGCGGGCCCGTACCACCGGGGTCACCCTGCGGTCCGGGAGGACCCTGCGGACCCGTACCGCCGGCAGGACCCGCAGGACCCGCAGGACCGGCGGGACCCTGCGGCCCGGGGGGCCCGGGCGGACCGGGGCGGCCGGGATAGCCGGGATAACCGGGCCAGCCGTGGTGACCGTTATGTCCGTAGCCGGGGCGGCTCGGGCAGTACCCGGGGAAGTAGGGGAAGAGGAAGCACGGGTCGGCGAGACCGCTCCGGGCGTCGGGCTTCACGGCGCCCGCCTGACCGGCGTCGGCACCTTCCGCATGGGCGGCACCTGTCACAGCACTGGACGCAAGGGCCACGCCGGCGGCCATCGTCCACATCCGCAGAAGACCTCGGCGCCGCCGTTCGGACGCCCCAGACACGGCTATTCGGGACAACACGTCACCTCCAGGAAGGGGCTCGCGGGCGCGCGGCCGAAGCCGTCACCAGGAGAGGGAACCGTCAGGGACAGCGGCGAGCCCACAGCAAGAATCGCCCTGGGTAATGAGGTGTGCACATTCAGTAGCCAAAGCGGGTGACGGGACGTCGCATTCCCCGCGCGGAGCGCCCGCCGGGCAGCCGGCGGCAACGGGCGGCCCCCGACCCGCGCCAGGGGTCCTGGCCCGCAACGAGGCCCCGTGAGGCCGCCGTTGCCGCACCCTCTCCCCCGCGCCACATACTCGTTCGCAGAACCTAGGATCCCTAGGTTAAAGTGAAGCCCCCTAGGAAACAGGAGGGCGCATGGCACGAGCCGGACTGACGGCGGAACGGGTGACGGTCGCGGGCGCCGAACTGGCGGACGAGGTCGGCCTCGACCACGTGACCATGTCCCAGGTCGCCCGGCGGCTCGGCGTCAAGGACGCCAGCCTCTACACCCACGTCCGCAACCTCGAGGACCTGCGGGGCCGCATCGCGCTCCTGGCCGCCGACGAGAAGACCATCCTCATCGCCGAGGCCACCGCGGGCCGCGCCGGCAAGGAGGCGCTCGTCGCGTACGCGAACGCCTGGCGCACGTACGCCCACCGGCACCCCGGCCGCTACACCGCGACGCAGACCCCCCTGCGGATCGACCCCGAACTGGCCGCCGCGGCCCCCGGACCACGACGCGCCGTCGAGCTGACCTACGGCATCCTCCACGCCTACGGACTCGCCGAACCGGACCTCACCGACGCCGTACGGCTCCTGCGCAGCACCTTCCACGGCTTCGTCGCCCTGGAAGCCGCGGGCGGCTTCGCCCACCGGCGCTCGCCGGAACACTCCTGGCTCCGCGCCCTCGACGCCCTGCACACCCTCCTGGAGCACTGGCCCCGGGACCGAGACGGAGAAGCAGCCCCATGACGACGACCGACCCCACCACCGGCACCCTGCGGGTGGACGGCGCCACCCTGCACTACGAGGTACGCGGCCGGGGCCCCCTCCTCCTCCTGGTCCCGGGAGGCACCGGCGGTGCCGCGACCTTCGAGGACGTCGCCGACGACCTGGCCGCCGAGCACACCGTCGCCACCTACGACCCCCGCGGCATGTCCCGCAGCACCCTCGACGACCCGGACGCCGAGCAGCACGTGGCCGAGCACGCCGACGACGCGCTCCGCCTCCTCGACCTGCTCTCGCCCCACGAGCCCGCCTACGTCTTCGGTGCCAGCTCCGGCGCGATCACCGCGCTCCTCCTGCTCGCCGCCCGCCCCGGACGCGTCGCAGGCCTCGTGGCGCACGAACCGCCGGTCGTGGAACTCCTCCCCGACGCCGACGAACACCGGGCGCTCGTCGCCCGCGTCCGGGACACCTACCGCGAGCAGGGCCGACGCCGGCGATGGCGGCGTTCGCCGAGGGCATGAGGAAGGACGACGACGGCAGCGGCCCGGCGCCCGCGATCGAACTGCCCCCGCGCGCGGCGGCACGGGTCCAGCGGACCGCGGTCAACCTCCCTCTCTTCGTCGGACGCGTCGTCCCGGCCTTCATGGCGTACGTCCCCGACACCGACCGGCTCAAGGCGCTGTCGGACCGGATCGTCCTGGCCGCGGGCGAGGACTCGCGCGGCGAACTCCCGCACCGCGCCGTCGCCTCCCTGGCCGAGCGCCTCGGCACCGGGCTGCGCCTCTTCCCGGGCGGTCACGTCGGCCTGACCACGCATCCCGCCGAGTTCACCGCCCGCCTCCGGGACGTGCTCGGCGGCCGTTAGGCCCGGTCCCGACCCGATCGGGTGCGGTGGGGCTGCGGGGCGGCCGGGGCGGCTGTTCGATGGGCGGCAGCAGTCCCCGGCCCGCTCCGGCGCCCCGGCCCCGGCGCCCGGCGGGGCCGTTCGTACGGGCCGACGGCCGGGCAGGTGGTGCACCGTGGCACGCAAGGACGCTCCCGCCGGCCTCGACGCGGTCGCCGACGAGTTGTACCGGCTGCCCCCCGGCCGTTTCACCGCCGCCCGCAACACCCACGCGCAGGCCGCCAGGAAGGCCGGCGACCGGCCCCTCGCCGACCGGATCGCCGCCCTGCGCAGACCCACCGCCTCGGCCTGGGCCGCCAACCTGCTGGCCCGTGAACACCACGAGGAGACCGGCGCCCTCCTCGCGCTCGGCGAAGCCCTGCGCCGGGCCCACCGGAGTCTCGACGGGGAACAACTGCGCCTGCTCAACCGCCGGCAGAGGGAACTCGTACGCGCGCTGTCCCAGCAGGCCGGACGGCTCGCCGCCGATGCCGGGCACCCCCTCACCGCCCAGGCCGTGCAGGAGGTCGAGGAGACCCTGCACGCCGCGCTCGCCGACGCCGGCGCCGGCGAGGCGTTCGCCGGAGGCCGCCTCACCAAGCCGCTGTCGGCGACCTTCGACATCGCGGGCAGCACCGCGACCACACCCGTACGCGAGCCGGCCCGCCGCCCGCCGGGCAAGGAGCCGGCGAAGAGGCAGGCGAAGAAGGCCGCGAAGGCCGCCGACGACGAGGAGCGCGCCCGCCGCGCGGCGGAGCGCCGGCACCGGCGCGAAGAGGCCGCACAGGCCGGACGCCAGGCCCGCCAGGCCGAACGCGAGGCCCAGCACCGGGAGGCCGACGCCGCGGCCGCCCGGGCGGACCTCGACGCCGCCGAGCGCCGCCGCGCCGATGCGCAGCACCGCCTCGACGAACTGCTCGGGCAGGTCGAGGACGCGGAGCGGGCCCTCCGCGCGGCCCGCGACGATCAGGACCGCGCACGAAACCGGCACCGCGACGCCGGCGAGGCCGCCCGTGACGCGCGTCGCCGGGCCGGCGAGGCCACCGCCCACGCCGAGCGGCTGGCCGGAGCGCTCGGGAACGGGTCCTGAGGGGAACGCGGGGACCTCAGCCGGTGGGCCCGGGCCGGACCGGGCGACGCGCCCCGGTATCCCGGGCCCGGATCGCGAACGGCCGGATCGCGAACGGCCTGATCACCCACGGCCGGATCACGACCGGCCGGATCACGACCGGCCGCCGAACTGCCAGGGGTGGACCTCGATCCCTGCGTACGCGCCGGCCGTCAGGACGGCACGCGCGGTGTCCGGATCCGCAGCCCGGACGAGCGCGGCGGTGCCCAGCCATGTGCTGCCGTCGTCGGACAACAGGGGCCCGTACGCGATGAGTTCGTCCTGACCGTCCGGCACGACGAGGTCGGCGCCGCGCCCCTCACCGAGACCGAGCACCAGGTAGCGGCTGCCGCCGGTGCGGCCGCCGGGGAAGTCCCACATGGTGCGCCCCAGGAGGTTGCGCCACCGCCTCAGCAGCACGTCCCGGTGGACGCCGGCCTGGTGACCGGGCTCGTCGAAGGCGAACGCGCGGGCCGCCGCCGGGTCGATGATGTGCACGCTGCCGGTGGGCTCCCCGTCCTCGGCGGTGAGGGTCGGGCCGCGGGCGATCATCTCGCGCTCGAAGCCGTCCATGTAGGACCAGTGCGCTTCGAGCAGTTTCTGACGCAACGTCAGAGAGTCGGCCCGGTCGCGGTGGTAGCAGAAGAACTCCATGCGCCCACCCTCCACCACGGCGCGGGGCCGCGGCGCGGCATTTACCTCCGCTACCTCCGCCCACGGGGCCGACACCGGCTCATCCGCGGCCGGTGCCGCCGTGGCCGGGCGCCGGGGACAGCGCGGCGTCCAGGAGGATCTCGGCGGCCGCCCTCGCCACGTCCGCCGCTTCGGGGTCGGCGTCCATGCGCGCCGAGACGGCGCATCCGTCGTAGAGGAGGTGCAGACGGCGCGCCAGGGTCTCCGGATCCGGGACGCCGGCCTGGCGGGCGAGGTCGGTGAACAGGGCGCGCACCCATGCCCGGTAGTCGCGGGAGGCCCGTTCCGTGCCGCTGCCGACCTCGGCCTCGGCACTCGCCGCGATGAAGGCGCAGCCGCGGTGGCCCGGGCCCCTGAACGACTCCGACTGCGCGTCGAAGACGCCGAGGAGCCGGTCGCGCGGGGTCTCGCAGCGTTCGAGGAAGGCGAGGATGCGCGCGGTGGTGGCGGCGTGCCGCGACTGCAGGTAGGCGTGGACGAGTTCGTCCTTGCTGCCGAAGGTGTTGTAGAGGGAGGCCTTGGCCACTCCGGCCCGCTCGATGACGCGGTCGATGCCGACCGTCCGCACGCCCTCCGCGTAGAACAGTTCGTCGGCGGCGGTCAGCAGGCGTTCGCGCGCCGAGGGCCCGGCCCGGGTGTGCGCTCGCCGTCCGCTTGCGCTGTCGGCAGCCATCACGACCTCCTCCTCACCGGTCACCGGTACTCGTCCGTTCCCCGGGATCACCTTAGGCAATGCCGGGTCGTGACCGGTTGCCGCGCCGTTCGGTGAGCAGTCCGGTCAGGGCCAGCAGGGCCAGGACGATGACGGCCGCGCCGTACTCCCGGGCGGTGGCCAGCAGGCCCCCGGCGTGGACGACGAGGTACCCCGCGATCACCGACGGCACGCCAATGCCCAGGTAGGACACGACGTACAGCAGCGACAGCACCCCGGAACGCTCGTGGGCGGCGGTCAGCGGCATGACCGTGCGGATGCCGCCCTGGAAGCCGCCGCCGAAGCCGATCCCGGCGAGGGCGGAGCCCGCGAAGAACAGGGCGGACGAGCCGTTCTGCACGGAGACCAGGGTCAGGGCGACACCGGCGACGAGGGCGCCGATGCCGGTGAACATGACGCCGCGCGCGGGTGCCGCACGCAGCACGAGGGTCGCGGCGGCGGCCACTCCGGCCAGGACGAACAGGGCCAGCCCGCCGTACACGGCCGACGTGGAGTGGGTGAGGGTCCGTACGAGCGACGGGCCCAGGGAGGCGTAGAAGCCCGTGAGGGCCCAGACCGCGAAGAGGACCGGGGCGGCGTTGAGGACCGCGCGCCGCACCGTCCTGGGGAGCCTGACGTCCGGAACCAGCGTGGCCAGGGCGCCCGGGCCGGGTGTGAGGGTCTCGCGCATCAGGACGACGCCGAGTGCCTGCACGGCCATCACGACGAGGAGGGCCAGGTACACCAGGTGCGTCGGCGCGGGCAGGTACTGGACGAGGAAGGCCGACACCAGCGAGCCGGTGGCGGTGCCGAGACCCGGGGCGAGGGAGTTGGCGACGGTCCCGCGGCGGCGGTCGATGTCCATCATCCCGGCACCGATCGCGCCCAGCGCGGCCCCTGTCGAGAGTCCCTGGACGACCCGGCCGACCTGAGTTCCGGCACGCCGTGGGCGGTGGCGAACACCACCATCGCCGCCGCCTGCGCGGTGAGGGCCGCCAGCAGGACGGGCCGGCGGCCGAGGTGGTCGGACAACCGGCCCAGGGTGAGCAGCGAGACCAGGACGGCGATCGCGTACACCCCGAACACCAGGGTCGTCGTCACGGGGCCGAACCCCCACTCCGCCTGGTACACGGCGTACAGCGGGGTGGGGGCGCTGGAGCCCGCCAGGAAGGACACCACGATCGAGGCGAGCAGGTAGAACGCGGCCCGCGGCGGCAGCACCCCCTTGCGGGAGCTCCTCGACGCCGGTACGGCGCGGGCCGCCCCATGGCCGCCGGGACGGCCATCGGCCCGAAGGGCCCGGACGGTGTCGCGGTCCTGCGCGGTGCATTGCTCGGACATACCGCCGTCCCCTCGATCGAGTAGACAGGTCTGTTCAATCTCGCTGCACAGACCTGTCCAACACCGTCGGGAGGCGTTTCCTTCCCCGGGTACGCCCTGTGACGGGCGGCGCCGCGGCGACCCTCCGCCGCGGCCGTGCCGCAGCTGTGCTCAGGAGCCGGCGGGCCCCTGGCCGTTCACGGCGAGCGCCCGCTCCAGGAGAGCGGGGTCGCCCAGGGACATCGGGTGGGCCAGGCCGTAGAAGACGGCGCCGGTCGCCTCCGCGATGGTGGCGTCCGTCAGCGAGGCCTGCGCGAGCTGCATCATGCCCCAGCGCTGCTTCTGCACCTCCTCGGGCACCTCGGCCCCCTCGATCGCGTCGCGGAGCGCGGCGTCCGAGCCGGCCGACACGGCCCACACGGCGTCGACCGCCACGTCCTGCAGGGCGAAGAACCCGGTGGCGGGCGCGGCGAGGTCGACCGGCCCGTTGAGGTACTCGGACAGGCAGGAGGCGTGGAAGGCGGCGGACGTCATGCCCTGGGCGTAGGTGGCGTTCAGGGACGCCACCGAGTCGCCGACGCTCACCAGACGGGACGGGTAGCGCGACAGCCCCGTGAAGTCACGGCGCCGGCTGTCCGACTGGTGGAAGTTCAGGACGGCCCGGGTGACGGTACCGCCGGTCACCTCTGCGAACGGGTACGGCAGCTTCCGGCACAGCGCGCGGAACTCCTCGATCGTCCGGGGAGCGCGGCCGTCCGCGTGGGTCGTCAGCCCCACGAGCCACTGGCCGCCCTCGACGGGCTTGACCAGCGCGACGGCCAGGCCGTCGGGCCCGGGCGGCAGGGTGAAGCGCGCGCCCGTGAAGAAGGGCTCCTCCGCGTGCCGGCCGGTCCGCTCGAAGAGCGCGGTCGCGTAGTGGACCCCGGTCTGCATGCGCTGCAGCGGGGGCTTGTCGAAGCCCGCCCGCTCGACCCATTCCGGCGCCTTGCTGGACCGCCCCATCGCGTCCACCACGAACTCGGCGGGCAGCGTGCCGGCGACGCCGTCGACGGTGTGGCGCACGCCGGTCACCCCGCCGTCGTCATCGAACTCGAGGCCCGTCGCCTGCGCCGTCAGGGTCTCCACGTTGGGCAGGGCCAGGACCCGGCTGCGGATGCGCGACTCCAGGAACGGGCGGGTGCAGAAGAGGAACTCGGTGTCGCCGACGCGCAGTTGCTCCTGGCCGTCGACGTACATGGTCGTGCGGTCGGGCCGGAGAAGGACGCCGCCCAAGTCCCGCGCCTCCTGCGTGAAGCCCGGCAGCCAGCGCTCCACCTGTGCGAGCCCGCCGGGCTGCAGGCCGTGCACCTGGGCGTCGTGGGCGACGCCGGCGCGGGAGCGCCCGTCCACGTTCGTCGTGTCGCGCTCGACGATCACGACCTTCCGGGCGTGGTCCGCGAGGACACGGGCGGCCAGCAGTCCCGCGACACTGCCACCGAGCACGCACACCGTGTCGAACAGCACGGGGGGTCGCTGGGGCAGGTCCGTACGGACGATCGTGTCGAACACGCTGATGGGCGAGACAGCCACAAGTTCTCCTTGCCCCCCGATGGCGACGTGCGCCATCCCCGGGCTTCTCTCCGTGGCCGGCCACAGGCTCGGCCACTGCGGTGTGCAAGAGCATTGGTGCGGATCGGCTACCGCGACCGGGCGGGGCCGGCGGCGCTCGGGGAGCATGCGGCCCCCCGAGGCGTTCGCCGGTCTCCGCCGTCCCGGCCCGGTACGCCGGTAGGACTCCTCGCCGTGCTCCTGGGTGTGCGCGGGCAGGACCGCAACGGGGCCGGACCGTAACGCCCGGGCGGCGCGAGGAGGGACGGCTTCGGTCGACATGGTTCGAGCTCTCCTTCCCACCCCGCCACGCACGGGGGTCGCCGCACCCGGCCGCGACCGACGCGCGACGGAGCACAGGAGGGGGTTACTTGACGCGGCAAGTATATGCCCCAACCCGCCTGCCCTCCCGCCGCGTTGAGGGGGTGCGACTCACCCCCTCTCGACGCGGCAGCACACCGCCGGCGTCTGCTATGCCGCACACCCGGCGCCGCCACGGTGGAGGAGCCGGGTCGGCGACCGGCACCCGGCCGGGCCGGCCCGCACCCGCCGGCGAAGTCGTGGGCGGCGCCCCCCGACGCCACGGAGGCCGACGGGATCCGCCGCACGCCGCCGGGAGCGCCCGCCGGGAACCGCCTGGTCACGTGCCGAAGGTCACCACGAACGGCACCGCCCCACCGCACTGAGGAGGGGACGGCCGCGCCCGTCACGGTGGCAGCGTCAGACGACCCATGCGGCCGCCCGGGACCAGGGGCATTTGACGCATGCGGCCGCCGGGGAGCGACTGAGACAGTGGCCTGGGCCGCCGGAAGCCGCACTGATCTGCACTTTCCTCCGTCCTGATCACCCTGCGCACTCCGTGTCACCCGGCGGCACCCCGCCCGTGCCACCGAAGGCGGTCCGCACACCGAGGGCCGCCGGCGGGTGCGCGGGGCCTGCCCGATACGGGCCGCCTGGCATCGCGGGGGGATGCCAGGCGGCCATACAAGGAAGAGACAATGGCTCCACTCGTCGATGAACCCGTGGCCGATACGCGTGACATGTACATGGCTCACACCGCGATGCGCCGGGAGTTCAGACTGCTTCCCGAGCTCATCCGGTCCGTCACGCCCGGCGACACCCGGCGCGCCGAGGTCATCGGCGCGCACGCGGAGCTGGTGTGCCGGATCCTGCACACGCACCACGAGGGCGAGGACAAGCTGCTCTGGCCCAAGCTGGTCGAGCGGGCGGGCCTCGACGCGGAAGCCATCGTGCCGATGATGGAGCAGCAGCACCACGCCATCGAGGAACTGCACGCCGAGGTCACCGGACTGCTCAGGGGCTGGGTCCCGACCGCCCAGGGCGGCGAGCAGCTCGCCGAGGCGTCCGAGCGGCTGCTGACGGTGCTCATCCAGCACATGGCGCTGGAGGAGAAGGAGATCCTGCCGCTGGCCGCGAAGCACGTCACCGCGGCGGAGTGGCACCAGCTGGGCGAGCACGGGATGCAGAACACGCCGAAGAAGGACCTGCCCCTCGCCTTCGGGATGGCCATGTACGAGGGTGACCCCGAGGTCGTCAAGGCGGTCCTGGCGACGGCCCCGCTGCCGGTCCGGATCATCGTCCCCTTCCTGGGGCGCCGCCGGTACGCGTCCCACGCCCGGCAGGTCCACGGAACGGTCAGGCCGCCCCGCATCGGCGCCTGAGGCGTCCGGCCGGCACGCGGGCCCGGGAACGGCCGCGGCCTCGCCGTACGGAGCGGGAACCCGGGACCGGCACCCGGCCGCACCGCCCGGCGGGCCGGCCAGCCCCGGGTTCGCCGGGCCTTCCGCCCACGGGCCGCGCGGGCCTGCGGAGTTCCCGAAGAGACGTGCGGCCGGCTGCGGGCTTCCTGCACGTCCCGGGCAGCCGCGCGCGTTCGCCTTCCCCGTCCGCCGGCCGGGCCCGGCGCCCGGAGCCCGCACGACCGCGCTCCAGCAAGGGGACGTCGGCGCAACCGTTTTCGGGTGCGGAGTACGACCCGGTCGAGGTGGCACGACCACCGGTCCGCGCACGGCGGCACGGCACGGCGCCCCCCTTCAGCCCGTCTTGTATGTATTGACCAACAAATGTGAAGAATGTATCAATCACGCCGTTTCGTGTTTGCGGGTGTCCCTCGCAATGTCTGCGGATGTCCCGTATTCCCGGCCGTCAGGGCCGTCGACGGCCGCTGCCCGGCCTACGGTGGCCGCGATGGGGTTCCCCGTGCGGACCGCGCCCGATGCGGAAGCGCCGCCGGGCCCCGGGGAACCGGGCAACTCCGCACAGTTCGCGAGGACATCGTGATCGAAGCATTCTGCACAGACATCCAACCGCCCGCCGAGCGCGCCGAGTACTGGAGGGACGCCGTCCAGCGGGCGTTCACCCGGCTGGACATCCGCACCGCGGAGACGTCAGAGCTCCACGGGGCGATACGCCGGACCTGCCTCGCCGGCGTCCAGGCCGGCTTCCTCGAGGCGAGCCGGCAGCAGATGGCGCGCACCGCGCCGCTCATCGCCGCCGACGGCGACGGCTCGCTCATGGTGAGCCTGCAGCACAGCGGCGGCAGCGTCGCGGTCCAGGACGGCCGGGAGACGCTGCTGTCCGCCGGCGAACTCGTCATCCTCGACAACCGGCGGCCCTACGTCCTGGACTTCACCGGCCCGGTCCGGCAGCACGTGGCCACGGTCCCGCGGCAGATGCTGGACCTCCCCGACTCCCTCCTGCGCCTGGCCACCGGCCGGGCCTATTCCCCCGGCCAAGGGATCGGCGGGGTCCTCGCCTCGTACGTCGACGGGCTGGTGACCACGACGGACCACTGCATCTGCGCGCAGGACGCGAACCGCTTCCTGCGCCAGGGCATCGTCGACGTGCTGACCGCCCTGGTCGCGCTGGAGGGGACCACCGGGGAGCAGTCCGCCGCGGAGCGGGCCCTGCTCCAGCACGTCCGCGCCTACATCCGCGGCCACCTGGACGACCCCGCCCTCTCCCCGGCGTCGGTGGCGGCCGCGCACCACGTCTCCGTCCGCTACCTGTACCAGCTCTTCCAGGACGAGCCCCTGACCGTCGGCCGGTGGATCCGGCGCCTCAGGCTGGAGGCCTGCCGCAGGGACCTCGTCCGGCCGGAGTTCGCCGGGCGGACCGTGGCGGCGATCGCGCACCGCTGGGGCTTCGCCAGCCACGCCCACTTCAGCCGCACCTTCCGGGCGGTCTACGGCCTCTCCCCCGCGGAGTGGCGGCAGGCCGGTGGCCTGCAGGCCACGCCCCTGCAGGCCACCGCCCACGTCCCCCGGCAGACCTGACAGGTCATCAATCCTGCGTCAGCTGCCCCGTGTCCTCACGCCGGGCCTCACCGGCGGGCCGGGGCAGCGCGGCCGCGGCCGGCTCCTCCACCCGGGTCAGCGCGACCATCGCGAGATCGTCGGCCGGAAGCGCGCCGGCGTGCTCGACGAGGTCCCGGAGGATCTCCCCGAGTGCGTCCGGCAGGCGATCGTGGTGGGCCAGGCCGTGCCGCACCCACCGCCACGCGGTCGCACGGTCCAGCAGCGGGTAGCAGTGCCCGGCGGCGTCGCGGGCCTCGACGAGCCCGTCGGTGTAGAGCAACAGGGTGTCGCCCGCGGCCAGTTCGAAGCACTCCTCGACGGCTCCGCACTCCCGCACGGCGCGCAGTCCGAGCGGGGGCGAGGGACAGCCCGCCACCAGGGCGACGCTCCCCCCACGGGCCCGTACCGGCGGCGGATGCCCGTGGTTGACCAGGCGGGCGAGCCGCTCGCCGTCGCGGACCTCCAGCAGCAGCGCGGTCACGAAGCGTTCGTCGGTGTCGCGGGCGCCGTCCTCGCTCTCGGCGAGGTGGCGCAGGAAGCTCTCCTCCAGGCGCGCCGACAGCTCCGTCAGGTTCGCGGCGCGCGGCGCCCATTCACGGAACGCCCCGAGCACGGCGGCGACGTCCTCGAAGGTCGGCAGCCCCTTGCCGCACACGTCGCCGATGATCAGACGCGTCGTCCGGCCGTTCCGTGCGACGGCGTAGAGGTCCCCGCCGACCTGTCCCCGGCCCCCGCAGGCCCGGTAGACGGAGGCGAGCCCCAGTGCGCCGATGCGCTCGGGGAGCGGCCGCAGCAGGGTGCGGCGCACGGTCTCCGCAACGGCACGCGCCCGCGCCGCCCCGTGGCGGTAACGGTCCTTCACACGGCCCATCACCATCGCCACCGCCCCCGCGGTGACCAGGGGGGCGAGTCCGCAGGCCAGACTCGGATGCGAGAACAGCGGCAGCGTCACGCAGACCGCGCACAGCGCGAGGATCCACACCACGCCCCCCACGACGGCCAGGTTCCGCATCTGTCGTCCGTCGTCCGAATCCTCCTCGAACTGTTCGATGTCCGGCATCGGCGTCACTTCCTCAAGGTCCGTGCGCGGGGCCGGGATCCGGCGGATCCACGAGGGTCCCGGACCCGCGCGGTGGCGTCCCACTTGTGAGGGACACCTCCGACCGTAGGAGGACTCGCTCCGGGCACCTTGCCCCGTTGTGCACCGTCCCTTGCCCACCCGTGCAGTGGCCGCGCACCGCGCCTCGGGGGTGGTCCGCCGGCGGCGCCTAGGGCGTGTCGTCAAATGAGCGCCGGCCGCCCGAAGGGCGGGCCCAGCGGCGTCTGGTGTGGTGCATCGCAAGGCGGAGAGTCGTCCTCGTAGTGGGCTACTCGGACGATTCGACAACGCAGCGAGGTGCCGTGCCAGGCGTCGCTGGGCAGGCGGGCATTTGACGACACGCCCTAGAAGACTGGTGAAGATCTTGGTGTGGGGCTGTTCGGCCGTAGGCCGGACAGCCCCTGTTTTGCTATGCGGTGGCCGGGTTGAGGTGCCAGATTCCGCCGGTGTGGGTGAGTCCGAGGTTGATGAGCCGGCGGAGGTTGAGGGCGGCGGCTCGGGTGTGGAGCCAGGTGTCGTTGGCGATGGTGCCGCGGTAGCGCAGGCGGCGGTTGCCGTGCTGGACGAGCCAGGCGACGGCGCGTTCGACCGGTGGTCGCCAGCGGCGGTAGTCGGCCTGCCATGCGGGGTCGGTGGCGGCCTGGCGGCGGGCGGCCGCGAGGAGGTCGTGGTGGGGGCGGATGGTCAGGATGCGTCCGGCTTTGGCCTTGGTGCATCGCTGACGCAGTGGGCAGCCGGTGCACCGGTCCTTGAAGGCGGCCGTGCGCTGCTGGTGCCGGCCGCCGGGGTCGGACAGAGCAACGGTGTGTCCGGCGGGGCAGGTCACCGTGGCGGCGGTGGTGTCGATGGTGAAGTCGTCGAGGGTGAAGCCGCCAGGGACGGCCGCCCGGAGTGGGGCGGGCTTGAGGAACAGCCGGTGACCTGCCTGTTCCAGGGCCTGGCGGGCCTGGCCGGTGGAGTAGGCGGTGTCGCCGAAGGCGTCCACCGGCCCGTCTTCGTCCGCGAGCAGGTGCAGGCCGACGGTGGCTTCGTGGTGCTCGGGGCCGGCGCCGGGCGTGAGGGTGACGGCGGTGTATAAGCCGGTCTCGGGCTCGAC